>JBEKBR010000022.1:0-60511 GCA_050015295.1 Candidatus Aquilonibacter sp. | reverse complement strand
GTGCGCGGAATTCTCGCGCGTTCGCTCGATATGTACGCCGATTTGGGCGACGACACGTTCGTCTTCGCAAGCCAAGTCAACTACGAATCGATTCACAAGCACGATGCGTTCGCCGAGGCGTTCGGACTCTTCGGCGAATTCCGCGAAGAGCTCAACACCGGCAGTTACGTCACGGCCAAGACCGATCTCGCCACCTGGCTCGGCACGCGCCCATCCCCAGTATTGTCGCCCTAACGCTCCGCTGAGGGCGAGTTTGCAAAGTGGCTGCGCCACAGGCGGCGCAGTTGTCGCGCGTCCGCGAAGCCGCTGCGCTCGGCGACCGACTGCACCGACAGCGTGCGATCGCGCAGCAGTGCCCGCGCGTGCTCCAACCGTAATTTGGTCGCGTAGGATTTGACGCTGGCGCCCGTCGCTGCGCGGAACTGACGCGTCAGCGAGCGTTCACTCACGCCTGCCAGTGACGCGAGCGATGCCAGCGTGAACGGTTCGCCGGCGTGTTCGACGAGCCAGTCTTGGACGCGATGCACCTCGGCAAACGTATGATCGCGCAGCGTAAAGAACGGGCTGAGCTGTTCATGTGTACCCGCCCGGCGTGCGGTGACCACCATCTCGCGCGCCGCGAGGGCGGCGATGCGCGAGCCGCAATCGCGTTCCACCAGCGCAAGCGCGAGGTCGACACCCGATGCAACACCCGCGCTGGTCGCGATGCGCCCGTCGATCACGTAGAGCCGATTGGGTTCGACCCGCACGCGCGGAAACGCGCGCGCAAGCTCGTCGACGCGCTTCCAATGCGTCGTCGCTGTGCGTCCGTCCAATAGACCGGCCGCGGCCAGCGCGAACGCGCCGACGCAAACTGACGTCACGGTTGCGCCCGCGTCGTAGGATGCGCGCAGCCAGGTCGTCAGCGCTTTGAAGTTCCGGTCGCGCGCGAGGACGCTGCGACGCAGCGCCGTGCTGCCCGGTACGATGATCAGGTCGCCGGAGCCGGTGTCCTTGGGAAGCGGCTGCAATCCGCAGAGCCCGACGCCCTGTTCGCTCTCGATGCGCTCAGCATCCGCGACGAGACTGACACGGTAGGGTGCGCCGGCCGAAGCCGCCTCATAGAAGACCTGCATCGGTCCGGCGAGATCGAGGATCTCTACCCCCGCCGGAACGGCAATGATGACGCGTCGCATCACGCGAGCGCCTCTGCGACCGAGCAGATTCGCGCGAAGCGACGCCGTAACGCGTATTCGGTGCGTTCGACCACTTCGTCGACGGGCAAGACCTCACTGCCCGGATCCAGTGTCCTTGGAATTGGAAACGTCAACGTCGCTTCCGTGACGAAGTCGACGTCGAAGCCCAAATCGGCCGCGACGCGCGCGGTCGTTTCGCAACATTGTTCGGTTTGGATCCCGCTGATCGTCACGCGGCCCACGCGTCGCTCGAGCAACTGCTGCAACAGGTTCGTGCTCGTGAAGCAGTTGCGCGACGTTTTATGGATTAAGGGCTCGTTCGCGAGCGGCGCAAGGAAGTCCATTAAGCGGTAGTAAGGACTGCTCACCGAGAAGTGCTCGTCGTTATCGCTGTGCAGGAAGTAGAACACGGGTTCTTGCGCAACGCGGAAGCCGTCGATTAGCTGCAGCACGTTCGCTTCGAAGTCCGGATTGTTGCGTTGCTGCCAGCGCGGCAGCGCCTTGAACGAATCCTGGATATCGATAACCAGCAGCGCGTTCGGAATGTGGTCGGAACCAGCCATAAAATCGCTATCTCTCCTCTGTCTCGATGTTAGGCGAAAATTCAGGGTATTGCGAGGTCACAGGCGGTCGTAAAGCGGACAAATCCGGCCATGCGCAGGCCCTCGGCGATCCGGCCAACGATATCCTGCTGGATGGAGTTGGGCACGCACTTCGAGCGGGAGATTCGCGAACAGCCGGAAGCCTGGGTGCGCATCGCGCGCTCCGACGCCGCAGCGCGACTCGCAGCGGCACTCGAGGGCGAGATCGTGTTGGTCGGAAGCGGCAGTTCGCTCTTTGCCGCGCAACTCGGAGCGATTGCGCTACGCCGGCGCGGTGTCACCGCTCACGCCGTGGCTGCGACCGAGGCGCAAGGCGACGCCAAAGCCTATCAGCATCGCGTCGTCGTGGCTATTTCGCAGAGCGGCCGTTCGAGCGATGTGCTTCGCGCACTCGATGCGCTGCAACCATCGCGCACCATCGCGCTGACGAACACGATAGATTCGCCGCTCGCCGCGCGCGCCGGCATGACCATCGACATCGGCGCCGGTCCCGAAGAAGCGATCCCCGCGACGAAGAGCGTGTCGTGTACGATCGCGATTCTGCTGGGGGCAGCATCGCTGGTGGCGGGCGAACACTCGCGCGATGCGGACGTGCTGATTCATACCGCGCAGACGATCGGGGCCTGGCTCGGCGGTTCGGGCGTCGATCCGGTCGTGCGCGCGTCGGTCGCGATCGCGGCGCGCCACGATGTGATGGTGCTTGGCACCGACTACGGCGCGCCGATCGCGCGCGAAGCCGCGCTGAAATTCAAGGAGGCCACCTATCTGCATGCGGAGGGCTTCGAAGCCGGCGAGTTTCGCCACGGCAGCGCGGCGATGATCGACGCATCGAGCGTTGTCCTGGGCATCATGGATCGCGACGCGCTGGAGATCGTCGGCCGGCCATTGCGCGAAGCGCGCAAGAGCGGGGCGCTGCGTTACGTCATCGGGTCCACGACCGTCGATGGGATCGCGATGCTTGGGCCCGCAGTCGAGGATGCCTACAACACGCTCGGTTGGCTGGTAACGGTGCAGTTGCTTGCGCTCTACGTTGCGCGAGCGCGCGGCATCAACAGCGATAACCCGCGCGGTCTCACCAAGGCGATCGTCAGCGAATGAATTCCGAGCGCCCAACGCTCGTTCGCGGCGTCGGTTTGCTCGGCGCGGTGGCGGTGAATGTCATTTCGATGATCGGGATCGGTCCGTTGATCACGATCCCGCTCGTGCTCGGCGCATTGCACGGCCCGCTCTCGCTGATCGGCTGGTTTTTGGGGGCGCTGCTCGCGCTCTGCGACGGCTTGGTGTGGGCCGAACTCGGCTCGGCGTACCCGCGCTCCGGTGGAACGTACGGCTATCTGCTCGCAATTTTGCAGCGCACGCCGGCGGGGTCGCTTCCGGCGTTTCTCTTCGTGTGGGGAACAATCTTCATCGTTCCGCTCACGCTGGCCAGCGGTTACATCGGGTTCGCGAACTACGCCGGCTACCTCGTGCCGGCGCTTGCTGCCTCGCCGATTGCCCTCAAGCTGCTTGCCGTCGCAGTCGGTCTCGTCACATTGTTCGCGCTCTATCGCGGCATCAAAACCATCGAACGGGTGAGCGTGATGCTCGGCACCGTGTCGGTGCTTACGTTGGTCTGCGTTGCCGGCGCGGCATTCGTCCACTGGTCTCCGCATGTAGCGTTGACGCTTGCCCCGGGCGATTCGCTCTGGGGCGGTCTGCGCGCCGGACTTGGTTCTGCGCTCGTGATCGCGATGTACGACTACATTGGCTACAATGCGGCCAACACGATCGGGGACGAAGTTATCGAACCGCAGCGCACGCTGCCGCGATCGATCGGCATCTCGATCGTGCTCGTCGCCGTGTTGTACATCACGACGCAGACCGGAGTGCTCGGCGCGATCCCGTGGCAGAGCTTCGTGCCGCTCGCCGACGGCACGCTGCCGCCGCTTGGCCAGCACCTAGCCTCGGCGATCGTCGCCCGCGCGTTCGGCGCGCCTGCGGCAATGGGCGTCACGGTGCTCATTCTCATTACGGCCTTCGCTTCGGTGTATGGTGTGTTGCTATCGGCATCGCGTATTCCGTTCGCAGCTGCCGCCGACGGGCTCTTTCTTCGTCCGTTCGCGCACCTGCACGCGCGTCACCGGTTTCCTGATGTGTCGTTGCTCGTGATGGGGGGGATCGCACTCATCGCCTGCTTCTTTACCCTCGACCAGGTCATCAGCGCGCTCACCGCCTTCATCGTGCTCGTACAGTCGATTGCCCAGATCGCCGCGCTTTTCGTAATGCGGGCGGCCGGCGTTCGCGCGCCGTACCGGATGTGGCTCTATCCGCTTCCGGCGCTTGTCGCGCTGGTGGGGTGGATCTACATTTTTTGTAGCGCGGGCGGGCTCGCAATCGGCGTGAGCGC
This sequence comes from Candidatus Aquilonibacter sp., assembly GCA_050015295.1. Taxonomy (GTDB): domain Bacteria; phylum Vulcanimicrobiota; class Vulcanimicrobiia; order Vulcanimicrobiales; family Vulcanimicrobiaceae; genus Aquilonibacter. The sequence goes on along the minus strand of JBEKBR010000022.1, from coordinate 56,348 downwards.
GGTGGTTGTCGCAGCCGGAGCGGCGGTATACTTTGCTACGCGGAGAAGCACGATCGATGCCGCACATTGAGATTCACCACGAAGCGTCCTCCGCGTTTTTTGACCTGCTTGCCGAGTATGAGACGAGTCTACCCGAAGATCTGCAGCACGGGTCGCTCGAGCCGTTTCGTGTCGTGTTCCTGGCGTCGCTCGACGGGCAGCCGTGTGGCTGCGTAGCTCTCGATGAACGCGACGCCGCGACCGCGATCGTCAAGCGCCTGTACGTGCGCCCGGCATTTCGACAGCACGGCATCGCACGCGCGCTCATCGACGATCTCGTTGCGGTTGCGCGCAAGCGGGGCTATACACGAATCGTGCTGGATACCGATCGCGAGCGACTCGCCGCGGCATACAGATTCTATCGTTCGTACGGCTTTGTGGAATGCGGCCCGTACGTCGACGCGGTGACGTATCTGTGCCCGACGTTTATGGAGCTTGTGCTGTAGCGCCGGCGGACTCAAGCGCCTCGATGCGCTTGCCCAAACTGGGGTGTGAGGCAAAGAGGAACTCGTACCACGCCGGCGGTTCCTCTTCCGCTAGATTTTGATCGCGCAAACGGCGGAAGGCTGCGGCGCCGCTGCGCGGATCGGCGGTCGTCGCGAGCGCGAATCGATCTGCCGCCCATTCCCGCGAGCGTGAATAGGCGTTGATCGCGGGGCGAATCGCCATCGTGCCTGCGCCGAGCCACGCGGCGATGCGCAGCAACAAGACGCTATCGCGCGAGCCATCGTCGCGCAAGCGAACGCCGACAAGGCCTAGGAGTGCTGCCGTTACCACCTCGGCGAGTGCGATCATGCGCCACGTGTCGCGCGAGACGTAGTGCCCAAGCTCGTGCGCGACGACAAATTCAACCTCGTCCGGCTCAAACGCGTCGATGAGTGTGTCGCCGAGGACGATGCGATGGGTCGAACCGATGCCGGCGACAAATGCGTTCGCCTTCTTGGTTTGACGGCTCATGTCCATGCGCAAGATCTCGGCATCGCCGACGCTGAATCGCGCGGCGAGCGCGCGCAGCCGCACTTCCAGCGGTCCACGGAGCGGCTCAAAGCGATTGAAGAGCGGCAAGATGTAGAGCGGCACGATGAGGTTGGCAAGAACGAATAGTGGCAGCATCCCGAGCGCCGCGACGATCGGCCACGAGGCGCGAAAGCGCCGAACCGCAACGCCGCCCAAGAGTGCAAGACCGCCGGCGAGCACCGACGAAATCGCGGTACCCTTACTCCAATCAATCAGAAACGCGGATGCCGTTTGGTCGCTCAAACCGTATCGGCGCTCGACGGCGTAATCTTCGACAAGCGTGACCGGCAGTTCGAGCACGCTCGATGCCAGTGTGAGCGCGCTAAAGTAAATGCCGGGCTGCAGCCAGCGCGGTAGCGTCTCGAGCCCGCGCTCGATTCGCGGAGCGAGCGGCCCGTAGGCGAAGGCAAAAGTCGAAAGCGTCGAGCGCAGCATGCCGGCGACGGCTAACGCCCGTCGCTCGCGGCCGTAGGCGGCGGCAGCATCGCTCGAAATCACCGGCGGCGCGTTCCGCGCGAGCGCCACCGCTTGAACCGCGCGAAGGGCGATGTAGCCGGCGCTCGCGCCGGCAATGAGGCCGAGGAAGAACTTTCGCACCCGCGGGAGTTCGCGTTAGTGCGCGCCCGGGACCTCGCACGACTCAAAGTCCACGTCGTAGACGCCCAGCCCGTAGGCTTGCGGGTACAAGTGCAGGTCGTGAGTCCCGAACGTCTTATTCTCGACGAGGTGATACGAACGGGATGCGTCGACGTCGACGTAGGACGCGCCAGTCGCGTCGTAGTGAATGTCGGAGCCGGCGTCATCGTGCGGTAGCGGCTGGCCGTCTTGCGTTACGTTTACCCGTGTCGTGCCTTTGCTCGGGGTCAGCACGGCGGTGACCTCAATCGCGTGATAGGTCATCGCGAAATAGCCGCTTCCGCCGCCGAAGACCACGGCCTCGCGCGTCGCCTTCCAATAGCCATCGAGATAGATGTCACCGTCGTGATGGCTGCCCTTGTCGTGGTACGAGAGATCGGTCGAAGGATCGCCGCCGAAGGCGGGCGGATCGGCGATCGGGCGATGCGACACCAAGACTTCGCCGGTCTGCGGATAGCACACGGCGCCCGGCTTGTCGTAGCTGTCTTGCGGAAGGAGCGCCATCAAGGGTGGGAGCGAGAGCGAGGGATTCGCGGCTTTGAGCAGCGCCTGAATCTTCGATTCGGTGTATGGATAGTTGCCCTCGCCGACCTGCGCTTCGACGAGATGCCCGTTCTGATCGTAGAGCAGTTCCGTTGGCCATACGTTGACGCCGAAATGATTCCAGACGGTGCGGTTGTCATCGAGCGCGATCGGCCACGTCACGTCGAGCCGCTTGGCATTGCTATCGACTTGCGACGCTTCACCCGAGAATCCGAACTCGGGCGTATGCACGCCAACGATGACCAAGCCGTCATTGCGGTAACGTTTGTACCACTCGCGCAGGTACGGGAGCGTGCGCAGGCAGTTCAGGCACGTATATTCCCAAAAGTCAACCAGAACGACCTTGCCGTGAAGATCGGCGGGTGTCAACGCGGAACTATTCAGCCACTGCGTTGCGCCGTCAAAGCTCGCGATCGGCGTGCCAATGGAAAATCCGCACAACGCGAGTGCCAGCCCGAGCATTACCAACCGTCGCATCATGCGCCGAACCCCCTCCAACTCAATCCAGGGTTCGACGCGCGACCGCAAGGGTCTGTGACCGCTGCTAGGAGCCCTGAACGGCCTGCAGATCCTTCTCGAGGATCGGGAGCGACTGCCCGGCAAACGCGCGTAGTTGCGAGCCGCCGCCGCCATCTTTCTCTTGCTGGAAGAGGACGATTAGCGTCTGCAACTGGTGCGCTTGGTCGGCCACGTAGCCGGATCCGTCGGTGGTCGCCTTCGGCGCCTCGGTCGAGAGCGTGATGCCGTAGTACGACGAGAGCGACGCAAGCTGACTGCCGATCGCGATCTCGTCGCTTTGCACGCTCGAAGCAACGGCTTTCACGTGGTCGTTGCCGGATGATTCAGCGGCGTTCGCGTTCGAAACGCTCTGCAACAGCACGCCCATCGCGGAGTGTGCGAATTGTGAGTCTGCCGGAGTCGTGGCATCACCGAGGTCTGCGCCAAGCAGCGTGACGCCGAGCGTCGCGCACAGCGCAATCGTTCCAATCGGCCGTAATATATGTAGGTTTCGCATAGTGGTTCCAGCGTGCGCCTGCACTGTTATGCCCGGTGCGACTTTCCCGGCAGCAGCGAACCAAATCTCGATCAAAACGACATCAAGGATCGATAAATTGTTCTATAATCACGCCCATGCTGCTCAGCGTTCTTATCTATCTGTTGCTCGGTCTTGTTTTTGGATACCTAGGTGGTCTTTTTGGTATCGGCGGCGGGTTGATCGCGATTCCGGTGCTGGGCGTCTTCTTTGGGTACGCGGAGCAAGTTGCGCAAGGTACGGCGCTGGTGATGATCGTGCCCAATGTGCTGCTTGGCTTGTGGCATTACATTCAAAAGGTCGGGATGAATGCGCGATTGGGTCTCACGCTGGCGATCTCGGCCGTGCCGTTTACGTATCTTGGTGCGCGCGTGGCAACCCATCTGCCGAGCGCGCCGTTGCGCATCGCATTTGCCATCTTTATCGTGGCAATCGCCACGATGATGGCGTGGCGCACCTTTGGTCCCCAAGGGTTGCAAGCGCCGCGCCCGGCCCCATGGCCGATTGCCGGCATCGTGGGAGCGATCGGCGGAACGCTCTCGGGATTTTTCAGTGTCGGTGGTGCAGTTTTCGCGGTCCCCGCGATGTCGGCGCTCTTCGACCTCTCGCACGTAGCCGCGCAGGGCATGGGCCTCGCGTTGGTTGCTCCGGGCACCGTCGTGAGCATCATCACCTACGCAGGTGCACACGACGTTGATTGGATCCCGGGGATTGCGCTTGCGGCCGGCGGCGCGTTTGCGGTGCCGCACGGCGTCACGCTTGCAAAGCGGTTGCCGGAGCGCGTACTGCGTAGCTTGTTTATCGCGCTGATGCTTGCGTCGGCAACCGGTCTGTTTTTACGGCGCTAAAAGAAGAGGGCGCCGGATGGGAATCCGGCGCCCTCTCTTCGGTGCTCTAGCGTTTAGAGCTTGACGTTGAACGTGAGGTAGGCGTTGATCGGCGGCGGAATAACGCCCGCCGCCGTTCCAGTACCCGGAGCATACGGTTGCAACTGCCACGGTTGTACCGAGGTGCCGTTTGCGGCAGCGCTGTATGATGCCGGGTTGCCCGGGGTCGCGAAGCCGGCGCCGAACTGGTAGTTCGAGACGTAGAAGCTGTTCGCGCCGTACGAGCAGATGTTGCTACTCGGCGGATAGGCCGTTGTCCACGGTTCCTTCGAGCCGCCGAAGCAGGTGTGGAATACGTTGGCAACGGTGAGGTTCACCGTGATCCGCGGTGAGAGATCGTACGTAAACGCGATATTCCCCACCATGATGTTCGGGTTGTGGTACTGTCCGATGTTGTCGAACGAGCCGGTTTCCGGGTTCGGGATGTACAACAACCCGGTCGCGGTGTTGCCTTGTCCGATCACCGACGTATATGCGCACTGATCGTTGCCGGCGCCCGGCGACAAGTCGACCGCGGTGCACAGGCGCGGATCGACACCCTGAACCGTGAACGGCGAGCCGTATGAAGCGCCTGTAGCGAGCTGTATGCTCGGGGTCACCGCGAACTTGTCGTGACGCCAGTTGACGATCAACGCCGTGACCCATGGGATGTCGTACAGTCCGAGGTCCGTATTGACGCCCGGAAGCGCAACATCGCTTGCCGGCGCGTACCAGCCGTTGGGATCCAGCAGGCCTTGCGCCGGTGCGTTGAAGTACGGATTGGTGACTTGACCGGCGCCGCAAGTCGCCGCCACGCCCGGCGTGCCGACGCCCGTTCCGGCAGTGAGTGCCGTACCATTCGCGAGCGTGAAGCAGTTGTAGTTCTGCGGTCCGCCCTTGGCCAACGCGTTGTAGTTTTGGATCGCGCTGTTGTAGTAACCGATCTGGTTCGCACCCAGATTGTTCACCAGACCCGATTGGTATTGTACTTGAGCTTTGGTGTACGTTAGGGAGAGCATTCCCGAGAGACCATTCTTCGAGAAGTCACCCTTGGTGAACGCGCCTTCCACGCCCATGCTGCGGAAGCGCCCCACCGGAACCTGCGTTACATAGCCGGGTCCGATGAATGACTGCTCCTGGTAGCCGTTGGTGAGGTTGTAGAACGGGGTGACCTTGAAGCTCATATCCGTTCCACGAATATGCCGCTCGAGCGAGAGGTCATACTGACCCGACGTTTGCGCCGGCACGTTGTGGAACGGCGAGAAGAAGCCCAGATCCATGAAGTTGGCCCACTGGCCGATGTTGTCGCCCGAGCTGTTGAGGTACTGCAGCGAGGCCGAAATTGGCGGCTCGATGAAGCGGCCGGCCGAAACGCGCCAGACCGTGTCAGGCGACTCGGTGTAGGTCGATGACAGACGCGCCGACCAGTAGTTGAGGTTGTACGAGCTCGGCGACGTGGCCACAAACGATGGCGCGGCAACGCCGTCCTGCGTCGTGCCATTGGGATGCACGAAGCCGACAGCGGTTTCACCCGTTTGGGTTGAGATATATGCGTTGCAATCCTGGTATGTTTCGACCGGGTTTGCGGGAGGTGGCTGACCCGGAAGCAGCGGCAAAGTATACGCACCTTGTCCGACCGCCGTGCCGCCGATGTTTGCCCCAGACGTCGCGTAGCAGAAAGAGTTCGCTGCTTCTTGCGCATAGAACTGATCGCCGAGCGTTGTGCTGTCGGGCATGTCGTAGGTGTAACTCTCATAGCGTACCGCCGCATTTACCAGCCAACGATCGCTCGGCCGCCATTGATCGCTCAGCGAGATGTTGGTGAATTTCGGATCCACCGTATTGTAGGACGCGTTCTCCGGACCGTCCCAGAGTGTTTCGAGGTTGGCGCCGGCTGCTGCCGCACCCGGCGAAACCGTCGGGAACGCCCAGCCCGTGGCTGGATTGATGGCCGCACCACCGGACAGATATTCTTGATTCGACGCGTTACAGCTAATCGGGTTGCCGGCATTCGGTCCCGCCGTGTAGACGCCGCACCCCTGTCCAACCAAATAGCAAGGGATCGATCCGTTCGGTGCTTCAGCGCCGGGATTTGCGGCGCCGATGGTTCCGGCGGCGTTATCCCAGCACGTGAACTGGCCGTTTGCACCCTTCGAAATGATTCCGTAAGGCACGCCCGACGTGATATTGGTGACGTTGTTGTCACGCATCACGTTGGCGTTGGTCTGGTTCACCGTGAATTGAAGCAGGTTCTTGTCGTTGATCTGATCGCTGAATTGGAATTCGCCGCCGTAGGTATGCGTGCCGAGCAAGTAATTGTTCGCGCAGCAGCCTGCGGGAAAGCCGTACAGGTAGGCCAGACTCGTTGAGGCGCCGGCGAGGTTCCAGTCAGAGAAGAACGTGTAGCCCATCACGCGGGCGTACGCGTTATCCCCCATCGAGTGCGTGTACTGGACCTTCGCGATCGCTTGGTTGTTGTAGACCGAGTCCGTTGAGTCTGCCGGAAGTTGCGCGAACGGTAGGCGGTCCGTGGGCGAGTCCGGTTCCGGATACCACGATGGGGTCAGTCCTGCCGCCGGTGTGCCGAACCCCGCATTGAAGGTGTAGGTGTCAACGTACCCCGGGCAATTACCGTTGCTAAACGGGCCAGGGTTACAACTCCCGTTGCTCGCCGGGGCGTACGGAGCGCCATCTTGCGCCAGCATGAACGCGTTGTATCCGCCCATATCGTTGACCGTACTGTAGAAGCCGGTCTTGATAAGCGACACGTTCCACAACACCTGCAGGTCATCGCGCTGGCCATCTTTGCGCGGAATGCCGAAGTGCAGGTTGATGATGTTCTCACGGTCAGCGAGCGCGCTTGTGTTCGCCGTGAGCCCCGTGTACGACATGAGACAGAAGTTCGGCGGTTGACCGCCGTATAACGGGCTTCCCGCTGGATTCGCCAGCTGGATTGCGCCGGGAGGACCGACGCCGGTGTTGTTGAGCACCGACAGCGGTGTTGCACCGGTCGCGGTGTTGCACTGCGACCATGCTCCTTCGCTGGTTGCGATCGGGAGATTTGCATTGGCACTCGAGTAGTCCGAGAAGTATCCGCCTGGCCCCATCAGGCCAACGCCGTTGTTGTTGTCGATCAAACGGAACGCTTGATCGTAACCACTCAAGCCGACGTAGTAGCTGAAGTTCCGGTCAGGCGAAGCGCCGCCGGCTTCGATCTTGGCTTCATGATAGAACGCGCTTGAGGCGATGCCGCCGCTGGCGTTCGCGTAACCAGGATAGGTACCGGTCTTGATGACCTGGTTGATGAAGCCTGACGTGCCTGAGCTCGAGTTCGAAGCCGGGCCACCGTCGGTATAGACTTGCAATTCTTGCAAGCCAAGGCTGGATTCCGTCGACGCGTTGTAATTGTCAAACGCGCGATTGACCGGAACACCGTCGAATTCGTAGCCGGTAAAGAATGCCTGAGAACCGCGAATGTACACGGTCTGGTTCCAACCCATGTTGCCGATCGTCACTGCAACACCGGGCACCGCCGACATTGCCGAGTAGGCGGAGTTCAGATTGGTGCCACCGCCGAGCGACGAAACGGCCGCCATCGTCGGGGCGTTCACATTGTAAACGTCACTGCCGACGCCGGTCTTGACCAGCGAACCGGCTGCAGTCGAGGTGACGCTTGCGATGATCTTCGTCGCTGATCGTCGCAACTGGAAGGTGAGCGCGAGCGTGTTATCGGCGAAAACCGAGACGCCTGCTTGTGAAAGAGGAGCGAATCCGTCCTTGACGATCGACACCGTATACGTATCCGGTGCGAGCGCGAGAAAGACGAAATGCCCTGAAGCGTCAGTGGTCAACGACGCGGCTTGCGATGGGGAGAGAACTTTGACGCTCGCTCCGGCAACCGGCTTGCCTTGATCGTCCTGTACGTAGCCGCCGAGTCCTCCAGTCACGCCTGCCAGTGCCCATGTTTCCTGGAGCAGGAAAGCGACGAGAAGAAACAGCGCTACGGCCACCTGACGGATGGTCCGTTTGCTTGTCATTGATGCCCTCGTTCATTAGAAGTGAGCTTTTCTCAGCGTGTCATAAGCTCGGCATAACGTCTCAACAATTCCTAACAAACGGAAATCGGGCGCTCCGCTATCAAAAAGAGCGCCCGACGATGTCACACACGACACTGCGGACGAGTATCGCGTATAGATGCGCGGTCGTCTTCACAAGGCATAACAGCGTTACGTTTTGTTAGATGCGCCTTTCGGGATCCGTGCTAAGCACGAGTTCGCGCACGGGGCGAATCTCGAGGCCCCCTAAGTAGGCGCACGGCATCATCGAGGCTAGTTGAATCGCCTCGTTGAGATCGCGAGCGTCCAGCAACAAGTAACCGCCGACCTGTTCGTAGGTCTCGGTATACGGACCGTCCGTGACGACGGCCTTGCCGTTATGTACGCGCACCGTCGTGGCAGAGTGGGTTGTCTGCAGCGCATTGGCGCCGAGCAGATGTCCGCCGCTTTGCAGCATCTCGCCATACTCGATCGCTGCATCGTCGAGCACTTGCAGTTCGCTGCCGGAGAGCGAGCCGAACTTTGTTTCGTCGACGATCACGAGACACAGGTATTTCATTACATCTTATGCTGATCGGGCAGTGGAGAAGGTAGCGGTCCTGGCGAGCCGTCCGACCAGCGGCGCACCGGAATAAAGATGGTGACCGGCTCGTACGGACTTCCGGCATCGCCGATGATCGGTGATCCCGGTAATCCCGCAGCCCAAGTCGATAGCTGATCGGTGGCAATAAACGGCATGACGTGAGGGAGCCACGGGCCACCCGCTTGATCGCCGAGATAGCCCTCTTTTGAAAGCATGAATGCAAACGAGTTAGGGACTGGATTTCCGAACCGATGGCTTGCGTACGCAGCCTTGGCCTTCTCGATCAGTTGTTGTAGTGTCGCGCCGGCCAGCACCCACTGGGTGCGGGCGAGATACTGCGGAAGAACACTGCGCGCGGCGGGCGGGTTCATGCATTCCGGCCCCTGCGTCTTTGGGTTCCAGAAGCCAGGATCAGTAAAAGGCGCGGTCCATGAGCGAGCGACGAAACACGCAAAACCATTGTTGCCCTTTACTGCGAGATAATAGCCTTGCTTGCCCAGGACGTATATGTCCGCGTGATCGGAGACTGAGGGCGGCGCTGCCGTGCGAGCCATCGCGATTTCGTCCGAGACCGAGGGCAGCAAGTAGCGACTGACGGGTGCCATGGTGGAAGTCGGCGACGGAGTTTGACGCTCTTGCGCCTGGGCCGCAGTGAAAGCACATAGCAGCAGTGCGAGCGCGAAACGTAGCAGGCCTTTCATACAGTCCTCCTCAAACATTGTGCGCACAGCGAGCATTCGGGAGCCTCGCGAACGTCGCTGGTTTGCAGCGGTACCCCACACTTGTCACACTGACTCGGTCTTGCGCGCTGTAATGCGAATGCAAGGTCCGCGTGCTGCTCGCGAAGCTGCATATAAAGCGGGTCGACGGCAACGAGGAAAAGGCCCGGTTCTCGCGTGCGTTGCGCGCGCGCAATTGCTCTGGCAGCCCCGTTGAGATTGCCCTGCGCGATCAGCAGCGTGGACAGCGCGATGTCGGCGGGGCCTGGCGAATGCGATAATTCCGTTAGCGCGGCATCGAATGCCTCGCCGCCGCCGCGTTTCGCGGCGATGACGCCGCGCAAAGCGATCGCACGCGTACGAAGGTCGGTTCCGCTGATTGCTTCGAGTTGCTCGTGCGCGTTCTCGAAATCGCCGCGCATGAGTTGGACGCACGCACCATAAAACAGTGCCGTCGTGCTGCGCGGACCGAGCGCGCGCGCCGTCTCGAAACAGCAATGGGCTTCGTTGTAGCGCTGGGAGAGATACAACACGATGCCCAGCAGCGAGGTGGATTGTTGCGAAGCGGGGCCGGAGCGTACGGCCAGATCGGCGTGCGTGAGTGCGCCGGCAAAGTCACCGCACGACAGCCGTGCCCACACCGCGGCTTTGTGGGCGGTTGGCGAATGCGGTGCGATCAGGAGGGCGTGCTCGGCCATCTCGTGTGCCCGCTCGCGATCGTTGTTGAAGAAGAGCAGCAATGCACTGAGCGTCGAGAGCGCGTCGGACGACATCGGGTCGCGTTCGATAGCGAGTTGCAACGAGCGACGCGCGTGCCAATACGCGTGCTGCGGCGGGAGAATTCCTCGGGTTCCGGCCGCCGTATAGGCTTTTGCGAGCATGAGCAGTGCCGGCACGTACTGCGGATCTTCGGCGCTAACGCTCTCGAGCAGACGTATTGCCACCAGCGTCGATGCTTCTGTCCGGCGGCGATACTGAGAGACGGCGCGCTGATAGAGTGAAAACGCCGGACGCAACGCATCCAGGGCGTCGCTGCGCACCTCGATGGGAGACCCCCCGGCAAATTGTAAGCCGATACCGGGTACAGTGCGGATAAAATCGGATTCGCTTGCGTAGCGGCCGAGAGTTTGGCGCAGGCGATAGACGGTTTGTGTCAGCGCAGCGTCGCTCGCCGAGCCACCACGCCATAGCCGCTCGATGATTTCATCCTTCGTGATGGTGCGCGGCTGCCGCTCGGCGAGCAGCGCCAAGAGTTCGGCTTCCTTGGGTTTGAGGGCCACACGCGAGCCGCCGTGCCACAACCGGCGTTGTGCGAGGCTGAGCACGAATGGCCCAAACGTAACTTCATTACCCACACAATCATTGACGCGGAGCGTGAGAAATTGTGACTGCGGGAATAGCGGGCGCCGTAGAGGAAGATGCGGTAATGAAAGCGCTGCTGGCCGTACTCCTTGCGGCAAACGTACTCGCGCCTTCCGGCATTCTCGGATCGCCGGCGGCGTACGAGCGCAAGCAGGTCACGGTGCTCGGTATTGTCGAGGGAATCGTCGTGCGACCCATCCCCGGCGGCTATATCACCCAGTTTGCGCTCTGCGACAGCCGCTGCCTCAACGTGGTCGAATTTTCGAAGCCGACGTTCGCCGTTGGACAGTCGCTTACGGTTGCGGGCACGTTTCACGCGGTTTATTCCAACGGTGCCATTCAAGCGCGGAATTGCATCGTGGTAACCGGGCAGACGACGAAGGTGTGAAGAGCCAAACCGAAAAGACCGCGATTTTTCGCGCACTGCATCAACGCAATCGCGCCTTTATCATTCCAAATCCCTGGGACATCGGGACCGCCAAGATGCTCGAGGCGCTCGGATTTGAAGCGCTCGCGACCACGAGCGCCGGCTTCGCGCAATCGATCGGCAAAGTCGATGGTGCGGTCGATCGCGACACGATGCTCGCCCATGCGGCACAACTCGTGGCCGCAACCGATTTGCCGGTAAGCGCAGATCTCGAGAACGGCTATGCCGACGATCCGGCCGGCGTGGCAGAGACGGTCCAGCTCGCCGCCGCCGCCGGCCTTGCTGGATGTTCGATCGAGGATTTACCGGCCGGTCGCGCCGGTGAACCGTACGCCATCGATCTTGCCGCCGAGCGAATCGCGGCGGCGGCGAAAGCTGCGCGCGCATTGCCGTTTCCGTTCGTGTTGACGGCGCGCGCCGAAAATTACATCGCAGGCCATCCGGATCTTGCCGACACGATCGCGCGCCTGCAAGCGTATCAGGCGGCCGGCGCCGACGTGCTTTACGCGCCCGGCCTTCGCGATGCCGACGACATTGCGGCCGTCGTACGCGCGCTCAATCGGCCGGTCAACGTGCTAGTGGGGCTGCCGGGTGTCGACTTCACGCTCGCCGATCTTTCGGCACTTGGTGTGCGCCGGGTCAGCATCGGCAGCGGACTATCGCGCCTTGCTTTGCGCACGGCGGAACGCGCGGCAAAAGAGATGCACGACCGCGGCGACTTTAGCGCACTAACGCGTTAGGAGCTTCGGCGAAGCGAGCCACATCAGCCGCCCGTGCGGCGGAGATGTGCCGGCGATCTCAACGCAGGCAAGACCGCCTTTCTTAAAGTCGATGGCTGCACCGCCGACCAGCTCGCCGATGACGCCGGTCATCGAGGGATCGTGCCCAACCAGCATGATCGCGTGCACATCTTGATAGTCGCGCAGCACGCTCGCGAGTCGCTCGATCGAGAATCCAGGGTCGATGCGCGGATCCTCGATGAGCGCATCTTTGAGGTCGAGCTCGCCGGCGACAATTTCTGCGGTTTGCCGAGCGCGCACCAGCGGGCTCGTAATAACGCGTTCCACGCCCAGCTTCAAATCCGTGATGGTGCGCGCTTCGCGCGCAATGCGCTTGCGTCCGTCGGGCGTCAACGGCCGCTCGGCATCGGGTCCTTGCCACGTCTCTCGATCACCCGCCGGTCCGTGTCGCAGAAAATAGCACATCATACGAGTGAGATCATTTCCTTCGGCTTGGGGTGCGCTGCCAGCGACGCGAGCAGCGCATCGGCGAGCTGGTCGCACACCGGATCATCGATCTCCTCGACGCGACCTTCGTCGGCAAGCGCGGCTTTGCGCGGATCGATCGGGATGCGTGCAAAGACCGGCGCGCGCGCAAGCTCGGCAACGCGATCGGCATACGATGGTCCGAAGACCTCGTACTTCGTGCCGGTGTCGGGGGCGATGAAGTACGACATGTTCTCGACCACGCCGAGAATCGGTTTCTTGAGTTGATGGACGAGATTCGCGGCCTTGCGCACGATCATCGTGGCCAGCGCTTGCGGCATTGTGACCAGCACCACGCCATCGACCGAAAGCGACTGCAGCACGGTCAGCGGCGCATCCGACGTGCCCGGCGGAAGATCGATCAACAGCACATCGAGATCGCTCCACAGCACTTGTTCGTAGAATTGACGGATGACGCCGGAGAGAATCGGGCCGCGCCAGATCATCGCCGTGTCTTCCTGATCGGTGAGCAAGTTGGAGCTGACGACTTCGATCGCGCTGCGCGAAACCGCGGGGACCATCAACGGCTGCGGATTCCCTTGCGGCGTTTTAGGGGCGTTCGGGTCCGCTTCGATCGCGAGCGGCGTGTGCAAGCCGAAAAGTTTTGGAATCGACGGTCCGGTGATGTCGCCGTCGAGAATGCCGACCGAGAGGTGCTTGCGGCGCAGTCCGATCGCCAGCAGCGCGGTGATGAGCGACTTGCCCACACCGCCCTTGCCCGACATGACCGGTACCACGTGCGCGATCTTTGCACGGCCGCTGAACGCCCCGGGCGCGCGGCGGGCCGGCATGCGATCTTCGTTGGAAATGAGCGGCACGAAGCCGGAAAGGCGCGCCTGTCCAAGCGCGGCGACGATCGGCTCGACGCGGAGGCCGTGGGCTTTCGCTCCCTGCTCGATGGTCTCGTATTTGCTCACGCTGCAGCCGGAACAGCCCAGGCCGAACTGGGTCAGTACGTCGGCTGCGATGGGGAGCGCGCCGACGAGCTCTTTGATATTGCTTTGCGCGTTGATCTCGATCTCGATATGGGGCATACCCTCTCTCTATTCTCCCATAACAAAAAGGCGCCCCCGCAGGGACGCGCTCTCCGTTATTCTGCGCGAGCGTAGCCGCGCGACTTTAGTCCGACAAAGGTTTACCTTTGGCGGATAAAGTCTGCTTGCCGTGAGGCAAAGCAGTCCCGGCAATAAACCGGGCGATCCGTACGCGGCTGGAACGGAAGTTCCGCTCGCTGCCCGCACTGACTGCACGTTGCCTGGAACATCTCGCGACGGGTATGGCTGCTGCTCGCGGTTTGCGGCTGGCGCGCTTTGCGCACCGCACGGCAATCCGGGCAACGGCTGGGCTTATTGGTAAAGCCCTTCATCGCGAAGAATTCTTGTTCGCCGGTCGTAAATGCGAACTCACGTCCGCAATCAACACAACCGAGCGTTTCATCTCTGTACATGGTCGAGTCTCCTATCTCTATATTTGTCGTAGGTTCTGACTCGCTCGTGGACTTGGATGAAGCTCGACTTACTGAATTCGAAAACCTGGAACACTGGGTAGAACCCCAGGCACCGCTCAATGGTTGCACCCAGGGTGCCGCGAACGGCCGCCTCATGAAACAGGCCGCCAAATCGGTTACCCCACGCGCGCTAGCCGTCTTGGCCGGAGGATGCGACTCCCCGGTGCGGTCGGGTTGGGGGGTCGGCGGCCCGATGTTCGTCCAGACGCGCGGCAACGGCGCTTACGCGTACGACGAAGACGAGCGGCGCTACGTCGACTACATCATGGCGTATGGGCCGCTGCTCTTCGGGCACACCCATCCGGCTCTGACGACTGGGCTCGACGAACTCGCGCAGCACGGGTTCGTCTGGGGCACGACGCATCCCGAAGAGATTCGCCTGGCCGAACGCATTCGCGACTACCTGCCGTCGATGGAACGGATGCGCTTCGTCACGACCGGCACTGAAGCGATGATGAGCGCGATCCGGGTCGCGCGCGCCTACACCAAACGTTCGCTGATTCTGAAGTTTGCAGGCAACTACCACGGCCACTTCGACCTTGCGCTGCTCAACGCCGGCGCTTCGGCGCACACCTCGGATGCGAGCGCTAGCGGCATTCCTGACGGCGTGATGCGCGATGTGGTCGTCGCGCGCTATAACGATCTGGCCAGCGTCGATGCATTTCTGCGCGGGCGCGAGAGCGAACTGGCAGCGATCATCGTCGAGCCCATCGTCGGCAACATGGGCTACGTGACGCCGGCGGCCGGCTTCTTAGAAGGCTTACGCGAGCGGACGCAGCGCTGCGGCGCGCTGCTGATCTTCGACGAAGTCATCACCTGGCTGCGTTTCGGCCTGGGTGGCGCGCAAGCGCGCGTGCTCGTCACGCCCGACATGACCGCGATCGGTAAGATCATGGGCGGCGGTGCCCCGATCGCTGCGTTCGGCGGACGCAAAGAGGTGATGAACGTGCTCGCGCCAATCGGCAGCACGTTCACCGGCGGCACGCACGGCGGCAATCCGTTCTCCGTCGGCATGGCGCACCGCGTGCTCGATCTCCTCGAGGCCCATCCGGAATACTACGACCAGATGCGTAACGTTGCCGAGCGGTTAGCTGAGGGCATCCGCACGATCTTCCGTGAACGCGATCTGCCCTATGCGGTCGTGCAACATGAATCGATCGTCGATTTCAAGTTTCGCCCGGGGCGGCTCAATCAGAATTACGACGACGCGCTCGCTGCGGATAAGAAGAAGTACGCCGAGTATTGGCACGCGATGCTCGACCGCGGTGTCTTGCTTCCGCCAAGCCAAAACGAAGTCATGTTCGTTTCGACCGCGCATGCACCCGAGGACATCGATGCAACCATCGAAGCGCTTGCCGCCTCTCTGAGAAGCTGAATTGACGGCGGTTCCATTAAAATTCGGCGAGAGCGAGGCAATGTGGAATCGCTGGGAATCCGGGGTACGTTTCTTGACTGTATGCACACTAAATTGCTCGCCGCGATTGCGGCACTCGCCTTTATAGCGCCGACCGTTGCGCTCGCCCAAGATGCGCCGTCGTATGCCCAGCCGGCCGGACAACCGGTTGCCGAAGACGGACAGATTCAGGGCCGCATCTCGAGCTTTGACGGCGGTTATAACCTCATCGTTCAAGACGATCGCGGATACACCGACAACGTGCAGTTGCACGACGGCACGATCATCAATCCGACCGGGCTGACGTTAGCACCGGGTATGGTCGTCAGCATTCTCGGCTACAACGCTGGGCCGTACTTCGCCGCCAACGAAGTCGATACGCCATATACGTTTGCGGGTGGCGTTCCGTATTACGCGGGACATCCGTGGAGCTACTACGGGCCCTCGATCAGCCTCGGCTTTTTCTTCGGTAACACCGGCTGGTGGCACGGCGGCTACTTCGCGACCGGTGGCTACCATTACGTCGGCAATGCGCGCGTGTACAATAACGTGCACGTGAACACCGTGTATCGCGGTGGCACCTACCACGGTCGCACGTACGTCGCGCCGGCTTCACACGGCGGATATTACCCGCACGGACGTCCTCCGGGCAACGGTCGCCCTCCGCGCTTCTAGTAAAAACAAGGCCGGCTCGATTCTCGAGCCGGCCTTTTCTTTTCCAGAAGTAGCGCTCGCTGGATAGGTTTGGGCGGATTTTCAGGATCGTGGGGTATAATCGCGCCGTGAAGCATGGCCCCATCCGGTTCTGGTTCTGCATAGCATCGGCAGTGCTCGCCGCCGCGATTGCCGATCCACTTGTTGAGTCCGTCTCGAATGCAGGCTGGTTTGGCCCGGGTATGTTCACCGACCACTCGAACCTCGACGTGCTGCCGGCGCTCCTTTGCGGCACAGCCTTGCTCACTTGTTATCTCGTGCTGCGCGTTCGACGCGAGCTCTTCCGGGCTTCGGGCGAAGCCTTGCGTGCGCGCGTCGGCCGCTTGCTACCGTTCATCGTCGCCTTGCAATTGGGCGTGCTCTTTGCGATGGAGACCCTCGAACAATTGGTCGTTGCTGGCCACGTCATGGGCGGGGCCATATGGCTTGGTGGTCCGATCTGGTTTAGTCTTTGCGCGCACGCCTTTGTCGGCATCGTTGTCGCTTATGGCCTCGCGCGCCTTGCGTGGGTATGCACGCAAACGACGCTGCGCGTTATGCGCCGCTTCCGCGCGCTCGCGACGCGCGCACTTCACGCGCCAGCACCGCTTGCGGCGCGCGGGCGCGGCATGGCCTGGGTGCGGGCCAATTCGCCCGTCCTCTGCCGGATCGGCAATCGCGCTCCTCCGATCGCGTTCGCTTGAACTCGCGCCCGCCAAGGGCGGGCGCATCTGCGAACACACGTGAGGAGTAGTAATGTTTTCAACCATTAACTGGAAGCGCACCGCGCTGGTGGCAACGACCAGCCTCGTTGCCGTTGTTGCCGGATTCTTCATCTTCGGAAGACATGTGGGTGACGACGTTCGTCACCAGGTTGCGGTGCAGACGTCCCATCGTGCCTTCGGCACGAGCAAACTCAATCTGTTGGTCCTGGGCTACCAAGACGACGAAGCAACGACGGATACGGTGATTCTGGCGCACCTCGACGTGGATCGACGCACCGCAACGCTGGTCTCGATTCCGCGCGATACCTGGGTGCCGATTCCGAAACACGGCCACGACAAGATCAACGCCGCCTACGCGTACGGCGGCGCATCGATGAGCGCGCGCGTGGTAAGCGCGCTCCTGGGCGGTGCACCGGTCGACGCGATCGTTGCGCTCCAGCCCGAGGGCGCGGCGCAGATCGTCGATGCGATGGGGGGTCTCAACGTCGACGTCAACGAGTCGATGGACTACGACGATAACAACGGCGAGCTGCACGTTCATCTCAAGAAGGGCGAGCAGTATCTCAACGGCGCACAAGTTGCGGGCTATCTGCGCTTCCGCCATGATGCCTCGTCGGATTTTGGACGCATGAAGCGCCAGCAGCAAGTGCTCAAACTCATGTTGGCGCAGATTAGCGAACCACAGAACTGGGCGAAGTTGCCGCGCATCATGAAGTTCGTGCGTAAGGACATGCACAGCACGCTCTCCGATCGGCAGTTGCTTGCGCTACTGGAAGTCTACCGCGACGTACCCGACGACAACGTTCGCACCTTCACGCTTCCGAGCAAGGTGGGCTGGGTGGGTGACGCGTCGGTCGTCTTCGTCGACGAGCGCTGGGCAAAACTGATCGGGAAGCTGCTCTTCAACAAGTCGGAGCCGCCGCAAGATCAGGTGCTGGTCGCCAATGCCACCGGCAACAGCGACTTCGACCGAACCATCGTCGGTGCGCTGCGCGGCGGTGGCTGGAACGTGCAGACGTCGATCGACCAGCCGACCAAGTCGACGAGCATCGTCGTCGGCAACTCGCCGGCAGCGCAGGCGCTCGCGCAAGTCTTCGCAGCGCCGCTGCGGCCGGGGTCGAGTTCGACGCTTTTGCTTGGTGCGGACCTCGCTCCCGAAACGGAGTAGCTAGGGCTTCTCGCGCACGGGCGTCGGATAGCTTGCGACGCTATGATGTCCCTGCGCATCGATCGCGCGCACGCCGAGAATGTAGTCGTCCTTGCTGACCGGGACGACAGCCTCGGTGACGCTGCCGACGTTTTGCGCGTACTCCCAGTCGGACGCAGTCGTCGAACGCCAGACGATTTCATACGATGCGGCGCCGGTCGCGGGTTTCCAGCGCAGCGTCGAATTATAGCCAAGACGCTTGAGCACCATCTGCGCGTCGGGCGGTGCTTGCGGGCCGAGTGCGAGTGCAGCAAGCGTCGCGATGTTGGCCTGCGTCGCCTTGGCCATGTAGTCGAAGTCGATGAATTGCAACAGATCGCCGAATTGCACGCCGTCTTTGACACCCACGTCTTGATGCTGGTGGGTGAAGTTCTCGTTAGCCTCGACAAATCGTGTCGCCGGGTAGCCGTCGTCTTGAAACGATTGCTGATCCCCGCCGCGCAGGAACCGATCGGCGCGCCAAATCTGTCGCACCGTAAATCCGGGCATATACTGCGGAACCGTCGCACCGATGAAGCGTGCGAGTTCGCGTGAGGGTGAGTCGCTCTCCGAACCCACCTGGTTGACCTTTGCGAGATCGGCGCCCGCCGGCACCGCTTGGCTGAAGACGCGAATCACGTCGGACTCGTGGACGCCATTGCCGCCGGTCGAATTGCCGATGATGTCGTTGTTGAGCACCGCGGCGACCGGAACGCCTTTGGCTTTGAGCTCGTCGGCGTAGTGCTTCGAACCCCACAGCCCCAACTCTTCACCGTCGAACACGGCGAAGATAATCGTGCCGCGAAAATGATGCGGCGCCATGATGCGCGCGGCCTCGAGTACCGCCGAGGTACCGGAGCCGTTGTCGTCGGCGCCGGGTGCCACGCGCGTGCCGTCGGTGCAGTCGCCGTTGCAATCGTCGTAGTGACTCGACATCACGTAGATCAGTCCGGGCTCATCGCCGTGTAGCGTCGCAATGATGCTTGACTCGGATGCCGCGCGCGGCGTGCGCTCGTTCTTGGGCTGCACGAAATTGTCGAGGGCTACGGTCATGCGTCCACCGCTGCTTGCAGCGATGGCTTCAAATTGCGCGCGAATCCAGTCGCGCGCGCCGAACACGCCCCGCGTCGCGGTTGAGCTCGTCTCCGAAAAATCGTTGCGGGTGAAGAAGCCGACGAGCTTCGTATCGGTGGCCCGAAGATTCTCCGCCCGCACCTGCGCGACCATCGCGCCGATCTGCGGATCGAGCGGCGCCGGGCTCGGGGCAGCATATGAAAGCACGGTCGCGAGCAGGGCGACGAGGCAGGCATGAAAACTCATGCCTGCCTGATTTCACGATCGGGTCAGACGTTCCTGATCGGGGACCGCGGCGTCGCGCCGAAAGCGCCCGAGCTTGACGACGGTTCCGTCGCCCGGAATACTTTCCACGTCGCAGCGATCCACGAGGCGCTGCATGATCGGAATGCCGCGTCCGCGCTCGGCGAGCGGCTCGGGCAACGGGGTGAAGCACGACGGCACGGTGCCGAAGCCGCGTCCAGGGTCGGTGATGCGCGCCGAAATCCGATCCGGCTCGATCTCGACGGTGACCTCGATATCGCCGTCCGCGGTACCGTGCTCGATCGCGTTGGCGAGGGCCTCACCGACCCCGAAGAGCAGGGCGTCGCGATCGTCGTCGGTGACGCCGTGAAGTGAAACGAAGGCGTTATAGGCGCCGCGGACCGTTTGCGCGTGACGTGGGTCAGAGGGGATCCGTATGCGGAGGGTGGGATTTTGGGGCATACCAAAGCAATTCTTCCGCAAGCCACAGGGCACGAAACACGCCCAGTGCAAGAGAGCGTTATGCCGAATGCTGCTCCGACAACCGATGAAGTCAAGACATTTAGCGAGCGCGCGCGTGAATCGCAGGTGCGCATCGCCACCGATAAAGGTGACATAGTCTTTACATTTTTCCCCGATGATGCGCCCGTGCACACGGCTGCTTTCATGAAGCTCGCCGAAGAGGGATTTTACGATGGCCTCGCGTTTCACCGCGTCGAACCGGGCTTCGTAATCCAGGGCGGCGATCCCGACGGTGACGGGACGGGCGGTCCAGGTTATCGTCTGAAGGCGGAATTCAACAAGCAACCGCACGTGCGCGGCACGGTAGCGATGGCACGCTCGTCCGCTCCTGATTCAGCCGGCTCGCAGTTCTACATTTGTCTTGCCGACGCGCGCTTTCTCGACAACAATTACACCGTCTTCGGACAGATGACCGAAGGTTTCGAAACGCTCGATGCGATTCGCAAGGGCGACAAAATGAATCTCGTCACGGTGGAAGAGAAGAAATAAGCGCTACGGAATCGCGTGGCCGATTTTCCCGACGGCCTTTTCGGTAAACCAAAGACTGCCATCGGGACCCACAGCGATTTCTTGCGGACCGGCACCGCTGGTTGGAAGCGGAAATTCCGTCACAGCGTGCGTGCCGAGGTTGACTTCGCCAATCGAGTTGGTGCCCGGATCAGCGAACCACATCGCATGATCGACGCCCGCTACGATTCCTTGCGGATTCGAACTTACGTTTAAGGGAATCGTTGTGACCGCGTCGGTGGAGGGGTTGATCACTTCGATGATCGGCGCCGTGCCGCCCGATGCGGTAACCCAGACATTGCCATCGGGTCCGTACGCTACATAGTTTGCGTTATTGCCATCCAACACCGGGAACTGGGTGGTGATCGTATTGTTGTTCAAGCTGAAATCGCCGATGTAATTCGTCTCCGCAAACCACGCGTCGCCGCTCGCGCCGCCGGGGACCCACGTCACTTCCGAAGGCGTCCCCGATGGCGAGAACGGAAGAATCGTAAACAGTCCGCCGGCATCGAGCGTCCAGACGCCGCCGCTCGTGTTGTCAGCGATCAGCATCAATCCGTTCGGCCCAGGCGCGATGCCCTGCGGCGTTCCGCTGAACGGATATTGCGTTTCGATGCCCGAGGGCGTGACGCGCAACGCACCGCCATTGCCCTGATCGGCAACCCAGAGCGCACCGTCAGAGCCGGTAGCGATATCCCACAGGTTTGCGCCGGTTGCATACTGATATTGGATTGTCAGCGAGGCGGGACCGAAGGCCTCGACCTCTTGCGTGGTTTGATCCGTGAACCAGATGTTGCCGTCAGGGCCTTTCGCAATACCGAATGGCGTTCCGTAGCCGCCATATTCGGTGATCTGCGTGCCGTTCACGGTGACGCTCGCGCCGATCGGCGTATTGGTGATCGGGAGAACCAGCGCGACGCTGCCCGAGTCGGTGATCGTGAGCGTGCAGCCGCTCGCGCTGGCGGTTCCTCCGCCGTTGACGGGAAGCGTGGCCGAGGCGCCGCTGCCGCTGAGCGATCCGATCGAGGCGATGTTTGTGCACGAAGCGAGTGCGGGCGTGTAGGTGCGTGAGCTTCCGGCCTCGCCGACCGCCAACGTCACATTCGAAATCGTGCCGTTGAGTCCAACGCTCGTTACGGCCGAGCCGCCAATCGAAGCGATCAGCGGTGCGATCGTTGACGACTGCGATGCGACGCCGCTTGCGCTCAGCGTGATCGTGAAGGAATACCCCGGCGCACCACCGCCGCTGTATTCGAGCGTCACCGAATCGGTCGATTTCGTGACTTGCACGCTCGAGCTCGCGGCGCCGCCGTTAAGTGAAAGGCTGGCGTACCCGCTCCCGCCGCTCTCCGAAACCGCGACGGTGATCGGATTGGCATACGGGTCGCTGGTTCCGGCCGTGATCGCGTTATCGCCGAAGTCGGTCGGCGCGATGACGATCACCGCGCTCTGCGGCTGCCCGTTAGCCGGCAGCGAACCGGACGGAATCGTCGCGCCTAAATGCGCGATCTCACCGCCCACAAAGACCTGCACGCTCGCCGTCGATCCGGACACCACGTTGACCGTGCTCGAGCCCACGCCGAGGATCGCGGCGCCCGCTGGTATCGCATTGCTCACCGGTGCCTGGTTGTAAATCGTTACCGTGAAGACGTCGTTCCCGGTAGGTACGGTGACCGTCGTCGTGCAGGTCCGCGAACTACCGCTCCCTGTGCACGCACTCGAACTGGACGAAAGATCGATCGTCGCGTTGACGGTCGTTGCGCCTTGCGTAACCACGATGCCGGCGCCGAGTGCCGAGGCGGAGATGTAGGCAGGCCGCCGCGCCGCGTTGGTGGTGCCGGAGTTGACGGGGACGATGAGCGAGATCGCAACACGTTGCGAGTTGGTATTCGGCGATCCCGGATTCGTCTGCGGCGCGCTCGGTGTGACAGCACCGCCGCCGCCGCCGCAGGCCGTGAGCGCGAGAACCGCAATCGGGACGAATCGCCGCGCATTCATCGTTGCACCTGCACCAGCGTCGACGTCCCGTCGAAGACCATGTACACGAGGCCGTTCGAAGCGGCGCCGATCGCGCCGGCTTGCGCACCGTATGGTCCGTTGACGTCGGTCGCGAGCACGAAGGTCGTCGGTGACGTATTGGTGTCCATGCGCCCGATGCCGATTTGTCCGTCGATCAAATAGTCGAACCACACGATGCCGGGCTGCGCATTATCCGGCATCATATACCAGGGGACGGCCCCATCTGGTACTGAGATCGTATTGACGATGTTGCCGCTGCTATTGAGCTGGATGACTGCTGGGTTGGGACCGTGATCGGTCACGTAGATGCCGTTGGTATTTGTCACCGCATCCCAGGGCGAGCCACCGGCTTGCAGCGGAAATTGGCCGCTGAGCGTACTGCTCGTCACTTTGAAGAGCTGATCGTCCACGTTGTCGACGACCCACACGTTCGCCGACGAATCAACCGCGACGCCGGCCGCGGCATTGACGCCGAGCGAGACAAAACCCGCCGGCCCGCTGCCGAGCGGATAGTCGACCACATACGAGCCGCTCGTATACCAGATCACGCCGTGACTTCCATCCAATGCGACCGCACTGCCATTGGGTACGGGCGCCAAGCTTGAATTTGGTCCGGCACTAAGGGCCGGAGCCGGCGGGAAGAATACCTGTTCTTGATTGCCGGCGATCGCGATGGACGCCCCGGTGATGTTCACGATGCTCCCGAGTATCGGAGCCGTCGACATCGCGGCGTAGTTGCTAACGCTCGATCCGTTGTAGCACGAGATGCCGCCGAAATTGTTCGGTGTGGTGTAACAGACATCGCCGCTGGTGTCGACGACGATGCCGCCGTGATGCGGGTTGTTGGTATTCAAGTTACCGTCGGTAATCGACGTGAAACTTGGATAGATCGCGCTTAATGCTGCGCCGGACGTTGTAACCGCCCCATACGATGAACTCACCGAGAAGTTAATTGTCTGATTTCCCGACGAATTGAGCACGCCGTTCCCCGGTGCATAGATGTACTGCACACCGGTTGGGCTCGGGGCGCTGATGGAGCTTTGCGCGAGGTACAGTGTGCCGCTGAGGTTGTTGTCGAGATTCAAGCTCAGCGTGATCGGATTGCCGCTAGGATCCACGAAGCCGTTGCTCACGATCACATCATTGTCGGCGTCGAGCGCGTACACACCGAGCGTTCCGGTGGTTGGAATGATTTGATGCAAGGTCGCGGGCGTGAGATCGAGCGAGACCGATGCAAGCACGCTGGAAAGCGTCGCATTCACGCTAGCAGAGCTTCCAGCTACGATCGATACGGCTGGGTCAAGACCCCAACCGAGTTCATTTGCCGCGACCGGAATCGTATTACCGGTTGGCGCTTGGTCCCAGGTGGTGATCGCGAAATCATCGGTACCGACGGGCGCCGAGATATCGAACGTACACGAGCGATTACCGTAGGTGTCGGACGCCGAACAGGTCGATCCGGGGGAGGTCGAGGGCTCGATATTTGCCGCGCTGGTTGCGAGAGGCGTTCCGGTGTCGTTGCCTGCGACGTAAACGCTCACCAACGCCCCCGCGGTATTTTGCGCGATCGTGAACCGCCGTCGCAATGCGGCGTTGCGCGCGCTGGCCGCACCCGGCACGCGCATGGTGATCGAGACCTGCACCTTCGTTTTTGCCGTCGTTCCCGAAGACGTCTTCGGGAGCACGCTTGAACCGCCCCCACCGCAAGCGGCGAGCAGCGATCCCATGAGAATAATCCCGAGCCAACGCGGCATGAGACGGCCTCCACACTGGTCGCAAAAGCGACCAGCGTCCCCAACCTGTTAGCAGTTTAGGGGCCGCCTCCTTCGTCCAATTTTCCCTATGGGCTGAGTGCGCCGATCTTGCCTTCGTTTGATTCGGCGAACCACAAGCGACCGTCGGCACCCACCGCAATGCCGTAGGGGGTCGCCGCGGTCGTTGGCAGGGCGATTTCCCGCAAACTCGTTGGCGAACTCTGCGGAATCTCCGCGAGCATCCCACCCGAGCCGGTAACTTCTGTGACGTACATTACGCCGTCGGGGCCCGCGGTGACGCACTGCGACGTACCGGTGAGCGAATACTGCGTCACGGTGCCGGTCGACACGCTAATCCGCATGATGCCGATCGACGTCGCGTTTTGGAAGCCGGTCGTTGCCCACACGTATTGGCCGTCCGGTTCGACGGCAAGCGAATTGCACGGTTGCGGAACGCTCGTAACCTGCGTCACAACGCCGCTTGTCGTGACTTGATCGATGACTCTGCCGCCGGCCGCGTTGTCGCAGAACCAGAGGTTACTCCCAACGGTCACGATGCCACCGGGATTCGGGCTCGCATCGACGTAGACCCCAAACTCCGTGACCGCACCACCGGGTGTAACGTAGCCGACCTTCCCGCTGCTGCCGTTCCCTTCGGTGAACCAGATGTTACCATCCGGACCGCCGGTGACGCCCACCGGACCGTAACTGGTGTGATATTGCGCGAACAACGCACCATTCGAGGCCTGGATCTTGTCGATCGTTACCGTATTCGGATCCGCGCCCCAAATGTTGCCGTCACTTCCGACGGTGAGCGCGCTCTCAATATCGCCGGGCAGCACGTACGCCGTTGCCGTGCCGCTCGTCGTCACCGCGCCGACGCCGCCGTTGTTGGTATCCGAATACCACAGGTGACCGTCGGGACCGGCAATGACTGCATAAGGTGCCGGCGAGGTTTCGGGCAACGCGTACTCGGCGATCGATTGACCCGGAAGTCCGACCCCGGCTTGACTCGGCGTGTTCGTCGTCGGGATGACGATGCTCGTGATGCCGTCGCTGACCGTCACGCTGCAGCCGGTGCCGCCACTCGAACCGCCGGTCGCAGTGAACGTCCCGATCTTGGCACTGCCGTTGGGGTTCGATAGCCCCATGTACACACCTGAGACTGTCGCGATGTTGGTGCAGTTGCTCGCGGTTACCGTGTACGGCGTAGCCAGCGGCGCATTGGCCTCGGTGATCGTCATCGGAACGCCGAGCGCCGTCCCGAGTAGTCCAAGCGCACCGCCGCTATAATACGGCGATGTACTGGTCAGAAACATCGGCGCCAAGACAAAGCTCTCCGACGTGGCGTTGGAGGCTGCGAGCGCGATCGTGCCGCCGTAGCCGGCAGTTCCGCCACCGTCGTAGGCGATTGCGAGTGTGTCGGTCGATTGTTTGAGCGTCGCGGTCGCGCCGACGTTCGTGCCGTCGAGCACGAGCGACATGTGTCCGCTACCGCCGGTCTCGGTCAATGTCGCGGTGATCGGATTGGCGTACGGGCTCGTGCTCCCGGTGACGATGGCGTTGTTGCCGAAGTCGGTCGGATTCACCGCGATGCCCACCGACTGTGCTTGCCCATTCGCCGCAACGGAGAGAAACGTCGACTGCAGGCCGATGCTCGAGACGACACCACCGACTGCAACGATGAGCGTGCCGGTGAAGCTGGGAGTGATTGTTTGCGTGACGGCAGCAAGGCCGAGCACGTGCGCGCTCGACGGAATGACGCCGTTGACCGGAGCCGTGTCGTAGATCGCCACGACGAAGGTGTCGTTGTCGAAGGGCGCGGTAACGTTCGCGCTGCAACTGCGCTGACTGTTTACGGTCGTACAGATCGTCGAGCTCGAGGAGAGATCGAGTACCGTTTGCGCGCTGCCGCCGCCCGCGCCGGTGACGCTGACCTGCGCGCTCTGCGCCGAAGGCGAGATATAGGCGGGGCGTTTTGCTGATGCGGATGACGACGACGCCGCCGGGACCACGAGCGTCATCTTGACGCTCGCACTCGAGGGGCTCGATCCATGCGACCCCGTCGACGGAAGCGTCGAGCCGCCACCGCCGCCACCGCATGCTGCTAACAGTCCAGCGACCCAAAGGGTCGCGACTTTAGACGACAAAGCTTTAGCTTTGGTGGATAAAGTCTTCATGGGTATACCACCAAAAATTCGCCGTTGCCGGAGCTGGTGTAGTGCACGATGCCGAAGGCGTTGCCGGCGGGAAATTGGACGATGGGACCGGCGACGCCGCCCGCGGCGCCGATCGTGATTTCGGCGGGATAGCCTGACTGCGTATTGTCACGACCGATGATCACGCCGCCGCCCGTTGCAGTTTCGTCATACCAGATTTGATTGCTGTTCGTGCTGTCGAAGATGAGGTATTGCGGCGAACCGGTCGTCGGAATCCCTTCGCCCGATGTTTCGCCACTCGTGATGGGTGCGGCGAATCCATCGATGAAATTCGAGCTTGGGTCGGTTGCGAAGATACCGTCGGTCGAGGAATAGGCCACGTCGAAAAAACCCTGTGGGAACGTTTCGGCGTGTGTAAGCGTGGCGCCGTTGTACTCCCACACCGCGCCACCAGCCTCATGGTCGGCTAGGTAAAGGTTGGTCGCGCTGTCGATGCGCACTCCGCCAAAATTCGGGCTCGCGCACGTCGGCGAGCAGCTAGCAATAGACGTTGCGAACTGCGCGGAGGGGGTGTACGCAGCCAGACTGGCGCCGCTCATATAAAATACCGTGCTCGGTGTCGGGTCGTATGCCAGGCCGCTCGATGTTAGATTGTAACTGCCGCAACCCGTGCACGGTGGGAAAAAGATCGGATCGTTCGGGACGAGCCCGGCCGCATAATAGATTTCGATGGATCCGCCGAAATACTCATTGTTTTCGTCCGAATCGTAGACCATGCCGCCGACGAAAGGATAGCCTGTCTGCGCAGGCGTGTTCGTGAGCGCTTTGGTTGCAATATCGTATTGTTCCAGGCCGCCGGGCGACGCGGTGGTCATGAACCAAATTTGCGGATCGCTGCCGCCGATGTTCACGGCGCCGATGCCCATGTAGGTCGTTGGTTCTGCGCCCAGTTGCGGGAGCGGATAGGAAACGACGGTGGGCGGCACGATCGTCATCGTTGCGCTGGAAGCAAATGGCGCCGCGCTTGTGATCGTAAACGACGCTGCGCTGGTAACGTCCGCGTTGCCGCGATACGTGCCGGTCACAACCGTTCCCGGCGCGCTGACCGTCGTCGGCGAAAGTACGAGCGAACCGTTCGGGATCGAGGCAAGCGAAAGCGCAAGCGTCGCGGATGTCGGGTTTGCGTTTTGATCGACGTACTGCCCAGCGACGATGATACTGCCGCTCGCGTCCAAACCGGTCACGAGCACGCCGAACGTCGACGGGATGAGCGTTCGCAGCGTCGACGGGACCGGCGTGACTTTGACACTTGCAAGCACCGGGTTTAGCGTGAGATTGACGCTGTTGACGCCGCTCGCCGGCACGATCGAAAGCGCCGTAGTGCCGGCGCCCAGCACGTTCGCGCCGCCGGGTACGGTGCCGTTTGCCGGAATGATCTGCGTGTAGGTTTGCGCGAGTAAGTTGCTCGAGCCGGGTGGTGCGGGAAACGCGACGGTGCAGATGCGCCCGCTGCCGCTGGCAGTGCAGCTCGACGCCGAATCACCGGAGATGTCGCCACCGGTTACGGTGATCACTTGCGCGGGCGTCCCTGACGCCGGATACACCGTGAGCAGGATGCCTTCGGTCGTCGATGCGGTATCGAAAATGCGCTTGAGCGCGCGATTGCTGGTCGAGCTCGCACTCGGGATGGTGATCTTGGCTTCAACGGTGACATCACTCGCAGCCGGGCTGCTGCGCGGCTGCGGGATTGCCTCTGGACCGCCGCCTCCGCAGGCCGCTAATAGCAACGCTGGGGCAATGCAAAGCGCCCGTTTCATGGGGGATACCGTTTGCCATATTCACGGCGTCACCTCGTAGATGTGGCCCGGCGCTCCCGTGCCCGACCATTGAAGGACGTAGAACGTGTCACCGCTGCCGGGTTTGAGCACGATGCCGCCGGCGATTCCACCGCCGGTCGCGATCTGTGCTTCGCCGACGCGTTGTTTGCTCACGTCGATACGGCCGATGCCCACACCGCTGGCCGTCGTCTCGCTGAACCACACGGAGCTTCCGTCGGATGAACCGACGATATATTGCGGCGCGCCTTGCGACGTGCTGTAGGAGATCCCAATGGCGAGCGAGCCGTTGAAGACGGGAATAGCATTATTCGCAGGCACGGTCACGTAGAGGTCGTTCGCGTCAGCGAGATACATGTCGAGCATCCCGCTCGGCGGACTGGGCGCAAGCATCCCTGCGCCACCGCTCTCGACGGCCAATCGGGTCGACGACAGATACCACACGCTGTCGACCCCGGCGGTATTTTCGACTTGGACGGCTTCGGGCGTTCCGCCCAGTGAGATCAGTGCGGGCTGCGCGCCGTTGGCGAGGCCGCTGGTTGGGTTGATCATCACGACCGTATCGCCGCTGGTATCGAGGTAGTAGAGCGAATTCGTCGTCGGCGAGTAAGCCGAGCCGCTAGCCGATCCGCAGTACGAACTACAGGAACCGACGATTGAGAGAAATCCGAGCGGATTGAATTGATAGTAGTACGGCGCGGCGCTACCCGCGGCGTAGACGTAACTCGACCCGTCCGTGCTCAAGCCGGCTGGACCGGGTGAAGCGACTGCGCACGCACCGGACGCGCTGCCGAGATCGTAGTTCGCGAGGCACGTCGAGCCGCTGCTGGCGGCCGTGTACCAAAGCTGCGGGTCGCTGCCGCTGACGTTAACGTAGAGTGCGTTCGCGTACGGCGGCGGCGTGCCCGCCAGGTAAGGCTGCGCCGATGCCATCGGCGTCACGCTTGGCCCAAACATCTTCAGCGTACTGGTCGCGGCAAAGGGCGCGGCGCTCGTGATGGTAATCGACGCGCTTGCATTTCCCGCGACGTAGTCGTTGCCGTCGTAGGTACCGGTGACAACCGTTCCCGGGGCGCTGATACTAGTCGTCGAAAGCGCCAGCGAGTTGTTCGGATTCGACCCGAGCGAGAGCGTGGCTGATACCGGATTAGCGTTTGCGTCGACGTACTGCCCAGCGACGATGATGCTGCCGCTCGCGTCCAAACCGACAACCGAGACGCCGAAGCTCGCGGGCAAGAGCGTGCGCAGCGTTGAGGGGATCGGCGTAATGTTGACGCTGGCGAGTACGGGATTGAGCGTGAGACTCACCGAGTTGAGTCCACTCGCCGCTACGATCGAGATCGGCGTCGTTCCAGTCGCGAGCGCTTGCGCACCGACCGGAACGCTGCCGTTCGCCGGAATGATCTCCGTGTACGTCTGCGCTAGCAGATTGCTGCTTCCCGCGGGTGCGGGAAATGCGACGGTGCAGATGCGTCCGCTGCCGCTGGCCGTGCAGCTTGAGGCCGCGTCGCCCGAAATGTCGCCGCCGGTGACGGTAATGACTTGCGCAGGTGTCCCCGAAGCGGGATAAACCGTGAGCAGAATGCCCTGCGTCGTCGATGCGCTATCGTAAATGTGCTTGAGCGCGCGATTGCTCGTCGAGCTTGCGCTCGGAATGGTAATCTTCGCTTCGACGGTGACGTCACTCGCGGCCGGACTGTTACGCGCCTGCGGGACGGTCGTAGGACCGCCACCACTGCCGCCGCACGCCGCTAATAGCAACGCAGGGGCAATGCAAAGTGCCCGTTTCATGAACCCAGACGTTTACCGGGCGCAGTATCGTACCTGCGCGCGCGGATGGTCCTAAAGGTCCGTTTTTCCGACTAGTCCGTACGAGAGGTGCGCGAAACGATGAAACGCATCGTACACCGGCGGATATTCCTGCAGCCATTTGCTGTAGACGATTAAGATATAGGGTGAATCGCCGAACGGCTCGACGATCGCGATGTCGCTGCGGCTGCCGTCGAGTTCCCCGGTTTTGTTTGCCACCGGAACGCCGGGCGGCAAGCCCGCCGGAATCTTATCGCGATCGGTCTGACGTAACATGATCTGGATCATCATTTTGCAGTGCGCAGGCGAAGCGATCGTGCGCGCATCCTCGCGCGCCCCGCTGGCGATCGCGTACAGCAGCTTTGACATATCCGCCGGCGTGGTGACATTGTCGTTGTGGTGGACGATCGCCGCAAAGTCGAGAAAATGCCGCGCGAGGCGCGTCTGCGACATGCCGAGACGCGCACCTACCGCATTGATTGCCGGCATCCCGAAGAAGCCAATGAGATAGTTGCTGGCGGTGTTGTCGGAGAGCGTGATCATCGGAACGATCAGCTCGCGCACGGTAAAGCGTGCACCGTCGGGCTGCTGCGACATGAAATCTGAGCCGCCGATCACGTCGCTGCGGTGGGTTGTGATCCGCTCGTCGAGCGTGCCGGGCCGGCGCTCTTCCTCCACGAACGCGGTGGTCATGATCAGCATTTTGATCGTCGAGGCGGTCGGGAAGACCACGTGCTCGTTGAATGCGAAGACCGGCGGTCCACCGGCGAGCGTCCGACAATAGGTGCCGATCACCCCCGGCACCGCGTGAGCGATTGCCTCGACAGGCGCGTACGAAGACGCCCCGGCCCGCAAGGGAAATGCAGCAAACGCGCCGCTCGCAAGCAGAAATGCGCCGCGGTTCACGATCCCGTTCCCTGATAGCGGCGTAGTCCCGTCTGCCAGAAGAGGTAGGCGATCGAAACCCAGACCAGGCCGATCGCGGGCGTCAGCAAGCCGACGGCGGGATTGAGATGTAGTCCGGTGTCGGTCTTCCCTAAGAAGTACGTCGCCGGAAAGTAGTTCATGAACGCAAAGGGGAGCAGGAAGGCCAGCACGATCTGCACGCCGCGCGTGTAGATGCTGATCGGATAGCGGGTGAAGTCTTGCTCGAGCGACATCACGACCCAGCGCAGCGTGTCGACGCGCACGAACCAGAATGAGATCGTGGCGACCACCAGCGAGATGCCTAGATCGATCAGCGAGCCGCCGATGACCACCATCGGCACGAAGACGAGAAAGATCCAGTCCACGTGGACATTGGCGACCCTGGTGGCGACGGCGAGCGTGACGATCGCGATCACGATTCCATCGGGGGAGATCTGGGCGGGAACCGTGAGCACCTGAAAGAGCGTATCGAGGGGGCGCACCAGGAACCGGTCGAATCGGCCTTCGCGCACGTAGTCCGGCACCGCAACGACGTTGAAGAAGAGGACGTTGTGCAGTTCGTGACCGGTCATCCACAGAGCGTAGAGAAAGAACATCTGACGGAAGTCCCAGCCGTTCATCGACGGGAACTGTTGCATCGTCACGTAGAGCGCGGCGAGCGCGACGCCGTGATACACGATCGTGAAGACAAACCACATGATGAAGTTGGCACGGTACTCCAGCATTGTCAGAACATTTACACGCCAATATTGGACGTACGCGGCCATCATCGATGAAAGTATTCCCACATCGCGAGCATCTCCCCGTCCTCGCGCCCTTTCGCCTCGATCTCACCGCCGACGCGCTGCGCCGGCTCGCGACCAACAGCGTCGACGTCGTCACCCCCGGCGGCGCCTACCACCGCGCCTTCGAGGTTGAGGGCGAGATCGTGGCCGTGCGCGTCACGCAAGTCGACGATACGACGCTCTGCGTCGAGCGTACCGGCGCCACGAGCGAGGGCATGCTTGCCCTCGTCGCGCGCACGCTCGGAACGGCCGTCGATCTACGGTCGTGGAAACGGAATGCGGGGCGCGTGTCGTGGCTCGCGCCGCTCGAACGCGCGTTTCGCGGGCTCAAGCCGCCGCGCTACGCTTCATTGTGGGAGGCGTGCGTTCATGCGATCGTGTTTCAGCAGATCAGTATCCATGCAGCGTCCTCGATCATGCGCCGTCTCATCGCGGCGATCGGTACGCCCGTCTCCGTTGCGGGCGTTGCATTGACACCGTTCCCTTCGCCTTCCGCGCTGTTGGCAGCAAGCGACGCAACGTTACGTTCCGCGGGCCTGTCGACAAATAAAGTCGCGCATCTACGCGCGGTAGCGGATGCGCTTGCGCACGATGAGATACGTGAAGAAGAAATCGAGCGGCTTGCAACCGTCGATGCTGCAGAACGACTGACGCAACTTCGCGGGATTGGCCCGTGGAGCGCAGCAGTGATCCTGCTTCGGGGCTTCGGCAGGCTCGACACGTTTCCGCTGCGCGATTCGGGTGTCGCCCGCAGTGCCAAGCTTCTCTCCGGTAATTCCGAACTTAATCTTGACGGCGTGCTAGAGATACTGGGGCCCGTCCGGGGTATGCTCTATTATCATCTCTTGCTGGGCCGGCTACGCAACCTTTCCCCCTCCCAGCCGGATTGAAGGTGAAACTATGAAAACGCTCGTCGCCCCTGCCTTCGCGGTTCAACTTTCAAAGGATCGTGCATTTAACGATCACGGTTGGCTCAAGACTTATCATTCGTTCAGTTTCGCCGACTACTACGATCCGAAAAACGACAACTGGGGCGCGCTGCGCGTCTTCAACGACGACACGGTCGAGGGCGGTACGGGATTTCCGACGCATCCGCATCGCGACATGGAGATCGTCACCTACGTGCTCAGCGGAAAGCTTGCGCATAAAGATTCGATCGGTAACGAAGGGATCGTTGGGCCCGGCGGCGTGCAATTCATGAGCGCCGGTACCGGCGTTCGTCACAGCGAGTACAACGCCGATCCGACCGAACCGCTGCACTTCGTACAGATGTGGGTGATCCCGGGGAAGACCGGCCAGCTGCCTTCATACGGGCAGATGAACTTCACCCCCGAGGAGCGGACCAACACCTGGCTGCGCGTCGTGAGCGGTGACCCCGCGGTCGACGCACCGATTCGGATCACGCAGGACGCGACGCTCGCGGTCTCGCGTGTCGAAGGCGAAACGGTCGTCTATGAGTTTGCGCCGCAGCGCTACGGCTTCGCCTTCGTGGCTGATGGAAAGGTCGAAGCCAACGGCGAGACACTGCACAAGGGCGATGCTGTCCGCCTGTACGACGTGCCGCGCCTGGCGGTCAAAGGTCACGGCGAGCTCGTCCTGTGGGACGTACCAGGGATAGAATAAACGATAATTGCGGGGTTATCCGCCCTGGATCACGACGCGACGCGCGGCAGCCTGCCACACAACTGCCGAGAGTCCGCTAAAGAGCAACAACCACGCGGCTTGCACGCCGAGTGCGAGCGCCCATTGTGCCGGCGTTATCACGCCGACGTAAATCAAGAGCGGCGTTGAATACACCGCCGCAAACGGCAGCGCAAAGACGATCGTGCCGAAGATTCCGGGGAAGAACGTGAGCGGAATGATTTGGCCGGAGAGCAGGTCCGAGACCCAGCGCACGATGAGCTGTATCGCGAAGGTCTCGAGCGTCCAAAACGCCACCGAATTCATCAAGAAATTGATGAAGAAATTCACGCCGTAGCCGAGCAGAAACGAGAGCGCGAAGACCGCGAGCGTCGCCGGCGGCGCGACGTCGATGTGGACCAGCAGCAGCGCAAAGAGCAACGATGGAATCACCAGGATCGCGTGCAGCACCGTCTGGCCGACGCCGTCGGAAAAGAAGTAGAGCGGGATGCTAATCGGCTTCATCAAGTCGGTTGCAATCGTGCCTTCGCGCAGCTTCTCGCGAATCAACCGCGTGCCGTCGACTTCGAGAATCAACGACATCAAGAGTGCGATCGTCGCGTAGGTGATCATGCTATGCAACGGCAGATTGAGCGGCATCGCGTTCTGCGTGTAGAGCGCGGTCCACAGCGAGCGCAGCAGATACACGCGCAGCACGAGCGAGCCGATCTCGGTCAGTACCTCCAACCGGTAAGTGGCTTCGCGCGCGAAGGCCTTCTTCGCGAACTCAACGTAAGGCTCGATTTTCATTTCTTGGGTTTTTTCTTCATCGCCTCCTGACGCTTCAGTTCCATTTCCTGCAGTTCGAGCATCATCGCATCGACCACCGTGTCGACCTCGGTGGTCTGCTGCTTGGGCGGCTCTTCGCCCGCGCTGCGGCGCACCGGCGCTTTATTTGCATGCGCGTCGAGCACGGTATCCTGCGCATGCGTCTTGCGAAGGAACTGCGCATACGCAAGCGCTGCTTTTGCCCCCGCATCGGGATTTTGTTCGACGTTGAAGATGGTTTCGGTGAAGTCGCCGGCGGGCAGGCGCGCTTCACCGTCGCGCAGGCGCGTGTGCGCCTTGAGTGTCAGGCCGTTGTAGACGGCTGCGCCGCTGCCGAGCAGGCAACCCGTCTCGATCGTCGCGCCGACCACGTAGGCGTGCGGGCCGATGATGCAGCGTTCGCCGATCTTGCACGGAAATTGGGTTGCGCTGCCGCCGCTTGCTTTAACGACGGCATGTTCCATGATCACGGTGTCGGCACCGACGGTGACCGGCGCGCCCTCAGCGGTGATCACTGCCCCGTGCAGCACCGCGCAGCCCGATTCAACCGTCACGTCGCCGCTGATCGTCGCGGTCGGCGCGATATAGGCGCTCGGGTGAATCTTCGGTTTCTTCGTTCCGCTCGAAAGTATCATGTCACGGTCTCCTGCGCGCGCGCATCGTATCCTTCGACGTAGATGCGCCGGATGATTGATTCGAGGTCGGGCTCCTCGAGGGTCACGTCTTCGAGGCTATAACGTTCGCTTGCCTGACGGATCAATAAATCCGCCCGCTCGAGGTTCCGATCGAAGCGGAAGCGCGCGCTCAAGCCGTCACTGCTCTCGAGCTCGGCGCCGTCGAGATGCGGCGACGGCGTAGGGTGATCGAAGCGCACGACCAAGGTACGGTAGCGCCCGTACTCGCCCTTGATCCGCTCGACGTCGCCGTCATAGATGATCGAACCGTGATCGATGAGCACGATGCGCCGGCAGAGCCGTTCGACGTCGGCGAGGTCATGCGTGGTGAGGATGATCGTCGTTCCGCGCTCGGCGTTGATGCGCGCGATGAATTCGCGAATCGCCTCCTTCGCCACCACGTCCAGGCCGATCGTGGGCTCGTCGAGATAGATGATCTTCGGATCGTGCAGCATGGCCGCGGCGAAGTCGCCGCGCATGCGCTGACCGAGCGAGAGTTGCCGCACCGGCGTGCGCAGAAACTCGTCCATTTGCAACAGGCTGATGAACTCGTCGAGGTTGCGACGGTAGGTCGCGGGCGGAATGCTGTAAATGGCGCGCAGGAGCTCGAACGACTCGACCAGCGGAAGATCCCAGTAGAGTTGACTGCGCTGACCGAAAACCACGCCGATGTTTCGGGCATTCACGCTGCGCGACTCGTAGGGAACGACGCCCCCGACCCGGACTTCGCCTGAGGTCGGGACGAGAATGCCGGTGAGCATTTTGATCGTCGTCGATTTCCCGGCGCCGTTGGGGCCGATGTAGCCGACCAGCTCGCCCGGCTCAAGCGACATCGTCACGCCGCCGACCGCCACGCGGTCCTCGTAGGTATGCGAGAAGAGCGTACGCAGGGCGCCCAGTGCCCCCGGAACGCGTTTGACGCTGCGAAAGACCTTGCGAAGGTCGCGGGTCTCAATGATGGGCATCGCGTAACCCTTCGTCGTGATCGTTACGATCTCCAACCTGTACGGATGCGGAGCGGTTGCCGTGGCCACACGCGTAGCGGCGGAACTGCAATACGAGCTGATCGACAGCCAGCTGCCGGTCGTCGTTGCCAAGCGCATGCAGATAACCGCCGTGCAGGCACAGGCCGTCGACGAAACGGGCCGGTCGCTCGGAGCACGGCTTCTTTCGAGTCTGGAACTCGCTACGCCGGAGGTCGCAGTCAGCGGCTTTGGGCAGACGTTCGACGAGGAATACGTGCGCGAGGTGCAAGAGGCGGTCCGCGAGTTCGCTGCGCACGGCAACGTCGTCATCGTGGGTCGCGCCGGCGGTGCGATTCTCGGGCGCCGCCCCGACGTGGTGCGCGTATTCATGTACGGTCCACGCGAATGGCGGATCGAGCGTCTCGTCAGCGAGCGAAGCCTCGATCAAAAAGCGGCTGCGGCGGAAATCGATCGTATCGATCGCGCGCGTAAAGCGCATCTGCGCGACTGGTACAACGTCGAGCTCGGTTCACCCGAGGTCGTGGACCTCGCGATCGACACGTCGACCTTTGGCACCGAAGGTTCGGTCGCGTTGATCGTTGCCGCGGTGCATGCTCGCTAACGCGGGCATTCTCGCAGCACTTCGCTTTCGCGATTATCGGCTGCTCTGGTTCGGGCTGCTCGTTTCGAACCTCGGCAGCTGGATGCAGTTTACCGCGCAAGGCTATCTGGTCGCGCAGATCGCAGGATCCCCGCATCGCGCCGCACTCGATCTGGGGTTCCTTGGCGCGTCGCGCGCGATTCCAGTGCTGCTACTCTCGCCGGTTGCCGGCGTCGTCGCGGATACGCTCCCGCGCCGCCGCGTGCTGCTGGTAACCAATACGACGATGGCGCTTGCCGCGCTCGCGCTGGCGTTGCTCGCGACGTTCGGCCGCCTCGATCTCGCCTGGCTGCTCGCGATTAGCGCCGTGAATGCGGCGGCCAACGCTTTTGACTCGCCGGTGCGGCAGAGTTGGATGCCGTTGCTCGTCGATCGCGCGTTCCTCGGCAATGCGATCGGGCTCAACTCGGTGGCGTTCAACGCACCGGCGGTCATCGGGCCGGCCATTGCGGGCGTGTTGATCGTATGGGCCGGCGTCGCCGGTTCGT
Source organism: Candidatus Aquilonibacter sp. (assembly GCA_050015295.1). GTDB lineage: Bacteria > Vulcanimicrobiota > Vulcanimicrobiia > Vulcanimicrobiales > Vulcanimicrobiaceae > Aquilonibacter. The sequence continues at coordinate 19,429 of JBEKBR010000022.1, read as the reverse complement.
TCTATGTCAATGCCGTCGCGACGATGGCGGTGGTGGTAGCGGTCGCGATGATGAGCCCCTCGCCGCCGTCAACCGCGCGTCGCGAACCGATCTTTGCGGCGATGCGCGGCGGCATCGCATTCCTGGCCGCGCATCCGATCCTGCGTTGGATCGTCGCGGTTTTTGTGGTGATGGCGATCTTCGCGCGCCCCTACGCGCAGCTGATTCCCGCCTACGTCGTCAACACGCTGGGCGGGGATGCGCGCGCTTTAGGGTGGGCGGTCGCGGCAGCCGGCATCGGCGGTTTCGGCGGTGCGCTGCTAACCGCGGCGCTCGCCGGACGCGAGCCGCGTTCGACGCTGTGGGTTTGCGCCGGCGTGCTTACGTCGGTCGGTCTGATCGTGCTGGCCTTCATTCACACCGTCCTCGCGTCGCTGCCGGTGTTCGTCGTCATCGGCGTCGGCACACTGGCCTTCCTCGGTGCGACCAATACGCTGATACAGACGCTTGCACCCGACGCCGTTCGCGGCCGCGCGATCGCCGTTTATACGATGGTTGCAATCGGCGTCGTTCCCGCCGGATCGCTCGTGCTCGGCGCCATCGCCTCGGTCATCGGTCTGCACCTCGCGTTCGCGCTCGCGGGCGCGATCTGCCTGATCTGCGCCGTCACCGCGTACGCGCTGAATCCCGTCATTCGTACGGTGTAAAAAAAAAGCGAGCCGCTGTTGCGACTCGCAAATGCCCATAAAAAGAGCCGGAAAGTTATGCTGCTGCGGGAGCGGCTTTCTTCCGGCGCGCTTTGCGGCGGGTTTTCTTGCGAGGGGCCGCCTTACGAACGGCCTTCTTGCGAGAGGCCTTCTTGCGAGAGGCCTTCTTGCGAGTGGCTTTCTTACGCGTGGCTTTCTTGCGGGTAGCCTTCTTGCGCGTCGCCTTCTTGCGAGTGGTCTTCTTGCGGCCTGCGGCCTTCTTGCGCGAGGTCTTCTTGCGGGTCGCTTTACGCTTCGGCGCAGCCTTCTTCGCCGTTGCTTTTCTCTTACGTTTGACTGCCATGTGCGTGGAGTCATCCTTTCTTTGGCTACGCGATGTAGCCAAGGGTAGTTGCCTACCTTATACAGTATTCTCGGCAGCAATGCAAGTTTTGAATAGTGACGCGCGCATCGACGTCGAGGTCGCGGGTGATGGTGACGCCGTTGTGCTGCTCCACGGATTCCCGCTCACGCGTCGGATTTGGGATGCGCAGGTGCGCGCGCTTTCTCAACACTATCGCGTGGTAGCGATGGACCTGCGCGGCATGGGCGCATCGAGTGTACCGGACGGTCCGTACTTGATGGAGACGCTGGCGGGCGACGTTGCAGCAGTGCTTGATGCGCTCGGCATCGAGCGTGCGGCGCTGGCGGGTCACTCACTCGGCGGGTACGTTGCTCTCGCGTTTGCGCGGATGTATGTCGAGCGTCTCGATCGGCTCGCACTCGTTACTTCGCGCATCAGCGCCGACACGCCGGAGCGCGCGGCGCATCGATTCGAACTCGCTGACGATGCCGAGCGCAACGCGTCGAGTGCACGTATCATCGGCGAGATGCTCGATGCAACACTTGGTGCGACAACGCGGCGTAAACGCCCTGAAATCGTTGAAAAATTCGAGAAAATTGCGGAAAACAACGATCCGCGCGGACTTGCGGCAATGTTACGCGGAATGGCGTTACGCGACGGCGCGGAGGACATCGCGGGCGACTTGCAGCTGCCCGTTTTAGTTGTAGCCGGAAGCGAAGACCCGGCTATGCCGGCAGGGGAGCCCGAGCAAACGGCGGCCGCCTTTGCGGGCGGCCGCCTGGTCATGCTCGAGGGCTCGGGGCATGTTCCAATGCTGGAAGTGCCTGATGAACTGAATGTTGGTTTGCTAGAGTGGCTGTCTTACGAAAAGTAAGCTAGTCGCTTACTTTTCGTAAGACGCTACTGGCGGATGACCGGGGTGCCGGACCGGCGTCGCACCATGTTATAGAGGAAGAGCGCGCCGACAACCACGGCGGCGATTATTGCTGCGATGACGATCAGGTGGAAGGCCCAGCCGAGCAGGGCGATCGCGACGAGGGCGATGGCGATGATCACGGTCAATCGGACGAAGGTGGAGAGCATCGGGCGCATGGTGGGCCTCATGAGGGAAAGCGGAGGGTACTCACCAGAAGGTACCCATTACCATATGGGAGGTTTCATCATGCGCCCGGGCGTCCTCATTATTATCGCGGCTGCCGTGCTTTCCGGCGCCGCCCAACCCGCGTTGGCTCAGCAACAAGTCCAGCGGCACCTCGTTTACGATTTTAGCGTGGGCGTGCAGAACGACGCCCACGATCAAGATGCTTCGATGAGCCTGCTCAACGGCGGGGGCACGGCCTACGGCAGCGGCGACACGTCGTACGCCTCGCTGGTCTCGGACAACGGTACGATCGACGTCGACGTCTTCGGGGTCGAACCCGACGGCGGGCTCGTGGTCAAAGTCGACGAGCACGCGCTGCGGACCAATCGCACGCTTAAGCCGGTGGAGTGCGTCGTCTACCCGACGACCAATACCGTCTGCGGCGCCGGCGACGTCAATCCCGAGGAGATGGCCGTGCTCAAGACGCTTTCGCCCAAGTTCTTCGATCCGGGAGCCCTGGACTCGAAACACCACTGGCATCAAGGCAATGACGCGGCCGGCATTTCGCTCGACTTCACCGCGGGCACGCCGAGCGGCAACGTTGTTCCGATCAGCCTTGACGACAACGAGAAGATCGGCGGCGGGAGCGCGGGCAGCACGCTCCACGGCAACGACACGTATAGCTACGACATGGCTAAGAGCGTATCAACGCAGCTCAAGGAATACGATACGATCCGTAAGCAGACCGGCGCGGGGCAATACACCAACGTGGTCATCGACATCACCGCCACGCTCGCGACGGATGTAGCGACAAAGAATTAGCGGTAGTAAACTCTGTCATCCCGAGCGTAGCGAAGCGTAGTCGAGGGACCGAGCAACCCTGTCGTTGCTGAGCGAAGGCTCGAAGTTTTGCGCCATTCGAAGGATGCGAACTTCCTTTGGTCGTGGCGCAAAACTCGCGCAGCAGGAGCGGCGCAGGATGTGCCGCGAGGAGCGTCTTCGCGGGCAGCAACAGGGTTGCCCAGTCCCTCGACTGCGCTCACTCCGTTCGCTACGCTCGGGATGACAACGTCACACGCCGAGCGCGTCCAACGCTCGATAGGCGACCGCAACGCACGAGACCGCGCCGAATTCGTCCTTGCGCAACATCGGGCGTATCGCATCGAGCCGCACGGTATATGGCTCGATCGCCTCAGTCACGTCGAGTTTTTGCGCTTGTGTCGGCGTTGCGTCGTAGGCGAGAAACGCGTGCAGGTAGCTGTTCGAGCGGACCGGCTCGGCCGGCACGACGGCGAGTGCTTCCCAGCGCGCCGCGGTGTAGCCTGTCTCTTCGCTAAGCTCGCGTTTTGCGCAGAGCAGCGGATCCTCGCCGCGATCGATGCTGCCGGCCGGAAGCTCGACGATGACCTCATCGATCCCGTAGCGGTATTGACGAACCAGGACGACCTCGCGCGCCGGTGTCAGTGCAAAGACCATCACGAACCCGAACGATTCGCGGACGTAGTAGTTCGGGAGCACGACACCGTTCGGCAGCTCGATCTCGTCGGTGCGAATGCGCAGATGATCCGATTCGATGAGGTAGGTCGAAGAGCGGCGGCGCCAAAGCGGTTTTTCCATCGTCCCGCGAACTACACCACTCGTGCAAGATCTCATTTTAGTCGTGGGCGCCGGCACGATGGGCGCCGGGATCGCCTATGTTGCCGCGCGGGGCGGATACAACGTCGAATTGATCGATTCCGATCCCGCCGCACTCGAGCGGGCCCTCGCGCGTATTGCCAAGGATGCCGCGCGCGCGGGCGATGACGCGGTGCTCGCGCGCGTGGTGACCCGCCAAGCCCTGCCCGATTCGACCGCCGCCGTAATCGCCATCGAGGCCGTGCCCGAGCGCATGGACCTCAAGCGCACCATCTTTGCAGCGCTCGATCGTTCGCTTGCACCCGACGCGGTGCTCGCGACCAATACGTCGTCGTTGAGCGTCACGGAGCTCGCGCGCAACACGCCTGCGCCGCAACGCGTGCTAGGCTTACATTTCTTCAATCCTCCGGCCGCGATGAAACTCGTTGAAATCGTCGAGACCGCGATGAGCTCGGATGCGGCATTCGATCGCGCGAGCGCATTCGTCGAGCGGATCGGGAAGATCGGCGTGGCTTGTGCCGACACCCCGGGGTTCATCGTCAACCGCGTCGCGCGACCATACTACCTGCAGGCGATGCGTGCGCTCGAGCGCGAGGTTGCTTCGATGGAAGAACTCGATGCGCTGGCGCGCGGCGTGGGTTTTCGCCTGGGACCGTTCGAGCTGATGGATCTCATTGGGATCGACGTAAATCTCGCCGTGAGCGAATCGGTGTACGAGCGGCTCGACGCGGACCGCTTGGAGCCGCGCCCGGTACAGCGCGAGCTCGTCGCCGCGGGACGGCTCGGGCGCAAGACGGGCTCCGGTTTCTACAGCTACGAGAATGGTAACTACGCGCGTCTCGATCTGGTCGCGGGAACGCCCGCGAACTTCGAGGAGTATGTCGCCGTGACCGGGTTTGGCATGCTCGCCGATGAGTTGGCACTCGCGCTCGAGCCAAAGTGTCCACGGCTGCAGCGGATACTCAATGACGAGATGCTCGACGATCTCGATGCCGATGTTACGGTGGTCATCGATGCGGGCGATGGCTTCAGCGATCGGACCGAGATCCTGATCGAACTGGATCAGCGGCTCGACCGCGCAACCGTGATTTTCGCCGATGCGTACGTGACCGATATTAGCGCTCTGGCGGCGCGTGTGCGGTATCCCGAGCGCATTGTGGGGTATGGAGTACTGGGTCTACTCGACACGCAGCAGGTCGTCGAAGTGGTCGCCGCGGAGGCGAGCGACGACGAGGCGCTCGCGCTCGCGCAAGAATGTTTCGAAGCAATCGGCAAAGCGGTCGTGATTGTCGAGGATCGTCCGGGGCTCTTTCTGGGCCGGGCCGTTGGTGGGATCGTCAACGAAGCAGTGACTGCTGTGGCGGAAGATGTAGCGCTGCCAGACGACATCGATCGCGCGATGGAACTCGGCGTGAACTATCCGCGCGGCCCGATCGCGTGGGGGCGTGAGATCGGTGGCGCGCGCATCAAGCGGATTCTGCAGCGGCTCGCGCAGGACGAAGGCAAGGAGTTTGCGCCGCATCGCGCGCTACGCATGCTCGACGCAGCAGACGATGAGGCTTCAAACCCCATCGAGGAGGCGGCGCCGGACCCCATGAATCTTTTGGGTGGATGAGGAGACCACAATCGAGCAACTGAGAGTCGGCCAGCACTACGATACGACGTACGGCACGCTATGGAAGGACGGAACCTATTTCCCGCGCGGAACGCGCGTGATGGTTGTCGGAGTGCACATCGAGCAAGGATTTTGCGTACGCTTCCCCGCCGAGGTCGATGGCGAGCCGCTCGAAACGTGGGAAGACTGGAGTGAAGCGGACTTTCTGGCTGAAGAGGGGTCCGTTGTACCGCCCAACGAGCCGCTCTCCGGCAACGTGCTCAGCGAAGCACGCGACGTGCTCTCAGATGCCGAAGACGGCTGCCATCTTCATCTACACGAAGACGAAGATTAGTTGTTGATGTAGAGATTAATGCCGTCGAACCAAAGAAAGCCACACTGAACCGGAGTCTGCTTAAAACCACCGGGCGGCGTGTAGCTCGTCGAGAAGCAGTAGTTCGCCCCGGGTGCAAGATTGCTAAACGTCGTTGTGCCGGTCGAATCCGTGGTTTGCGTGATGATCGGCGAACCGACGGCGCCGCTGACGTCCGTCGACATGACCACCGACTGATTCGGAAGCGGCGAACTCGACACCCACACCGTGACGACAGCAGTGCTGGCGATCGGATTCGGTGTCGCAGTCGAGGTGGTAGCCGTCGGTGCAGGCGTTCCGTAGAGGTCTTCCGGGTTGTAACCGGAGTTGCACGCAGCGAGGGCGATCGCCGTTGCGGCGAACGCAATCAAGAGGATCCGTTTGGGCATGGCGGCGTGGCTTCGACGCCTCTGCGGTGGCCGCCTTGCCCTAAGCGCCCAGGAAAAGGCTCGGTTGCCTTGCTCTTGGCGAATGCTCCCGGAACGCGGAGAATCGATATCATGCGAATTGCGACTTTCGACGATTGGGTCGACCTCCTTAAAGAGTGGCAAGCGGAAATCGGACTCGACCACGAGCTCGTCGGACGCTACATGCCGGGCTACACCTTCGAAGCAAAATACGGCGAGCTGCCGACGCCGGAGATCTACTTCGGCGATTTCAAAGGCGAGCGCCGTTGGGAGCGGGTGCGCGAGGTTCCCGATCAGCGCATGCGCGACGCGCTCTTGAACATGATCGTCTATCAGGGCGACACCGAGTTTGCATCGAACGAGCAGCAGCGCTTTTTGGTGAACAACGCGCCCTCGGAGTACGATCTCGCCTCCCTTGTACGCATCATGCTCGAGGAGACGCGGCACGGCTATCAGATGTGCCATCTGCTGGTGCATCATTTCGGCAGCGAGGGAAAAATCGAGGCGCAGAAGCTGCTGGAGCGGCGGGCGTTCGGCAAGCGTAACCGTCTGCTCAATGCATTCAACGACGACGTGACGCACTGGCTCGACTTCTTCGCCTACACCAACTTCATGGATCGAGACGGAAAGTTTCAGCTCACGATGCTCTCGCATTCCAGTTTCGCGCCGCTCGCCGCCTCGGTGGGGCCGATGCTGCGCGAGGAGTCGTTCCATATGGGTACCGGAATTACCGGACTGCGTCGCATCGCGAGCGCCGGCGTCATCCCGGTCGAGATCCAGCAGAAGTACTACAACAAGTGGATCTCGGGCTCACTCGATCTGTTCGGCACCGATCGTTCCGGTTCGGCGCAGTGGGCCTACACCTGGGGGATCAAAGGGCGCGTAGACGAGGACAAGGCGGGTGATGGCGTCGATAAGGAGCATCTCAACGAGCGCGCGCGCGAGCAATTCTACGCCGAAGTGCAAGCGACCGTCGATCGCGTGAACGAGGTCAACGCGAGCTCGACCGCGTTCTACGTGCCGGACATGCGCTTCAATCGCCGGATCGGGGCGTTCGCCGACAAGCAGTACGCCGTCGACGGTCGCGAGCTGACCGCCGGCGAGTGGGAGATCTACGCGCCCACCGTACTCCCGAGCGCGGCGGATGAAACCGCACTCAAAGAACTCTTCACGAATCCCGAATGGATTGCTCCGAAAGGTAAAACCGCATGACGACCACCAACGGCAAAGTCGAACCGACGCCCTTCGGGCGCGAAGTGCGATCGCTCGACGAGAAGCCGGTGATTCGCACCTGGAAAGACGGCCACATCGGGTTCATCGAGATGGACGATCCGCCGGCCAATACCTACACGCACGAGATGATGCGCCAGCTCGACGAGGCAATTCTCGATGCGCGCTTCGATGACGCAATCGAAGTCATCGTCATCACCGGCAAGGGCGAGAAGTTCTTTTCAGCCGGCGCGAACGTGGCGATGCTCGGCGCGGTCTCGCCGCAGTTCAAGTACAATTTCTGCTTGCACGCCAACGAAACGTTGAACCGTCTTGAACAGACCCCGAAACTCGTCATCGCCGCGCTCAACGGTCACGCGGTCGGGGGCGGCATGGAGATTGCGATGGCTGCCGACATTCGCATCGCACGCAAAGATGCCGGGAAGATCGGGTTGCCCGAGGTTTCGCTCGGCGTGCTGCCCGGAACCGGCGGAACGCAACGCTTAGCGCGGCTCGTCGGCAAGGCGCGTGCGATCGAACTCATGACCCTTGGTAAGACGTTCAGCTACGAACAAGCGCTGGATTGGGGCATCGTCAGCGACATCTACGAGGGCTCAGCCGATGAGTTCCGCGAGCAGATCACGGACTATGCGCGGCAATTCACGACGCCGAACAAAGCGCCCATGGCCGTAGGCTTCATCAAGCGCAGCGTGCAGACCGGATGGGAGCTTCCGCTACAAGATGCGCTTGCTCTCGAACGCGAGTTGCAAGCCCAGCTCTTCAAGAGCGACGACGCCAAAGAAGGCATCGGCGCGTATACCGAAAAGCGCGTCGCCCGCTTCAAGAACAAATAGTGCAGCGCTGGGAAACACTGACCGCGCTAGTGGCGGTTATCCTCGCGAGCGTGTCGGGTTTTCCCGTGCCGGGCCGGCTGTGGTATGCCGGTTTTGCGATCGCTTTGATCGCGGTGGTCGGCGGAGCACAAGTGCATCGAACGCTTACCGGGCAACGGCACGCCGGCAGTAGCACCTCACCGGAAGAGCTTGCACGCCGCATTCGCGAGCAGCGCAACCGGCGTTAGTTGCCTTTCTCTCGTTCGAGCATCGCCGCATAGATTGCATCGACGTTAGCCAGCGCATCGATCTCGCCGACGGGCTTATCGTCGCGAACGCGCACGATGCGCGGAAAGCGCAACGCGTAGCCGCTTTGGTGTAGCGAGCTCTTCTGCACGATATCAAACGCCACTTCCAAGACGATGCGGGGCTCGACCGCAAAGGCGTGTCCATAGCTTCCCTCGACGCGATGCTCGAGAAACCAGGGCGTCAGCGCGGCGATCTCGGCATCGGTCAAGCCGGAGTACGCCTTGCCGATCGTGAGCAGCTCGCCGCCGGGTCCGCGAATGGCGAAGGTGTAATCGGAGAGCACCTTGGCGCGCTTGCCGTGACCCCACTCTACGCCGACGACCACGACGTCGAGCGTCGAAAGCTCGCGCTTGAGCTTCAACCACCATTTTCCCCGCCGCCCGGGTGCGTACGGCGAGTCCGTGCGCTTGAACATCGCGCCCTCGTGGCCCCGCGAGCGCGCGGCTTCGAAGCGCGCGTTGATCTGCTCGGCGCCGGTGTCCGGCTCGATGCGTTCGAACGGCGCGAGAAGCAGATGCTCGTTCGGGACAAATGCTTCCGCCAAGCGCGCACGGCGTTCGTGCAGTGGGTGGTCGAGAAGGAGCTCGTCGCCGATTGCCATCGCGTCAAAGACGATGTACTGCAACGGAACGTCGGCGAGAAGTTGCGCGTCGATCTCCTTGCGCTGAAGCCGCGCCTGCAACGTGCGAAACGGCAGCACCTTGCCATCGCGTGAGGCGACGATCTCACCGTCGAGCATCATACGCTGCGGCTGATCCCGAAGCGCCGCGGCGATCTCCGGATACGAGTGCGTGACGTCGTTGAGCGTGCGCGAGAAGAGCGTGATCTGTGCGCCGTCGACGTGCGCCTGCGCGCGGATGCCGTCGTATTTGTCCTCGACGAACCATGCGTGACTCGCCAGATCCGGATAGGAGTCGCCGTACAGAACCGGTGAAGCCAGCATGAAACCGATCGGCGAGCCAAGTTGCATGCGCAGCGCGTCGAGATCGCCGTGCTTCGCCGCAGCGGCAACCGCGCCGACGTCGCCCGCGAGCATAACCGCACGCCGGATCCGTTCCTGCGTCTGCTCGAATGCGGATGCGACTGCGTCCAGCACGAGCCCTTCGCGCAAACCGATGCGCAGATCGCCGGTCATGATCTTGATCACATAGGTGGCCTCGATGGCGTCGTTGCACGCGTTTAAGATGCGCTCGCACAGGTGCAAGCGTCGCTTTCCCGCCGCACGTCCCGAGGCCGCCGCGATCTCTTCGAAGATCGCCGCCAACGAGACCGGGGTTAGCCGTTCGTCGCGAAAGAGGCCGAGATCGGTCGGTTCCCGGACCAACGGACCGAGCGCGTCGCCCAAGTCGCCGTGCTCGCGATATCCGGCACGCAGTTGGGCCTCGGTGACGCCCCAGACGTGTCCCGCCGCTTCGACGATCGTGCGACCACCGATCGAAAGTTGCTTCTGTTCGCGCGCAGCAAACGGGTTGCCGGTGAAGAAGCGCGTCGCCGGGACCAAGTCCGCGTCGTCGAGCTCGCGGAGATAGTCGCCGAGAATAGCGACCTTCTCGAGCTTTCCGCTCGTGGCAGCGACGGCGGCGCAGGTGCGGGCGAAGGCGATCATGGAAGCTCTTTTCCATGGTAACGGCCTTCATCCTGATGAATGTCTCCCGAACGCATCTACGGTCGATTGCCGACGATCTGCTTGCGATCGACGGCATCGCCGAAGTCTACTCGGTTGCCGGTCCATTCGACATCGTGGCGATCGCGCGCGTACGAGCACATGAGGACCTCAACGACCTCGTGACCGAGCACGTCGCGGCGCTCGAAGGCATCGAAAACACCGAAACCCTGATTTCGTTTAAGACGTTCGCCAAGAAAGATCTCGGACTGCTCTGGGATATCGGCGTCGACTAGCGGTCATTGCACTGCTGGTCGTAGCGGCCACAGCCAATACGCGTGCGCAACCGGGTGCTGAAGACCTCGACGCCGCAACCGCACGGTTTCGCTCGGCGATCGCGCGGATGAACGTCCTGCCGGCGGCGCCTGCGTTGCATTACCAGGCGAAGATCGGGACGTCCGGCGGTACGATAAGCGCGTCATCCGAGAAGCTCGTGTTCTATCCCGGCAGCGGTTGGAGTATCACCGCGTCCAATGAAGCCGAACTCACCCTGACGTCAACCAGCGCGCCGTCGCCGATTGTAAACCCGACGTGGGCTTCGGCCTTTGCGTGGATGCAGCACCGAAGTTTACTCGTGCACGCGGAACCATCGCCGGCGCCACCGGTTGACGTGCGGTTGCCGACGATCGCCGTCGTCAGCGCAGCGCCGGGGGACCTGTATCGCGTGGTGCACGAGCAAGACGGTGTCTGTCCGGACGGCGAGCCCGGACGCCGCCAGCAGGTGGCCGCGCTGCACGACCCCGATTCGCATCCGCTGGTCGGAACGATCATCAACGACCGAACTGGACTCTTCTGCTCGCTCGATTATCAGGAATCGGTCGGAGGCAGCGGTCTGGTCGAAGCGCGGGGCTCAGCCGAACTGCGCTTTACGTCGATCGGGTCGTACTACCTGATGACGAGTGCGCAGTTCCGCATGCATGCCGAGAGCGACCGCGGACCGGTGAGCATGTCCGCGGAGATTTCGCTGAGCGATTTCGAGCCCTTACGGTAGTTCGATCCGGTACAGGTCGGCGCCGTCGAGCCACAGCCGCTGCATCTTGCCTTCGAAGAGCGTATCGAAGCGCACGACCGACGAACCCAGCGCGAACGCACCGTTCGCGAGACCGCGTAACGGAGTGACGCCGTCGACCGTCAGCTGGCCCTTGACGACGACGATGCGCATCACTGCTCCGCCGAAGTTCGAGGTTTCGTAACGGCCCGCCAACCTGTCCCAAGCGGCCGGATGCGTGAACGTTGTCGGCCCAGTGTGGCGCGCGTTGACGTAATAGGCACCCGCGTTGGTGAAGCCGTCGACTGCTTTGCCTTTGTTTCGCTCGAATGCGACCCAGAAGATTGTAAACTTTGGATCGTCGGTCCAGAAGAAATCCCGCTCGCGCGCGACGAGTTTGTACGTGCGGCCGGCGTCGAGCAACGAGAGGGTTCCGCCGGCGTTCTGGATTTGCACGCTGCCGCCGTCGTTCGAGCGATAGGTGCCGGTGTAGTCGCTTGCGACAATTTTCGGTGCGGCGATCGGTGGTCCCGACGGCGGGGCCGGCAGCGCTTGTCCCAAGCTTTGCGCGCGTAGGACTTCCATCGCGTACTTCACGATGGCGCACGGATGGAGCGGCGCTTCGACGAGATTCGAAAGGGCGATGACACCGAAACCGCGGGTGAGGTTGTCCTGGAAGCAGGCGGTGTAGCCGGAGATACCGCCGGTGTGACCGACGAGATGATCCCCGTCGGTGTGAAAGACCGAGAGTCCATAGCCGTACTCGTGATAGAAGGCCGGCCATTCGGCCAATTCCACGCCCCGGGCGACGTCCGGCGAGCCGTTGTTGAAGTGGTCGGCGTTCGTCATCGCATTGAAGGTTGCGGGTGCGATCAGTTGCACGCCGCCCGCGGTTTTGCCGCTGTTGAGGTACAGGCGAAGGTACTGCGCCATGTCCTCCGGCGTCGAAATAACCGAACCCGCTGGATCGACGAAGTCCTGAAACGGCGAGGGGACGAGCGCGGGATAGGGCGGGTTCGCCACATAGTCGGCATCCCGGAATCCATACCCGGTCGCCGTGTCTACCAACTCGCGATTATCGAAGACCGCCGCACTGTGCGTCATGCCGATCGGCGCAAAGACATGGTCGTCGATGTTCGATTGCCAACTTGCGTGCGAAACCGCGGCGACGATCGTGCCGACCGTAGCAAAACCGTCGTTCGAATACGACCACGCCGTGCCGGGCGTAAAGAGCGTGTGCGCGTTGCGCAGTGCGGCGAGCGCGTAGCCATACTGTTGCAGCGAATAGTCGTCGGGCACGCCCGCGGTGTGCGAGAGCAGCTGGTGCACGAGGATCGGCGCGCCGTTCGAGTGGATCGACCACGAGGGCAGATACTTCTGAACGCGAGCGTTGAGATCGACCAATCCGCGATCGTGGAGTTGCAGCAGCGCAAGCGCGGTCATCGATTTCGAAATCGAGCCGATCGGAAAACGCGTGTCGGGACCGACCGGCGTTTTGCTGGCGATGTCCGCCATGCCGACCGTCACGATCGCGAGCGTGTGCGTGCGATCGGTAATCGCGACGGACATACCCGGCGCTCCCTGATCCTTGAGTGCTTGCGGAGCGTAGGCGCGAATCGCGGCGATCGCATCGTCGATGGTCGGCGCGGGCGAGGGCGTCTGTGCCTGCGCGGGAACCATTTGCGCGCCGAAGCCGAGGGCAAGGAGAAGACTAAAAAAGCGAGAGTTGCGCATGGTCCTCCATATACTCGGCATCGACGCCGAGTGCTCGCAAGCGATAAACGAAATCGCGCCAGCCGTGATTGAGAAGCACTTTGCGCGGCTGCGCGCGTTCCACGTATTGCAACAGCGCGGGATAATCGGCGTGGTCGGAGAGTGCGAAGCCGCGCTCTGTTCCATAGCGGAAGAGCGCGCCGCGATCGAGTGACCAGCCGGTCAGCACGGCCGTGCGTACCGGCTTGTTGCGCAGCGCCTTCGGCAACGCCTTTCCGCCTGGGGGCCAAATCAATGCGCTGCGCGTATCGAAGCTGTCAGCGCTGTAGTGCGAATACGGCGGGAGTGCCACGTCGCAGGCAGCATAGACTTGGGCCAAGGTGTCGATCGCGCCGTGCACGGTCAGCGGCAGTCCGGCGCTGCCAAGAATCGCCATCGCCTCCTGTGCCTTGCCGAGTGAATAAGCAAAGAACACCGGAACTGCGTCACCCTCAAGTGCTTGGCGCGCGAAGGCGATCATTTGCGCTGCAACTTCCTCGTGCGGGGGAAACACGTATTGCGGACGGCCATACGTGCATTCCATCAAGACCACGTCGCAGCGTTTGACTTCGGGGGGTTCGACCGTCAGCGACTCGCGCAGCTTAAAGTCGCCGGTATAGACGAAGCTGCCGCGTTCGCCCTCGATCATCAGCTGCGCGCTGCCTAGCACGTGGCCGGCCGAGAAAAGGGTGAGGCGATGATCGCGCTCCTCCCACGGCTCGTTGAAGCGGTGCTCTTCAAACGCGACCGGCGCGCGTTCGGCTCGCCGAGCGAATCGGGCGCGGCAAATGCTCGCTGTGTTCGGGGTGGTGACCAACGTGCGGTGTTCGCGCGCGTGATCGCTGTGCCCGTGAGAGACGTAGCAGCGCTCCTGCGAGCGCATGCTGTCGATCCAAAGGTCCAGCGCCTCGACATAGAGGGACTTCTGCCAAAGGGAGAACACGTCTCGAACGTTCGTTCGAGGCGGCGGAATTCACTCCAGTCGCGCAACAGTACCGCGTCGGGGCGAGGTTAAAGGAGAAACTATGGCACGCATCTATGAGAATCTGGCCGATACGTTCGGCAACACGCCGCTGGTCAAGATCCCGCGGCTCAATAAGGGGCTCGCCGGCACAGTGCTGGTCAAGATGGAGTCCTTCAATCCCGCCGGGTCGGTCAAAGACCGCATCGGCGTCTCGATGATCGAGGCCGCCGAGCGCGACGGCCGCTTGCTTCCCGGGATGAAGATCCTCGAGCCGACGAGCGGCAACACCGGAATCGCCCTTGCCTTCGTGGCGGCGGCTAAAGGCTATCAATGCATTCTCGTGATGCCCGACACGATGACGATCGAACGACGCAGTTTGCTCAAAGCGTACGGCGCGCAAGTGATCCTGACGCCGGGCGCCGATGGCATGAAGGGCGCGATTGCAAAGGCGCTCGATATCTACACGGCGGAGCCGAACAAATATTTCATGCCGCAGCAATTCGAAAACCCGGCGAATCCAGACATCCATCGGCGCACGACGGCCGAGGAGATTTGGCGCGACACCGACGGCGCGGTCGACGTCTTCGTCGCGATGGTCGGCACCGGCGGCACGATCACCGGCGTCGGTGAAGTACTCAAAGCGCGCAAAGCCGGTGTCAGAGTCATCGCGGGTGAGCCCGATGCTTCGCCGGTACTTACCGGCGGTGCGCCGGGTCCGCACAAGATTCAGGGCACCGGCACCGGCTTCATACCCAAAGTGCTCGACACTCACGTCTACGACGAAGTGATTCGCGTCACCGATGCCGATGCGATCGCGACGGCGCGACGCTTGGCGCGTGAGGAGGGCATGCTGGTCGGGATCTCTTCCGGCGCGAACGTTTGGGCTGCGCTGCAAGTTGCCGCACGTCCCGCGTCGGCGGGCAAAACGATCGTCACCATCGGCTGCGACACTGGCGAACGCTATCTCAGCAATCCGGTGTTTGCCGACCAAGAAGCGGTCGTGGTCGAACCCGCGCTCGTTTCTTGATGCGTGTCGAGGTCACGCGCGGCGATTTGGTCGAGTCCGTCCACCATGTCGCCGCCTGCGCGGCAACCCCGCGCGGAGACGTGATTCTGCAGACCGGCGACGTTGAATCGCCGGTCTTTCTGCGTTCCACCGCCAAGCCGTTCATCGCGGCGGCTGCGATACACGCCGGCGTTCGTGATGCGTTCGATCTGGATATGCGCGAGATCGCGGTGATGAGCGCCTCGCATGTCGGCGAGCCGTTTCACATCGCGGCGGTGCGGTCGATCTTACGCAAGATCGGGCTCGACGAATCGGCGCTGCAATGCGGCGCGCATCTGCCCTACGACGAAGCGGTCGCGCACGACATGTTGCGGCACGGCCGAGCGGCCGGCGCCATCGACAACAACTGCTCTGGAAAACATGCCGGCATTCTCGCGCTATGCCAAGCGCTACTGAGCGACGTTGCGACGTACATGGACGTCAACAATCCAGCGCAGCAGTACATCCTGGCCTTCTGCGCGCGGCTCTCCGATGACGACCCTGCGGCTTGGCCGCTCGGTATCGACGGCTGCGGCATCCCCGTCTATGCAACGGGCCTGCGCAAAGCCGCGATGGCCTTCGCGCGGTTCGGATCGTTGACGAACCTGGCCGCGCGCGACGCGCAGGCGCTGCTGGTCGTTCGCGACGCGATGATCTCGCATCCTGAGTACGTCTCGGGTACCGGGCAATTCGATACGCGGGTGATGACCGCGGGCGCGGGAGCGGTCGTGTGTAAGTCGGGGGCCGAAGGTGTCCACGGCTTGACGCTGATTCCGCAGGGGCTGGGCCTCGTCAGCAAGATCCTCGACGGCACGGCCCGTGCGCGCGGGCCGGCAACCATGGCGTTGCTTCGCGCCTTGGGCAGTCCGGCGGCGCATGCGACCGATTTGGCGGCCTTTGCCGAACCAATCGTGTATAATCGGGCAGGGCATCCGGTCGGAGTGATCCGCGCCGTGCCCGACTTCGCCGTCGAACAAGCGAGTACGTAGACAACAAATTGCGTGACTACCTGCGCCTGCTGCAAGAGCGGGTTTTGATTTACGACGGCGCCATGGGCACACAGCTCATGGCGCTTGAGTTGTCCGCCGAGGATTTCGGCGGCGACCGGTATTTGGGCTGCTACGAAGCGCTCGTCCTAACGCGCCCCGAGGCCATTCGCGCGATCCATACCGCGTATCTCGAGGCCGGAGCGGACGTGGTCGAAACGGACTCGTTCACCGCCTCACGGCTCAAACTCGACGAATTCGGGCTTGGCGAAAAAACCATTGAGATCAACCGGCGTGCGGCTCAACTCGCGCGCGAAGCCTGCGACGCGATTGCGACTCCGGATCGCCCTCGCTTCGTTGCAGGGGCGATGGGCCCGACCGGCATGCTGATCTCGTCGTCGGATCCAACCCTCTCGAAGATCACCTTCGAGCAGCTCGCCGACATCTACGGCGAACAGGCGCGTGCGTTGGTCGAAGGCGGCGTCGACCTGCTGCTGCTCGAGACGATGCAAGATCTCCTCGAGCTCAAGGCCGCGATCGCCGGCATCACGCGCGAGTTCGATCGCGGACTGCGCCGTGTCCCAATCCAAGCGCAGCCGACGCTGATTACCGAAGGTCGTATGCTGCTCGGTACCGACATTCGCGCGATCACGGCGACGCTTGACGCGCTGCCGATCGACGTGATCGGTCTGAACTGCTCGACCGGTCCTTCGCAGATGCGCGACGCGGTCCGTTACCTGGCGGAAAACTCGCGTTGCTTCGTGAGCGTGATTCCCAACGCCGGCTTGCCGCTGATGGGACCAAAGGGCGAAACAATCTACCCCGAAACCCCAGACGAACTTGCCAAAGAGCTCAGCGACTTCGTCAAAGAATTCGGCGTCAACATCGTCGGCGGTTGCTGCGGCTCGACACCCGAGCACATCACCGCACTTCGCAAAGCGATCGACGCGAAGGCCACGGAAAAGGCGCGGTCTCGCGCAGCGGAAGTAAACATACAAAGTGAGCGAAGCGAGACCGCGCCGCATTCCGAGCCCGTCCCGCAAGACGTAGCCTCCGCGATGACCGCAACGCCACTCAACCAGGAGCCCCGGCCGTTGATCGTCGGCGAGCGCATCAATAGCCAAGGATCGCGCAAGATCAAGCGGTTGCTGCTCGAGGACAACTACGACGAGATCATGCTGGTCGCGCGCGAGCAGGTCGAGGGCGGTGCACACGTGCTCGACGTATGTTGCGCCTTGACCGAGCGAACCGACGAGGACGCGCAGATGCGCGAGCTCGTACGGCGTTTGGCGCAGTCGGTCGAGGTACCGGTCATGATCGACTCGACCGAGCCGAAAGTCATGCAAGTGGCGCTCGAAAATTATCCCGGACGGGCGATTCTCAACTCGGTGAATCTCGAAGCCGGCCGCGCCAAGATGGACATCGTGCTGCCGCTCGCCAAGGAGCATGGCGCAGCGGTCGTCGCGCTGACGATCGATGAGATCGGCATGGCCAAAACCGCGCAGCGCAAGCTCGAAGTCGCGCAGCGCATCTACGGCATCGCCGTCGATGAATACGGCTTGCCGCCGGGGGCGTTGATCTTCGATGATTTGACCTTCACGCTTTCAACCGGTGATCCGGAGTTCGCCGCCTCGGCAATCGAGACGATCGAGGGCATCCGGCTGATCAAACGTGAGCTTCCTGGCGTGCTGACCTCACTCGGCGTTTCGAACGTGTCGTTTGGTCTCAAACCAGCGGCACGCGCGGCGTTGAACTCGGTCTTCCTACATCACTGCGTCGAGGCCGGCCTCGATGCGGCGCTCGTGCATGCGAAAGAAATCACGCCCTACGCCGAGATCGAGCCGAACGTTCGTGCAATGTGCGACGATCTCGTCTTCAATCGCCGTCCCGATGCGCTGCAGCTGCTGATCGAACACTTCGAGAACGCGGGCGACACGCGACAGGCGCAAGTTGACACCAATGCGGATGACGATCTGCCGATAGCCCAGCAGATTCACAACGCGATTCTGCGCCGCCGCAAGGACGGCATCGAGGCGAAGATCGATCGCGCGCTCGAAGAGCGCGATCCCGTCGCTGTCCTCAACGAGATTCTGTTGCCGGCGATGAAAGAGGTCGGTGACAAGTTCGGCTCGGGCGAACTGATATTGCCGTTCGTTCTGCAGTCCGCCGAAGTGATGAAGAAGGCGGTCGCGCATCTCGAGCAGTTCTTGGAAAAGAAAGAAGGCTCGACCAAAGGGACGGTGGTGCTCGCGACGGTCTTTGGCGACGTACACGACATCGGCAAGAATCTCGTCAACACGATTCTGACCAACAACGGCTACACGGTGTTCGATTTGGGCAAGCAGGTGCCGATGAACACGATCCTCGAGAAAGCCGTCGAGGTCAAGGCCGACGCGATCGGACTCTCGGCGCTCTTGGTCTCGACCAGCAAGCAGATGCCGATCTGCGTGCAAGAACAGGATACGCGCGGCCTCCACTTCCCGGTCATCGTCGGCGGTGCCGCGATCAACCGCGACTTCGGACGGCGCATCTCGTTGCTCGATGAAGGCCGGCGCTTCTTCGAACCCGGACTGTTCTACGCTAAGGACGCCTTCGAGGGTCTGGAGATCATGGATCGCCTGACCACTGACGAAAGTGCGCGCGAAACATTCGTCGAGCGTATTCGCACCGAGGCCTTCGCCCAGCGCGATAAGGTGCGCGACGGCGCAGCAACGCCGGCGCCGGCAGCGACGACCTCGGCAGTGAAGAGCGAGCACGTCGACATTCCGCTGCCGCCGTTCTGGGGCGCGACCACGATCGACGAGGTCGATCTGCGCGAGCTGTGGCCGTGCTTCGACCTCAAGAGCTTGTACCGGCTTTCGTGGGGCGCGAGCAACACCAAGGGCGATGCCTTCGACGCGCTGGTACGCGATGAGTTCGATCCGCGGCTGCGCCGCTATCAGCACGAGTCCGAAGCTGGCGGACTGCTCCGTCCAAAGATCGCGTACGGCTACTACCCGGCCGCGGGCATAGGCAACGACGTCGTGCTGTACGACCCAAAGGATGCCGCGCGTGAGATCGCACGTTTCGACTTCGCACGGCAAGTGGGCGGCGAGCATCTGTGTTTGGCCGACTACCTGCGCGAACCGCAGGACGGCCGCGGCATCGACGTCGTTGCGCTGCAAGTCGTGACCGTCGGTACACACGCCTCGGAGTTGACCGAAGCGTTGCAGGCACGCGGTGATTACAGCGAGTCGTACTTCTTACACGGCTTCACCGTGCAGTCGGCCGAAGCGCTGGCGGAATGGACGCATCGTCGTATTCGTACCGAATTGCGGCTGCCGCACGAACGCGGCAAGCGCTACTCGTGGGGATATGGTGCGTGTCCGGATCTTTCGCAGCACGCAATCGCGTTCGGCGTGCTGGATGCGCAAGCGCGCATCGGCGTGGAGCTCACCGAGGCATTCCAAATCGTGCCCGAGCAGTCGACCGCGGCGATCGTGATCCACCACCCACGCGCTTCGTATTTCAACGCTGCAGCAGTACGTTAGCCGGTCCATCACGAACGGCGCTGACCCATGA
>JBEKBR010000021.1:0-60860 GCA_050015295.1 Candidatus Aquilonibacter sp. | reverse complement strand
GCTTGCTTGCTGCGAACTTCCTGAACCGTTGTTGCGTTTTTAGGACGTAACGGAGCACAAGACATGGCGTTCACACGCTGTGAGACGTTCCCGTATTTTGCTACGGAAGGAGGTGTATTTTATGAAGAAGACCCTCGCATCGCTGCTCGCAGCGGCGTTCCTGATGACCGCCCCGGCGCTGGCTGCAAGCCCGGCCCCGGCCGCCAAACCGGCCGCGAAGACGGCTGCCGCTAAACCGGCTGCCAAACCGGCCGCGAAGCCCGCGGCAAAACCGGCTGCCAAGCCGGCCCCGAAGGCGACCAAGAAGCCGCGTCTCCAGAAGACTGCCGACGTCAAGGCTGCCGCGACCAAAGCCCCGGCGAAGGCTGCTGCCAAACCAGCTTCCTCGTCGTCGATGAAGTCGACCAAACCGGCCGCGAAGCCGGCGGCTAAACCCGCACCGAAGGCGACCAAGAAGCCGTAACCTCGTTCTTATCCATCCCTATAACGGCGCAGTCGTACGACTGCGCCGTCATTTTTTGGTAGCCTAGAGCCTGATGGCCGACCATGCAGACCCGATGAAACCCGAGTTCACCGCCCAAAATCCGATTGTCGAAGCCGCCACGCGACTTCGGGCCCGGCGTGACATCGGCCACGCAATCGACGCCGGTGATGACGGCTCACATGCAACCGGCGAAGACGCGGAGGCATCGCTACGGCTCTTCGTCCGGCGTTTGCTCGACGGCGCCAAGCGTCTCGAGTCGATTCTGGGCAGAGGCGCGGTGAAAATCGTGCGGCTCGAAAAGCCGCTGCGCGTGCGGGTGCGCTTCGGCGAGAAGCGTGTCGGCCTCGATCTCGACGACGTGCATCAACTGGTACGCGTCACCGGCGCGGATCTCGACGGCGAGTATCAATTCGATACGAGCGCCGCGGTGCCGGCACTGATCAACATCTCGAAGATCTCCACCGAAGCCGGCTATGGTGAGGCGCTTACCGCTTCTTCTTTGCTGAAGACGCTCGTGCAGGACGCCGAGTTGCCGCGGCCTTCGCACCTCGACCGATCCGGCCCGCTGCAGTTGTAGCCGTCAACTTCGCGATGATCGGCGGCGTCGGGCAAATCTTGCTTACCGGGCACTGACCGCACAGCGGCGTCGGCGCCTTGCAAATCTCGCGGCCGTGCAAAATCAACCAATGATGCGCGAAGCGCCACTTGTCGCGCGGCACCAGCGCGGTGACATCTTCTTCGACCCCGAGCGGCGTCGTCGCAAGCGTTAACCCGAGTCGATGCGAGACGCGAAAGACGTGGGTATCGACCGCAAAGGCCGCATCCCCGAAGGCGACCGACATCACGACCGACGCCGTCTTGCGTCCGACGCCGGCGAGCGACTGCAGCGCATCGCGATCGTTGGGAACCTCGCCGCCGAACTTATCGACCAAATCCTTCGCCGCACTGATGATATTCTTGGCTTTCATGCGAAAGAAACCGGTCGACTTGATCATCTGCTCCACCTCGGCGACCTTTGCTTTGGCGAGCGCCTGCGGCGTCGGGTATTTCTTGAAGAGCGCGGGCGTGGTCAGGTTGACGCGCGCATCCGTCGTCTGCGCCGAAAGAATTACCGATACGAGCAGCTCGAACGGATTGGTGTAGTGCAGCGCGGTAACCGCCTGCGGATAGGTGCGCTCGAGAATGGCGAGCTCTTGCTCTGCGACCGCGCGCGTAACGACTTTCTTGGGAAACGGAATCTTCATAGATGCTCAAGCGGTGTTTAACGCGCGGCGTACGAACCCATCCTGCATGACGTTTTCGGCGCCGTCAGAGGCGAATGCCGCCGCGATCGAGCTTCGCACGCAAGGGCGACTCCCCGACGCGATTGCCACGCTGCGCGAGGGCATCGCGCAGTTTCCCGCCGTCGTGGCGCTCCGGCAAAACCTCGCGCAGATGCTCTACGAATCGGGCGATCTCCCAGGCGCGATCGCCGAGCACCGCGCCGCGCTTGCACTCGAGGCCGACAACGTCGCGTCCAATCTCGGCCTGTACGAATTGCTGCAGATCACCGGCGAGCGCGACGAGGCGCTACGCCACCAGCGCGAAGCGCTGCGCGTGCGCCGGCTCTATTCGCACATCGCGCCGCACGAAGCGAGAAGCGTGCTCTGCCTCTGCATGCCCGGCGATTGGCAAGCAAACATCCCAGTCGATTTTCTCTTCGATCACGATACCACCACGGTCCACAAGCTCTATTTGGTCGATCAGCACGACGACGCACCGGTGAACCTGCATTACGACGTGGTCTGGAATATCATCGCCGAGTCGACCGAGGCGCTCCCGCACCTCGCGCTCGCCAATCATTTCATGCGCGCCCAGAACAAGCCGACGCTCAATACGCCGGCCCGCGTGATCACGACCGCGCGCCCCTTGCTCGACGCAACGCTCGTCAATTCGCGTGCGCGCGTCGCACCGGTGGCGATTCTCGACCGCGAGCGGTTGGGCAGCGCGGCGATACCGTTTGCTTTTCCGGTCATTGCGCGGCCGCTCGGCTCGCACGCGGGGCATGGTCTGGAGCGCATCGATGATCGCGACGCCTGCGCAGCGTACACCGCGCGCAATCCGGTCGAGCGCTATTTCGTCAGCCCGTTCATCGACTACGCCAGCGCCGACGGATTCTACCGGAAGTACCGCATCGTCTACGTCGACGGCGTGCCCTATCCGGTGCATCTTGCGATCTCCCCGAATTGGATGATCCACTACTACAACGCGCCGATGAGCGAGCACGCCTGGATGCGCGATGAGGAGGCGGCGTTTCTCGCCGATCCGCGTGCGGCATTCGATGGAGCGGCGTACGAGACGCTGGTGCGCATCGGCGCAGCGGTCGGCCTCGAATATTTTGGGATCGACTGTGGTATCGACCGCGACGGCAACGTGCTGGTGTTTGAGGCCGACGCAGCGATGCTCGTTCATACCAGCGATCCAATCGAGCTTTATCCCTACAAACATCAGTTCGTTCCGCGGATCTATCGGGCGGTCGAACGCATGCTCGACCGGTACCGGTCAGAGGGCTGAGCCGAGCCGCCGATACCTATAGCACGATGACCACGCCCGCGCCCTACGATCTCGCCGTCGTCGGCGGTGGACTTTCCGCGACCGCGCTAGCGAGCGAGCTTGCTCGCCGCGCCGGCCCCGCGTTCCGCGCGGTCTTCTTCAACCGCGCCGATCTCGGTCCAGGAACTGCCTACGCGCCGCAGTCGGCAAGCCTATTGATGAACGGTCCGGTGCGCGCCATGTCGGCCGTTCCCGGCGATGATCGCCACCTGGCCGCCTATCTCGTCAACGAGGCCGACGACGCGCTGATCTGCCGCGCGCGTTTCGGCGCGTACCTTCGTGCGACGAGCGCGAACGCGCTAGCGCAGCACGATGGCTTAGCGCACGAGCGCGCTGAGATCGTCGATATCGAGCGCATCGATACGGGGTATCGCCTCACCGACGAACGCGGGAAGCGTCACGACGCGCGCAACGTTGTGCTTGCACTCGGAAATCTACCACCCGACGATCGCTTTTTGCCCGAAAGCGTCCGCCGCCATCCGGGCTACGCCGGCGATCCGTGGACAGCGGATATCGCGCGCTTCGACCCGACCGCCGATGTCGTGGTGATCGGCAGCCGATTGACGGCCATGGATACGATCGCGCTGCTTGACGAGCGCGCCTTTCGCGGGCGCGTGCACATCGTTTCGCGTCACGGCCTGCTGCCGCTGATCGAGGACACCAGCGTGCGCGGCGCCGACGCCGCCACTCTCGATCTCGACACGCGCACGCCGTACAGTCTGTTGCGCTCGCTGCGCCGGGCCGCGGCACGCTTTTCCGGCGACTGGCGCGCACTAGCCGAATCGCTGCGTCCGATCACGCCGGCGATCTGGAGCAGCTGGAACGACCGCGAACGCAAACGCTTCTTGCGGCACTTGCAATCGATGTGGGCGATCCATCGGTATCGCGTGCCGCCGGCGACGTACGCCGCATTCGCGCGCATGAACGTTGAGGGACGCGTCACGATCCATCGCGGCCGGGTTGCCGGCGGCATCGCACGCCCCAACGGCATCACGCTCGAGATCGCCGGCCCGCACGGGCCATTCACGCTGCATGCCACCTACGTGGTCAACTGCACCGGGCCGAATTCAAACCTGCGAACGGTCGCGCATCCACTGGTGCAGAACGCCATCGCGCGCGGCATCATACGGTCCGACGCGCTCGCGCTCGGCATCGATGCGAACGACGACTACCGCGTGATCGACGCAAACGGCGAGGCGCAACCGGCCCTCTTTGCGATGGGACCGCTGCTGCGGGGATTGTGGTACGAGACGACCGCGGTCAACGAGATTCGCCAACATGCGATCGCGATCGCGTCGCATCTACTTGAGGTAGCTCTCGATCCAGCCCGACCAGCGGCGGTAAATGTCGAGCTGCCTGACGGGATCGCCCGGAAAGTGTCCTGAGACCGGATAGGCCCAGAACTGCACCGTCGTTCCACGATCCTTGAGCGCGTGATAGAACTTATACGACTGCGTGATCGGCACGCGTTGATCGCCGACGTCGCTTAAGATCAGCGTCGGCGTCGTCACCTGCCACGCTGCGCTGATCGGTGACTGCGCGATATAGTTGTTGACCAGCCCTTTTGTATACGGCGAGCCGTTCATGTTGTAGCGATCGCCGACGCCGTTATCAGCGAGCGCGTATTCGTCGATCAGGTCGTTGACTGCCGCACCCGAGACCGCGGCCTTCCACAGATGGTAGTGGCCGATCATCCACGAGGTCATGTAGCCGCCATACGACCAGCCGGAGACGGCGATGCGCGCCGGATCGATCTTGTAGGACTTTTCGACCGCGGCGACGCCCGCCATCACGTCGCGGCCCGGCCCGGCTCCCGAATCATTGACGATACCGAACCAATACTTCGCACCGAGATTATCGCTACCACGATAGTTCGGATTGAACACGATGTAGCCGTGTGCAGCGAGAACTTGATTGAAGCCGTTGAATGACGTGATCGACGCCGAATTCGGGCCGCCGTGAATGACCAGCACGAGTGGATAGGTCTTGGCGGAATCGTAGTTCGGCGGAAGCGTGACCACGCCGTCCTCGGAGAAGCCCTCGCTCTGCCATTCGATGCGCTGCACTGCGCCCAGATTGAGTGCGGCAATCGCGTCGTTGTACGAGGTCACACGCTGCGGTGCGGCATCGGCCGAACTCATGTAGTAGAGCTCGCTCGGATGGTTGGCCTCCGTGCCAGCAAATGCGATAGCACCGCTCTTAGCGACCGACGCGTCGAGCCAGAAACCTTGTGACGGTTGCGCGCCGCGGAGATCGAGTCGCACGGCTTTACCGTCGAGCGGTTTGATCCACAGCGCAGCGTCAGTATCCTTGTGTCCCGAGATCAACAGGCTCTTCGAGTCCGGCATCCAGATAAAGCGCTGGACGTTGGTGTCGATGACGTCCGACGTCACGTCGGTCCCGTTACCGCCGCCCGAAGGTGCGACGTAGACTTCGGTGACCGCCGCTTCATCGCCATTTTGCGGATACCAGTACGCGATGTGCGCACCGTCCGGTGAATACTCGCCGAAACCCTCGTATTTGCCGTGCGACGTCAACGGGGTAATGTTTCCGCTCGCAACGTCCAGCGCACAGATGACTGCACCGTCGGAATCCGCGTCGTACGCATTGGGCATCTTGGTGAAGACGATTGTTTTCCCGTCCGGCGACCACGAGATTGGCGGCCCGGGTGAACTCGGAGGCTGCGCGGAGGGTAAGCTCCAGCTCCCGCTGGTAAGCCGCTTCGACGTCTCGCTCCCGTCGGCGTTGAGTGCAGCGAGCCAGATGTGGTTGCTGGTGGGCGCCGAGCGATCGTCGTAGGCCTGATCGCCGACCACGAACGAGTCGAGATGTTTTTCGGCCAGGTTCTTATTGGCCGGCTCGTCGGGCGCGACGAACGCAAGCGCGCCGCCGTCGGGCCGCCAGGCAAATTCCTCAACACCTTGCGGCGCTTTGGTCACCGCGGTAGCGTCACCACCGCGAAAGTCCATGATCCACACTTGCTGGTGCGCGTCGTCGCCACTTCCATACGTGGCAAGAAAGGCGAGCTTGGTGCCGTCCGGCGACCATGCCGGCGACGCTAGTCCCCTGCGCTCAAAGGTGAGCGGCCGCGTCGTCTTCGTCGCGACGTCGTAGAGTTCGAGCGTCGCATCACTCCTGTCGGTCCGCAGATTCTGCCGCGAGAGTACGAATGCTACTTGCTTGCCGTCGGGCGAAATCGCAACGTTCGAAACCGACGCGATCTTCGGCATATCGTCCAGCGAGAAGGTTGGGGGCGCCGATGCCGGCGCGGCCGCGATGCACGCGGCGAGCAATACCGAAGCGGTGAGTTTGTTCATAATCGTCCCTCTACTTCAGATACTGCTCGAGCCAGCCGAGCCAGTTCTTCTGCACGTCTTCCGAGCGCACGGGGTCCGATGGGAAGTGCCCGGCAACCGGGTAGGCGATGAATTTCACCGTTGTCCCATTGTCCTTGAGCGCATGGTAGAGTTTGAACGAATTGGTGATGGTGACGTTGTTGTCGCCGATGTCGCCCATGATCAGCGTTGGGGTCGTTGCATGCGGCGCAGCCGCGATGGGAGACTGGGCGCGCCACTCGGCGGTGTTTGACGGGTTCCACGGCTTGCCGCGAAAGAACGGCACGTCGGTATCGTAATAGAATGCGATGTCGTAGTCGTCGAGCCAATCGTCGAGCGACGCTCCGCTGACCGCGGCTTTCCAGACGTGGTAGTGTCCGATCAACCACGACGTCATGTACCCGCCATACGACCAGCCGGAGACGCCGATGCGCGACGTGTCGATCGGATACGCGCGTTCTACGGTCGCCAGGCCCGCCATCACGTCTTTTCCCGGACCGTCGCCGGCATCATCGGTGATCGCGTGTTGATAGGCGTCGCCGAGATTTGTGCTGCCGCGATAATTGGGTTCAAAGACGAAGAACCCGTGCGCTGCGAATATTTGCGCCTGCGCGCCCCAGCCGAGTGTCGACGCACCCTGCGGCCCGCCGTGAATCAACAGCACGAGCGGCGCTTTGCCGCCATGATAGTGCAGCGGATAGATCAGCACGCCGTCCTCGGCAAAACTGCCCTTGGTCGCGTGCCAGTTGACTGCGACTTCGCGCGCGAGTCCGGTCGCTGCAACGAAGTCGTTCTCGTGGGTGAGCACGAGCGGCTTCGCGCTCGGCGAGGTCAACAGATAGACTTCGTTCGGATGCGCCGCCGACGATGCGGTGAACACAAAGGCGCCGCTCTTTGCGCTATTTCCTAAGACAGTCGGTTGCGCGGTACCAAGGTCAACGCGCGCGATGCGGCCGGCCAGCGGCCAGTACCACAGGGACACGCGTGTCCCGTCCGGCGTTGCAACCCAGATCGCGTCGCTGTTGCCGCTCCACGCGACGTCGTTGACGTTCCTGTCGAGCTGCGATCGCAGATCGGCGACGTGCGCACCCGCCGTGTCGGCGACGTAGATATCCCGGCCCTGCGTGTAGTCGCCGCGCGTATTGCGTCCGTAAGCGATGAGATCGCGGTGCGGAGCGAATGCCGGTGTATCCTGCATCGCCTCCGATGCGTTAAGACGGCGCGCGGCGCCGGTGTCGGCATTTACCAATTCGATATACGAGGTCAATGAATTGCCGACGAACGGCGTCGGAAAATGTTCGATCGCGATGGTCTTGGAGTCGGGCGACCACGAAAGGTCGCCGCCGCCGTCGGGACCGACATCGGCGGCGCTCCAGACGCCGCGCGTCAATCGACGTACGTGCGAGCCGTCCGCGTTGCACACCCACACGTGAACCGGCGGCGTCGCCGCTTGGTGCAGATAGTCATTATCCTGGACTTCGAAGGCGTCGAGGTGCGTCTTGTCCGCGTTCGGATTGGGATCGTCGTCTTGCATCGCGTAGGCAAAACGACGGCCATCCGGACTCCAACCGAAGCTGTTGACGCCGTTCTTTGCATGGGTGATCTGCTGCGCCTCGCCGCCATCCATGCGCAAGATGAAGATTTGATCCTGCGGATTCTTGTCGTCGTTGTCGAGCGCGGTAAACGCGATCGAACTTCCATCCGGAGACCAGCTCGGGGAGGAGAGGCCCTTGCGGTCCCACGTCAGTTGACGCTCCGCGAGCGTACGGACATCGATCAGGACGAGTTGGCGGTCGTTGCGATCGTTTTTGAAATCAGCCTTCCCGCGAACAAAGACGACCCAGGCCCCGTTGGGCGAGATCTGTGGCTCGCCGACCGTGACGACGCGGCGCGCATCGGAAAAATCGAATGCGTGCGCAGGTAGCGCGATCGTACATAGCGCCGCTACCACCAGAACACCGAGAACCCGCATGAGTCTTCTCCTCAATCTCGCAGCGCAACCGTTTCGCCGTCGCGGGCGACCAAGCCGTCACGCTCGAGTATTGCGACGAGCCCGGTCACATCCTCCAGCGATCGTTCCGGCATCAGCGGTTGTAAATCGCCATGCAGATCGAGCAAGGAGATGCGCTGCCCCGGCGGGAGCGCACGAAGCCGCTCGACGATGCGTCCCCGGGCGAAGCGTGTCGTGCGTTCCCACGGGATCGCATTTTGGGGTGACGGACTTTTGGCATGTTCGCGGCGCGCCGACTCGAGCGATGCCGCATCGATCGGTGCCGCGACACAATGTTCGCGCAATGGACAGAGTAAGCACTTCGGCGCGCGCGCCGTGCAGATCGTCGCACCTAAATCCATCATCGCCGAATTCCAGTCGTGCGCTGCTCCGTCCGGAACGTAATCGCGTGCGCGCCTGTCGAGTTCGCGGGGTGCCACCTTCGGCGGATGTTCCACGCCAAAGGCAACCCGATGCACGATACGCCGGACGTTGGTGTCGACCGGCGCATCCTCGAGGTCGAAACCAAACGCACGGATCGCCGCGGCCGTGTACGGTCCGACGCCGGGAAGCTGCCGCAGCAGGTGGGTTTCTGACGGCATCATCCCACCGAACCGCTCGACGACCATACCGGCCGTCTCGTGCAAACGAACGGCGCGTGAATTATAGCCCAGCCCCTGCCACTCGCGCAGCACCTCGCCCACGCCGGCATTGGCAAGCGCCGCGACGTCGGGGAAGCGTTCGACAAACGCCTCGAACTTCGGCACCACCCGGTCGACTTGCGTTTGCTGCAACATGAACTCGCTGACCAACGTGTAGTAAGGATCGCGCACGCGTCGCCACGGAAGTGCTGTGCGTCCGTGCCGCTCGTACCACGTAAGTAAGGCCTCGGTCATGTGCGCAGAGTCGCCATCGCCTGCCCGATGCGCCGAATGCCCTCGCCGATTTCATCGCGCGTGACCGCGGTTAGCGCAAGCCGGAAGTGATGGTCGCCGCCTGAATCGGCGAAGAACGCTTCGCCGAAGAGAAACGACGCGCCCAAACGCTCCGCAACGTCGAGCAGTGCTCGCGCGCGCATTTCGCGCGGCATCGTCGCCCACAAATAGAATCCGCCGGGCGAGCCGACGGCGCGGACGGCATGCGGCCAGTGTTGCGCGATCGCTTCGTCGGCGAGCTTGCGACGCAAGAACAGTTCGTCGCGCAGCTGCGCCACGTGCGCATCGTAGCCGCGCTCGAGATAGTCGACGATCGCGGCTTGAACGTAGAGGCTGGTAGCCATGTCGTAGGCTTGTTTACGCAGCAGCAGCCGTTCGAGGATCATGCGCGGAGCGGCCAGCCATCCGACGCGCAACGACGGCGCAATCGTCTTCGAAAAGGTCGAGAGGTAGACCACGTGATCGGGCGCCAGCGCGACCAGCGGCGGCAGCGGATGCGTCGCGAGCGGTCCGTATGGATCGTCTTCGATAATTGGAACGCCCGCGCGCCGCGCGATCGTCGCCAGGCGCTCGCGGCGATCGGCGTTCATCGTTGCATTGGTGGGATTGTGGAGCGAGGGCATCGTGTAGATGAAGCGTGGGCGCCGC
Organism: Candidatus Aquilonibacter sp.; assembly: GCA_050015295.1. Lineage (GTDB taxonomy): Bacteria > Vulcanimicrobiota > Vulcanimicrobiia > Vulcanimicrobiales > Vulcanimicrobiaceae > Aquilonibacter. The sequence goes on along the minus strand of JBEKBR010000021.1, from coordinate 50,876 downwards.
GTGCGCAGAATCGCCTCGACGTGATCGACCCGCATCCCCTCCTCGTCGACCGGCACCGGGATCGCGCGCAAACCGTTGATCTGAAAGATCTGTAGTGCGCCGGGGTACGATGGCGACTCGACGATGATCTCGTCGCCCGGTTCGGCGAGCGACTGCGCGACGATCATGATCCCCTGCGTCGAGCCGGTAAGCACGATAACGTTCTTGGGTGTGATAGCGGTCGCGCCGCGGGCGTTCATTCGGCCGGAAATCAGTGAACGTAACGGCTCGTAGCCTTCCGAGTCGCCATACGAAAGTACGAAACGCGGATCGCGCGCTACCCGTTCGAACGACGTCGCGAGTTCGCCCAGCGGCGAGGGCTCATCGGGCGCGACGCCCTGCACGAACGAGATCCGGCCGGCTTCTTGTTTTGCTGCAAGCTCGCCGAGAATATTCGGAAACTCGCCAACGCGCCACGGTGGCAACGTGATCCACCAGGGGACCCCGGCGGCTCGCTCGGGTTGCCCTCCGCGCAGCTGCGGAACGACGCGCGAGCCGGAGCCGACCCGCTGCTCGATTAGGCCGTCGCTTACTAATTCGCGGTAGGCGTGGACGACCGTGCTGCGGTTGACGTTCAGCCGCTCGGCCATCGTACGCTCGGGCGGCAGCCGAGTCGATTCAGGCAGCGTACCGGCGAGGATGGCCTCGCGGAGATGCTCGTAGATCTGCCGGTAAAGCGGTACGATCGAGTCCCGGTCGAGATCGGGAAGGACTCCGGACCATCCAATGTTAGGCATCGATGGGGTCCATTTTCGATGAACCGGCAGCCATAGCTTGCCGACAACGAAATAGGTGCTGGACTATCAGACGGTGGACACGCGCGTTCCGTTCGTCGGACGCGCTTACGAACTCCGTGCTCTTCTCGCTTTCCTGAAACGAGGAGGGGCTTTGACGTTGGTCGGGCCCGGCGGCGTCGGAAAATCACGGCTCGCACACGAAGCAATCGCGCGCTTTTCGCGCGAGCGCGCGACGGAAAGCGTCTTCGTTCCGCTTGCCGGCGTGATGCCCGAAGCCGTGCTCGGAACCGTGATGAGCATGACAGGCACGCCGCAAGAACCGGCGCGCGCACCATTGGATACATTTGTCGATCGGCTGCGCGATCGCGCGTTGATCCTCGCGCTCGACAACTGCGAGCATGCGCCGGATGAGACTTCGGCGCTCATCGACGCGTTGCGCGCGTTGCCACACGTCACCGTGCTTGCGACGAGTCAGCGACGTTTGGATTATTCGGACGAGGCCGTTTTTGAAGTTGGACCGCTCTCAGTCGAAGATGGTGTAGCGTTCTTCCTTGCGCGCGCAGGCCTGGATGCATCGACGATCGACGATCCGACGATCGCGACGGTCTCGACAATCGTCGAGCGGCTTGACGGGCTCGCGGTCGCGCTCGATCTCGCGGCAGCGCGCTTGGCTTCGCTCTCGCTCGAGCATCTGGCCGACGAACTTGATGAGCTGCGTCCGTATCAGCTGCGCTCGACGCGCGGTTTAGACCCTCGACATCGTACGATCGGTAACGTCATCGCCTGGAGCCACTCGCGGCTTACCGATCCCGCAAAACGCGCCTTTGCGCAGGCGTCGCTTTTCGCCGACGAGTTCGACGAAGACGACCTGTGCGCGCTCGGCGATCTATCACCCGAAGAGGTTCGCGTCGCGCTCGATGAGCTAACGCTCAATTCGCTGATAATGTCGACGGAATTCGGCTACCGAATGCTGCTTCCGATTCGCGCGGTCGCATCGCGGATGCTGAGCGCAGTTCGCAATCGCCGCGCATTGGACGATGCTTTCGCCGTACGCATGAACGCGCTTGCCTCGCAACTGTGGGCACAGATTCGAAGCGGCGAAGGAGCGTCCCGTTCGATCGCGCGATTGCACGCGCGCTACGCGGATATGTGCGCAACGCTTGCATGGGCGCTCAAACGTCCGCAAGACCGGATCGTCGCCATCGACGACGTGCTCAGCGTCGCAATGACGCTGTGGGCGGAGGGCGGGCGTTTCACCGAGGGCTTGCGCTGGACGGAACGATTTGAATCGGTCGCGCAGCGCCTTTCGCCGCAGGTGCGCGGCCGCGTCTACTTTTTAGCGTTGTGCGTGATGCACGCGGCTGCCGAGTATCACCGCATGGTCGAAACCGGACCGCTTACGATTTCCGCGTTCACGATCGCGGGCGATCAGCTCGGGCTCGCGCGCGCGTACAACGCGCTTGCAGTCGCGTCGCTCAACACCGGCCGGATGGAAGATGCCTCGACCTACATCGAAACGTCGCTGCGCTTTTACCAGCAAATAGGCCACCAGCGCGGGCTGGCGACCGCCCTTATCAATCAGGGCAATATTCTTTTCGAGGGCTACGGCGACAACGCACGCGCTGTGGAGATCTTCCACCGAGCCATTGAAACGCTCGAACACGAGGGTCCGCCCGCGCTCTGCGGCATCGCACTTGGCGACCTCGCCGAAGTCGAGTACGCGATGAGCGACTATGAGGCTGCCGTCGAGCATGCGCAGAGTGCCATCGAACGTTTCGAAGAAAACGCGAGCCCAGCTATGATCGCTTGGTCGCAGCAAACGCTCGCGCGCTGTTCGCTCGCTCACGGGCACCTGGGGAAGGCCACCGAGCAGCTGCTCATCGCCTGCGACTTGTTACGCCGTACACCCCAACCGCTGTACATCGCGCGCCTGGCCGAAGTGACTGGCCGGCGTCTGCTGCTGGGCGGAAATCCGCGCGCGTCGGCGCTAGCCTTCGCGGCCGCGCGGCGCTTTCGCAGCGACCGCGCACTGGTCTCATTCGGCGTCTTCGCGCGAGAGGTCGGCGCCGACGAAGTCGCGCTCGCCCAGCACCTCCAGCCGGCCGACCTAGCCGACGCCGCGCGGACGGCCGCCGCCCTTGACCTCAGCCAACTCTGCGTCACCCTCGCGGGGATGCTGAACGCGGGATAGGTCGGCGCTGCCGGCGGCGAAGACCTGATATAGTGAGCGAGCCTCACTTTCCAAGACTATCAGGAGCGTAGTGCAGTGGCTGAACATCAAGTTGATGCGGTCGTCATCGGCGCGGGTCCGGGCGGATATCACGCCGCGATCCGCCTCGGTCAACTCGGCAAGAGCGTGATATGCGTCGACCGCGACGAGGTCGGCGGCGTATGTTTGAACTGGGGCTGCATTCCGACCAAAGCATTGCTCCATGTGGGCGAAGTGATCCGGCAGATCGAGCACGCCGATGCGATCGGATTGAAGGTGCCAAAGGCCGACGTCGATCGCGAAGGGGTGGCCAAATTCAAGACCGACGTCGTCAACTCCAACGTCGGCGGCGTCAAGACGCTGTTTAAGGGGAACGCCGTGCAGTTTCTCTACGGCGATGCGAGTTTCAAAGATCCGAACACGATCGTTTTGAAGAACAAAGAGGGCGGCACCGACACGATTAAGGCACAAAGCGTCGTGATCGCTACGGGCTCAGCGCCGATCGACGTAAAAGCGTGGCCACGCGATGGCGAATACATCATCAATTCCGATGACGCGGTACAAGTCAAGCGCATCCCAAAGACGATGCTAATCGTCGGCGGGGGCGTCATCGGCCTCGAGTTTGCGACCGTCTACACGCGACTTGGCGCAAAGGTGCTGGTCATTGAAGCGCTCCCGCAGATTCTGACCGGCACCGATCTCGAAATTTCCAAAGCGCTCGGCCGCGTGCTCAAGAAGCAGGGCGTGGAGATCATGCTCGATACGAAGGTCGGCAAGATCGAGAAGTCCGGCAAGACCGTCAAAGCCACATTCAACGGCGAAGGTACGAACGGCAAGGATGAGACGCGCGAGTTCGATATGGTGCTCGTCGCCGTCGGCCGGCGTCCCGTCACCGACACGCTCAATCTGGCCGCCGCGGGATTAGCGACCGATGACAAAGGCTTCATCGCAGTCGACGCGCAGTGCCGAACCAAGGTCGCGAACATTTTCGCGATCGGCGACGTCACCGGTCAACCGCTGCTCGCGCACCGCGCGATGAAGCAAGGCGTCGTCGCCGCCGAAGTGATCTCCGGCGACAAGTCTGCCGCGTTCGATCCGGTCGCGATTCCGAACTGCGTCTACACCGACCCCGAAGTGGCAACCGTCGGGCTCTCCGAAGAGGAGGCGAAAGCCAAAGGCTACGAGGTGCGGATCGGCAAGTTTCCGCTGGCCGCGAGCGGTCGTGCCCGCACGATGAACGAGACCGACGGTCTCGTCAAACTCGTCGGCGACGCGAAAACCGATGCATTGCTCGGCATGCATATCCTCGCGCCGCAGGCCGAATCGCTCATCGGCGAAGGCCTCATTGCGCTCGAGATGGGTGCGACGCTCGAGGACATCGGCCTCTCGGTGCATCCGCACCCGACGCTGACCGAAGCGATCATGGATGCGGCTGAAGCCGCACACGGCAAGGCGATCCACATCCTGAATCCCAAACCGAAGGCGCCGGTAGCCGCGAAGTAGCGCGGTTGGCAGTGAACGCGCGCCTCCTCGACCTAGGCCGGCGCCCGTACCGTGAGGTGTGGGAGCTGCAGCATTCGCTGCACCAGGCAGTGCGGGAGGGCATCGAGCCCGATACGTGGATCCTCGTCGAACACGAGCCGGTGATCACGCTCGGACGCCAGGCCAAACGCGATAACGTCCTACTGGCACCCGATCTCCTCGCCGCCCGAGGTGTCGAGGTGGTCGAAATCGAGCGGGGCGGTGACGTCACCTATCATGGGCCCGGACAGCTGGTCGTCTATCCGATTCGCCGCCTAGAGCGATTCCGGGAAATCGTCCCCCTCGTGCGATCCCTCGAAGGTGCCGTGATCGAGGCCGTTCTGCAGTTCGGTATCGTCGCCGAGCGCTGGAAGGAGCACGCCGGCGTCTGGGTCGGCCGCAACCAGATTTGCGCCGTAGGCCTTGCAGTACAAAAGATGGTATCGTTGCACGGCATTGCGCTCAACGTCTCCACCGCGCTCGATTACGACCGGCTCATCAACCCGTGTGGACTTACCGATCGCGGCATTACCTCGATCTCGCACGAGACCGGAGGGACGGTCACGATCGACGAGGTCAAACCGGTGTTGATCGCTGCCCTGGAAAAAGAATTTGGAATGACCCTTGCATGGCCGTTGAAATCGATCTAGTCAGACGAAAACCGGATTGGTTGCGCGTCGCGTTGCCCACGGGCGAAGACTACGAGCGCGTACGCGCCAAGGTTAATACCTTGGCGCTCAATACCGTGTGCAAAGAAGCGGCCTGCCCGAACATCGCCGAGTGCTGGGGGGCGGGTACTGCCACCATCATGATTTTGGGCGATACCTGCACGCGCGGCTGCCGGTTCTGCAACGTGAAGACCGGTAACCCCAAGGGCGTGGTCGATTGGATGGAACCGATCCGTGTCGCCGATGCGGTGCGCGACTTGGGCTGGAAGTATCTCGTGCTGACCGCGGTCGATCGTGACGATTTGGCTGACGGCGGCGCGCTGATCTTCGCAAACACGGTTCGCGCAATTCACGAACGCGTCGCCGGATCGCGAGTGGAAATTCTCAGCGGCGACTATCGCGGCGATCTCCATGCGCTCGATATCGTGATGGACGCGCGGCCGGACGTGTTTGCTCACAACCTCGAGACCGTGCGACGATTGACGCCGACCGTGCGCGACAAGCGCGCGACATACGATCAATCGCTGCGGATTCTCGCTCACGCCAAGTCGCGCGCACCAGAGCGTTTTACAAAAACGTCGGTGATGATCGGTCTGGGGGAGCGTGAGGAGGAGATCGAAACCGCGATGGACGATGCCCGCAGCGTCGGCGTCGACATCTTTACGCTCGGCCAATATCTGCAGCCGACAAAAAAACATCTTCCCGTCGTCGAATTCGTGACGCCCGAAAAATTCGACCGACTTGGCACGCTCGCGAAGAGCAAAGGGTTTCACCAGGTGGTCTCGAGCCCGCTTTCGCGTAGCTCCTATCATGCCGAACAAGCCTTCGAGGGATAATGAGTAGCTTTTTCCTCCGGCGTCCGATTTTCGCCGCAGTCTGTTCGATCATCATCATCCTAGGTGGCTTAGTCGTGCTTCCGACGCTGCCGATCGCACAGTATCCGCAGATCGCGCCGCCGGTCGTGACCGTTACCGCGAGCTACGTCGGTGCAAGTCCCCAGGCCGTCGAGGCGCAGGTGACTAACCCGCTGGAAACCGCGGTGAACTCGGCGCAGGGTCTGCGCTACATCAGCTCGACCAGCACGCAGGGCGTCTCGACGATCACCGCAACCTTCAATCTCGGCGTGAATCTCGACATCGCCGCGGCCGACGTGCAGAACCTCGTGCAGTCGGCGGTCGGCTTGCTTCCGCCCACCGTCCAACAAGTCGGCGTTACGGTCTCCAAGAACGCCGGCGCGTTCGTGATGGGCGTCGCGTTCCAATCGAGAACGGCGAAGTACGACACGCTCTACCTGAGCAACTACGCGCAGCTCAACGTCGTCAACGATCTGGCGCGCATTCCCGGCGTGTCGCAGGTTCGTATCTTCGGGCAGCGCCAATACGCCATGCGCATCTGGCTCAATCCGAAAGCACTCGCCGGCCAGGGGCTTTCCGCCGTCGACGTGGTGAACGCGCTGGAGGAGCAAAACGTCGAAGTTGCAGCCGGCAGCGTCGGTTCGCCGCCGACCGCTCCGACGCAGAAGTATACCTACGCAATCAATGCGCTCACCCAGCTCACGAGCCCGGATCAGTTTGGAAACATCATTCTCCGCGCCAACCCGAATGGCGGCTTCACGCGATTGGGCGACGTGTCGCGTATCGAGCTCGGCGCCGAGGACTATTCGACCGATCTGCGTTTCGACGGGAATCCCCAGGTCGTCGGCCTCGGCATCTTACAATATCCAGACGCTAACGCACTGCAAGTCTCCGACGCGGTTCAGCAAAAACTCCAGCAGCTCTCGGTGAACTTTCCCGACGGTATTTTTTACCAGGTAGCGTTTGACACCACGCAATTCGTGCGTGAGTCGATCAAGGAAGTCGTGATCACCCTGGTACTCTCGGTGATCTTGGTCATCCTCGTCATTTTCCTGTTCTTGCAAGATATCAGGGCGACGCTGATTCCGGCGGCGACAATTCCCGTCTCGTTGATCGGCGCGTTCTTCGTCATGAAGGTCTTCGGATTTTCAATCAACACCGTAACGTTATTCGGGTTGACGCTTGCAGCCGGCTTGGTCGTCGACGATGCGATCGTCGTCATCGAGAACATCGCGCGCCATATGGAAGCCGACAAGACCACCGGCATCGTGCCGACCGAGGCCGCGATGCGCGAGATCCAAAGCGCGGTCGTCGCGTCGTCGCTCGTGCTCTTTTCCGTCTTTTTCCCCGTTGCGTTCTTCCCGGGTACGACCGGCCAACTCTATAAGCAGTTCGCGCTGACGATCACCGCGGCAATCGTGATCTCGCTCTTCCAAGCGCTTTCCCTCGCGCCGACGCTGGCGGCGCGTCTGCTGCACGGCGACGTCGAGTCGGACTGGGGATTCTTTCACTGGTTCAACTTAGGCTTGCATCGCTTCCGCGATTGGTACAGCCAAACGCTGCCGAAGCTGTTCCGCCTGCGCTGGCTGGTTCTCGGCGTGTTCGTTCTGGCGCTACTCTTCACCGGGTTTCTGTTCCGCAGCACGCCCACCGCGTTCATTCCGGATGAAGACCAGGGCTATTTCATCACGATAGTCCAGGCACCGGAAGGAACCTCGCTCGCCGCTGAGCAGCTAATCGCCGAAAAAGCGGAAAAAATCATGCTCGCGCAACCGGAGACGCTCCACGTCTTCAACATCGGCGGTTTCAGCTTTTTCGGATCGGCCACCAATCGCGGCATCATGTTCACGTTGCTCAAGCCGTGGAGCCAGCGCAAAGGCCCGCAGCACTCGCTCTTTGGGATCCTCCCGCGCTTGAACTACATGTTCTACAAGAACATTCCAGAGGCGCAAATTTTTTCGTTGGATCCGCCCGCGATCAACGGTGTCGGCAGCTTCGGCGGCTACCAGTTCGAACTCGAGGACCGCGCAAATCTGGGATTGCCGGCACTCATGAATTCGGCGTACGGGATCATGGGCGCGGCCGCAAAGGATCCGCGTCTCGCACAGGTCTTCACCCAGTATCGCATCAACTCACCGCAGCTCAACGTCGACATCGATCGCAATAAAGTCAAAGCCATGGGCTCCAGCTTGACCGACGTGTTCGAAACGATGGAAGTCGATCTCGGCTCGCTCTACGTCAACAACTTCACGTATTTGAATCGTTCGTGGCAGGTTGACGTACAGGCCGACGCACGGTATCGCAGCGATCCGGCATCGCTTCAGGACCTCTACGTTCCGTCGGCGGCGTCGCCGAATCCGATCAGCCCCACTTCACAGACCAATGCGACCAACGCCGGCCTCACGCCGCTTAGCGCGCTCGTTACCGTGAACCGGGACCTTGCTGCACCGATCATCACCCACTACAACCTCTATCGAAATATCGAGATCAACGGCAATGCGGCGCCAGGGCACGGCTCGGGTGAGGCAATCGATGCAACGCAACAGATCGCCGCGAAGGTGCTTCCCAAAGGCATTACCTACGAATGGTCGGGCCTACAGCTCGACGAGATCGCGGCCGGCGCGCAGAGCGCGCTGATCTTCATGCTCGGCCTCGTCTTCGTCTACTTGGTGCTCTGCGCGCAGTACGAAAGCTGGGTCGACCCGCTGATCGTGATCCTGGCGGTCCCAGCCGCACTTCTGGGCGCGCTGGTCTTCATCAACTTGCGCCACATACCGTTGCCGTTTCTCTATGCAAACGTTTCGCAGGACGTGTACGCGCAGGTTGGCTACGTCATGTTGATCGGCTTAGCGAGTAAGAGCGCGATTTTGATCGTCGAGTTTGCCAATCAGCAGATGCGCGCCGGCGCGGACGTCGTGACCGCGGCATTGCGCGCCGGACAGGTGCGACTTCGTCCGATCCTCATGACCTCGATCGCGTTCATCATCGCGGTGTTGCCGCTCGTGTTTGCAAGCGGCGCCGGCAGCGCGGCGCGTCATTCGCTCGGAACCGTCGTCTTCGGCGGCATGTTGGTCTCGACGTTTTTGAACCTTGCGATCACGCCGGTGCTCTACGTGATCATTAAGGGCCTGGAAATGCGCGGCAGCCGTCGTGTTGATGGTAAACAACGCGGAGACATTGTCGACACAGCGACTCCGACCCCCGCAGTTCCAAGTTAAAACCTAAGGGTTTTCGCACTGGGCAAACCGAAGTTGTCGCCGACCGGATCCTGATACTTTTAATAATCCGGACCCTCGAGTTGGAGACACTAATGCTCAAAAGCCTCACCCGAGCGAGCGCGGCACTTCTTGTTGCCGTCTCGTTTGGTTTTTCCGTCGTGCCCGCACAGGCCGACCAAAGTGGAGCCCTCGCCAACGGCGTCGTGAGCGGGGCCAATACTGCTATTCGTAGCGCCATGGATAAACAAACGCAATCGAAAGCTGCAACGAAACCTCAAGACGGTACGCAGTCGACGATCGCGCAAGTTCCTCCAGTCAATCAGCAGCCCGTCGGCGGCGCCGCGCGGGCGGGTCTGCCGACCGGCTTCACCTATTTCGCCGATGCTTCGATCGCGTATCCGTGGGGCAACATCGGCAGCGCGCAAGGCAAGTGGTTGCAGGGCGGCGTGGATGGCATGGCGTCGTACGGATTCAGTCCGACATCGCGCGTCGTCGCGTCGTACTACGAATTACAACACTATCCGCAAGGTTTCAACAGCGGAACCGTGCCGTTCTATCTGCCGCCGGGCTTTCCGAACGCCGCCTGTCAGAGCCTTGGCAAAAGTGCGGTTGGGAGTTGTCCCGGAACCAATCCGCAACTTGATCTCACGACCAAGGATCGTTTCTTGCTGCTCAGCTACGAGCAACTCTTCTTGATTGGGAACATCGGGGGCCGCTCACTCCCCATCGTCGTGTCACCGACTTACGTGTCGCGGTGGTCGACGATCAACCAATCGGGCAACGGAACCGACGTCGTGCCGTTCGTAAACCCGCTCAACGGAGAGCCGGTCACCGGTGTTCCGACGCGCACCGCGCAATACGACTCGGTCGCCGTGACCGTCCCGTTTCTCAAAACGTCGCGCATGTTCGGTACGTTCACGGTTGCCCCGACCTGGCTGACGCATCTCAACGGCGTCAACCAAACCAACACGGCACAGCTCTACCAGGTGCTTTATCTGGAGTACAACGTGAACAGGAGCCTGCGCCTCTTTCTCGAGCCGCAGAGTTCACGCGACTACCTGCCGACCGATCCCTATCCTGAACATCTCGCCGCGTACTTCCTCGGTGCGACCGAGCGTTTGGGTAAGAACGAGTTCGTGCAAGTCGTTCTCAACAGCGGCGGTCCGACGAACTACAGCCCGTATGGCGTGAAGTACCTACAATGCTATGGACTACCGTGCAGTGCTAACACCGTGCCGGCGATCGGTGGCCTCAAGGCCACGCAACTTCAAATACAATTCGGCGTCGGCTCGCCCGTCGTTCTACCGATTTAAGGGATTGGGGTAACGCAATGAACCTACGATATCTCTCGCGTCCGCTCGCGATCCTCACGCTCGCGGCGCTCGCTGCTTGCGGAGGCGGTAGCAGCGGCACTTTTCCGCCCCCGGCGTCTCCGAAACCAATCGTCACACCGGCCGGCGGTACGCCGCTTGTCGGCATCGGCGACAGCCTCACCGCCGGATACCAATCCGACGGCTTCCTGGGTCAAGCGAGTCCTTTGGTCACCTCGCCACTCTCGGCATATCCGGGCGGCGCCGTGCCGGCGGGCCAGGAGAACGGCTTCTGGTCCGATCTCTACGTCCAACTAACCGGCGTGCCTGCGCTTAGCATGTACAATCCCGCGACATCGCCGCTGCCGCTGATCGCGGGTCCGGGACTCGGTACTCAACTCGTCATCAACGCAACGTCGCTCTTCGCGAGCATTCAGTCGGGTTGCGACGCGTTCAACGACTCGGCCTATGGTGCCAGTACCTATACGGGCACGCGCCTAGCGAACACGCAAAATCTCGACCTCGGCGTGCCGGGCATTACGCTGCATGAAGCGGTCGCGATGACCGGTCCGCTCACCGGGCCGCCCAACGCACCGAACTGCGGCTACAAGGTGCTTGCCAACGATCCGACCTCGGGTGGCCTGCAATCGCTTGTATCCGGCGAAAGCGCACTCTTCTATCCGGTCATGGGCAGCTATCTCAACACCGTTTCCCAACTGACCGAATTGAACGTGGCCGCCGCGCTGCAGCCTAAACTCGCCACCGTGTGGCTCGGCGCAAACGACGTGCTCAAGTTCTCGTTCTCGGGCGGCAACCCGGTTGCCAGCGATTCGCCAACGCAAATGAAAGCGGATCTCACGCAGATCATCAAAGCGCTCACCGCTAAAGGCACGAAAGTGCTGATCGCGGATCTCCCCAACGTGCTCAACTCGCCGCAGTTCTTTCCGCAAGGCAATCGGCTCATCGCCGATCTCGCCACGCTGCTGACACCCTCGCTCGGTTCAAGCGCAACCGCCGCAGCAACGGCGATCTCGGGCTACGTCGCCACGCAATACGGCGTGACGACTGGGGGCTATCTTACCGAGAGCGGCTTCCTCGCAATCGTGCAAAATTGTGGAGCATCTCCGTCGACCTGCCTGACACCGCCGCTCGATCCGAGCGGAACGGGCAGCGGCCTCGGCAGCTACTACCTCACGCCTACCTTCGCAGCGGAGGTCGCGCAACTCAACGCCGGTTACAACCAAGTCATCGATGCGGTTGCGACCAGCTCGGGAACGAGTGTCGCGCTGGTGCCGATCACTGCGACGTTCAACGCACTGGCACCGTCGACGACGACGCCGGGTTCGGCACCGAATCTGGATACCGTCTACCCCGGCGCTCCGTCAGCTACGCTCCAGTTCGGTGGAAATCTCGTGAGCTGGGACGGGTTGCATCCGTCCGATCTTGGTTACGCGGTTATCGCGAACACCTTCATCCAGGCGGCTGACGCTCCGTCACCAACTGGGTTCGGAATGACGATCCCGCTCATCACGAACGCGCAACTCAGTGCGATTGCAGCGGCCGATCCCTATAACGGAACGAACATCAACGTCGCATTAGGAGAACCACTGTTCCCCTTCCCGTAACCTAAAGGGTCCAAATAAAAAGCCCGGGCACGCGCCCGGGCTTTTTTTATTCTGTTAGAAGCTATGCGTAAATCCCACGCATCTTGAGTGCCCGCACCACGCGATCGATTGCGAGTGCGTACGCCGCGGTGCGATAGCTCGAGTTACGCGCGTTCTTGATCGTGCGCAGTTCGCCGAGGTTGGCGAGCAGCACGTCTTCGAGCTTCTCATTGACCTCGGACTCTTTCCAAAAGTAGCCCATACGGTCTTGCGCCCACTCGAAGTATGAGACCGTCACACCACCGGCGTTGGCCATGATGTCGGGAATGACAACGATACCGTTTTGCTTGAAGATACGATCGGCTTCAGGCGTCGTCGGACCGTTCGCACCCTCGACGATCAGTTTGGCCTTCACCTTCGATGCGTTCTCCGAGGTAAAGACTTTCTCGAGTGCGGCCGGCACGAGCACGTCGCAGTCGGCGGTCAGCAGCTCAGAATTGCTGATCCGGTCACCGCCCTTGAAGCCTTCGAGGCCGCGATTCTTCACTGCATGATCGATCGCGAGCGGAATGTCGATTCCGTCAGCATTGTAGAACGCGCCGTTTACGTCGGAGATCCCTAACACTTTGCAGCCGCGCTCCTCGAAGAGTTTCGCCGCATAGAGTCCGACATTGCCGAAGCCTTGTACGACCACGCGCGTTTGTTCGGGAACGAGTCCCAACTGATGCATTTCGTCGAGCGCGCAAATCGTTACGCCACGGCCGGTCGCCTCGACGCGGCCACGCGATCCACCGATCTCGAGCGGTTTGCCGGTAACGACGCCCGGGACATTTTGTCGCACGTGCATCGAGTAGGTGTCCATGAACCACGCCATGACTTGCGGCGTGGTGTTGACGTCAGGCGCTGGGACGTCCTTATCGGGACCGACGACCTCGACGAGTTCGGCCGCGTATCGACGCGTGATGCGCTCGAGTTCGTTCATCGAAAGTGTCGAGGGGTCGCAGGTCACGCCGCCCTTGCCGCCGCCAAACGGTAAGTCCACGACGGCACACTTCCACGTCATCCAAAATGCCAGCGCAGTGACTTCGTCGAGGGTAACGCCCGGATGATAACGGATACCGCCCTTGGCCGGTCCGCGCGCAAAATTATACTGCACGCGATAACCGGTATAGACTTCGAATTCCCCGCTGTCGCGCTGGAACGGAATCGAAAAGATGATTTGACGCGATGGATGCGTGAGGATCATCCGCATACCCGAATCGAGTTCGAGAAGATCGGCCGCCTCGTTGAAATAGGCGATTCCGTCTCCAAAAACCGAGACTTCGCGTACCGCAGTGGTCATAGAATTTTTTTCAGCCTCCGGGCAGAGATCAAACCCCGAAGGCTACGGGAAAACACCGAAAACTCCCTTGGGTGGTTCGTCCGACCTGCGGTCGGTCGCACGTCCTGTGCTCCGAACCTTCAGCCGCATCGTGCGGCTTAGCTGCTATGCGATAAACATCTTAATCTTGCCGCTTGGTGTCTCTAGCGAGCCAAGTTTACACGTTAAACAGGAAGTTGACGACGTCACCCTCTTGCATCACGTACTCTTTTCCTTCGGCGCGGACTTTGCCGGCGTTTTTGAGGGCAGCCATTGTCTTGTATTCCACGTAATCGTCATACGAGACGATTTCAGCGCGAATGAAGCCGCGCTCGATGTCGCCGTGAATCTTTCCCGCGGCCTGGGGTGCCTTCGTGCCTTTGGCGATCGTCCAAGCCCGCACTTCCTTCTCGCCCGCGGTGAGAAACGTCATCAATCCAAGCAAGTCATACGCTTTGAGCGCGAGCCCATCGAGGCCGCTGCGTTCGATACCGAGTTCAGTGCAAAACTCACGCGCTTCTTCCTCGGAAAGGCCGGCCAGTTCGGATTCGATCTTGCCGCTCAGCACGACGACGGCACTGCCGTCCTCCCGGGCGACGGCGCGCACTGCATCGACCAACGGGCCGGGCGCACGGATTTGCGCTTCGTCGACATTGGCGACGTACAAGAGCGGCTTGGCCGTCAACAAAAACGACTCATGCGCGATCTCGTGCTCCGGACTGCCGGCAGGAAAGATGCGTGCCGGCTTACCGTTCTCGAGCGTAGCGATGAGATGTTGCGCGGCTTCGAGCGCGCCGCGGCGCTTTGGGTTGGCGCGGGCTTCGCGTTCGAGTTTGTCGAGCCGCTTTTGCATGGTGGCAAGATCGGCAAGCGCAAGTTCGATCGAGATAATCTCAATGTCGCGCGCCGGGTCAGGGCTACCTTCGACGTGCGTCACGTTGTCATCGACGAAACATCGCACGACCATTGCAATCGCATCGGTCTCGCGAATGTGACTCAAGAACGCGTTGCCTAAGCCTTGTCCGGTCGAGGCGCCGCGCACGAGTCCGGCAATATCGACAAAGCGGACGGTTGCGGGCACAATCCGTTCACCGTGGACGAGCACTTGCAGTACCGCCAAGCGATCGTCGGGAACTGCGACTTCTCCGACATTCGGTTCGATCGTCGCGAAGGGATAATTTGCCGCCAGCGCTTGCGCCGATCGGGTAAGGGCATTAAAGATGGTCGACTTGCCCACGTTGGGCAAACCGACGATTCCGCAGGATAGCGCCATGGTGCGGGCCTTTGCGTTCGTGCGGTCGACGCCCGCACCCTTGCCGCGGCAAGAGAATCCCGCGGGGGCGTCGGATACCATCCCATGCGCCAAATGAAGGTCGACAAGCTCGGGATCGACCTGTTGACCCACGACCCAGTCGTGATCCTCAAGGACATGGATGGTTCGCACTACCTGCCGATTTTGATCGGCCCGTTCGAGGCTACAGCTATCGCTCTCGCACTCGAAGGCGCTCCCGTCCCGCGCCCGCTCTCGCACGATCTCATGCGTAACATACTCGAATCGCTCGAGACGACGCTCGAACAAGTAATCATTCACGACATCAAAGACTCGACGTTCTATGCCAAGCTCATCTTACGAAGTGACGGCGAGCTGCGTGAGATCGACGCGCGCCCGTCCGACGGCATCGCGCTCGCGCTGCGCATGAAGGCGCCGATCTACGTCACCGACAAGATCGTACTCGAAGAGTCGACGCCGGATAAGAAGCCAATCGACGATTCGGAGATGACACGCTTCAAGAAGTTTCTCGACGACTTGAAGCCATCCGACTTTAATCGCTAACCCACGACAACAGAACGGAGATTATGGACACGACCACGGAGCGCGCCGATATCGGCGTTTTTGGCGGTTCGGGATTTTATTCGCTAATCGAAAACGCCCGCGAAGTTTGGATTGAAACGCCCTACGGTGCACCGAGCGACAAAGTCGCGCTCGGTGAGATCGCCGGCAAGCGCGTGGCGTTTCTTCCCCGCCATGGCAAGGATCATCGCTTTCCCCCGCAGTCGATCAACTATCGCGCCAACCTTTGGGCGATGAAGGCACTCGGCGTGAAGTTCATCATCGCGCCCAATGCGTGCGGCTCGCTCAAAAGAGAGGTCGCGCCGGGATCGATGGTGGTTTGCGATCAACTCGTGGACCGCACCACCGGTCGCAAGGATACGTTTTTCGATGGCCCGATTACGACGCACGTGAGCTTTGCCGATCCGTACTGCCCGACGTTGCGTCCGATTGCGATCGACGCACTGCGCTCGCTTGGCATCGATACTCACGAGCGCGGCACCGTGGTCGTGATTCAGGGCCCGCGCTTCTCGACGCGCTCGGAGTCGAAGTGGTATCAGAGCCAGGGCTGGGAGGTCATCAACATGACCCAATATCCCGAGGCCTATCTGGCACGCGAGCTGGAGATCTGCTTCGTCAACATCTCGCTGATCACCGACTACGACGTCGGCATCGATGGGATTCCGCCGGTTTCGCATCACGAAGTCATGGAAGTGTTCAAAAAGAACAATGACCGCGTGAAAAACGCGATCGGAACCATCATTGCAAAGATCGACTTGAGCGCCGACTGCAGCTGCCATCACGCCCTGGCGGGCGCGCGAGGCTAGCGCGGTGCAGCGCCGCGGCGGCCCGAACGTCAATGTTGCGATCTACGGACAGGCGTTCATTTATCTCGCGCGCAACCCGTCGATCTTCGCGCTCCCGTTGCTGGCCGCAATCATCGACATGTTTGTTACCTACTGGCAAACGCTCTTCACCGATCCGGTAGGCGGCCTGGGCGTCGGCCTCTTCGGGTTCATCGTGCTGATCGTCTATCTCTTCGCCTTCGGCGGCGCCGTGATTCAAGCGAACAACATCGCGCGCGGCTATCGCGCCGGCTTCGACGACGCTTGGGAGGAGACGCGGCGCAAAGCCGGCGGCATTTTACTTGCGGCGATCGGCTTTCAGTTCGTCGTCTTTGCCGCGGCCTACGTTGGTGGGTTGCTCGGCAGCGAAATCTTGCAACTCGGGCTGCAGCTCATCGCGTACTTTTTCATGATCCTCACCATCCCGGCAGCAGCGATTGGCGGCCTTCCGGGCGGCCTTGCGCTCTCGGGTTCGATTCGCGCGGTGCGCGCGAACCCGTTGGCCTGTATCGTTCTCGCGATCGTCTTCGTCGCGCTATGGGTCTTCGCGTACGACTATGTCGGCGGCGCGCTACGCGCCTACGGGCAGATCCCGTATCTCATCGGCACGGCCGTTTTTCGCGCCATCGTGCTGGCGTATATGGCCTTCCCCTTCGCAGTCACTTACGACGAGACGGCGTTCCGCGGATATTACTAGACGGTTCGGCCGCCTCTAGCCCTTACCGGTTAACGCCATGCGCACCAGCTCACTCACCATCGCCGGGCTGACGTTGGTGCGCGCCAGGCGCTGGGCGTCGTCCAGCTTGCCGATGATCGCGATCGCATCGGCCGGCGCAAGCGTGGGCAGCCCTCGCAGCTCGCTCGCATAATCGACGCAGACCAGCGGAGCGCGATCGCCGGCGGTTGCCAACGCCGTCCAATCGCGCACCAGCGACTTGAGCACGTCGAGCCCCTCATCGAGCGTTTCGCGGCTGGCCCAACCTTCGTCCGGCGTCTCGCCGTCGACCACGCGAAAGAACCAGCCGGCGATTTGCGCGCGCAGCGATTCGTCGTCGCCTCCGAGCGCGGCGACCGCACGTGTTACGCTACCTTGCCCGAGCGAAGCGCCAAGCTGCGCGTGCTCCTGATCGTAGCCCATGTGCAGCAAGATCTCGCGCACTTGGGGCTGGGCGAGCATCGGAAAACGCAGCTCGAGCACGCGCGAACGAATCGTCGGCAAGAGCCGCCCTGGTGTCGCAGAGGTGAGGATCAGCACCACGCCGCGCGGCGGCTCTTCGAAGAATTTCAGCAGCGCGTTGGCCGCATGATGCGTCGCGAAGTCGATGTCGCCAAGCAACAGCACGCGCAGACCGCCGCTATACGACTGCATTGAGAGCTGCCGCACGAGATCGCGCGCGGTGAGATCTTCTCCCTCGTAAAATCCCATCGCCGCGTCGGCATCGCCGATCTTCAAGATACCGACGTGCTCGAGAAAATCGGGATTGCGCGCGCCTTCGCTTGCAAAAAGCCGGCACGAGTGACACGTGCCGTCGTAACCGAGCACGCCGTCTTTTGCCGAGGCGGGAGCTTCGCACAAAAGCGACTGCGCGAGACGCCGCGCAAACGTCTTCTTACCAACGCCCGGTGCGCCGATGAACAAATACGCGTGCGCAAGCGAATCAACCGTCACGCGGCTGAAATAGGACTTCGGTCCGGCTGCACCAATGACGTCGAAATGCATGCTGCTCACGCACGCACTCCGGAAAGCACGCGATAGGCCTGCGCGACCAGCTCTTCCGGCGGTTTGGTCGCATCGAGCACGTGATACCTCGGCGAATGCTCGGCCAGATCGAGAAATCCCAGACGCACGCGCTCGTAAAATCCGGGGTCTTCGAGCTCCATCCGATCGCGGGCGTGGCCATCGCGCGCCGCGATACGCTCGCGAGAAATTGGTACCGGCAGGTCGAGCAGGAAGGTGAGATCGGGCTCGAGACCGCCGGTTGCCGTGTCGCAGATCTCGCGCAATAACGCGAGATCGATTCCGCGGCCATAGCCCTGATATGCCAGAGTTGAATCGACGAAGCGGTCGCAAAGGACGACCGCGCCGCGGCGCAGCGCGGGCCCAATGCGATCGACCACGTGCTGCGCCCGCGAGGCGTTGATCAGCAGCACCTCGGTCAGTGGGGCGATCTCCAAGCCGGGCCGCAGAAAGATCTCACGGATCGCGTCGCCGGCGGGCGTGCCGCCGGGCTCGCGGGTCACGATGGTTTCTTGGTCCCGAGCGCGTAATCGTTCGGCAAGACCGGCAACGAGGGTACTCTTGCCGCAGCCTTCAATGCCTTCGACCGTGATAAAGGTCACGGGTCGATATTCGACGGAGCGGCTTTGTATGTCATCTCCAGGCTCAATGTTCGGCGACATCGTCGAGTGGTTTCTCGGACGAGCGGGCGACCGTCGTCAGTACAAGCGCCGCGCCGGCGCATACCACATGTGGTATCAGCCCAATCCCGCCGATCCAAACCTCCTCAAGTCCGGCGTTGGCCTAGAAATCTCGCCCAACGGCGCGATGTTCATCATGCAAGAGCCCGTGACCGCCCCGCAATTCAACATCATCGCGCGAATCCGCGAGCGTAACATTCCGCTGCGCGTCAAGCAAGTGCGAGGCGATCAGGTGACGCACCAAGGCGCGAGTTGGAACCGCTACATGTGCGAGTTTGTGGGTATCGGCGCCGACGACTGGGATGCGATCGTTCGCTACGTCAACGACGAGCCGGAGAACAGCGATCGCCGCCGGATGCAAAACCAGGAGCCAGGCGAGAAGGTCGACGATGCATACCGTTTGCTACCGATGGCGCTTCAGCAAAAAATCATGACGATGTTGATAGCGCAAAACAAGCTCGAAGCACCGAAGCAAGGCCAGACGCCACTGCTGAAGCTGTTTTACGGCGGCCTCGTGAACCGTCCGGGACAGAAACCGTCACACCGCTTCAACGTTCACAGCCGCGTGAAGCGCGGCGAAGAAATGCTCGCCTTTGACACACGATTTCTCGTCAGCGAAGACGGCGAAATCACCCCGCTGTAGGCGCGTATGTTTGTTTTGCTTCTCGCCCTGAGTCTTACCGGCAGATGCGCCACGATCGTAGCGGATGCCCACCCACCAGCGGTCGTCCGCGATGTTCCAAACGGGGCAGCGGTACGAACGTTAGCAAGCGGCGTCGAATTGCACGTTGATGGGGACCGCAGCGGTTGGCTTCACATATCGGCCCCTGCGCGCGGCTGGATCGGCGTGTCCGCCACGACCGTTTACTGCGGTTCGACCAGCTTGGACAATCAAAACGCCGTGATGGCTGCACTCGACAAGATCGGCGCTCGCGCCCAAACGGACCGGCTTGCTGCCGACATGCTCATGCGATATTGGGTGTTCGGAGCGGCAGACGGCTACGCAGCCGAGACGGCAAAAGACGAACTCGGCACGGTGATGAAGGTAAACCCAAAGCTGTTCAGTTCGGTTGTGGACCAACTACCGCCGGCGAAGCGCGAAGATGCCTTGCGCACACTGCGCTGGTCGGCAGCTAGTCCGCGACCTTAAAGATCCGTACCCGGCGGTTGGGTTCGAGGCCGGTGCTGCGCGATTGCAGGCGATACTTCTCAGCGAGCTGATGTTGCATCCGGCGTACGTACGACGTTTGCGGTGAAAGCTCCATCGCCTGATTGGTTAGCAGCACTTGATAGACGGCCTCCTCGGCTTCCCGAATGGCGATCTCTTCGTGATCGATCGAACCCAAGTTGAAGACGTCGCGCAGCGCGCCTTGAATCTGCGTCGTCGTATTCGTCTTGATCGAATAGATCGGCACGTTATCCGACGCGATCTGTTTGAGCTTCGGTTGACCCTTGCGCTCGAGCGTCTTGAGCGTCAACACCACGTCGGCGTCGTCCCAATTGCGCGCGATCGACGCGTTGATGCGAAGGTTGTGCACCGCGCGCTCGATCTTGTTGCGCGACACGCCGTAGGGGAAGATCAGCAACGGCTTGTCGATCGACTCGTCGTGCGGATCGTGATGGTGATCGAGACTCTCCGCGATCTGCGGCATCGTCTCGGTATCGGCTTCCTGCACGATCGCCACGTCGCCGCTTGGTGTACGCTGGCGAATCTCGGGCTGCGGCTGGTAGCCGCGCAGTAGCGCGTCGACGACTTCGGCGACGTTCTTGTGGATCGCCAGGCGATCGCGATCCTGAATCTCGACCAGCAAGTCGAAGGTCGGTGGCGCCTTGCGCTCCAGTACGGTCTTGCGCGTGCCACGCCGGCGCGCTTCCTCATCGGAAAGCGTAACGGCGCTGATGCCGCCGAGCAAATCGGAGAGCGTCGGGTTCATCAAGAGATTTTCGAGCGTCTGGCCGTGCGCCGTCCCGATCAGCGTCACGCCGCGTTCGGCGATCGTGCGCGCAGCCCCGGCTTCAGCCTCGGTGCCGATCTCGTCGATGACGATCACTTCAGGCATGTGGTTTTCGACGGCCTCGATCATCACCGCGTGCTGCAGCGCAGGGTCGGCGACTTGCATGCGACGCGCGAGGCCGATGCCCGGATGCGGAATGTCCGAATCGCCGGCGATTTCATTCGACGTATCGACGATCACCACGCGCTTGCGATCTTCTGAGAGAATTCGCGCGCACTCGCGCAACATCGTCGTCTTGCCGACGCCGGGTCGTCCAAGCAGGCAAATCGACTTGCCGCTGCGCAGCACATCGAGCAAAATGTCGATCGTGCCGTACACCGCGCGGCCGACGCGACACGTCAGGCCAACGATTTTGCCCTGACGATTGCGGATCGCGCTGATGCGATGGAGTGTTTGCTCGATGCCTGCGCGGTTATCGGGACCGAACGCCGAGATTCGCGAGCAGACGTGTCCGATATCTTCGTTCGACACCGGCGTCTCGGAGAGATAACGAAAGTCGTTAGCAAATCGAGCCTCGGGCGGACGCCCGAGATCGAGCACGACTTCGATGATGTCTTCGAGATTGGAGAGTCTTACGAGCGATTGTCGGATCGGGAGCGGGAAGATGTCGAGGAGCTGTGAGAGTTCCCAGCTCGGGGAAACGGACTGCGCTTTGACGGCCAACGCGGTTCCTCGCCTCCAAGGGTGACCCGCATCCTGCGGATTCTTGTGGATAGTTACCCACAATCGGGGAGCCGCCCTGCTACATCTTGGGCCCTACCCCGTAGCAAGCACTACCGGTGCGGCCGGAGCCCCTTATGCCGCCACAACGCGAATCGTGCGTAGCGTGTCGTCGTTCGGCCCCTGAATGCGCACGCCGGCTTTGAGTTCGAGGCGCAGGTAGTCGATCAAGTCCGGCGTGATCTCCTCACCCGGCGCGAGCACCGGGATGCCAGGCGGGTAGGGTGAGATCGTTTCGGCACAAATGCGGCCTGCTGACTTACGAAAGTCGACGAATTCCGTGTCCGCCAGGAACGCGTCGCGCGGCAACATGCGCATCGGCGGAATCGCCGGCATCTTATACGTTCCACGCTTCAACCGCTGCTCGAGGATGCCGGACGGCGCGTACATGTCGAGCGGACGATCTTCGCGCGCCATCTCTTCGAATGCGCTCACCAAGCGTTCCGCGGCTTCGCGCGTCGTGCCGATCGTAAAGAGTGCAACGACGTTGAAGAGATCGGCCAGCTCGACCTGGATGTTGTATCGCTTCCGCAAAATCTCCGAGGCTTCGTAGCCGGTGTAGCCGAGTCCGGTCACGCGCACGGTCATCTTTGTCGGATCCAAGTCGAAGACGCCCTCGCGCCCTTGAATCTCCTCGCCGAATGAGTAGACCCCTTCGATTCCGTTGAGCCGCTCGCGCGTCTCTTGCGCAAGCTCGATGGTCTTTGAGAGCAGCGCAGCGCCCTGCGTCGCCATCTGCATGCGCGCGACGTCGAGCGACGCGACCAACGGCAGATTGGGCGACGTTGAAAGAAACATCTTCAGCACGGCTTTTAGGCGGTCGAGCCGGACGCGGTCGCCGATTTGATGCAGCATCGCACCTTGCGAAAACGCCGAGAGCATCTTGTGCGTCGAGTTGATACTCAGGTCGGCGCCGGCTTCGGTCGCCGATAGCGGCAGCGCGGGATGAAATTTGAAATGCGGTCCCCACGCTTCGTCGACCAGTAACATCTTGCCGGCGTCATGGGTAACGCGCGCGATCGACGCCAAATCGGCGGCGACACCGTAGTAGGTCGGTGAGACGATATAGATGGCTTTGAGGTCGGGATGCTCGTCAATCGTGCGCGCGACGGTTTCGGGCGTCACCGCATTGTCCATGTGCATCTCGTGGTCAACCGCCGGCTGCATGTAGATCGGATACGCGCCGCTCATCACGAGGCCGCCGAGCATCGACTTGTGCGAATTGCGCGGAACGGCGATTTTTTCACCCGGGTTCAACGCGGTCATCATCATCGCCTGATTGCCACTCGTTGAGCCGTTGATCAAGAAGAACGTGTGATCGGCGCCATAGGCTTCCGCCGCCAGCTCTTGCGCTTCTTTGATCGACTCCATGGGTTGCAAGAGATCGTCGATGCCGGGCATCGGCGTGAGGTCGATGGCAAGAATGTTGTCGCCGACGAACTCACGGAAGGAAAGCTCAGCACCGCGCCCTTGCATGTGCCCAGGTGTATGAAACGGCAGCACACCCGAATCGACGTACTCGAGCAGCGCCTGAAAATACGGGGTCTTGGTCTGATCCAGGCTCGACGGGCGCTCCGCGCCCTCCACGCGTTGCGCGGTCACGCCATTACTTCAAAGCCGAGCCGATCGAGCATCGCGAAGTCATCTTGATCGCTGCGGCCACCGGTCGTCAAGTAGTTGCCGAGCACGATTCCACTCGCGCCGCTGCGCATGCCCAAGTCCTGTAAGCCCGCGAGCGTGATCTCGCGTCCGCCGGCGAAGCGCACCAGCGCGCGCGGCAGCGCCAGCCGTGCCATTGCGACGAAGCGTAATGCCTCGACCGGCTCGACCAGAGAGCGGTCGCCGAACGGCGTGCCCGGCCGCGGATTAAGAAAGTTTATCGGCACTTCCTCCGGCGCAAGCTCTTGCAGCGTGCACAGGAAGTCGATGCGATCCTCGACGGTCTCACCCATGCCGATGATGCCGCCGCAGCAGACCTCGAGCCCCGCGCCACGCACCAGCCGCAGCGTTGTCATTCGCTCATCGAACGTGTGCGTCGTGCAAACCGACGGAAAGTAACGGCGCGAAGTTTCGAGATTATGGTTCACCTTGTCGACGCCGGCCTCCACCAGCGCCATCACTTGCTCTTCGCGCAGAATGCCCAGCGACACCGCCACCGTGAGCGGCAATTCGCTTTTGATCGCGCGGACGGCCTCGCAAACGCGCTCGAGCAGCCGCGCCGAGGGACCGCGAACCGCAACGACGATGCAAAATTCTCCGGCTCCGCGGAGATGCGCATCGCGCGCCGCGGCTACGAAGCCTTCGACGCTTGCGAGCGTTTCGGGCTCAACGTCGCTTGCAAAGCGCGCGCTCTGCGAGCAGAAGTGACAATCCTCGGAGCAGCCGCCCTTCTTGGCATTGTAGAGCACTTCAACAGCGATGCCGTTGCCGCAATGTTTGGCGCGCACCGCATCGGCAAGTGCGAGAAGGTCGGGAATCTCTTCGTCCGGCAGCAATGCGAGTGTTTCGAGCAGCGTGCGATCGGCGGCGAGTCCTTCGTCGAGCGTACGCGCGCGGGCAGCAGCAATTGTCGGGTGCAAGGGTTTCCTCGTGTTATGCAAAGTAGGGGGCGAAGATCGCGGCACCCGTCTTTACCGAGGCGCTCTCGTCTTCGTCAAACGGCAGAATGCCAAGAATCTTGACCTTTCCCTGCAGCGTCCGCTCGACGTCGGCGCGGTAGTGTTCTTCAGTCGGCCCCCAGCGTTCGACCAGCACCGCACCCACGAGCCTGATCCCCGCCTGCTGGCATTGGTTGGCGGTGAGCAGCGCGTGATTCACGCACCCGAGCTTGAGCCCGATCGTGAGCACCGTATCGAACGCGCCGAGCACCGCGATGTTGCCGAAATGCTCACGCGCATTGAGCGGCACCATCAATCCGCCGGCACCTTCGGTGACCAGACCGTTCTCGATGTGCGCAACTGCCTCGACGAGTTCACTCGCGCGAACTTCGGGTTGGCCGGACGCCAGTGCTGCCGACCACGGATCCGCGGCCTTCTCGAAGCGCGCGAGCTCGAGTGAACGCACGCCCGCGAGTTTGGCTGCGCGCGCCGCGTCGCCGGGGATACCCGGCGCAAGACCGGTTTGAACGAACTTCACAATCGTCGGCGTGACGCCCGCGTTCTTGAGCGCGAGGGCGAGCGAGGCGGTGACGCGCGTCTTGCCGACGTCGGTGTCGGTCCCCGTTACGAAATAGCGATGCACTTCGCTAGTCCTTGCACGAGCAGGTCGATATGTTCGCGCTGGTGATCCGATCGAACCGAGAGACGCAGACGTGAACTTCCCTTTGGAACGGTTGGCGGACGAATCGCAGGAGCCACAATACGCATGCCTTCGAGACAACGAGCAATTTCTACCGCTCGGTTCTCGCTGCCGAGCACTAAGGGGACGACCGGCGACGGACCGTCGATGGCCGGGAAGCCGAGCGAGCGAAGTCCTTCACGTAAGCGCGCGGCGTTATCGTGAAGCCGCGCGCGCGCCTCATCACCATCGCGAATCAACACGAGTGCCACGCGGGCGGCAAGCGCAATCGCCGGTGGAAGCGCGGTATCGAAGATGAAGGTGCGCGCCTCGTTTGCGAGCAGGTCGATCAGGATGGCCGGACCCGCGATGAACCCTCCGAGCGCGCCGAACGCCTTTGACAGTGTGCCGAGGATCACGACGCGTCGATCGTCGAGCGCACGAGCACGGCCTGCGCCGCGTTCGCCGGTCACACCGAGCGCGTGCGCCTCGTCGATCAGCAAGACGTCGCCCTCGCCCATTTGCGCGAGCAAGCCTTCGAGATCGATTGCGTCACCATCCATCCCGAAGATCGACTCGGTGACAATCAGCGCGCTGCCGCGCCGCTGGTCGCGAAACGGGAACGCCGCGTGATCGTAGATGAAGCGCTCGACCTTGGTGCCGCGAATGCCGTCGATCAGCGACGCGTGGTTGAGCCGGTCTGAGTAGATGTAGTCGACCGTCCGCGAAAGCACCGCGATTGCGCCGAGCGCGGCGAGATAACCGGATGAAAAGAGCAGCACGCGCTCGCGGCCCAGCCACGCCGCCAATTCTTCTTCTAATAACGACTGCTCTCGATATGCGCCGCCGAGCAGACGCGCGCCGCCGGCGCCGACGCGGCCGGCGCGATGAAAGGCTTCGACGACCTGCGGATGGGTAGCCAGCCCGAGGTAGTCGTTGGAAGAGAAGTCGAGTTCGCCGACAATGCCGTGCGGGCGCACTTCGCGATAACGCCCGTGCGCGCGAATCGCCGAGAGCAATACCGAGGCGCGGTCGAGATAGGTCAACGCGTGCGCTCCAGCGCGGTAGAAAACGCGTCGAAGAAATCGTGGATGACGGCATCGCTCGACGAGAGCGGCGGCACGAGTTGAACGGTGGCGCCAATTGGGCGCGTGAAGTGCCCGAGCTCGTACAACGCGTCGGCGACCGGCCAGGCGCGCCGCGCGTCGTGCAGTTCAAGGCCGATCATCGTGCCGGCCTGGCGAATCTCGCGAACGTCCGCATGGTCGCGCAAGACCGCGAGTCGCTCGGTAGCGATGCGTTCGATACTGCCGGCACGCTCGAATGTGCCCTCGAGCGCAAAGAGTTCGAGCGAGGCCAGTGCCGCCGCGCACGCAATCGGATTTCCAGCGTATGAATGACCGTGGAAGAACTGTTTGCGTTCCTCCGGTGAGCCCAGAAAGGCATCGTAGATGCGTTCGCGCGCAAGCACGGCCGAAAGCGCGAGCACGCCACCCGAAATGCCCTTGCCCAAGCAGATCAGATCCGGGCGAAGCTCGAGCTGTTCGTAAGCAAACATCGTGCCGGTGCGCCCGAACCCGGTTGCGATTTCGTCGACGATCACCAGTGGCGTGCACGTTCGCAACGGCGCGTAGCGATCGAGCGGGACCAATCGCATGCCGGCTGCGGCCTGCACGATCGGTTCGACGATCACAGCCGCGACGTCGGGGGCCTCGAGATCATCGATACGTTCGTACGGCCGAGTTTCAAACGTGACCGCGCCGTAGCGCGACTTGAAGACCGCGATATCGGAGACGCTCATTGCGCCGGCGGTATCACCGTGATAGGCGTCGACCAATCGCAAGAAGCGCGTGCGCTGCGGCTCGCCGGCGTGTTGCCAATAGTGAAGCGCCATCTTGATGGCCGCCTCGACCGCGCTTGCACCGTCGCCGGCAAAAAACGCGTAGTCGGTTTCGGCGAGTTCACACAGCGCGTGCGCTAGGGCCTCGGCAGGCAAATTCGTCGCTCCAAGCGTCGTCGCGTGATCGAGCGTTGCCGCCTGCAGGGCGATCGCATCCACGATCGCCGGATGCGAGTGTCCGTGAATAATCGTCCAAATCGAACTGACGGCATCGAAGACCCGCCGCCCCCGCGCATCATAAAGGCTCGTGCCGTCACCGCGGACGAACGTTCGCGTGCTCGCGTCGAAGGACTGCATCTGGGTGAACGGAAGCCAGAGGTGGGACACCGCTTGAATCATGGACTGCACGAGCTTCGCGTGGACGCACCGGTAATCATCGTTGGCGGAGGCCCCGTAGGGCTCTCGCTTGCGCTGGGTCTTGCGCGCTACGGGTCCGGATCGATCGTCCTGGAGCGCAATAACGCGCCGGTGCGCGAGTCACGCGCCGCGGTCATCTGGCCGCGAACGCAGGAGATCCTGCGCGATTGGGGGGCGTACGCACCGCTGCGCCAGGCCGGACGATTTGCTCGCGTGTTGCGCGGCGTCAATGCGCGCACGCAGGCGACGTTTGTCACCATCGATTTTTCGGCCATCGACGATGTCTTCGACGATCCGGGCGCGCTGATGTTGCCGCAAAGCCATACCGAGCGGATCCTGCGTGAGCTCGTCGCAAGCACGCCGCTGTGCGCGCTACGTACCGGCATCACCGTCACCGGTCTCACACAGGACCGCGACGGTGTCGACGTTTTTTTCGACGGTGCGTCGGGCCCGGAGCGTTTGCGCGCGTGCTTTGTTGTCGGCGCCGACGGTGCTCACGGCGTCGTGCGCCAGGCGGTCGGCCTGACGCTCCAGGGCATGACGTATGACACGCGGGTGGTGCTCAGCGACGAGACGGTCAACGCTGACATCCCGGCGGATGTTACGGCACGCGTACGCTTCGATCTGCCCGGACTGCGCGGCGCCATTCGTTTCGGCGATCGATCCTGGCGCGTGATGGCGTCGGTACCAAAAGAGCTTAGCGATGAAGATGCGCTCGCGCCGCTCGCACATCGCCAACGCTTGCACGAACTCTTTGGCGACGTATCATGCGAGACGCAGTGGAGCAGCTTGTTCAAGATCCACCGTCGTCACGCCCAGCGATTCGTCGTCGGCCGGGTCATGCTCGCAGGCGATGCTGCGCACCTCAACAGTCCTGCCGGCGGACAAGGCATGAACGCCGGGATTCAAGATGCCGCAAACCTCGCATGGAAGCTCGCGCTCGCCGTCCGTAGCCAGCATTGCGCCGATGCTTTGATGGAGAGCTATGACCGCGAGCGGCGTGAGATTATCACCGATACGGTCGAACGCGTGACCGATCGCATCACGCGTTTCGGAATCACTTTTCCGATGCGCGCGCGGCAATTTGCGATCCGCACGTTCGCCCGCGCGGTTCGCGGCCGAGGCATGCAACGCAAGCTCTGCCGCGGAATCGGGATGCTCAGCGGACGGTACGGCAATTCGCCGATCATCGACACGCGCCATCCGCTCGCGGGACGGCGCATCGACGATCTGCGACTAGCCGACGGGTCGCGAATCAACGCGCATCGCGAAGGGCAAGCCATCTTGATCGTTGCCGGCGACTTCGCGCTCGATCTGCCGCACGTTCGCATTCTCGCGCCGCCGAAACGTTGGCACGTGAAACCGCCGGTGGTCCTTATCGTCCGGCCTGACGGCTGCGTGGCCGCCGTCATCGAGCGACCGACGCGGGAGCGCATCGAGGCCGCATGGCAGCGCGCATTCTGCGGAGCGCTGACACTACCGGTGCTCGCTTAGTGGCGTTGGCTTCGACGACAACCACTATTCGCGGCGCGGTCGCGCGAATTTCGTTCGGCGCGTGGTTCGAGCTCTATGACCTCTTTATGACCGCATATATCTCGCTGGGCTTGATCCGGGCCGGACTGTTCACGGCGACCTCGCCTTCACCGTTCGCGTTCTCGGGATTCGCCAGCTTCGTCTCGTGCGGTTTCGCCGGGATGTTCTTCGGCACGATCATCTTCAGCGGCATCTCGGATCGTTTCGGCCGCAAAGCAGCGTTTACGTGGTCGCTGGTGTGGTATTCGATCTGCACGCTCGTGATGGCGTTCATGCCGGACGGTCTGCTGATCGATCTCTGGCGCTTCCTGGCGGGCGTGGGCATCGGCGTGCAGCTCGTCACTAGCGACGCCTACACGTCGGAGATCGTCCCTAAAGAAGAACGCGGCCGTTGGGTCGCGTTCACGCAGGTGGTTGCCTACACGTCGATTCCGGTGGTGGCACTCCTTGCGTACCTGCTCGTGCCGCACAGGATCCTCGGCCTGGACGGCTGGCGCTACGTCGCGATGTTCGGGGCACTCGGCGGCGTGTTGATCTGGTTCGTGCTGCCCGGGCTGCCCGACTCCTCACGATGGCAAAGCGCCCACGAGAAGGTCGCGCACACCGGTCCGGGTTTCGCGCTAAAGACGATCTTCAGCCCGTTCTATCGTTCACGCACGATCATGATGGTCGTCTTCAACTTGCTTCAGACGGTGGGTTTCTATGGCTTCAACTCGTGGGTGCCGATTTTTCTCGCGTCGCAGGGTGTTGAATTCACCCATTCGCTGCAGTATTCGTTCCTTATCGCGATCGTCAACCCGCTGGGTCCTGTGCTGGCTATGATCTACGCCGAGCGCTTTCAACGGAAATGGCAGATCTGCGTGCTGGCGCTCGTGGTCGGCGGCGTCGGCCTTTGTTTTGCAATGGCGCGCGCGCCGTTGCTGCTCGTCGCCTTCGGCACGGTCGTGACGCTCGCAAACGCATGGTTCTCAGCGACGTTTCACACTTATCAGGCCGAGCTCTTCCCAACCCGCATTCGTGCACAGGCCGTCGGCTTTGTCTACGCGTGGAGCCGCTTCAGTTCGATTTTCATACCGTTCCTGATCGCCGCAGTGCTGCGCGCAAACGGAACGCTTGGCGTCTTTGCGATGATCTGCGCCGCGATGATCCTCGTTGCGCTCGACATCGGCATCCTTGGCCCGAAGACGAACGGGCGCGACCTCGACGAGCTCGCACCACTATGAGCGGTCCTCTTGTAATCGGCTGTCTTTGCGTAATCGGCGGCGCGATCGGCGTGCTGATGAATTTCCGGATGACGACGTCCCGGCCGAATCCGCTCTTTGCGTTCGGTAACGTGCTCTTCTTCATCGGCCCAATCGTGCTCGGTATTCGCTCGATCGCGCACAGCCTCAATGACCTCGAATACTTCGCTTTCGGCTTTGCTGCGATCGGGGTCGTAGTTATGGGAGCAGGCTTGGCGTTTGGACGCCGTCGCCGCGACCGGGTTTAGCTATTCCACCCGCTCGTCAATTGAGACGTTGTATAAGAAGAGGAACTTGCCCCATTCGCCCGGCAGCGTGTTGCGCTTGATCTGAATCCACGGGATGTACTTGGGCTGGCGCGGTTTGCGCTTGAGCGACATGTTGGCTTCGTCTGGCGTGCGGTTGTTCTTGCGGTTGTTGCACCGCATGCACGCGCAGACCAGGTTCTCCCAGGTCGAGGGGCCGCCGCGGCTGCGCGGCACGACGTGATCGACCGTCATCAGCTTCTCGCCGCGCGTTCCGCAGTACTGACACGCGTGATCGTCGCGAATGAGCACGTTCTTCTTCGTCAACGCCACCTTTTGCATCGGCCGGCGGATGTAATAGAGCATCCTGATGATCGACGGCATGCGCATTTCATACCGCGTGGATGCCAGCACGCGGTCGCGATTGTGAACGATCTCCGCCTTGCCGGCGAAGAGCAGCTTCACGGCGCGCTGAAAGCTCGTGATATTGAGCGCCTCATACGTGAAGTTCAAAACAAGAACATCACTCACGCCGGTTGTACCCCCTGAAATGCACAGAAGCGAGGCATTCACATGCCTCGCTTTCTAACGAACGTCAGTCGAGTTTCGGTCAGCATCTGCGTTATTGCTAACCTTTCTTCAGGCCGCAACCTTTCTTTGACGCGTTCGAATGCCACGGTCGCAACCTCGATTGCGGCATCCGCTGCGCGGAAATCAGGTTCCTTTCCGTGGTCGTCGGCGAGATAGGCGTGGGCTGCCAGCGCGAGCGTTGCGATCACTTCGGTCAGCAACGGCTCGAGCGGTGGGATCTGCCCCTGGAAACCGGATTGCCCGGATTCCGCCGCCTGCGAACTCATTGGCGAGAAGGTTACGCGGCGGAGGAAGCCTTCCCTTGCGCGCCCGCAGCCTCGACCATCTTCAAAAAGTACGCGTGGACCCGCGGATCGCCGGTCAATTCGGGGTGGAACGAGGTCCCAAGTACATTGTCCGCGCGCACCATCACGCCGTGGCCGTTGCGCGAGGCGAGCAGCTCCACGCTCGGACCCATGCGCTCGATCCAGGGCGCGCGAATGAATACCGCCGGAAACAGCTTACTTCCAAGCACGGGAATCGGTAACTCGACTTCCGCCGATTCGTTTTGGCGGCCAAACGCGTTGCGCCGTACGGTGATGTCGATGAGATCCAGCGTCGGCTGCTGCAAACCCGCGACGTCGTGCGCGGTCACGATCATGCCCATGCACGTTCCCCACACCGGCATCCCATTACGCGCCCGCTCCACGATCGGCCGCGCTAGGCCGAAACGATCGAGCAACTTCATCACGGTCGTCGACTCACCGCCTGGAATTACGAGGCCGCCAATAAGCGCAAGCTCCTCCGGCGTTTTCACCGTGGTTACCCTTGCGCCGGCGCGTTCAAGCGCCGAGACGTGCTCGACCACGTCACCTTGCAGAGCCAGGACGCCGATGACTGGACTAGTTGCCACGCG
The DNA here is from genome assembly GCA_050015295.1 of Candidatus Aquilonibacter sp. GTDB lineage: Bacteria > Vulcanimicrobiota > Vulcanimicrobiia > Vulcanimicrobiales > Vulcanimicrobiaceae > Aquilonibacter. The sequence continues at coordinate 19,489 of JBEKBR010000021.1, read as the reverse complement.
TCGCGAGCAACTCCGATTCGTCGAGTTTGCGCACGTCGATACCCGGCATCGCATCCGCGGTACCGAGCGAACGGCACGCTTCGGCAACGACCTTCGCATCCGTATAATGCGTGGTCGCATCCACGATCGCGCGTGCGAATTTCTTAGGATCGTTCGACTTGAAGATGCCGCTGCCAACGAAGATTCCCTCGGCACCAAGCTGCATCATCAAGGCTGCGTCGGCGGGCGTCGAAACGCCGCCGGCACAAAAGAGCACCACAGGAAGCTTACCGGCTTGTGCGACTTCCTTGACGAGTTCGTAGCTCGCTCCGATGTCGCGCGCCCGTGCGACCAGCTCCTCTTTTGGAGCGACGGTCAGTTGCGCGATCGCATCCTTGATCGCGCGAATATGACGCACGGCTTCGACGATGTTGCCGCTGCCGGCTTCGCCCTTGCTGCGAATCATCGCTGCACCTTCGGTAATGCGACGCAACGCCTCACCGAGATCTCGCGCACCGCACACGAACGGCGTGGTAAAGGCCTGCTTGTCGACGTGATAGAGATCGTCGGCCGGTGTGAGGACTTCGGATTCGTCGATGTAGTCAATCCCGATCGATTGCAGCACTTGCGCCTCGGCGAAGTGGCCGATGCGCACCTTTGCCATGACGGGAATCGTAACCGCATCCATGATGCCGGCGATGAGCTCGAGCGAACTCATGCGCGCGACCCCGCCCGCTGCGCGAATGTCCGCCGGAATGCGCTCGAGCGCCATCACGGCAACGGCGCCGGCTTCCTGGGCGATGATCGCTTGCGCGGGGGTCACGACGTCCATGATGACGCCGCCCTTGAGCATCTGCGCGAGCCCGCGCTTGACGGTTACGGTACCAGTCGACTTCTCTTCCATGGTCCCATCGTATCAAGGGAAACCAATGGAGACATTAGTGATAAGTCGGCACCACGTTGGGGATCGACGGGGTCGGCTCCGGGCTGGCGCTCTGGGTTGAATCCTCGGAGAACGTTGTCTCCGAGGGCGAGGGGCTCGGGAGCTTGGTCTGGTCCCAGATCGGTACGTTCGGGTTTGGCGTCCAGCTGGCGGTCGGCGACGGCGAAGGCGTGCGCTCCGGGGTGGGAAGCGGCTTGGGCGGGACGCGCGGATCAGGGAAGCGGGGATCGACGGCAGCGGCCAGCGTCTGCGTGTTTTTCCAATCCGGCCCATACGGACCGTCGGTCGGCTGCGGGACGGGCGTGATTAGCGGCGTCTGGGTCAGGTTGCCGCTGTCGGCCGCCTCAACCATTACGCGGTCGCCCATGTGCTCCCCGAGCAAAATCGCGGCGAGCAGCACCAGAACCCCGGCCGCGAGCACGGCCGTCACGAAGCGGTTGCGGCCGATCACGCCGGAACCACGTCGAGTTTGGCGGCCCGCGCGCGGCGCTCGGTGGGACGGCCGATCATCTGCACCTCGCGCATCTCGCCCACTTCCATTTCTACGCGCGCCGTGTGTCCGCGAAACTCGACTTGCACCGGTCGCGCACGATCGAGCATGTTGCACACGAAAATCCGCACCGCGCCCTTTTCGTCTTCGAATCCGATCGCGCCGACTTCGACCGGCGAAATCGTCACTTCATCGCTCACGTCGCGTCCGGCGAAGATGCAGGTGAACGGTTCCTCGGCCGAGAGCTCGGGCATGTCACCGTAGATCCGATCGTGCACGAGATCGATGACATAGCTGCAGCGCTTGCCGCCCCAATGTACGCGCGCGGCTGCAATCCACTGCCAATCCTTCGGACGCAGCGGCGCCAGATGCGGACGGCCGCTGGTGCGATAGCCATCGAGACCGCCGATCGTCTCCGCCACGGCCCAAAGATACTTCGCGCCGGTCCACGGCGAGAGATACATGCCGCGATTTGCCATCGAACCGCCGTCGAACCATTCGCCGAACTCGCCGGGAACCGTATTTCGTGCGCTCCCGACTTCCATCGCGGCGTACACCACGTCGAGGAAGTGCACGCAATCGTCGACGAATCCATCGCGCGCGAGCGCGACCGCGAACCACAGCGTGAGATCGGGCCAAATGCCGCCGAGTAATCCGAATCCGTACGACGGAAAGTACCATGCATCGGCGGTGGAGATCGTGCGCAGGCCGACCGGCGTCACGAAATCCGCTTCGAGCAGACGGCGCAGAATCGCTTTGCGCTGTTCCGCTGCAGCCACGCCGAAGAGCACGGGGAAGATCTCGTCGGACGTAAAGTTGTCCTGATAATTGCGGTCCTGGTCGTAGTTCAGCGCAAACGCACCGGTATCGTCATCGTAGAGAAAATCCATCATCGCTTCGCGGAGAGCTTGCGACTCGTTGGCGTACTTTTCCCAATTCGCCCAATCGCCCGCGACGGCGCACAGCATCGCGGCAGCCTCGAGCGCAAAGACGCCTTCCGCGTTGATCTCGGTCACCGCACCGTCGAGCGTGTAGTAGGGAATGATGTTGCGCCACGACGAGATGCCGTACATGTCGACGCCTTTGGCCTTGCAAAACAGTAAGCCTTGGTCGTCACGCTGGGTCAGCATATAATCGGCGATCTTGACGATCAGGGGCAAGCATTGGCGCACCCAATCATCGTCAAGCGTCGCATTGTAGTGGTGCAGCATTGCCACCAAATGCAACGGCGTGTCATCGTTGATATTCAGATCGTAGGCCGTCGTGTATCCGGTTACGCCGCGCACATACTCGATCATCAGTCCCGAATCGTCAACGCATTTGTTGAAGACGCCGATCGCATCGCGGCTGAACTCGGGCCAAAAATAATCGAAACCGTGGACGAACCACGAGGTGTCGCGCGAAACGAGAATGTCCGATGGCGGCGAATTGGTCGAACCCCATCCTTGTGGATACTCCTTAACGATGCGGATCATGTTGGCTTTCGCCCATGCCACGCCGCGACTGATTGTTGGTGCCGGCGTCATAAAGCGCGCGTCGGCAAGCCGGCGCGCGAAGTAACGCTGCGTATCGTGCAGTGCGCGCTCGTCGTCGAGTAACCGCTGGAGTACCGGAAGGCTCTTCTCCGTGCCGTCTTTATGAAAGACGACGGCGAGGCGCAGTGCCTCGCGCGACCCCGGCGCAATCGTGATGCGATATTCAAGGGCACCGTAGACACGGCGCCCGATCAGTGTCGAGGTCTCCGACGCGCCGCGTCCGAAGCCTGGCAGCCCTTCGGGTAAGAGCGAGCCGCGGCGCATGTTTTCCATGAGCACCTGCTCGCGAAGCGAAAGTTCGACGGCGCGAGGCTCGCGGGAGCCGCCCCACCAGCGCTCGGCGCCGGTCTCGTTGCTTTTCGAGCAGATGAAGCGCCCCTGCGACCAGGCCGTCATCTCGGCTTCCGGCTCGCCGTAGAAGCGCTGGCCGACCAACATGGCCCACGGGAAAACCGCTACCTCGATGGACGTCGCTCCTGGATTGTAGAGCGTTACGTCGACCACGAATGAAACGGTGCGATCGAACGACTCGCCGAAGGGCACGTAGAACGCTTCCGTAACGTGCACGCGATGTTCGAGCGTAAACTCGGCGATTTGCGCGTAGGGCAAGAACGTGAGCTCGCGCGTGATCTGATGGGGAAACAGCGTTTGGTTGCTATCGAGGATGCGGTACGCGATATGGTGCGTACCGAAAATGATCTTGTCGGTGTCGGCGTCCCACAGGCCGCGCACGCCGCCTTTGGCGGTCGATTGCGCATACGATTTATAGTTCCCAAGCAAGAGCCCATAGGGCGTTTGCGATTCGGGGACCACATACGCGCAAAACTCGTTTCGCTGCGCGTCATAGCTTGGACCCATGCCCATGGGTGCTACGCCCTTGACCGCGACGCCCCTTTCGCCGGAAACTAATGCGGTGACGTTTGCTTGCCCCGCAAAAATAAATCTGACCTTAGAGGTGATGGGGCGCCGAGATGATGGCTACCATACGCTGCGTAGTGTTATGGTGCCGCTCGAGCTCGCCGACGAGTTGCAGATCGTGGCGTCGAGCCGCTTTTCATTCACCTGCAGCGATCCTTCATTAGCGGGCGATGACAATCTCGTGGTTCGTGCCGCGCGGGCCCTCGATCCGCTTCCGCTGCACGCGCTGACGCTGCGCAAGGTTATTCCAACGCAGGCAGGCCTGGGCGGCGGGTCAAGCGATGCCGCCGGCGTACTGCGCGCCGCCATGTCCGGGGCCTTTGGCCACACCTACGTCGCCGATTGGGTCGCGCTCGCGCGCTCGCTCGGCTCGGATGTCCCGTTCTTCCTCGCCGATTCCGGCGCGCTGGTCGAGGGGACCGGCGAGCGCGTGACCGCGGTCGGGGCGCTGCCGCCGTGGCACGTACTGGTCATCAAGCCGCCCACGGCCGTCTCCACCGCGGCCGCATACGCGCAGCTCGATCGCCTGTCGCTCCCGTCGCGGCCGCGCAATACGTCGGCATCGCTCGCGATGCTCGCGGCGCTCCAGCGCGGCGACTTTGACGAGGTCGAACGGACGCTCAGTAACGATTTCCACGACGTCATTGCGAGTGCGACACCCGAGGTTGCCCGCGCGATCGACGCATTACGCCTCGCCGGATCGAGCAACGCGTTGCTAGCGGGGTCGGGCTCCGCAGTCTTTACGCTCGCGCGCGACGCGCGGACGGTCGCAGAGATCGGAGCGCGCTTGGATCTCGACGGAACCTATCGGCGCTTTCCGACTGCATTCGCGCACGGCCGCTCCTGGCGCGGCAGCGTTGCCCTCGAGGCGCTTGGGGATAAGCGATGACGACTGCCGTGGTCTTGGCCGGTGGACCAGCGGATGAAGTCGCCGCGCTCGAAGCGGGCGCAGTCAACAAAGCCTTTGTGCATATCGGCGGAGTGACGTTGGTGGAGCGCACCTTACGCGCGCTGCGTGCGAGTTCGGAGATCGATCGCATCATCGTTGTTGCACCCGCGAGCGCGCATGGCGATTCTGCCCTCGCGCTTGCCGACGAACGGCGCGTTGACGGCGAAAAGATTACTATCAGTCTGCGCAACGGGCTACGGGATCTGCCGCCGGACGAGATCGTGCTCGTGTGCACCTCGGATCTTCCGATTCTCACGCCGACGGCGGTCGACGATTTCGTGGACTATGCGCGCCTGCAGGACGCTGACCTGGGGTACGGCTGCGTGGAGCAGACCGTGCACGAGGCGCTCTATCCCAACGTGCCGCACACCTGGGCGCGCCTGCACGATGGGACGTTCTGCGGCGCGGGACTCGTTGCGATCAAGCCCCGCGCGCTCCCCGCGCTCGAAGGTTTCATCGAACGGCTTGGCGCCGCGCGTAAAAATCCGCTACGGTTGGCATCGCTCTTTGGCTGGGATGTGTTCGCTCGCTTCGCCGTCGGCCGGCTCTCGGTCGCCGGCGCCGAACGGCGCGCATCACAGCTACTCGGTGCCCGCGTCTGTGCGATTGTCTCACCGTACCCGGAAACCGGGGTCAACGTCGACCGGGTTAGTGACGTTGCACTTGCAGAACAACTCGTGCTAGCCTCTCTGTTACCAGCTCAGGAATGAGGAGTTTATGTCCATTCTTTCTGATGTCAAAGAAATCGAAGCAAAGGTCCGCGAGTCCATGGAAAACGGGCCGGTAACGCCCTATTACACGTTACCGCTCGACAAAGTCTATGAGGTTCTCAACGCGGCGCTTGCTTCAGAGATCATTTGTGTGCTGCGCTACAAGCAGCACTACTACATGACCACATCCATCCATCAAGAACAACTGCAAGACATGTTCAAAGAGCATTGGATGGATGAGGAGGGGCATCTCGAACGGATCGCCGATCGGATCAAGCAGCTCGGCGGCGTCCCGAATCTGGATCCCAACGGCATCAGCAAGCGCGCCTTCTCCACGTTCCAAAGTGGTCACACGCTAGCCGATCTCCTACGCGAAGATTTGCTGGCCGAGCGCGTCGTGATCAAGATATACGGCGACATCGTGAACTTCTTTGGCCACGCCGATCCGGTGAGCCGCCGTATGATGGAAGAGATCCTCAAAGACGAGGAAGATCATGCCGACGAGATTGCCGATCTGCTGTACACCGTCGATCCAAAAACCGGCAAGACCGCCGAACAGTTCACCGGTGACGGTGTGCTCCAGGCGTTTAAGCCTAACGGGAAATAGCTTAGCCGGGCGTTCTCCAACGTTTGAACAAGTCGTTGGTGATTCCGAACTGATCGAGTGCCTTGCCAACCGTGTGCGCGACGATGTCGTCGACGCTCTGCGGCGCCGCATACATCGCCGGAATCGGCGGCAGAATGACTGCGCCGATCTCGGCGAGCTGGGCAAGCGTTCGCAAGTGCCCGAGATGCAGCGGTGTTTCGCGTACGACCAGCACCAGCTTACGCCGTTCTTTCAAGCACACGTCGGCGGCGCGAACGAGTAAATTATCGTTGATCGAATAGGCGATCGCGCTTGCGCTCTTCATCGAACATGGGATGACCAACATGCCGTCGGTGACGAACGAGCCGCTGGAAATCGCTGCAGCCAAATCGTCGCCGCGATGCACGACGTCCCCCAGTGCTTCGAAGTCCTCGGCGCTCATCTCCATCTCGAGCTCGATCGTGCGGCGCGCGGCGTCGCTGATTACCACGTGCGTTTCGACACCGCCGATCGCACGCAATGCTTGCAACGCCATATAACCGTATGCGCTGCCGCTTGCACCGCTGATCCCGATGATAATGCGCCGCATGAGCCCCCTCTTATACGCCGGATGCAGGGGCGCCTGGTGCAAGCTTTAACTGCTAACCGGTAATCGTGAACGCTTCGCTGGCCGCTGCATTTATCGCCGATCTTCGCGCATGGTGGGACACAGGAGAGGACGCTCCCCTAATTCGGGCGCTGCGTTCGCCATGTTCGGGCGTGCCGCACGATACTGCGGCGGCGTACGCAACCGCGGCAACGCGTCTTCCACCGCTGCTGGACGCGATTGCACGCGGTCTGCTCGCAGTACCGACGAGCGAACGCGATGCTTTGCTGCGCTTTGCCGAACGTGTCAACGCGATTGAGCCGCAAACCGATCTCTATGAGTTGTTTGAGCTTCGCGTGAGCGACGACGATCTCGCCGGCGACGACGGTGCAGCCTTCGCGCTCGCTCCGATTCAATCGCCGGATGCACGCTCGGGCGTGCGAGCGCGCCGGACCCACTTCTCCGCTTCTTCACTCAATACGTACGCCGAGTGCGCACGCAAGTGGTATTACCGTTACGTCTGCGCGGCGGTTGAAGACGTGCCGTCATCGGCCTCGACCTATGGCACCGCTTTCCACGCGGCGCTCGAGGACTTTCACGGGGAATTTCCCGAGCCTAACGCGCGCGATGAAGTCGCGATGCGAACGAAGATCTGCGGCTACATCAACTGGGCCTTCGAGCGCTTTCACGCACAATTCGGCAGCGCGGTCGAGTTCGAGTTGCAAAAGCGGCGCGCACTTCGCACGGCAGGACGCTACATCGACTGGCTGCTCGCCGAAGCCGCCCGCGCGCCGTTCACGGTTATCGGCCGTGAGATTCCGGTCTCGCTCGAACTTGGCGGCTTCGATTTCGTCGGATTTATCGATCGTCTCGATCGCGATGAACGCACGGGAGCGGTGAGCATCTTCGACTACAAGACCGGTTCGATCGCGACCAGCGCCGCCGAATATCGCGATGACGTCCGGCGCTTTTTAGATTTCCAGTTGCCGTTCTATTATTGGGCGCGAACTGCAGCCGGTGACCGGGTCTACCAGCTTGCGCTGATTCCGCTCAAAGACGCCCTACTCGACGTGGTCCCGATTTCGCTCGAAGTCGTGATGGTCGCGGGCCCGAACGGTAAACGCAACGGCGCACCCAGCGGAACGATCGCCATCGCCGATCTCGAGCGTGCCCGCGATCGGATGATCGAGATCTGCCGCGAGCTCAGCTCTGGTTCGCTCGAACGGTTCCCGGTGACGAGCGATCCGGACGCGTGTACTTATTGCGCGTATCGCGACGCCTGCGCCGATCGCCCGCACGACGAACGCGAGCACTTTGGACGATGACGGCGCTCGAGTTCACGACCGCACAGCGCGAGGCAATCGAGGCAGGGTTTTCCGATTCGCTCGAGATCGCCGGGCCCAGCCGCAGCGGCAAGACGACGGCGCTTCGCGCGCGCGCGCAACGCTTCGAGCGCGAGATCGGGGAGAGCTACCTCTTTGCCGAGCATCCCTGCGAACTACTCGTACTTGCACGCGCGGTCCTCGATGCTGCGCAGACGCCGGTACGCATCGTTGACGAGATCGAAGCACGCCGCCTTTTTGCAAACGTCGCACAGCCATTGCTGGACCTCGATTGGCCCGAGCTCAAGACCGGCGCAGTCGATCCCGACGTTGCAGCGCTGCGCATGCCGGACCGCTTTCTCGAAGCGGCGTATCGACTTATCCGCAAACTTCGCGACGCCAACGTCGATCCACAGACGTTTCTCGACCGCTCGCTGGCGGGTGCGACCGAATTCTATGCGAATCCGCCGAACTTCGCCCACGCCGCGCTGATTGCGGCAACCAAAGACGCGTATCGCGATTCACTCGACGTCTCGCCAGAGGAGTTGGCACGGCAATACCGGCGCGAGATCGACCTGGTCAAGATACTTCATCGGCTCTACGCGACATACGTCGCTTCGTTGCGCGACAGCGACGCGTTGTGCGAGAGCGATGCCGTGGCGCTCGCGCTCGACCGCTTACGCGAGCGTCCGCCGCTTGCCGAAGCGATGCGTACTCGCTTCGCGCACGTCTTTGTCGATGACATGCAGGAGGCTACGCCGGCGCAGCGTGCGCTACTCGACGCGATCTACGGCGATCCGTTGCGCAACGTGAGCTTCGCCGGCGACGCCAAGGCCGCGACCAGCCGCTTCCGCGGCGCGCGGCCCGAGATCGCGTTGGCCGGGGCGACGCGCACGATCTTGCTGCAACAGGCTGCGGCGCGGCCCGAGCTCACCTTGCATCGTGCTAAAACGCAAGCGGAGGAGGCGGCCTTCGTCGCCGAGCGCGTGCGTGACGAACTCGAGCGCGGCGTCCCGGCGGACGAGATTGCAATCCTATTTCGCACGAGCGCCGACGTGCAGACCTATCTCGATGCCCTCCTCGATTGCGATATACCGGCAGCTGCTGCCGGCGACGTCAACGTCTTCACCGATCGGCGCGCGCTCGATGCGATCGCGCTCTTGTGGAACGTGTGGGATCCGTTCCGTCACGAATGGCTGCTGCGCACGCTGGGCGGAGCGGCGATGGCACTCTCTGACGGATCGATTGCGACACTGTGTGCCGATCCGCCCGATCCACAAACCGCGCTCTTCGCACCCGATCCCGAAGCGGCGCCGACCGCGCGCGTCAGCCGCTGGGATCCCAAGCGCGACGTGCGACTCGGATGGAACGTCTTGCGCGGCGAAACCGACATTTCACTCAACGAGCACGCGCGCGATCGTATCCGGCGTTACCGTACGCTTCGGGCCGGTTGGGTCGACGCGATGACGACGCTACCGTTGCACTCGTTCGTGCGCAAGGTGTGGTCAGAAGGGCTCGCCGCCGATGGACCGCCGGGATCGGCGCGCGCGCGGGCGCAGCAGCACGTCCTGCACTATCTATTGCAGCGGATGCTGACGCTGCAGCGCCAGCGTCCCGAGTCGACGCTTGGCGATCTCTTGGCCGACATAGCCGAACGTGCGCAAACCGACGGAGAGTCGTGCGAAGCCGTCCTCGAGCCCGGCTTCGTGCACTTGCTCAACATCGATGAAGCGCGCGGGCGCGCGTTCGCGTTTGTCGCGATCCCAGACGCGCGCGCCGGCTCTTTTCCACGATGGTATGTGCCGGATGCATTCTTGTGGAGTCCGAAACTGGGCATGATTCCACGCGAGAATGCCGGAGCAGAACGCGCGTCACGGACGGCAAAGTTCAGCTACTACCTGTACCGCACCAAGGCGCGCGACGCGTACAACGCACAGGAGCGCTGCGCTTTTGAATATGCGCTGGCTCGCGCGCGTGCCCGCGCGCTCGTTACGGCGTACGGCCCAACGACGCGCGGTATCACGGCGCCCGAATTTCTGGAAGAGCTGCGCGTAGCGCGATGAACCTCCGGACGATCGACGTCGAGACGTACGCAGCCGAGGTGCTCCCGCTCACCGCCGAACTGTGGGCCGGTGAACGCACGCAAGAGCGCTACGTCGAGCACACGACGCAGGTCGCGCGATGCGGCTACGGACGCCGGCACTATCGCACCGTCGGGCTGTACGACGGCGGTCAGCTGCTCGCATCGTTCAAACGCTACGAGCGCGCCCTGCGCTGCGGATCCGAGCGGATGCGCGCCGCTGGGATCGGGGCGGTTTTTACGCCCGAGGCATTTCGCGGGCGCGGCTATGCGAGCGCGATGCTCGCGTTAGAACTGGACCGCTCGCTCGCCGAGGGTCTCGATTTCGCGTTTCTATTCTCCGATATTCGGCCGCAGTTCTACGCGGATCTCGGCTTCGTCGCTCTGCCCTCACGCTCGATGACGTTGCGCGCGGACAGTCTGCCGCGCGCTCGTGTGGAGGTCGCGCGGCTCGAGGAACGCGATTGGATCGGCGTGCAGCGCTGCTTCGATCTCGCCGAGCGCCCCCGTCGCTGGGCATTCGTGCGCACACCACTAGTATGGCAGTGGCTGCAATTGCGCATGCGCCACGGCTCAGAGCATCCGGAAAGCATCGAAACCAATCTGGTGGTGCGGCGCGGCCGTGCGATTGCCGCATACGTCTTGGGCGCTCGAGCACCGCAACACGACGCATTCATTCTCGACGAGTTCGGATTTGCCGATGCGCAAGCCGCGGCGCTGGTTCCGGCGCTGCTGCGCAGCGCTGCCGGCGACTTGCGACGGGTAACCGGATGGCTGCCGCCCGAAGCGTCGCGCGACGTCCTCCCACACGCTGCCATTCGCAAGCGTACGAAGGCAGTGTTTATGGTGGCGCCGCTCTCGGCCGCCGCCAAGCGATGGGTGAAAGCTGCTGCGAGCGAGAAGCACGACGGCGTATGGAGCAGCGATCACATCTGATATGTTAAACCGTGGAGATCATATACCCGACGTTCCGCTCGTCAATTCCGACGGTTCGACCGTGCTGCTCGGCTCGTTGATCGACCGGCCGCTCGTGCTCTTTTTCTATCCGAAAGACAACACGCCGGGATGCACCGCCGAGGCCTGCGCATTCCGCGATGACTACCAAGCTTTCGTGGAGGCCGGCGCCGACGTCATCGGCGTCAGCTCCGATGACAATCAAAGTCACGCCAACTTTCGCGAGCGCCATCGGCTACCGTACCGCTTGATGAGCGATCCGGGCGGCGAAGCGCGCAAGGCCTTCGGCATCCCAAAGACGCTAGGCATTCTCCCGGGACGCGCCACCTTCGTGATCAATCGCCAAGGAACGATCCTTTACGCGTTCAACTCGCAGTTCGCGCCGGAACGCCACGTGAAAAACGCTCTCGAAGCGTTACGCGTTCCCACCTGATTCAAACAAGCTGATTTGCTTCGCGTCGCCCAGCGCAATCGAGGCGACGCGTAACCCGAGCAATCGCACCGGCGTTCCCGCAAGATTCGCGCGACGTAGACAGTGAACGGCGGCGCGGTAGATCAAGCGCGCCTCTCGGGTGGGTTCCGCTAAGTGCGTTTGCCGCCCAAAGACACGAAAATCCGCACGTTTGATTTTGACACCGACGGTCGACGCGACGCACCCTTCGCGTTCGAGTTTCTCGGCAACCTCGACCGCTTGTTCGCGCAACACCTCGGTCAGTTTGCGTTCGTCTCGCACGTCGTATTCGAACGTCGTCTCCGACGAGATCGACTTCGTTTCACGTTCCGGCTCGATTCTGCGTGTATCGATGCCGCGCGCAAGGTCGCGCACGCTCGGTCCCCACGAACCAAAGATCGTCCGAGCCTGCACGTCTTCGAGCTGCGCGATTTGACCGATCGTGGTGATCCCGAATGTCTGTAATCGTGCGGCCGTCTTCGGCCCAACGCCCCAGAGCCTGCCTGCGGGCAACGGGGCGAGGAACGCGGCCTCGTCGCCCGGCGCAATCGCCAAGAGTCCGTCGGGCTTGCAGCCGTCGGACGCCGTCTTCGCAACCATCTTGCCGGTTGCAACGCCGGCGCTGACCGTGAGACCGGTGTGCTCACGGACGTCGGCGCGGATCGTTGCAGCAAAGTCGCGCGCTTCGTCGAGCGACATCTCGTTCAGATCGACGAATGCTTCGTCGAGCGAGAGTCCCTCGACGGCGTGTCCGCGCGCGCCGAAAATCGCGAAGACCTCGCGCGAAAGGTTCTTGTATCGCGACATGTCGGGCGGTACGACGACGAGCTGCGGGCAAAGCTCGAGCGCCTTGTAGAGCGGCAGCGCCGAACGCACGCCGAACGGGCGCGCCTCGTAGGAGGCGGTTAAGACGACCGCACGGCGGTGCCGTCCCGCGATCGCCACCGGTTTGCCGCGCAGGCTCGGGTCGTCGCGAATCGCAACGCTCGCGTAAAACGCGTCAATATCAAAGTGCGCTACGAATCCCACCAGGATTCAGCTTTGCTGAATCCGTGGCGTTCGGCCTTCGGCCGATCCGCTCACGCCGCGCGCAATCGCTAGAATTGTTTGCATGTTCTTACGGTCGTCGGCCTCTTCACCGGGCGTTTCTAGGATTGCTGTCTTCTCGCGTACCTCCGGGTGCGCGAGCAGCGCGCGAAAGCCGTCGAAGCCGATCAGGCCCTCACCGATATGGTAATGACGGTCGCGGGCCGCGCCGAGCGGTACTTGCGTATCGTTGAAATGAAATACCGGGATCCGATCCATCCCGATCGATTCGTCGGCTTGCGTTAGGAAACGGTCGACGCCGCTTGCCGAGTTGATCTCATATCCCGAGGCCCACGCGTGCGCGGTGTCGAGGCACACACCGAGTTGCGGATGGCGCACCGCCTGTACGAAGCGTCCAAGTTCTTCGAGCGTGCCGCCCGCGAGGTTCCCCGCGCCCGCCGAGTTTTCGAGCACCAGCATGACGCCGGGTTCGATCTCCTCGAGCACGGTTTCGAGCGCTTTGCAGATCGCGAGAAAGCCTTCCTCGCGATCGCGCGTACCGTACGACCCCAAATGTGTGTTGACGTACGCGATGCTGCCCGCAGCCGCGCTGGCGAGATCGGCCCGCAGCAGTCCGAGTGAGCCGCCGAGCACCTTCGGATCGTCGCTCGCCAAGTTGATCAGATACGGCGTGTGGATGACGCTCCGGTCGATACCGGCATCACGACGCATCTGCGCGAAGGCGGTGAGCGCCGGGACATCGAGCTTGCCGACGCGATAGCTACGCGGGTTGCTCGAAAAAATCTGGATCGCGGTGCATCCCAGCGACTTCGCGTACTCGATCGCCTTCGCATATCCGCCCGAGACCCGTACGTGGACCCCGATGCGCATCGTCTATGTGCGGGCCAAATAGAGAAAGTGGATATACGAGAGCGGCAAGATCGGGTCGCCTTCACCGAGCGTTTCGCGCAAGCGCGCTTCCAGGTGCTCGAAATACTCTTGCGCGCTCGAACCGAACTCGTCGCGTACGATCTTGCGCGAGCGCTCGTACTGCAAGAACTTGCTCAGCGTGACGATCGTTCTCCACGGGATCACGCGCACCGCCGGATCGACTAAACCCGATGAATAGAAGTCACGGAATCCGCCGCGCCAGTTGCTATTGAGCGGCGCCACGCCCATATCGCGCGCGATCGAATCGCGCAGCTGCTTCACCGGATCGTCGCCGGCCAGACCTTTCCACCAAATCGCGACGATGCCGTGCGGACGCAGGACGCGTTTTATCTCCTCGAGCGCGGGTCGTGCGTCGGCGTGATGGAGCGCCTGCCCGCTGATCGCAACGTCGAATGTGCCGGCATCAAACGGCAGCGACTCGGCGGTCCCGCGAACCCATTGTGCTTGGGGGTAACGCTCCCTCGCCACGGCCAGCATCGGCTCGGATGGATCCACGCCGGTCACGTTGTAGCCGTTCTCGATCAACGGCGCACTCGCGAGGCCGGTTCCGCAGCCGATATCGATAATCCGGTGGCTCGGTTGCAGTCCGAAAGCAACGAGGTGATTGTAGACATCGTTAGCATAACCGAGCCTGCCGGCAGCGTAATCGGTTACAAGGTTGTCAAACGAGGTCACGTGGGCTCCTGTGGCACCGGCTCCGTCGAATCGTCCGGCGTGATCTGCGCAGCTTGAGGAAGAATCAAGTTCAACTCGAGCGGTTGTCCGGGCTCGAGTTCGAGCTGCGGCAAGTCATCGAGCGAACGCAAGCCGAAGGATTCGAGAAAGAGCGGCGTCGTCTTGTAGGTCATCGGCCGTCCTACGACATCTTTACGTCCGGCTTCGGCGATAAGGCCGCGATCAAGTAACGTACTCGTCACGCTGTCGGAATTGACGCCCCGAATCGCCTCGATCTCACCTTTGGTCACGGGCTGCATGTGCGCTACGATCGCCAGCATTTCGAGCGCCGGCGTGGAGAGCGACGTTTTCGGTGGCAACAGGTATGCCTCGACGACCTCTCGGACCGTCGATGACGTGGCAAAACGGTAGCCGCCGGCAATCTGACGCAGCACGATGCCGCCGTTACTGTAGCGTTCTTCGAGCGCTTGGAGTGCGAGCGCGACCGCGCGCTCGTCTTCGCCGGTCAATTTTGCAATGCGCTTGGTTTCGAGCGCCTCGCTCGCGACAAAGAGCAACGCTTCAATCGCGGCCTGCACGCCTTCTGCTGCGGCATGTAGTTCCTGCGCTTCGGCGCTGAGCGTTTGCTGCGAATCGGTCAACTCTTGCGTGTCCACGGTTACCCTTGTACGGCGGCATGCGAAAACGGAAATAGCCGGATATCGTCGTCGATGTCGGCCTGCTCGAACTCGACGCGGTGGCGCCGCACCAGCTCGAGAATGGCAAGGAACGTCACGATGATTACTTCGCGCGTCATCCCAAGCTCATGGCAGAGGGCGAAGAACGAGACCGAACCTGTATCCTTGACCTTGCGTGAGATAAAGTCCATCTGCGCGAGCAGCGAGACCCGTTCGCGCACAACCTCGCGCTTTTCCGGCCGCGCCTGCTGCAGCATCGCGATGAACGCACGCTTGAGTTTCTCGGGATCGACGCGATAATGCTGCACGAGCTCGCTGCTTGGGTCGCCGGAATCGCGGTAATAGAAGCCGCTGGCCTCCTCCTGCCGCGCGCGCAGCTGCACGCCGAGCTCGCGATACCGTGAGTATGCGATGAGCCGGCGGCGCAGACGCTCTTCGACCTGCTCGGGCGACTCCTCGCTTTCATCGATGAACTCTTGCGGAATCGGCGGCAAGAGTGCCTTCGACTTGAGGAAGACGAGCGTCGCAGCGATGACCAAATATTCGGCGGCGACCTCCATGTCGAGGTCTTCCATGACGCGCACGTACGCCAAATACTGCTCGGCGACGGACGCGAGCGGGACGGTGGCGATGTCGAGCTGCTGTTCCCGGATCAGACTCAAGAGCAAGTCGAGCGGCCCGTCGAAAACGTCGAGCCGAACGTGGAGCGCGTCGGTGTCGGTCAAGAGCTCTTCGGTTCGGCCAGGGCGACGGCGGTCTCCGGGAAGAGCGCCGGATTAGCTTCCACGTATTCGAGCGCGATATCGACCAGGCGCTTCTCGTTCACGTACTTGAGCGCTTTGCGGGCGGCGCGGACTTCGAACCAGCGGGCCTCATCGACCTCGTGGTCGTGGTTGGCCGTGTCGCCTGAGAGATACCGCATTAGAAAGAACGTCACGCTTTTTTTGTGTTTGGCCTTGCCGACATAGAACCAGTACGAAATCTCCGAGAGCCGCGTGAGGATCTCTCCCCAGCAACCCGTCTCTTCGCGCACTTCCCGAAGCCCCGCTTGCTCGTTCGACTCGCGCGCTTCGACGTGACCCTTTGGCAACGTCCAGATACGCGGCGAGCCGCGTCCGATCAACAGCGCGTCGAAACCAGACTCGCGCGGCCGCAATACCAAGCCGCCAGCCGACACTTCGTACTTGATTCGCATGTCGATAGACCCGTTGCGGGAGACAGGGAAGGGGGCGCTGTCGTGCCCCCTGATTACCCTCATTATAGCCTTCGAGCCCAAGAAGCGCCTGCCGAAAGGATAGTCCTCTTTTGCCCGAAGAAGGATCGCTCGCTTGCTTTATCTCGCGGCGGTCACATCCGCCGGCTTCGCCAGGATGGTCACCGGCGCGTGCGCTTCGTCATAGCCTTGAGCATAGGCGTAGATGTCGACCACGCGCGTCATGCCGGCCCCCGGAATTCCGCGTAACAGGGCATGGGTCGTGTGTCTTGGGAGCGTCACCACGCCGATGAACGTCTGACCGACGCGCGCTACCAGCGTGACCGCTGAGGTGCCGGGCGTGAGGACATCCACGCGAATCGGGTGTCCGCCATAAACGGTGGGCGGCACGCGCAAGCCAAGGTCGTGCGCGACGGCTATCGTCTCGGGCGCTTGCGCTCCCTTCGGTGCGCCGGGGTGATCGTGATGGAAAACGTAGTAGAACACGCCACGATGCCGAGGGGCCGGCGTTGGTTGCGGATCGGGCGCGACGTTCGAGAGATCGGCTACGACCGCAGTCGTGCTTTGCTGGTGCGCGCGCGCGTTCGCGTGTGTGCTCGCGCGCTTGCGATGCGGCACCGGTCGCTGCACGGACGCGACGGCGACATCGGCGGGCACGAGGTTGTTTGTCTCGTCGATGTGCGTCGAGAGGTATAAGGTAAGCCGATCGTAGAGCGACATCACGTTGCGGACGTAGGCCTGCGTTTCGCTATATGGCGGAATGCCGCCGAAGCGCTCGACTGCCCCCGGGCCCGCATTATATCCCGCGAGGGCGAGTCGATAGCGTTGCGTTTGCGGATACGCAGCATATCGATCCAGCAGGCCACGCAAATACCGCGCGGTTCCATTCAAATTGTCGTGCGGGGAGAATGCGTCCACGCCGAGTCCGGCAGCCGTTCCCGGCATGAGCTGCCCGAGACCGCGAGCGCCAACCGGCGAAACCGCGTACGGATGCCACGATGACTCCGTCGCAACAAGCGCAACAAGCAACCGTGGATCCAATTGGTAAAAGAGCGATTCAATCCGAACGCGATCGGCAAGTTCGCGACTCTCCCACGTTGAGAGATTGGGATTAAACTGCGTAAGAACGCGCGCGTACTCTGTGAGATGCGAGGACGTTATCGTGGTTGAAGCAGCCGACGCAGGCGACGCCGCTGTGCTAAGCAGAACAGCTAGCGCACCGGCGACAATATGCCGCGGGCGAGCAAGTCCCATGCGTAGCTAATCGGTTGCGTGCCGTGAGAAATCAAGAGCGAGAAGATGTTCGCTCGCTTGCTGACGGGCACGAGTGTCGCAGCGAGCAGGCTGCGCATAGCGGCGCGGCTCGCTTGCACAGTTCTCGACCGTGGGCGCGCAGCAGTGCAAACGCGTCCAGCGCCTTTTGCCCTCGCACCCCGGCCGCCGAGAGCGCCCCGACGCCGGCTCGATAGGCCGCCGCATACGCTTGTCCGGGCTTCACGACATGGAGCCGTTCCAGCACCCGCAGGCCATTTGAATCGAGGGCCGGTGCATCACCGAGTCCGCAAAGCAATAGGACTTTGTCGGCGCCGGGATCGGCGATCCCGGGGAAGCGTTTGAGTACCCTGCGATCGCGCCACTCTTCGTCGCTCACGTCGAGGGCGAGTTGGGCAGATGCAAACACTTTGGCGGCGCGATGCGGTGGCTGCATGCCGCCCTCACGGATCGCCGATTCGATCCTCTTCGCACCCGCGGCGATCATTCGTTGGGGCGCGATCCCCACCGTCTTACGCAGACGTTCGTAGGTTTGCGCGCGCCGCTCGTCATCGACGAGGTACGCACAATTCTCCCACACGATCAGCGCAAACGGCTTCCGCGGCTCCGGCAATTCGATAGCACCATACTGTTTGCGCAAGGCGTCGAGGATCGCTCCCAGTTGACCGGGGACGGGCTTCATGCTATCGTCGGGTCCATGTCCAACCTGCACATTATGTGTCACATGTGCCTCGTCCCCGCGCCCGATCGGCGTAGGTTGGCTTCTCGCATCTCGAAATAGCGCGCGACACGAATTTCGATGAACGAAGCCCTCCGCCGATCCGGTGGAGGGCTTCTTGTTTTCTTGCTTTCCCATCTCACCAGGAGGCAGTTATGGTCCCGACCCGACGCGAGGCAATCGGCCTCGCCAGCGCCACTCTCGCCGCCCTCGCCCTGGGCGGGCGCGGGCTTGCGCAAACCAAGCTCGACGCTATCACCGTCGACTACGCATACTACAATCCGGTCAGCCTCGTCCTCAAAGCCAACGGCTGGCTCGACCGCGCGCTCGCGGCAAACGGCACCACGCTTTCGTGGGTGCTCTCGCTCGGCTCGAACAAAGCCAATCAGTTTCTCGCCTCGGGCTCGACGCAGTTCGCCTCGACCGCGGGCAGCGCGGCCCTGCTCGCCCGCGCAAACGGCGTGCCACTGCACACGGTTTTTCTCTACTCACAACCGGAGTGGACGGCGATCGTCATCGGTAAGGACTCGAAACTTTCATCGCTGCGCGATTTGAAAGGCAAACGCATCGCGGCCACGCGCGGCACCGATCCGTGGTTCTTCTTGCTTCGTGCGCTCGCGTCGGTGGGCTTCACGTCAAATGACGTGCAGATCGTCGAATTGCAGCATCCTGACGGACGCATCGCCCTCGAGCGCGGACAAGTCGACGCGTGGGCGGGACTCGATCCGCATATGGCTGCGTCACAGCTCGAAGCCGGATCGCGGCTGCTTTATCGCGACGTCGCGTGGAACACGTACGGCGCGCTCAACGTGCGCGAGGACTTTCTCGCCGCGCACCCCGACGTCGTACGCATCGTGCTCCGCGCGTACGAACTCGGGCACGAATACGCCAAAGCGCACCCGGCCGAAACCGCGAAGATTCTCGCTGCGGCTTCGAACCTCGACGTGAAGGTCGCCGATCTCGTCATCAACGATCGCACGCGCTTTCCGGATCCCGTTCCGGGCAAAGCGTTCCTTGATGCCGTCGGCGGCACGATACCAGTCATACAATCCGAGCAGCTCGTCGCCGATATCGGCTCGGTTCAGACCGCCTTTGGTTCGCTCGCTGACCCCGCGCCCGCCCGCGTCGCTCTGGCGCATGCGTAAGGTCCTGCTCGCGTGGCTCGTGCCGGCGGCGATCCTGCTCGTGTGGATCGTCGCCGGGCGCGCGCACTGGTTCGCACCGGATCAACTCGCGCCGCCTTCGCGCGTGCTGGCCGAACTCGGGTCGCTCTGGCAACGCGGGCTGCTGCAGCAAGACATCCTTGCAAGCACGGCGCGTGTTTTCGCCGGGTTCGCCATCGCGCTCGTGCTTGCGGTTGCGGTCGGCACACTGGTCGGACTGAATCGTACGGTCCAACGCGCGATCGATCCGACGCTGCAAGCGATCCGGGCGGTACCGTCGCTCGCCTGGGT
>JBEKBR010000020.1:0-62653 GCA_050015295.1 Candidatus Aquilonibacter sp. | reverse complement strand
AAGATGACGTGAAGCAGCGCGAGCAGTACGAATGCGTCGGCACCCGGTCTCACGAAATGATGCTCGTGCGCGGCTTTGGCCGTTTCGTTGCGCCGAGGATCGATGACGACGACGCGACCTCCCCGATCGCTAATCGCTCGCAAGCGCTCGCGCATACCGGGCGCGGTCATGATACTGCCGTTGCTGACCAGCGGGTTTGCGCCCATGATCAAAAAGAAATCTGTACGATCGACGTCGGGCACCGGCAGGAGCATCGGGTGGCCGAACATATGCGTGGCCGCAACATGAT
Organism: Candidatus Aquilonibacter sp.; assembly: GCA_050015295.1. Lineage (GTDB taxonomy): Bacteria > Vulcanimicrobiota > Vulcanimicrobiia > Vulcanimicrobiales > Vulcanimicrobiaceae > Aquilonibacter. The sequence goes on along the minus strand of JBEKBR010000020.1, from coordinate 62,364 downwards.
GCGGCAGCTGATCGACGCTCGTTGCGCTGAAGCGGTTGCGCGTGCGCAGTAAACGAAGGAAGCCACTCGAGCTGAGCAACGAGCCGCTGTTGTGCACGGTGGGATTGCCGAGGTACGTCGCGATCGAGTCGCCACCCAGTCGATCGTCGATGTCGCGCAGACGCGAGGCCACGAGATCGAAGGCTTCATCCCAGGCGATCGGTTCAAATCGATTGCCGACGCGGCGATGCGGCACGCGCAAACGATTCGGATCGGAATGCAGATCGATCAGTGCGGTTCCCTTCGGGCAGATCGCACCGCGCGAAAGCGGATCGTCCGCGTCGCCGCGCAGATCGGTAATCGCCCCATGCTCAATCGTGATTTTCAGTCCGCAGATTGCCTCGCAGAGGTTGCAGGCCCGAAAGTACACTCCGTCGCGCGCCGTGCTCACAGAACCCGCCTTCGCCGACCGGAATCAATCTACATGTCGCGAAGGGTAGCAGCTATGGATGCCGTTGTATGCCGATCGTTTAGCGGAGTCGATGACTTGGAGTTTGGCGAGATGCCAACGCCCAAACCTGGCGCGGGTGAAATACTCGTGCAGGTCCATGCTGCAGCGGTAAATTTCATGGATTGCCTCTTGGTTGCCGGCAAATATCAGTTGCGGCCGCAAACACCGTTCGTTCCGGGCACGGACGCCGCCGGCGTCGTCGCCGCCGTGGGCGAAGGCGTCACGCGCTTTAAACCGGGAGATCGCGTCGCCTGCAGTAATTGGACCGGGGCCTATTCGCCGCTGATGATCGCCTCGCAGCTCTCCGCGGTGAAACTGCCACCCAATGTCGACTTCGTTACGGGAACCACCGTGCGACACGGGTACGGCACCGCGCACTACGCGTTCGTCGAACGCGCGAAGCTCCAAGCCGGTGAAACCGTTTTTGTCTCGGGCGCTGCGGGCGGCGTCGGACTTGCGGCGGTGGACCTGGCGCGCAGTCTCGGGGCGCGCGTCATCGCCGGCGTGAGTTCGCAAGACAAGGTTGGACTTGTCCGCGAATACGGCGCGGAAGAAGTCATCGACTACGCCCACGAGGATTTGCGCGAACGCATCAAGGCCGTGACCGGCGGGAAGGGCGTGGATGTCTTCTTCGATGTGGTCGGCGGTGAAGTTTTCACCACCATGACGCGACTCATGAACTGGGGCGGCCGGATGCTGCCGATCGGCTTTGCAAGTGGAGATATCCCGTCGGTACCAATGAACCTACTGTTGCTGAAGAACTATTCGATCGTCGGCGTATTTTGGGGCGCGTGGGCCGAGCGCTATCGGGAAGCGAGCATTGCGGCGGACGAGAAGATTTTCGAGTGGATTGCGCAGGGCAAACTCAAGCCTCACGTTGGAGCTGTTTTCCCCTTGGAGCAATTCAAGACAGCGATGGAAAGCGTGCTCGATAGGACGGCGCAAGGGCGTGTCGTGCTGAAGGTTGGCGATTCCGACTGAGCGGGACTACACGCAGACCAGGAGTCCGTCCTTGTTCGCTACCGGGCCGTTGTTCGGACACGGGAACTTCACTTTGCTCTCTCTGCGATATCCCTTGTCGTCCAGGCATTCGCCGGAGAGGTAGTGTGTCACCGTGTTACCGCTAAAGTGCGCCTCGACACGAATGTTCCGGCACGTCGCGCCGTAGTTACCTCTCGGCATGGGCGGAGTCGTGGCGGAGATCGCGACGATTTGGGGCTGCATCGTGCCGCTCATGCTCGGAGCTGTCGTTAACCCCGCTGCTAACACAAACGCAAAAAGAACCGCGAGTGAATATTTCATGGGCTTTCCTTTCTCAAAAGAACGCCCTCTCCCTAGACGGCGCGAACTAACGGTTTGTCCGGATCGGCCAACTTGATGTCCACTGGGCCTATTCCGCAAATCGCGATGACAACCGGCTCGGCTTCGCCGTGGCGCACGCCGTCGTAATGCCACGTTCGCGCAATGCGCCGGACGAACGTACCGGCCGGCACCGGAACGGTTTGACCGGGAGTAAAGTCTGCGCCGCTGTCTTTGCGTTTTTCTTAGGCGATTTTGGCGGTGTTGCCAACCTGACGCGTCGCGTTCACAAATGCGATCGCAATTGCGCCAAGGATCAAGAGCGCGGAACCGATCATGAAGCCCGCGAGCCAGGAGCCGGTGCGATCGACGAGGATTCCGAAAACTAACGGCGAGAGAATGCCGGCGACACCAAATCCGGTGTTCATGATCCCCGAGATCGTTCCACAAAAGTTCTGGCCGCCGAGGTCCATCGCGACGGCCCAGCAATTGGAGACCGCACATTCGAGCATGAACATCGCGAACGCCAGCAGGATTATTGCCAGACCCACGTTGGCGACAAAAATTGCCGGAACGATAAACACTACCGTACCGATGAAGGCACCGGCGATTAGCGTGCGACGCGCCAGATTCAGATCACCCGTTCGTCTGTAGATATAGTCGGAGAGCCAGCCGCCGACCAAATCGCCGGGGACGCCGCCCGCGAGCGGCACGGTTACTGCGAGGGCAAGGCCGCTGAACGAGATGTGACGCGCGTCCGTCAGATACGTCGGCAGCCACGTGATGTAGATCCAAAAGGTGTAGCCGTAAGCGAAATACGCGAGTGTCAACAACCACACATCCGAACTTGCGAGGATCTGACGCCACGGAATGGTCTGCTGTTGTGATGCATCGGGTCTGAGCGACGCGGTCCCGCGAATATAGTCGAGTTCTTGCTTGTTGACCGCAGGCACATCCGTCGGTGAATTGCGGTACATGAGGTAGAAGGCTACAGCCCACGCGACCCCAAGCACACCGAGTATGAAGAAGGCGTAGCGCCAACTTCCGGTCCAGGCCACAATTGCCACGACGATAATCGGAGATACCGCGCCGCCCGTGCGCGAACACGCGTGCAATATCCCCTGGAGCGAGCCGCGCATGTCCTTGGGGAACCATGACGACAACGCGCGAGTCGAAACCGGAAAGCCACCCGCTTCGCCCAAACCGAACAGCAAGCGCGCGGTGAACAAGGTGAAAAAATTGACCGCGGCGCCGGTGGCGACGGTGAACACCGACCACATCGCCATCAGGAACGACAGTACGGCGCGCGGCCCGAAGCGATCGCCGAGCGAGCCGCCGATGATTTGCAGCAGCGCATAGGTCGTCGCAAACGCGGAAAACACCAAGCCCATCGTCGCTTTATTGAAGTGAAACTCTTTGATCATCGCGGGAGCGGTGACCGAGATGGCCGAGCGATCGAGATACGAGAGGAAATACAGGAAGCAGATGAGTGCAAGGATCGTGTAACGCACGTGCGAGGCGCGCAAGACGCCGATCGCGCCCGTCAGCGGCTTCTGTACGCTCATACTGTTGCAACCCTTTCCGCTGCATCCGAGAGGAATGCGAGCGCAGGCGACACCCCGTCACCATGCGAGATTCCCGTGACGTCGAGGCCCATCTGAACCCCGCACAACGTTCCAGCGAGCATCAAGTCGTTGAAATGACCGAGATGCCCAATCCGAAACACGCGGCCCGCGAGCCGTCCCAGGCCCGTGCCGAGCGACATGTCGTAGCGCTCGAGGATCGTTGCGCGTAACGTATCGGCGTTCGCGCCGTCGGGTACGACGATTGCCGTCACCGAGTTCGAGTACTCGCGTGGATCGGCAGCCTGCACCTCGAGATTCCAGCCGCGCGCCGCGCGGCGTGTGGCTTCGCCGTGACGCGCATGACGCTCGAAGACGGCGGGCAAGCCCTCTTCGTGCAACATCGCAATCGATTCGCGCAAGCCATACAACATGTTGGTACTCGGCGTGTACGGCCAGAAGCCGTTTTTGTTGGCTTTGATGATCTCGTTCCAGTCCCAATAGGATTTCGTAAAGCGCGAATGCGCCGACATTTCGATCGCTTTTTGGGACACGGCATTGAATCCGAGCCCGGGCGGTAGCATCAAACCTTTTTGCGATCCGCCGACGGTTACGTCGATGCCCCATTCGTCATGGCGATAGTCGATCGACCCAAGGGAAGAGATCGCGTCGACCATGAGGAGCGCGGGGTGCCGCACGCGATCGATCGCCGCACGCACTTCGGGCACGCGGCTGGTGATGCCGGTCGAGGTCTCGGTGGAGACAACCATGACCGCCTTGAACTCGTGCTTGCTATCACGCTCGAGACGACGCTCGACTTCAGCCGGGTCAACGCCGTGGCGCCAATCTCCCGAAACAAACTCCACGTTCAAGCCGAGCCGTTCGGCCATCGTGCGCCAGAGCGATGCGAACATGCCTGTTTCGAACATGAGGACACGGTCGCCCGGTGAGAGCGTGTTAACAAGAGCGGCTTCCCACGCGCCGGTCCCCGACGAGGCGTAGATGATGACCGGGCTCTCGGTTCGGAAGATCGTCTTTATGCCGTCCAACACGTCGAGCGCGAGCTCGGCGAATTGCGGACCGCGATGGTCGATGGTCGGCATGTCGATCGCGCGCAGGATACGGTCCGGGACGTTGGTCGGGCCCGGAATTTGAAGAAAATGGCGGCCGGTGTGCATGCTTCGAGCCTTGCGCAAAGTTCGGGTGGATTCCCGCGATGGCTGGCCGCGCGCGAGCGTGGCCGACGAAGCTCGTCTACATTTTATATGATGCGATCTCGATGAGATTTCCGTCTGGGTCGCGGCAGTAGACGGAGAGCAGCGTACCACGCGCCCCGGTGCGTTCAATGGGTCCCTTCTCGACCGGAATATCGAGCGCGCGCAGATGTGCGACGACCTCGTTCGGATTGCTCGTCGTAAGAAAGCACAGGTCGGCGCTTCCCGGCGCGACATTCCTCCCGGTGAACCACTCATCGACGCTCGCCGAGGCGGGACGCAGATTCATCTTCTGCGTCCCGAACTTCACCGACGTGCGCGCGCTCGATGATCCTGCCGGCGTAAAGTCCTCGCGCTGCATGCCGAGCACGCGCTGATACCATGCAGCCGCAGCCTCAACGTCAGTCACATTGAGAACGAGGTGATCGACGCTATTGACGACGAGTTCCATTTAGCGTCTTTACTTTCGGATTTGTAGTTAGACCTTGTCTGGGAACTTCAGGTAGAATTTGCCGGGAGAGGGCTCCTCGATGTCGACATTCGCCCTTAGAGCTGAGTCGACGACCGGCGCCACGCCGGTGAGAACGGTGTGCGTACCGTTAGCGCAACCCGCGAGCTTAATCTCGGCGCGCAGGCGGAACGCGGGTCCGAGGTCCGGATGGTTGTATCGAATGCTATGACGGCCCCAGCTGTGCGGTTTAATGCACATGGCCTTTTCGATGTGCCATGCCTGCCCGGTGTACGACCACGAGAAATCGACCCACGAGTCGTACTTCGTGTTGTTGTTCACAACGACGTCAGCGAAACGGATGGTAACGGTATCGGACGGTGCCGCTTTCGCCGGCACGGCAAGGGACGCGAGTGTCCCAATGAGTGCCGCGAGCATCAGCCCCATGGAAGAGCGCAACGTTAGATTCCGCAATTCGAACCCTGCAAATACGGGCCGAGCCCGAGGCTGATCGAGAAGCGTCCGTTGTTTTCATTGATCGTCGCTTTGCGCGCCGACAAATTCCACACGTTATTCATCTTCACGCGAGGCACGTCTTCATTGCTGCGAACATCGGCAACGTTGGGCGAACCCTTGCACGGAGTGCTCGTGTAATTCATGACTTCCGCGCGCGCTCCGATCTGCGGGCCGAGGTCGATATAGTTAAAGGCAATCCATTTCATCCACTGGCCGTGCGGTACGACCTCGTGGGCTTGTTCGATTTTCCAGCCGGCTTGCATGGTGTACGAGTAGTAGAGCGTAGCCCAAACGCAGTACTTCGTGTTGTTTTCGAACGTGACATAGGTGCCGCCCTTGCAGCCCGCGAGCGCGGGGCTTACCGTCGAGAACGCGAGGAATAGGGCTGCCGCCACTACGAGAAAGCGTCGATTCATAGTATCTCCAAAGATTGGTAAGACGAGATGATTTACGGCGGCGGCGTTCCCTCGACACTCCCGGGGGGCGGTTGCGCCGCGCGCGATGTTGCGCTGAGCACGTGGGGGGTTATGACCAAGTACAGATTGGTGCGCTGCGAGGTAACGTTTGCCTGTTTGAAAAGGTCGCCGATCAGCGGAATATCGCCTAAGCCGGGGATCTTGCTGTACGACTTGATCTCGGTGTCCTGAAGTAGGCCGCCGATGAGAATCGATTGTCCGTCGCGCACTTGGGCTTGCGTGAGCTCTTGGCGCACTGCGATCTGCGGCGCCGTCTGTACGTAGCTCAAGATGCTCGAAACTTCGGAGAAAACGTCGGCGGTGACGTCGCCGTTAGCCGCAATGCGTGGAAGAATCTCGAGGCTGACCCCGACATTGATGTACTGCAGCTGCTGTTGAACGATCGTCGTGCCGCCCGAAGGCACGAGCAAATTGGTAAAGATCGGAACGGCTTCGCCCGAGAGGATCGCCGCAGTGCGGTCGTCAGCCGCGAGAATCCTCGGACTTGCCAGGATCTTGGCTTGCCCGGTCGTGGCCAGGGCAGCAAGCTGCGCGGAGAGCGACAGCGTGCTCTTTGCCGGTCCTCCACTCGACGCGTTGAATGTGGCGGAAGCAAGATTGCCGTTCGGCGAGAAGTTGATGCCCAAGTCATAGGCTGCGGTTTCCGTGAGTTCGACGATCTGCGTGTCGAGCATTACGGCACGGCGCGGCTGATCGACGAGCGCAATGAGCCGTTCGTAGGGCGCAATCTCCTGCGGCGTGCCGCGAAGAACCACCGCGTTCAATCGACGGTCGACCGAAAGGTGTTCGTCGACGTACACGCCGGGCGGTGTATCCTTCGGAATGAGTGCACCCGTCGGCATCGTCACGTACTGCGGCGCCGCGGCGACAGGGGTTGAAGAGCTCGACCCGCCGCTCGAGTTCGGGTTCGGCGTAGGCGCTGCGAACGGCGACTGCGGATTGAACAGATCGGCCGACGGGATGGCCACGCCGGCTTTGAATAAACCGGCAATTTCGCTGACGTCCGCGTATGAAAGCGGAATGATCTTGACGCCTTCCGCACCTTGCACGATGGGCGAAGGCAGATGTGCTTCTTCGTTGCTCGATGGCGCTGGAATGTGCACGACCATTCGGTTCCCGTCGCTATCGACGGTCGGCCGCACGTCGTCGCTCAACGTGAGGTTCACTACGAGGCCGACGCCCGCAAACGGCGCAATCAAACCCTTACGGATGACCCCGACTTGCGGGATCAGGCCCGGCAAATTACGCCCGCGTTCGCATCCCACGATCACGACGTGAACGGTGTTTCGCGCGGCGTGCACGACCTCGGCCTGCGGCGCGAACCCGTCGAAATCGAGAACGAGTTGCACGCTACCGTCGGCGGCGGGCGTAGCACTATACGCGAGCAACTCCACTTCACTGGCGCTCGCCGGTGCTGACATGAAGAAAAGTGCCGCAAAAAAGAGCACCGCGAACGAGCGGGTGATCTGCTGCATGGTCAATCCCGGTTCGCTCTCTACGCCCGCTTTCTTCTTATATAGGGGGCTTCCCTGAGACGGTGACCCCGGGGCTGGCTGGGCGTTGGATGGTCACACGCCAGGCTTAATAATTCAACAATCGTCCCTTGACAATCCACCTCTACACTGAAACCATTGTTGTGTTGCTAACTGCAGCCGATGTTTCTTTTTTGCTTTTCGTTTTTTTGGGGGCAGTGTGAAGATACTTGCGCGCATGCTGGCCGCGTTAGCGATCGCGGCGTTCTCCATTGGGCCGGTCAGCGCTCAAACAACCAGCGCGATCACAGGCAAGGTCGTCGACGGTGCCGGAAAGCCTATTAGCGGCGCTCGAATCGGGATCATGGGGCCCAAATCGGCAGAAACAACGACGAAACCCGACGGGACCTATCGCGTTGCGGTCCCACCGGGCCTCTACAGTGTGACGATCTCGGCAGCCGGCTTTCAATCGACGCAGCAGGACAGCATCGCGGTCCTCTCCGGTGCGAGCGTCGCGCTTGCGACAACACTTGTCCCGGCATCGCTCACGACGATCGCTCGCGTCTCGGTGGGTGGCGGTTCGACCTCGGTCTCCGACTCGTCGGCCTCATCGGAGCGACTCTCGGTGGCGACGATTCGCAGCCAAGGGCAGGATCAGGTCGTCAATCTGCTCGACCAATTGCCGGGCGTCGAGGTTCTGCGCGTCGGCGGCGGCTCAAACGAGCCGGGCGCGAACGCGTCGATCTCGATCCGCGGCGCGCAGCCGTACGAATCGCAGATTCTCATCGACGGCCATCCGGTTGACACGATCGGCAACGGTGCCTACGGCTTCAACACGACCTTCATCAACTCGATACTGCTCAGCGGCGTCGAGGTGAGTAAGGGCCCCGGCAACATGCCGAACACCGTCACCGATGCCGTAGGCGGTACGGTAAACTTTCAGACCGCGCCGATCACCGAGAAGCCGAGCGGCGAACTGATGACGCAATATGACTCGTTCGCCGGCTGGACGTACGGCGTGCGCTTCTCCGACACGATCGGGAAGTTCGGCTTCGTCGTCGGCGTTGCGCGCGAGACGACGCCCGGATACATGGCGCCGCAATACATCTTCGGCTTTGGCCGCGCGAGCTTCTTTTCTCCGTATACCTCTCCCACGTATCCACTCACGGGCAACAATCAGGTTTACACGCCCGGGACGAGCTACGTGGGCGTGCTGAACTACAACTACCTCGCGACCTCGGACTTTAGCAACCACTCGCAGCTCTTTAAGCTGGCGTACAACTTCTCGCCGGTCACCTCGATCCAACTCAGCAACTACTCGACGCAGACGTGGCTCGATGAGACGGGCAACAATGTCGGCAACATCTACGCGACGATCGTGCCGTGCATCAGCACCTACCCGGCGGCTGCGACCTGTTCGACCGGACCCGGTATCGTCAACTACAACCAGAACTGGACGAACCAGGCGTTCGCCGGATACATCGGCCAAACGGTGCCGATCAATCTCTACGCCGGATATCCCGACACGTACGAGACCGACAACGAGCCGATCACGACGGCGGATCTTCGCACGGTGATTGGCCCTGGAACGTTCCTCGCGCGTTATTATGCCGGCAGCATCACGCGCGACATCATACAAAATAACGCGTTCTCCGCGATCGGTCCCTGTTTCACGCCGGCTTGCGCGTGGGTCGGCAACATCCCCGGCTCGGCCACGAATCCCGACGCGCTCGACAACGGCTACAGCGGCGAGGCGTACTACGAGGAAACGACCGACGTTCTCCACGGCTTTGATGCGCAGTACAACATCCCGTTCGGCGACACCAACTACCTTACGCTGGGCTTCGACAATCACAGCGACAGCTACAACTACCAGGAGCTCTACGCCAACGGTTGGTATCCGCCGTGCGTGACGCAGAGCTGCGCCTATTCGATCTACCAGCCGTCAGCGCAATACCTCATGGTCAACAGCACCACGGAGAGCCTGCGCGGCAACTTCCTGCTCGCGCCGACGCTGCAATTGGAGTTCGGCGGTTACCTCTCGAACACGACCTACGTCGGCGCGCGCTTCGATCCGCGCGGCGGTCTGACGTGGAGGCCCACGTCGAATCTGAGCGTCCGTGCTTCCGCGGGAAGCGCGTACGTGACCCCGTACGAAGGGTTGATCAACGCCACGGCCTATGTGTCCAAGAAGACGTTCTACCCGGTCTCGCAGTTCAGCGCGGAAACGTCGATGGGGTATGACGTAGGCGCCGACTACAAGTTCAATCGCGACAGCATCCTCTCGGCGGACTTCTATGCGACGAACATCTTCAATCGCTATGCGACAGTCGACGTGGCGACGAGCGGCACGTACAACGGCGCGGCGTATACGTCGGAGGTCATTCCCACCTCGCAGGGTGCGGCGTTGAACGAGGGCTTCGAGCTCTCGTGGCTTCACCAGCCGAAGATCGGGTTCGGGTATCATGTGGCGGTCGACTTGCTGCGTGACTACTTCTACGATCAGACGAACGTGCCGCTGAAAAACTTTGGCGGCGTGTTCCTTGGACCGTTGCCGGCTAACGGCGTGCAATTGCCGGGCTATCCGTTCAGCAAGATGCGCTACGATCTGTGGTACCAGCTCGCGGACGGTAAGAACGTCCGCCTCGGCGCCACGACGTACGGTCCCAACAACGCGTTCGGACAGCCGGGTTTTACGGTAGTTGACGGGGCGATCAAGCTGCCAATCCAGCCGTCGTTCGACGTGACGCTCGGTGCAACGAACATCCTGAACAAAGACAACTATGCTACCGGTGGCATCTACTTCGGGGGCTATACGTATCAAGCTCTCGGCGGTGGCATCGGCCCGACGAACTGGGAGTACGCGACGCCGCAAACCGTCTATCTGCAGTTGACCAAGGCCATCAGCTGGTAGCGTCGCGCGTTAGGCGTTGAGCACTTCGGCTTGTTGCCAGAGGAACACGGCGATCGCGCACGTTAGCACCGCAATCATTGCCAACACCGGGGCTTCCCAAGTGTTTCCCATCCAGAAGAGGGACCGCAAAAGCCGGTCGGGCGCCGATTCGATGTGTATCGCCGCCCAACGCGCACGTTGAATCGAGAAAGAGATTTCGTAAACCGCGTACGGATTCGCGGCAATTGGCGCGCGGAGCACCTCGCCAAACGTGCCTCCCGCCTCCGCAAACATGCGCCAGAACAATAGCAGCGGAAGGCTTGCAATGCCGCAGTACGCAACCCGGCGCCCCAGCATACCGACGGCGGCACTCCACCCGTACACCGCATAAATGAAGAGAAGACTCAGCGCGACAGCCGCCCAGTCGATCGATCCGCGGATGCTGACCGGCTCGAACAGACCCATGATGAGGAAGAAGAGCATCGCTTCCACGAACACGCCCGCGTAGGCCACAATGATGCCGACGGCATCGACCGCGAATATTTGCAGCGCCAGCGTCCATCGTTTGGCCGGCAGTACCCAGAGCACGCGCGCGGGCCCACGTGACGCGTTGCCGAGCGCAACGCCGAAGATTGCGGCGAAAACCGTAACCACCCACGCAACTGGGACGTGCAGTTCGTTGAGATCCGTGTACAGGTGACTGCGGTACTGGGAGAGTTGTACGGCAACAAAAACCAACATCGAGGCAGTTGTGCAGCCGACAAACCAGAGCAACGCTTTACGCATGACCAAAAACTCTCGGTAAATCATCCGCGATACTCCTTGCTCGCACCGATGGTTGCGAAGAAGATCTGCTCGATCGTCATGGCGCGGCGACTCACCGTCACTGGCGCGAGCGCGCGCAGTCGATCTTCCACTTCTGCCGCGTCACCGTTGGCATACACGCGGACCAGCGTTCCGTCGACTTCGATCGATGACGTAATGGCCGACCGCAAACTCGTGAGATCGGGTAACGTTTCAAAATATGCCTCGACGAGCGCGCGCTCTTCGCGCAGGTCGTCGACGTCGGCCTCGAGCACAAGCTTTCCGCGATCGAGGATGCCGATTCGTTCGGCCGCCTGCTCGACGTGCCCGATCTGATGCGACGAGAACACGATGGTGACGCCATCGGCCGCCGTGCTCACGATCGCGTCCGAGAGCCGTCGTTGCAGCACCGGATCGAGGCCCGAGGCCGGCTCATCGAGGATCATGAGCTCTGGTCGCTGCGCGAATGCAAGGGCAAGCGCGACTGCTTGGCGTTGACCCTTTGAAAGTTTGCGCAGTGCGCGCTTCGGTTCGATTTCAAAACGTTCCAACAATTCGCGCATCAGGGCCGCGTCGAAGCGCGAGAAACACTGGCGCCGGAATTCCGCATGTTGCAGCGGCGTCATCCACGCGTCGAGACAATTGATCTCCGGTACGTACGCGATCCGCTCGAAGGACTTGGATCGCAGCGGGTCGCCGAAAAACGCGACCTCGCCTGAGGTCGCGCGTAGCAAGCCGAGTACGCAAGCGATGGCCGTGCTCTTGCCGGCTCCGTTGCGCCCGATCAGGCCGAACACGGTTCCGCTCGCGATCGAAAGCGTCAGATCGTCGACGGCGACGCGGTCACCGTAGCGTTTTGTGAGCTGCGCAATATGTAGGGGAATCATGATGCTCCGTGCGTACCGTCGCCGCGATACCATGCATCGAGCGCGCGCCGAAACAGTTCGCGCAAGTCGCTCTCGTCGACCCCGAGGGAGCGTGCCTCGCGGATCGCCGCGTCGAGCGAAGCGCTGACGATGTCGCGCGCTCCGGTCTTGGCGACGCCCGTCGCCGCGTCAGTGCGGACGGAGGCTCCGCGGCCGGGCAAGCTCCGGATGATTTCCAGATGTTCCAGCTCGCGCAGCGCGCGCGAAACCGTGGCCGGATTGACGACCAGGTCGCTCGCGAGCTGCTTGACGGTCGGGAGCTGCTCGCCCGGCTTCAAAATTCCGATCGCAACCGCTCGGCGAACTTGATCGACGATTTGAAGGTAGACGGGCAGACCGTTCGTGGGGTCAACGTGTAGGTGCAATGGCATAAGTAATGTACTACTTGATTAGTACATTAGCGCCAGCGCAGGCGGCTGTCAAGGCCGTACGATGACACCGCGGCGTGAAACGCGTCGCGACGCAGATAGACGGCGCTCGCGCGAACTTCCAGATGATGATTGACGGCTTCGATCACGCGTCGCAAGAGCTGGTTTGGGTCACTGAAGGACGTTAGCTCTCGGCGAAACTTTGCCAATGCCGCAAGCGCATGGTGTTTCCGCCGGTGGAACGCGGCGTCGATGGCAACTTCAATGCGCTGATGAACGGGACGAAAGACCAGCGTGCCGACGAGCACGATGCAGATTTCGATCGTTGTGCTGGCGGCTCTCGATCGATCCGAGACCAGCTTCTCCGTGGCCCATTCGGCAAGCGCCAGGAGCAACACGATCGCCGTGGTAACGGCCGTGTACGCTAAAACGTGTGCGCGACGGCGAAATCCCGGGCCGGCTTTGAGCACACGTCGAGCCTTCGATCCGGCTCCCAGGATTTCCGCCGATAGAGGCGAAGCCGCCGCCTCCATAAGGAGGTGCCTATGTGCACATAACGCACCGTTGCGTTACGATCCCCTTGCGTTTATCTTCCTCCCATACGTCCTCATCGCGATGTCGATGCGCAGATCTCCGCGCATCTCTTGCACAACGCTGATTCGAGGACAAATACCATGCGATTTACCCTGCGAGCGCAGGCTATTGCAGCCGCGCTGATTCTGGCTTTGGCGCAAAGCGCCGCGGCCCCGGTGAGAGCTGCACAAAGCACCGCGCCCGTCACCATTCTCAACGTATCCTACGACCCCACCCGCGAGCTGTACGACGCGTACAACCCCGCGTTCGCCGCGTATTGGAAGAAGAAGACCGGACAGACGGTCACGATTCAAACCTCAAATGGCGGTTCCGGAAAACAAGCGCGTGCCGTGATCGACGGCTTGCAAGCCGACGTCGTGACGCTTGGACTGGCCTACGACATCGACGCGATTTCGCAAAAGGCCGGGCTGCTGCCGGCGGATTGGCAAAAACGTCTTCCCGACAACAGCACGCCGTACACGTCGACGATCGTCTTTCTCGTACGCAAAGGTAACCCCAAGCACATTCACGATTGGGGCGACCTGATCAAACCCGGCGTCTCCGTCATCACGCCGAATCCGAAGACCTCCGGCGGCGCACGCTGGAACTTCCTCGCGGCGTGGGCGTACGCACTCAAACAGCCCGGCGGTAACGCCGGCACGGCAAGAGCGTTCGTTACTGCGCTGTACAAGAACGTGCCCGTGCTTGATTCCGGCGCGCGCGGTTCGACGACAACCTTCGTCGAGCGCGGCTTGGGCGACGTGGAGATCGCGTGGGAGAACGACGCGTTCCTCGCCGTCAACAAACTCGGTAAAGGCAAGGTCGAGATCGTCGTGCCGAAACAGTCGATCCTGGCCGAGCCGCCGGTCGCGGTGGTCGACAAGATCGTCGACGCGCGAGGAACGCGCACCGTCGCACAGGCGTATCTTGAATACCTCTACTCGCCGGCCGGACAGGAGATCATCGGGAAGAACTACTGGCGCCCGCGGTTGCCGCAAATAGCAAAGCAGTTTACGTTCTTTCCGAAATTGAAGTTGGTGACGATCGATCTCTTCGGCGGTTGGCAAAAGGCGCAGGCGGAGTACTTTGCGGACGGCGGCGTCTTCGACCAGATCTACCAGCCAAAATGAGACTGCGGTCGCGGAGCATCATGCCGGGCTTCGGAATCTCGCTTGGCTACACGGTGCTCTACCTGTGCCTCGTCGTCCTCATTCCGCTTGCGGTGACGTTCTTTAAGGCGTCGACGCTGGGATGGGGCGGCTTCTGGCATCTGGTAACCACGCCGCGCGCGATCGCGTCGTACGAAGTGACCTTCGGCGCATCGCTCGCGGCGGCCGCGATCAACCTCTGCTTCGGATTGCTCACCGCATGGGTGCTGACGCGTTATCGCTTTCCAGGTAAGCGAATTGTCGATGCACTCGTCGACCTGCCGTTCGCGCTGCCGACCGCGGTGGCGGGTATCGCGCTCACCACGCTCTACGCGCAGAACGGCTGGCTTGGAACTCCGCTGGCGCAGCTCGGCATCCACGTCGCCTTTACGCGGCTCGGCATCGTCGTCGCGCTGACATTTATCGGGCTGCCGTTTGTCGTGCGCACGGTGCAGCCAGTGCTGCAAGAGCTCGACGCCGAGCTCGAAGAAGCGGCGGCGAGCCTTGGCGCGGGCCGGCTGCAAACAATCGCGCGCGTCATCTTCCCGACGATTCTGCCCGCAGCAATCACCGGCTTCGCGCTCGCGCTCGCGCGCGGCATCGGCGAATATGGCTCGGTAATCTTCATCGCTGGCAATATGCCGATGCACACCGAGATTACGCCCGTGCTCATCGTTACGCAACTCGAGGAGTACGATTACGCCGGAGCGACGGCGATCGCCGTCGCGCTTCTCGTAGTGTCGTTTGCACTGCTACTCGCAATCAATCTCTTGCAGCGCTGGAGCCGCGTGCGTGTCGAGCCGGAAGCCGTTCGCTGATGATCGCCATCTCGGAGCCAAGGGCAGTACGCTGGGTCCTCATCGTCGTCACCGCGCTCTTTCTCGTGCTGTTCTTGTGTCTGCCGCTTGCGATCGTGCTTACGACGGCGCTAGGGCAAGGCCTTAGGCTCTACTTCGCGAGCTTCGCTGACCCCGATACGTTGGCATCGATTCGTCTTACGCTGCTGACCGCGATAATCGCGGTGCCGCTCAACACGCTTTTTGGTCTAGCTGCCGCGTGGGCCATCGCGAAGTTCGACTTTCCCGGAAAGAGTCTGCTCGTAACGCTGATCGATTTGCCGTTCTCCGTGTCGCCGGTCGTGGCGGGATTGATCTTCGTGTTGCTCTTCGGTGCCCAGGGGCTGCTCGGCCCGTGGCTGATGGCGCACGGCGTACATATCATCTTTGCTGTGCCGGGCATCATCATCGCGACGATCTTCGTGACCTCTCCCTTCGTCGCACGCGAACTGTTGCCGACGATGCAGGCGCAGGGCAACGACGACGAAGAAGCTGCGCTTACCCTCGGTGCCAGCGGGCTGCAGACGTTCCTGCGCGTGACGCTGCCGAACGTCAAATGGGCGCTGCTCTATGGCGTGATTCTCTGCAACGCGCGCGCGATGGGCGAGTTCGGCGCCGTCGCCGTCGTCTCGGGGCGCATCCGCGGGCTAACGAACACGATGCCGTTGCAGATCGAAGTGCTCTATCAAGATTACAATTACGTCGCGGCCTTCGCGGTGGCGTCACTGCTGGCGTTGCTCGCGCTCGTGACGCTGGTGGTCAAGGCGATCGTCGAATGGCGATCGGGTGAGCCGCTCACGTGAGCATCACTGTTCGCGGCGTGAGCAAGAACTTCGGCGACTTCCGCGCGCTCGATGAGGTCGACATAGAGATCCCCAAAGGCACGCTCGTCGCGCTGCTCGGCCCGTCCGGTTCGGGAAAGACGACGCTCCTGCGCATCATTGCCGGACTCGAGTTCGCCGATGCGGGAGCGATCGCGTTCGACGGACTCGATATCACGACGCGCACCGCGCGCGAACGCGGGGTCGGCTTCGTCTTTCAGCACTACGCGCTCTTCCGGCACATGACGGTCTTCGAGAACATCGCTTTCGGCTTGCGCGTTCGCCCGCGCCGCACGCGACCGAAGGAGGCAGACTTGCGCAAGAAGGTCGGCGAACTGCTGGAGCTCATTCAATTACAAAATCTTGCCGGGCGCTATCCGTCACAACTCTCGGGCGGACAGCGGCAACGTGTCGCGCTCGCGCGTGCACTTGCGGTCGAACCGAACGTGCTGCTGCTCGACGAGCCGTTTGGTGCGCTCGATGCGAAGGTTCGTTTTGAACTGCGCCGCTGGCTGCGTGCGCTGCACGACGAGATGCACATCACGAGCGTCTTCGTCACCCACGACCAAGAGGAAGCGCTAGAAGTCGCCGATGTGGTGGCGGTGATGAATCACGGGAAGATCGAGCAGATCGGCAGTCCGGAGGAGGTCTATACGCAGCCGGCCACGCCGTTCGTGCGCAGCTTCATCCGGTTCAAGGAGAGCACGTTTAAGGAAGATCACCAGGCGAAATAGCCACGTGCCTCGATCGTGGCGAGAATCTTCGCGACACTTTCTTCCACCGTTTCTACTTCGGTATCGACGACGACCTCGGGGTTCTGCGGCTCCTCGTAAGGGTCGGAGACGCCCGTGAAGTGCTTGAGCTCACCGCTCATCGCACGCATGTACAGGCCCTTAGGGTCGCGGCGAATGAGCTCAGGTAGCGCGCAACGTACGTAGACTTCAATGAAATCGCCGATGCGTTTGCGCGCGTCGTCGCGTGCCTGTGCATACGGCGATATCGCACCGGAGATGACGGCCGCACCGTGCCGTACGAGCAGCGAGGCGACAAAGGCGATGCGCGCCACGTTTGCATCGCGATGTTCACGACTGAAGCCTAGCCCTTTGGATAGCACCTTGCGGATCTCGTCACCGTCGAGTTCATCGACGCGATAGCCGCGTGCCTCTAGTTTCTGCGCGAGCAGTCGCGAGATCGTCGTCTTGCCGGCGCCGGAGAGCCCAGTGAGCCAAACCGTAAAGCCCCGTTTCATGCGGGGCTACTACATGGGCGTTGCGCCGTGTTCCCCCACGACCAGCGTCTTTGCCGCTAGGCCGGACGGGCTTGATACCGCGAGGACGAGAACGTGGGCGCCCGGGACCAGCGCTGCTCTCGAGCCTGGCTCGATGTATGTTACGGGCACATTTGCTGGGATTTCGATCGTTTTTGTGCCGCTTGGAAAGACCATCGTAATCGTTTTTCGACCGCCGCTCGAACCGACGGTCTTCACCGTGGAGTTTGCCATCATATGAGACGCCGCAGCGACGGTTCGCACGGTCGAATTGGCCATCATGTGCGTGCCGCCGCTGTCCATTTTGGTGAAACCTTCGCCGGTGCCGCGCAGCGATGGTGCAAAAATGTGAACCTCGGTCGATACGAACGTTCCGTCAGGTTGTGGCACGACGGTCGTTCCGATGAACGAGTTCTGCGTTACTTTGTCGAGCGACGAATTGGAGAGGCTTAAAAAGCGCGTGCCACGAGCCACAGAAAGGGTGTCTTCACCGGTCGACGTCTTGATAACGATCGAGGTTCCCGTCGCGGAGACGATCGTGCCATTGAGCCGCATCGCCTTCGCCATGGATTGGGCGGGGACGGCAATCGGCAACAGCGACGCCAGTAGTACTGCGGAGATGAATATTTTACGCATCGGCCCATTGAACGCAGCGGTCATGAGGAAAGTCTGAACGGCGCAAGGAAGGCGAGCATTTGTCTGACCGTAAAGGTAAGCTAAACAGATGAAGACGTCAACGCCCAAAAGCCTCTCGTGGCGCGACATTCTCGACGCGCTGCGCGCCTGCAGGGCAGATTCGGTTTTCATTGGCGACGGACGGGAACTCGCGCCGGCGGGTACGGTTCGAAATCGACGGTCGGCGAAGGGCACGGAGCTGTGCCTCTTTCCAGGCGACGCACCGGTCTCGCGTGAGGCCCTGATCGCGCAACTCTCGAGCTTATCCTCGTCGAGCGGACGCCGCTTCATGGCGTCGGCGCGCGCGAAGATCGGCGATTCCGCGCTTCTCGTCGAGTCCGTCGCGGACGAAGACGATGACGGAAGCATCAGCACCGTCGTGCGCACGCGTCGCCCGAAACTCGCCTTCAACCAAAGCCAGCAGACCGGCAGCAGCACGACACTTCGCAGCAAACGCATCAAGACCGGATGACCCGATGAGTTTCTCGGATACCGTCGGCGCAACGCCCTTGATCGAGCTGCGTGCGCTCTCGCGCGAACTTGGGCGGCGCATTCTGGGCAAAGCGGAATTCCTCAATCCGGGCGGCTCGGTCAAAGATCGCGCGGCGCGCGCGATGGTCGACGATGCCGAGACCCGCGACGTACTCAAGCCCGGCGGCACGATCGTGGAAGGCACCGCCGGGAACACCGGCATTGCGCTTGCGCTGGTTGCAAAGGAGCGCGGATACACCTGTGTTATCTGCGTTCCGAACGATCAATCGCAAGAGAAAATCGATCTGCTACGCGTCTGCGGTGCCGACGTGCGCGTAATTCCAGCCGTTGCGTTCACCAACCCCGAAAATTACTATCACGTCGCGCGCCGAATCGCTGAAGCGACGCCCGGCGCGTTCTGGGCCAATCAATTTGAAAACACCGCGAATCGGCGCGCGCACGAATTGACCACCGGTCCCGAGATTTGGGAGCAGACAGACGGTCGCGTCGACGCGTTCGTCGCCGCGGCGGGAACCGGCGGCACGGTTGCTGGAACCTCGATCGCGCTCAAGGCCCGCAACGAGAACGTCCTCACCGTGCTTTGCGACCCGATGGGCTCCGCGCTCTACAACTACGTCAACAACGGTAAGCTCGAACCCGAAGGTGACTCCGATCTCGAAGGGATCGGTATCAAGCGCTTGACGGCGAATTTCGAAGGCGCGCCGATCGATCGCGCGATTCGCGGGACCGATGCGCAGGCAATCGAGATGGCGCATTGGCTGCTTGACCACGAAGGCATCTTCGTCGGTGGCTCGTCGGGTCTCAACGTCTTCGGTGCGGTGCAGGTCGCCAAGGAGCTTCCTGAGGGTTCTACGGTCGTGACGATTCTCTGCGACGGCGGCCAACGCTATCTTTCGCGCATTTTCAACGATGCATGGCTGCGTGAACAAGGGTTCGCCGCGACGTAAGGCGACCTAGTGCGCATGAATACTGAAGCGCTCGCTGCTGCAAAGCAACAATGTCAACTTGCCGCGCAAAGTTTTGTCGCCCTACAGGAACTTGGACACAGTTTCCCCCCGGAACAGCTCGCATTCAATCACGCGGTATTGCTTGCGCTCAAAGGACTGTATGAGGCGGTAGAATCGAACTGAAATCTACGGCGTTCTGCGCACGGGAACGCTGACGTCGCACACGGAGAAATCCGCTCCGTGAAACTTGCGCGCTTGCGCGACCAGCGCGTCGAACTGCGGTGAGTGCACGTCCAGTGCCTCAAAACTCGGGCGCTGGGCCGCCGGCAGATCTGCAAGCACGCGGACGCGCACCAAGCGATCGGGATGCGCTGGCGGAACGCCGACGGCCACCGCGCGCATCACGTCGAGGCCCGCAATGATCCGTCCCACCACCGTGTAGTCGTGATCGAAGTAGCGCGTCGTGCCGCGCATGAAAAAGATCTCCGCGTTAGCCGTGTCGACCCCACGCTCGCGGCCCATGCCCATCACGCCGTCGCAATATGCGCCCCACGTGACCGGCGTCCCGGCCGTGCTCGATGCACCGACCGGCAATATGCGCAGGAAGCCTTCGGCCTCCGAACCGCTGCGCACAAAGCGAATCTCGCCGGCTGGTATCTTTGCCGAGAACTCCGCGTGCAGATCCGGTAAGGCGGAGCGGTCGCCGTCGTGGTTGTGTGGGTCACCGGTCTGGATGAAATTGAAGCCCGGTTGGTCGACGACGCGCCACATCAAGAGCCCGTCATACACGTGCATGCGCGCGAGCTGCTTCACCCGGGCCACGGCCTTTGGCGCAAGTCGCGGATCGAACGCGACGATCGCGCGGCCCTTGCTTGTGTCCACGACGAGCGCGTTTTGCGGATCGATCGGATGCCACGCGCTCGCAACAACGCTGAGCAGCCAAAACATCATGAGGTGCATCTTATGGAAGATAGTACATCGGGTTGGGGAGTTTGTAGAGCTGGTCGGCGTAGCCACCGCGCAGGTCACTCCACTGGTCACCGACGTTGGCCAAGATGTCGTAGCCCGCTTGTTCGATCGCTGCGCGCGTGCGTGATTTGTACGGTACGACGGATGTTGCCGTATCCGACGCCGGCCGCAGGTAGAGCGCGACCGGCGCGGGATATCCGGCAGCGGTGAGTTCATTCCTGGTGATCGCACGCTCCGGTTCCCGGCGGCCGGTGATATAAAAGACGGCAACGTGTTCGAGGGCGAGGCGGCGCGCAAGTCGCAGCGTTGGTTCGATCGGCGGGAAGCGATCGGCGCGCTCCCACTGCGACCAAGTTCGCGCGGTGTACGCAAAATCGTAGGCTCGCTCGTACGCGTACGACGAGAGCATCGTGTCATCGATATCGAAGACGACCGCGGGTTTTTTCGCACCTTGCTTCAGCCGCGCATCAACGTAGGATTGCATGTGTGCGTCGACATCGGCAACATCGCGCTCGTAGCGGCCCGATTGATAGTATGTGACGATGTCGGTTTTTACCGTATCGAGATTCGGGATGCTGCCACTATGCGCGTAGACGTTGGAGAGCACGGCGGCGAGGATCGAGGCGAGCAGCGTCATGCGCCAACGCCGCGGCGTGGGCGTGTGCCCGGCTCTTGTGCCGGCATGCGCTGCTGCGCCGGAACGTCGGGCCGCGGCAAGCGCTCCACGTTTTGTTCGGCTAGCGCAAGCGCCGCAACCGTTTCAGGGAGAGCCGGCGTATCAAGGCGGGCAGGCTCCCCAAATCCGAATGCGGCGGTGAGATCGCCGGTGTTCGCGCGCCGCCAGGCGCTTAGGTTCGGGACTTCGACGCCGTAGCGTGCCTCGAGCAAACGCAGCACCGAGGTGTGATCGAACGTGTTGCTGCAGACGTAGCCGCCGCGCGAGAACGGCGACGCGACGATGCACGGCACGCGAAAGCCGAGGCCGATCGGACGGCCGTCGACGAATTCGCCGGGCGTTCCGGGCGGCGGCATCGGCGGAACAACGTGATCGAATTGGCCGTCGTTTTCGTCGTAGTTGATAATGAACGCGGTTTTCGCCCAGACGCTGGGGTTGCTCCACAGCGCTGCAAGCATCTGGTGGATGAAGTCGGCGCCTTCGGCGGGGAGATACGCCGGGTGCTCGCACTGTTTTGCGTGGCCCAACACCCACGTGACCTGTGGCAGATTCCCGGTTCGCAAATCATCGAGAAATTTCGTGAACGGACGGCCTGTGAGGGCTTGCTGATAGAGCGGCGATGAAGGCGTCGCGTCGCGATACGGCTTGAAATACTTGAGGATATTCAGCGCGTAGTCGTCTTCCATATCGAAGTAGACTTGCCAAGAGATGCCGGCCCGCTGGAGCCGCTCGGGATACGTTTCCCACGTGTACGTGATCTTACCGTCAACGGCCGCGTTGTCGATTACCGGTCCACCATAGCGGCCATCGGCATCAACCGAGCCGGTCATGTGATAGAGGCGGTTCGGATACGTCGGCCCGAGCAGCGAGCAATAGTATCCGTCGCAAACCGTGAACGCGTCGGCGAGCGCGTAATGAAACGGAAGATCCTCGCGCGTGTAGTAACCCATTGTGAGGGGACCGGCGGCGCCGTTCTTTTCACGATGCGCCGCAACCCAACCGTCCATCTTTCCGCCGGCGAGCGACGCGTGTTGCGCGTCCCACGCGTGACTGAGGTCGTGCAAGCGCTGCGCGCTCGTCGTCGTGGTGTCGAGACGGAAGGGCAGCACGTACCCGGCCGGATTTACCACGTCTGGCTGGTAAAAGACGCTGCGGCCGCTCGGCAGGCTGAGCGCGCGTCGATCGTCGTACCCGCGTACGCCCGAGAGCGTGCCGAAGTAGTGATCGAACGAGCGGTTCTCTTGCATCAGAACGATAAAGTGATCGATGTCATTCAACCGCGACCCTGAGAGTTGCGCGCGCGCGATTGCCGGGGCGGCGAGCGCCGCCGCTGCGGAGATGCCGGCCGACTGAAGGAAACGGCTGCGTGAGATCTTTGCCATGATGCTCCAAGTACGTTCTGCGGCAGCGCACGGCCTTTTGATTCCAACGGCGAATGCTACGCCAAGGCGCTAGCCGGAGGGCCGTATGACAAGGCATCGTTATACCGTTGTTTTGCTAATGTTTTTGGCCGTGTTCGTAAACTATATGGATCGGGTGAATTTCTCCGTGGCGATTCCCAAGATCCGGGACGCCTACGGTTTCTCGCTCGAGCAGATCGGTGCGATCTCGTTCGCCTGGGCCATCATTTACGCGCTTTGCAATTTTCCGGGTGGGTGGCTTGCGGATCGGCTTGGGTTACGTCTGGCGTTGCCGCTTTTGCTCGGATGGTGGTCGGCGTTTACGATCGCGACGCCGTTTGCGCGATCGCTAACCGGCTGGTTCGTCATTCGCGGATTGATGGGCGCGGGC
The DNA here is from genome assembly GCA_050015295.1 of Candidatus Aquilonibacter sp. Taxonomy (GTDB): domain Bacteria; phylum Vulcanimicrobiota; class Vulcanimicrobiia; order Vulcanimicrobiales; family Vulcanimicrobiaceae; genus Aquilonibacter. Next base: position 39,701 of record JBEKBR010000020.1, on the reverse strand, counting down.
GAGGCCCCAATATGGCCGATCAATGCGAAAACCACCAACACGTGGGCGGCGCCGGGCGAGCGGTCGACGTTCTTCACGCTAGCCGGCTGCGGGCAGTACGCCGGCCCCGCCATCGGTACGCTGCTCGCCGGGTGGATCGTCGTAACGATGGGGTGGCAGTGGACCTTCATTCTCTTTGGCATCGCCGGACTTGCGATTATCCCGTTGTGGTTCATTTTCGTTCGCAATCGGCCCGAAGACGATCCGCGAACGAACGAACAAGAACGGGCCTGGATCGGCAATCGTTCACGCGCAGACGAACGGGTCGACTGGCCTGGGGTTCGCGCGGTGCTACTGAGCCGCACCGGACTCGGGATGCTGCTCGTCTACTTGACGTTCGGCTACATTCTCTTCACGTTCATCAATTGGGTCCCGAGTTATATGTATTACACCTTTCACATGAGCATTCTAAAAAGCGCGGCATGGGCGAGTCTGGGTGCGGTATTTGGGCTTGCGGGATTCTTGATCTCGGGACCGTTCAATGACCGGTTAGTGGCGCGCTTCGACCGTTTGACGGCTCGGCGCATCGGCGCGACCGTGCCGATGCTCGGCATGATCGTGTGCGTGCTGCTATCACTGGCGACGGCCCGCGCGGAACTTGGCGAGGTGACGGCGATATTGATCGGTGTCGCGCAGTTGCTGATGAACATGACGGTCGGTGCGTGGGCGGTGAATGTGGTTGAGATTTCGCCGAACCAGGCATCGACGGCACTCGTTTACAGCGTGTACAACGGCGTACTCAACATCATGGGGGCGTTCAATTCCCTGATTTTGACCGCGCTCGCGACAGCATATGGATTTCCGCTGGCTTTCGGCAGCGCGCTGTTCTTCATGCTGGTGTTCCTGTCCGGCATGTTGTTGGTCGTAGATCGCAAGAGCTATACGCGATTGATTGCGCACGCGGAAGCCGCGCGCGCGGCTGCGTAACCAATCACGATTCGCTTGAGGGATGTTCTTCGGACGCCGTATCCGATGTGGTGTGGATTACCGCGCGCACTTCGAGTACACCGGGGTGATCTGCCAGCGCGGCCGACATCCGCGCGAGTTGCGCTTCGGTGAGACCGCGAGCAACGACGTCGATTCGCGTCTTCACGGGATCTCTCGAGTAACGAAGCTCGAGTTGCTCCGAGCCGATCCCGTTGTGCCTGAGCGTTTCGTTTATTGCAGGGACCGAAACGAGACGGCGGTCGACCACGAGGCGAACAATGTCTCGACGTCGACGCTTGAATAGTCTCACCTCGATGGGTTTCATGATGGCGAGAATTGCAAGGGCGAGGACTGTACCGCCGAGCGCCGCGACATAGAGGCCGCCACCAACCGCCATGCCGATCGCGGCAACGAGCCAAACGCTCGCTGCGGTGGTAAGGCCACGGATGATCTCTTTGCGGAAAATGATGACGCCGGCGCCGAGAAAACCGATGCCGGTCACCACTTGGGCGGCGACGCGAGACGGGTCGAGCACGACCGCCGGCGGTCCTCCGGCGTTCGCAAAGCCGAACATCGAGACCACCATAAAGAGTGCGGCGCCAAGTGCGACCAGCGCATGCGTGCGCAAGCCGGCCGCGGATTCGTTCCGCTCACGTTCGAGCCCGACAAGGCTCCCGAGCACCGTTGCAATCGCGAGGCGAAGCAGCAGTTCGTAGACCATCACAGATTCTGCGACGTATCAAAAACTCGTCCTGCGCGATTCGCGGCCGGAGTGCAATTACGGGTTGTAGCGCATCCCAATCCCCGGCATAGCACGGCGCAAGAGCACGAGCGCGGCATTGGTACGTGCTCCGCGCGGCGTGCCGCCGGCTCCCGGGCCGCCATTCTGACGCGCCTGCGCGACGAACGCCCGCTTCTGGGCCTCCGCGTTTGCGGCCGCGCTCAAGATTGCTTGTTTCTCGTCGGATGTGAGCGCGTCGTCGAGTTGACGTATCGCGCTGTCGACGTCGGGGGTGAATCAAATTGTAGGGCTTTTTCCTGGGATCGCGCAGTCAGCCGGAAATGGATGCGTACCTCGAGATCTTGCGCCGCGACCGTTATAATCACGACGGGATGCTCGGGCTTGCCGAGGCCTACGTCGCACTCGAAGATTTCGCGTCGGCGCGCGTCGTATTGGCCGAGGCGGTTGCTCGCCACCCGGCGTCGAGCCGTGCGCAGAGCGCTCTGGGCGGCGTGTTGCTCGAGTCAGATGATCTCGCCGGCGCGCGCGAGGCGTTTACGGCGTCGTTGCGGATCAACCCGGTGCAGCGCAAAGCCTGGGCTGGACTGGGTGTGATCTTCGAGCGTAACGGCGATCTCGCGAGCGCCGATCACGCGTGGCGCGAAGCCTTCCGCGACGGCGGTCCCGCGATCTCGACCTACCGTGGCACCGGCGAGCCGATTCGCATGCTGTTGTTACGCTCGGCCGTCGACGGAAATATTCCGCTCAAAGCCGTGCTCGACGATCGAATCTTCCAGTGGATTACGCTCTTCGTCGAAGCGTTTGACGAGAGCATGATTTTGCCGCCGCATGCGGTTGTCTTCAACGCGGTCGGCAATGCCGATCTGCGCACGCGCGCACTCGATAAAGCCGAAGCCGTTCTGCGTGCGACCGGGGCAGCGGTGATCAATCATCCATCCGCTGTACGCCAGACCGGGCGCGTGCAGATCGCGGAGCGGTTGCGCGATATCCCGGGCGTCGTTGTGCCCCGGATGCTCGTGTGCGACCGCGACGCCTTCGACGCTGATCTCGGTTTAGGCTGGCCATTGCTCGTACGCTCGCTCGGCTTTCACACCGGCGAACATTTCGTCAAGATCGATGACTCGACGCGCGTTAGGGACACGATCGAGGGATTGCCCGGTGACCCGCTGCTTGCCATCGAGTATCTCGACACAAGCGGCGATGACGGTGTCTTTCGGAAGTACCGCGTCCTCACCATCGACGGTCGCCTCTATCCGCTGCATCTTGCTACCTCGCGGGATTGGAAGGTCCACTATTTCACCGCCGATCGCGGCGCCCAATTTCGAGCGCAGGAGCAGGCGTTTCTCGAAAATCCGGCGGCGGCGATTGGAACGGGCGCCGCAGAAGCGCTAAGCCGTATCGCGGCGGCGCTCGCGTTCGATTACGGCGGGATCGATTTTGCGCTCGATCGTGAGAATCGCGTGGTCGTCTTTGAAGCGAATCCGACGATGGCAATCGTTCCGCCCTCGACCGATCCGGATCAGGCGCATCGGCGAGGCGCCGTCGATCGTGCCGTTGCAGCGACCCGCGCGATGATCGTTAGGCGCGGCGGCGCGTGACCCGCGTTCCAAGACAGCGCCGCTCTTGCGGTTCGCTCGGAACCGCCGTCCGGTAATAGCCCTCGAAGGTCATGAAGCCCTCATCGAAAGTGACGTGCACCTCACCATGATGAACGCCGTCGCGTAACGTCGCCGTCAGCACGAGCCCACACAACGCGCCATTGAGGTATCCGCGGCGGCCGTAGCGGCCGATCACGTTTTCGCCGCGCACGATCAAGCGTAGCAGTCCGGTTCCGAGAAATTCGTGCATTTCCGGATTCAAACGATACGCGGCCGTTGCGCTTGCCAAAACGTCACCTCCCGTGCCTTCGTCAAAGCGTGCCGTTTCACAGACCGAAATGGGTATCCCGATGCCGCGAATCGAGCCTCTTTCTTTGCTGTCTAGGACACGGTTGCTACAAACGGAGCGGTCGGCTGACACAATCAGAACACAATTACCGTGAGGGCTCGGATGTGACCGCGTTAGAGACACGGCTTCCTACTTCCACAAAGGGCATAATGCCGCCGGCGCGTAGCCGAACGTTGCAATTTCGGGTTAACGATCTCGAGCAGCTCTATGCAGGGGCTGAAACCTGGCTGCAACTAACGCCAGGCGTCCTCGAGTGCACGGGTACGCGCGCGCATTTTCCGGCGGCCCGCGTCACCGAGCTCAATCTCAACTGTGGCATGCAAATCAGCACGCGCATCGAGCGCGGCCGGTTGGCGATGCTATTGATCCGGCCCGAGAGCGGTGGTCACGTGCTTACCGGCGGCAAGAAGTATCTCGACGCCTGCACGCTGGTCGTGTCCGGCGACGAATTGTCGCTCAATGTGCTCGGCGCCGCATCGATATTGTGGTTCGAGATCGACGGGCGTCCCGGCACGCGTCATCGCGGCGGCAGTTACGCGCCGGTCCGCTATGCCTTCGAGCCGAGCCCCCGCGAACGTTGGACGCTGAACGCCTGTGCGGCTGACGCCATGCACGGCGATAGCGTAGAGACCGAGCTCGATCATCTCGCACGGATGTTGCTACAGCGCGCGCGCTCGCGTACCGCGAGCGCGTCGGAGTGGAGTCGTGCAACCCTTGTGCGGACCGCGCTCGAATTGATGTGGTCGAGCATTGAGGAACCGCCGACGCTGCGCGACATTTGTGCGGCTGCGAAGTGCAGCGTTCGGACGCTGATCTACGTGTTCAACGCGACCTTCGGTATGAGTCCGATGCGATATTTCAAGATTCAGCGATTGAACGTCGCGCATCGCCGGCTGCAGAGCGCGGGCTCTGGGGCTCGTATCTTCGACATCGCCGCCGATTGCGGCTTCTGGCACCTCGGCCACTTCGGTGTGGATTACAAAGCATTTTTTGGAACGACGCCGCGGATGACGCCGCGCCGTTCGAGATAGGAATCAGGATGAAGAAATCAGCGCTCCTCGTCGGCCTTGCGATCGGTGGGTGGCTGTGGCCTGCCCACGGACTCGCACAGAGCCAGCCGGCCGTTGAGCCGACGCCGGAATCGGCGTCGCAAGACGCCTTCGACGGCAAGTGGCACGCGTCGATCTCGCCATACGTCTGGGCGCCGGGCATATCGGGAACGCTGGTCTTTCATCATCCGGTGCTTGTCGGCAGCGGTGTGGCGGCAATCAACGTCGCGACCGGGCCGTCAAACTATCTTTCGTTCGTCAATTCGGGCGGTATGGTCGCGGGCGACGTGCGCAACAACGCCTTTGATATCAGCGCCGACGTCATCTTCTTGAACCTGTCGAATACCGGGTCGAACAACACCACGATTAGCGGACCAGGCGGCATCGTGCAAGTGCCGGTCACGTCCTCGGTCGGATGGCATATGAACTCGACGCTGTGGGAGCTTGAACCCGGGCTCATGGTCGCGCACGGCGATGCCGGATCGGCGATCGTGTTCACCGGGCTGCGCTCGTTGAGTATAAAAACGAACGCGAGCTGGTCGTTTACCGGCCCGATCGATCTCATTCCGCTCACCGGATCGGATTCCGAATCGACCACGATCACTGACGGGTTGATCGGCGTTCGCGGCAAGGTCAGTTTGGGTGGGCGGTGGTTTGTGCCGCTCTATCAAGATGTCGGGTGGGGAACGGCGGGAACGACGACGACGCAGTTTTACGGCGGCTTCGGCTACGCTGAGCACTGGGGAAATCTACTGCTCTTCTACCGGCAGCTCTACCTCGATCAGAACAACGGAACAGCGCGCGTGCGCGGCCTCGAGCTCGCTGGCCTCTCGCTCGGCGCGACGATCAATCTCTAAATTCGGCGTGCAATCCTTCGCCCAGTTTCTTCCGCGCCTTTTCGTCCTCGGTGAGCGGAGCCGGTTCCCACGGCTCCCACTCTTCCCAACCGAGGGCTTGTGCGGTGAGCCGGAATCCAAAGCCGAGCACGAACGCGATCGCCGTCGACGCAATGACCGGAAGACCGGCTTGATCGCAAATGACATAGGCGATGCCCGCCAACGCCGCCGCGCCGATGAAGAATTCGCCGCGGACCAGCTGCTTTGGAACGACGAGGCAAGCGCCGTCGATGATCCAACGCCCGGCGGTCGTCGCAATGATGCCGATGATTACCGCCGCCAGGTAACCGAGATGCGCAGCGAGCGCTGTTTGCGCGCCGACGATCGCGTACCACGGCAGCGTGAATGCGGTCATGAATTGAAACAGACCGTCCTTGAATTTCTGCGCGCTAAAGTAGTCGATCACAAGCGCGAGCACCGCCGCCGCGAGGCAAAGAATCAAGTACCACGGATTGATCAGTGGCGATGGAATCTTATTGACCAAGATGTCGCGTGCGATGCCGCCGCCAATGCCGCCGGCATAGGCCAAGATGATGATGCCGGCTACCGTGAAGTGCCGGTAGTGGTCGGGACGACGCGCAAGCAGCGCGCCGTTGAACGCGTTGGTGGTGGCGGCGACCAGAGAAATGTAATCGACCAAGTGGAGTTTGGAAAATCCGAACTCGGAGATGATCATCGGCGATGTCATAGCGCCGCCAGCGTAGCATCCGCCCAGGTGAGCGTCTATCCCGAAAACGTAAGGCTTGGAACACGTGGCTGATCACGCCCGCGTCGATCGATTCGTCGATGTCGCCTCGCTGCTGCTCATCTCGGTGGCCGCCGTGCTCTCGGCCGTGTGCGGTTATCAGGCGGGACGCTGGGACGGCGAACAAACGCGCCTCTACAGCTTGGCGAACGCGAGCCATTTTCTGACGTCGGAGACCATCAGCGAGGCCGACGTGCTGACCGCGATCAACGTCGCGCTCTTCCTTAAATACATCGATGCGCTCAATGCCGGCGATCAGCGCGAGGCGCAGTTCATCTATCGACGGTTTCCGGTGCACATGCATCAGGTGCTCGATGCGTGGCTTGCGACCAAGCCGCTGACGAACCCGAAGGCACCGCTCTCGCCCTTCGCGATGCCGCAATACTGGCGGGAGACGCGGGCAACCGAAGAGCGCGACGAGCAGGCCGCAACGAACGACTTCGATGCCGCGCAAACGGCGCATAGTCATGCGGACGGCTTTGTGCTCCTCACCATCATCTTTGCCGCAGTGTCGTTTCTCGCCGGCATCAGTACAAAGATGGTCTATCCGCGTCACGCGATCATCGTTGGGCTCGGCATTATTGCGTTGATCTACGGCATCGTCCGGCTGATCGGAATTCCGGTGTTATGAAATCGCCGCAAGTGACCGCGTGGGAATTCGTGCTACGCCTCGCCGTTGCTGCGGTGTTAGGCTTGATCATCGGTTTCGAGCGGCAATGGCGCCAACGTAGCATTGGGCTGCATACCAGCAGCCTGGTTTCGATCGGCGCGGCGATGTTTGCACTGCTCGACGATACGCTCGACGCGGGGGACACGACGCGCATCGCTGCCGGTATCGTCACCGGTGTCGGCTTTATTGCCGGCGGCGCGATCCTTCGCTCCGGCATTACCGTGACCGGACTCACGACCGCGGCAACGATGTGGGCTACCGCCGCGGTCGGTGCCCTAGCCGGTTTCGGTTTTTGGAGGCAAGCGCTCGCCGGCGCCGTCTGCATCGTCCTCTTCAACGTGGTGCTGCAACCACTGGCTGCGTCCATCGACAAGCGAACGCAGCACTGGCATCGGCAAGACGGCGATTCTGGGTAAAGATCGTCCCGGCCAATCCTGTAGACTGGCCCTGTATGGGCGTTTGCTTGGAAAGGTTTCTCGCATGCTTCACCTGATCCTGAGCGCAGTGGTCGCGTCTTCATCTACTACCGTGGCGCAAGCCGATCAACCGCCACAAGAAGTTCCGATTTTCTTTAACGATCATCACGTGTACGCCGCGCCGGACACGCTGCGGCAAGGACGCGTGCTGGCTGCCCTCGTGCGTGGCGATACGATTCTCGTTCCGTTGCGTTCGATGTTCGAGCAGACCGGCGCGACCGTCACCTACGACGCGGGAAGCAAGACCGTGCACGTCACCAAAGCGGGAGCCGAGGTTGACGTAACCGTCGGCGTTCCGGAAGTGACGATCAACGGCGAAAAGCGTCCACTCGACGTGCCGCCGGAAGTCTATCACGGTGTGATCGTCGTGCCGATTCGCGTGATCTCCGAAGGCATGGGTGCGTACGTGCAGTGGGTGCCGGATCGCCGGATCGTGGTCGTGCGTTACCTCCCGCCCACGCCGCCGCCAACCGCCCCTCCGGCAACCGCGCCGCCTCCGCCACCGGCAACTCCGGCACCAACGCCAACGCCGGCACCGATTCCCAAACCCCAAAACGAACTCTTTGTCGCCGGCGATTACTTCCTGTCGGGCAAGACGTACAACGAGTTTAGTCCGGGATACCGCACGACGGGCTCGTGGTTCGCTCGCGCCGCGGGTGAATACGACCACTTCATGCTCGGCTACGACTATTCGCAGTATCGCTATCCGCACAACTGTACGAATATCACGATCCCGACCAGTGACTGTATGGTCACTGTTGTGGGCAACAACGGCGCGACTGCCGTGCCTGCATTCACCGCGCGCGATACGTACAACGAGTTGCATCTGGGCTACAAGGTCTTCAGTCCGCGCGTGTACGTCGGCGTCGCGTGGGAGTTCAATGCCGGCAACTACGGCTATCCGAACTTCACCGGCATCGGCTTCGGTGCGGAGAAGTTGCCCGATCTCGATAACACGATCTCGTACTACGGCAGCTATTACGAGTATCCGAACATTCGCGGGACGTACTCGGGCCTCGGCCAGTCGTTGTCGATGCAGTACTCGTTGCAGACCTACAAAATCGGCCTCACCTGGACGTTCTTGAAACCGATCTTCTTCGAAGTCGGCTATCAGGGAAATCGCGGAAACGCGAAAGCGTTCTCGGTAACGCCCGGCTACACCAATAGTGCTCTGTATGTCGGTCTGGGCGCGTTCATGAATTACTAACGACGCTCCCACCCAAAGGAATGGGGCGCTCGAAGTGAGCGCCCCATTTTTTTACCGGTCGAATTCACCCGCGTAATCGACGCTCCGATCGATTTCGCCTTGCGTATTCATCCGGTCGTAGTCGAGCGCGCGCCGCACGTCGGCGCGGCTTTCGCGTGATTTGGGCAGTACCGCGACTAAGATGCCGCCGTCGCGCAGACCTTTTTCGTACTGCTTGGCGCGGCTTTCCCCAATTCCCAAGCCAATCAATCCGCCGAGGATTCCGCCACCGACGGCTCCGGCGCCAAGGCCGGCGAACGCCGCTGCGAGTGGTCCCGCGACCAGCGGTGCGGCGAGTCCGCCGGTGCCGGCAATTGCGGCTATGCTCCCGGTGGCGGTGACGCCGGCGACGATTGCACCCAGCACGCCGCCGATCACGCCGCCCGCTGCAAGGCCTTCGCTGCCCTTGGCGTTGACGACCGCTGCAAACGCCTTCTCGCGTGTCTTATCGTCCATCATCACGCCGATCTCGTCTTGCTCGTAACCGAGGCGATGGAGTCGATCGACGGCTGCCGCAGCCGGATCGCGCTCGTAGTAGATCTGCGTTTCGAATTCGTCGATGTTGTTCATGAAGTTCTCCCTTTCTCGCAATGGGCTGTACCCAGGTCGCAGCCATCTCAAAGCCGCCGCTCAATGGGGCGGCTGTTTGTCCGCTGTGGGAGCAGTCGCTTTGCGATTCTGGGCTCTCACTCGTAGCGGAACCGTGCTTTAGTGAGGACATACGAAGAAAGGGTCAAGATGAAACGTCTTACTTTTGCCTACGCATGGATTTTTGTCGCCGCGACGTTCGCGGTTGCTGCGGCGCAAGCCGGTCCGCCGCCCGTTAACGGAACGTGGAACATTCAACAAACCGGATTGAATGGTACGACGACGTCGACCGTGACGATCACGCAGTCAGGTAACGGCATTGTCGGCACCAACGCGGCAAACGGCAATGGATTCACCGGCGAGTTCGTCGATAGCTCGAAAGTCAACGGCAAGTGGCACGGTCCGGGTGGTGCGGGTTGGCTCACGGTCTACGTGAGCGCCAACGGTCACAGCCTCAACGGTACGTGGGGCTACAACGGCCGTCCCGCCAATGGATCGTTCGTCGGTAACAAAGTGCTGCCGCCCTCGCCCATTACTGCCGCGGGCGCGTGGCACATTACCGGAGCTGGTGGCCCCAATGCATTCATTGGGCTCATGCGATGCACGCAGTCCGGCCCAACCGTAGTCTGCCACGCCGGCGCGGTGACCCTCAATGGGAAGTTTCGCGACAAGGACAAAGTCCGCGCGAAGTGGAGCGGCGGTGGCCATTCCGGCTGGTTCTCGTTCTGGTTCAACGGCGACAACAACAGTTTCAATGGCGTATGGGGCCGCGGCGCAGATACCACGCCGCCGGTCGGTCGCGTTATCGGTCAGCGCTCACTGAACGGCTAGCGTAGGCGTCGAAAGATCGGCTGGTCGGGTGTGACTTGACGGAACGCACCCTCGTGTGCGCTGTGCGCGAGGGTTTCCCCGTTACCAAGCACGAGAAAACCGAGGTGCGTGATGCTTTCGAACATCAGCGAGTGCAAACGGAGTTGCGCCGCGCCGTTGAGGAGGGGTAGGAGCCCGCGCACGACGATCGCTTGGAATTCGTTGATCGATGCGTCCGACGCGGGATTGTGACGTGCGAACATCAGGCTTTCCTGCAGATGTTCGCGCGGCACCACAAACTCGTCGTCGACCTCGAAGTAGCGCGTAAGCGGCGCCTCGAGCCCGGCAAGCCGGGCGCGCGCTTCGAGATTGGCGCGTCCCGCATGACGATAGAAGCCGGATTTTGCGATCGCAACGGACGCGTCGTTGACGAACGTCGCGTAAATCACCGTCCGCTCGATCAGGCCGGCTTCGTCGAGTAGCGCGGCCAGCGCGTATGCGTCCCAGCCGAGACCTGCAGCCGGTACCCAAATGCGGATGAACGAGTACGTGCGCAACAAGGGAATGACGTTCGCACCGAACGCACGGAACAACGCAGGATCAGCAAACGGCGTCGAGACGTTGCTGCGTATCGAGGAAACGAATGTTGCGAATGCTCGTTCGTCGTGCAGCAGGCGCTCTTGCAGGCCGGAGATGGTCGTGACGCTTTCGGCGCGCATTGCATCGGCGACGCGCCGCCGCAGCACTGCCTGATTGAAGCAGCGGAAGTCGCACGCGCCGTAACGCAGGAGCGCATCGAGCAATAGCTGCAGCTCGATATCCGCCAGGTCCTCGCGACGCAGGTTGAGCGCGAGGCGGGCTTCTTCGGCCGCTACTTGTTCAACCATAGCTTGAGCAACGACGTCAGTTGATCGATGTCGACGGGCTTGCTCACATACTCCGACGCGCCGGCTGCGATGCACGCTTCGCGATCGCCCTTCATCGCCTTGGCGGTGAGGGCGATGATCGGCATGTCACCGATCCGGTCGTCGGCGCGAATTCGCCGAATCGTCTCGAAGCCGTCCATCTCCGGCATCATGATGTCCATGAGCACGATGTCGATGTCGTTGGCGTCGCGAAGGATCTCGATGCCGCTGAGCCCGCTGTCTGCGCTCACCGTGTGCATGCCGTAGCTGCGCAGCGCCGCTTCGAGCGCGAAGATATTGCGCGCGTCGTCGTCGACGATCAAGACGCGTTTGTCTTGCAGCGTCCCGTTGGTATCGCCGGAACCGTGGCGCCGCGCTGGTGCGAGGTCTGCCTCGACGCGATGGAGGAAGAAGTTGAGCTCGTCGATGAGCCGCTCCGGCGCGAATCCGTCCTTGACAATGATCGTGGAGGAAAGGCGACGTAGGCTCGCCTCTTCATCGCGCGTGAGTTCGCGTCCGGTATAGACGATGATCGGCACGGCTGCCGTGGCGGCTGAGGCACGCAGGCGATCGATGAGCTCTTCGCCGCGCATGTCGGGCAAACCGAGGTCGATGACGATGCAGTCGAACGACTGTCGACGGACGGCTGCGAGCGCCGTGTCGCCCGAAGAAACGGCGGTGACTTGGATCTCGCCAGTGCTGATCAGGTTGACCATGGCGTTGAGCTGGACCGTGTCGTCCTCGACAACCAGCACGTTTTTGCAGCGGTTCTCCGCAAAGCCCAGCAGACGATCGAACGCGTCGATGAGCGCCTCTTCGGAGATCGGTTTTTGCAGGTGGGCCACCGCACCAGCTTCGAGCGCGCGCTGCTGCTGCTCGCCGCCGGAGATTACGTGCACGGGGATGTGCGCCGTGGCGTGCGTATCGCGCAGTTTCTCGATCACCTTCCAGCCATCCATGTCGGGAAGACCGATGTCGAGCGTGATCGCGTCGGGTACGAACCGGTTGGCGAGCTCGATCGCCTCTTCACCGGTGTGCGCGATGATCGTGCGGAAACCGCGCGTCCGCGCGAAGCTCATGACCACTCGCGCGAAGGTCGGGTCGTCCTCGACGATGAGCAGTGTACGGTCGCCGGCGTCGAGCGTCGTGCGGTCGTCGGTCACGCTTGAGGTCGCCTGCGATAGCGGGCGCGGGCGCGGCGCAGTGGCCACGCCCTCGGGACGCGCGACGACCGCGCGTTGTGCCGGATGATAGAACGTGAAGGTGCTGCCGATGCCGACTTCGCTCTCTACACCGATCTCGCCACCGAGCAGGGCTGCGATCTCGCGGCTGATCGAGAGACCCAGGCCCGTGCCGCCGAACTTGCGCGACGTCCCCATGTCGGCTTGTTGGAACGCCTCGAAGATGACGTGGTATTTGTCTTGTGGGATGCCGATGCCGGTATCGGTGACGGCGAACGACACCGCTGGACCGGGAACCATGAGCGTACGCCCATGTTCGGACTTGACGTGCAGCGTCACCGAGCCTTCGCTGGTGAATTTGAACGCGTTCGAGAGCAGATTCTTGAGAATCTGCTGCAGGCGCGTCGGGTCGGTGGTGATCGAGCTAGGAACGTCTTCGTCGCGGGTGACGATGAATTCGAGATTCTTGTCGGCTGCGATCTGATTGAACGTTCGTTTGACCTCGCCTTCGATCGAATCGATCGAAACCTCTTGCAAATCGATCGCCGTCGTACCGGACTCGATCTTCGAGAGGTCGAGGATGTCGTTGATGAGCGTGAGCAGGTCTTGGCCGGCGCCGCGGATCGTCTGCGCAAACTCGATCTGCGACGGCGTCATGTTGCCACCCGGATTTTCCGAGAGCTGCTTGGAAAGAATGAGCAAGCTGTTGAGCGGCGTGCGCAGCTCGTGCGACATGTTCGCCAAGAACTGCGACTTATATTTCGAGGTGAGGGAGAGCTGCTCGGCCTTGCGCTCGAGCTCGGTGCGTGCCTCTTCGATTTCGCGCGTGCGCCGCTCGACTTCAGCGTTGCGCTCTTGTAGCAGGCGCGCCTTTTCTTCCAATTCGTCGTTGGTCTGCGTCAACTCGAGCTGCTGACTCTGCAGCTCCGCGGTCAGCGATTGTGATTGCTTGAGCAACTCTTCGGTGCGCGTCGAGGCGGTGATCGTGTTAAGCATGACGCCGATCGACTGCATGAGCTGGTCGAGGAAGAGGAGGTTGATTTCGCTGAAGCGGCCGAGCGAGGCTAACTCGATGACGGCTTTGATCTCGCCTTCAAAGGTGACCGGAAGCACGACAAGAGAGAGCGCTTCGACGTCGCCGAGGCCTGAGCCGATCTTCATGTAGCTCTTGGGTACTTCGGTGAGCAGGATACGTTGTTTCTCGACCGCGCACTGGCCGACCAGTCCCTCGCCGAATGCGATCGTCTCGCCGACGCGTTCGCGCGGCAGCGCATAGCTCGCGATCAAATCGAGGCTGAGGGTGCCGTCGATGACGTCGCTGACGTAAAACGCGCCGCTGTGCGCGTTCACTAGCGGAACCAGTTCGGACATGATGAGCTTGGTGACGGCGGTGATGTCGCGCTGACCTTGCAACATCGAGGTGAAGCGGGCGAGGTTTGTCTTGTACCAGTCTTGCTCGGTGCCCTTGCGCGTCGTGTCGCGCAAGTTTTGAATCATTTCGTTGACGTTCCGCGTCAGCTCGCCGACTTCGCCGCGGGCCTCGATTTCAATCGTACGCGAAAGATCGCCCTTGGTCACGGTCGTCGCGACCTCCGAGATCGCGCGAATTTGGTCGGTGAGCTGCGCCGCGAGCTGGTTGACGTTGTCGGTCAGATCACGCCACAAGCCGGCCGCGCCGGGGACGGCGGCTTGGCCGCCGAGTCGACCTTCGAAACCGACCTCACGCGCGACCGTCGTAACTTGATCGGCGAAGGTCGCGAGCGTGTCGATCATCCCGTTGATCGTCTCGGCGAGTTGCGCGATTTCGCCGCGCGCTTGCAGCGTCAACTTACGCTTCAAATCGCCGTTGGCGACGCCGGTGACGACTTGCGCGATACCACGCACTTGGTTCGTCAGGTTGGCTGCCATCGAATTGACGTTGTCGGTGAGGTCTTTCCAGACGCCGCTCACACCTTGCACGTGCGCCTGACCGCCGAGCGCGCCTTCCGATCCGACTTCGCGCGCGACACGCGTGACTTCCGAGGCGAAGGCGTTCAGCTGGTCGACCATGACGTTGATCGTGTCTTTGAGCTCGAGAATTTCACCGCGCACGTCGACGGTAATCTTCTTGGAAAGGTCGCCGTTGGCGACTGCGGTCGTCACCTTCGCAATGTTGCGCACTTGTGAGGTGAGGTTCGAGGCCATGAAGTTTACCGAGTCGGTAAGGTCCTTCCATGTACCCGAGACGCCCTGCACGCGGGCTTGACCACCCAGGATGCCGTCGGAGCCGACTTCGCGCGCGACGCGTGTGACCTCGCCGGCGAAGGCATTGAGCTGGTCGACCATGACGTTGATGGTGTTTTTCAGTTCAGCGATTTCACCACGCACGTCGACGGTGATCTTGCGCGAGAGGTCGCCGTTCGCCACGGCGGTGGTGACGTCGGCGATGTTACGCACTTGTGAGGTCAGGTTCGAGGCCATGACGTTGACCGAGTCGGTCAAGTCTTTCCAGGTGCCCGACACGCCTTGCACCTGCGCTTGACCGCCGAGCTTGCCTTCGGAACCGACTTCACGCGCCACGCGCGTCACTTCGGAAGCGAAGCCGTTGAGCTGCTCGACCATCGTGTTGATCGTGTTCTTGAGCTCGGCGATTTCACCGCGCACGTCGACGGTGATCTTCTTCGAGAGGTCGCCGTTGGCAACAGCCGTCGTCACGTCGGCAATGTTACGCACTTGGGACGTAAGGTTCGAGGCCATAAAGTTCACCGAGTCGGTGAGATCTTTCCACGTCCCCGAAACGCCTTTGACGTCGGCCTGGCCGCCCAGCTTGCCTTCGGAGCCGACTTCGCGCGCGACGCGCGTCACTTCGGAAGCGAAGCCATTGAGCTGATCGACCATCGTGTTGATGGTATCTTTGAGTTCGAGAATCTCACCGCGCACCTGCACGGTGATTTTCTTTGAAAGGTCGCCGTTGGCGACCGCCGTCGTGACGTCGGCGATGTTGCGCACCTGTGAGGTGAGGTTCGAGGCCATGAAGTTCACCGAGTCGGTGAGATCTTTCCACGTGCCCGAGACGCCGGCCACCTGCGCTTGTCCGCCCAAAATGCCTTCGGAACCGACTTCACGCGCGACGCGGGTCACTTCGGAGGCGAAGGCGTTGAGCTGATCGACCATGATGTTGATCGTGTCTTTGAGCTCGAGAATTTCGCCGCGCACTTCGACGGTGATCTTTTTCGATAGGTCGCCGTTGGCGACCGCGGTCGTGACGTTGGCGATGTTACGCACTTGTGAGGTGAGGTTGGATGCCATCACGTTCACGGAGTCGGTAAGGTCTTTCCACGTGCCCGACACGCCGCGCACGTCGGCCTGACCGCCAAGGATGCCTTCGGAACCGACTTCGCGCGCGACGCGCGTCACTTCCGAGGCGAAACCGTTGAGCTGGTCGACCATCGTGTTCATCGTGCGCTTAAGGTCGAGAATTTCACCACGCACGTCGACGGTGATCTTCTTCGAAAGATCGCCGCTGGCGACGGCGGTGGTCACTTCGGCAATGTTGCGAACCTGCGCGGTGAGGTTCGAGGCCATCGTGTTGACTGAGTCGGTGAGGTCTTTCCAGGTACCCGCGACGCCTTGCACCTCGGCTTGTCCGCCGAGCATGCCTTCCGAGCCGACTTCGCGCGCGACGCGCGTGACTTCCGAAGCGAAGGCGTTGAGTTGATCGACCATCGTGTTGACAGTGCGCTTGAGGTCGAGAATCTCGCCTTTGACGTCGACGGTGATTTTCTTCGAAAGGTCGCCGTTGGCAACGGCGGTGGTGACGTCGGCGATGTTACGCACTTGTGCGGTCAAGTTGCCGGCCATCGTGTTCACCGAGTCGGTGAGGTCTTTCCACGTACCGGCAACGCCTTCTACGGCGGCCTGGCCGCCGAGCTTACCTTCGGAACCGACTTCGCGCGCGACGCGCGTCACTTCGGATGCAAACGCGTTGAGCTGGTCGACCATGACGTTGATCGTGTCTTTGAGCTCGGCGATTTCGCCTTTGACGTCGACGGTGATCTTCTTCGAGAGGTCGCCACGCGCGACCGCGGTGGTCACGTTCGCGATGTTGCGCACCTGCGCGGTGAGGTTACCGGCCATCGTGTTGACCGAGTCGGTGAGATCTTTCCACGTACCGGCGACACCGGTCACCTGCGCTTGACCGCCGAGAATGCCTTCTGAGCCGACTTCGCGCGCGACGCGCGTCACTTCGGATGCAAACGCGTTGAGCTGGTCGACCATGGTGTTGATCGTGCCCGATAGCTCGCGAATCTCGCCGCGCGCTTCAACCGTGATCTTCTTTGAGAGATCGCCGTTGGCGACGGCGGTGGTGACGTCGGCAATGTTACGAACCTGCGCCGTGAGGTTACCGGCCATCGTGTTGACCGAGTCGGTGAGATCTTTCCACGTGCCGGCAACGCCCTTGACGATCGCTTGGCCGCCGAGCTTGCCTTCGGAACCGACTTCGCGCGCGACGCGCGTGACTTCTGAAGCAAAGGCGTTCAAGCGATCGACCATCTTGTTGATCGTCCGGCTGGAGCGCAAGAACTCGCCGCGCAGCGGATGGCTGTCGGTCTCGAGCGGCATTTGTTGTGAAAGATCGCCGTTGGCGACCGCGCCGAGCACGCGGCCTGCTTCCGACATCGGGAAGACCAGATCGTCGATCAGCCGATTGACTGACTCGATGCCCTCGCGCCAGGCGCCTTGGACGCCTTCGGTGCGCGCGCGCTTGGTAATCGAGCCTTCGCGCCCGACGACTTCGCTGATGCGCGCGAGCTCATCGTTGATGTACTGATTGTGCTCGATGCACGCATTGAATGCCGCCGCGATTTCGCCGTCGATCCCGACGAGGTCGTTGGGCAAGCGCACGCGAAAATTTCCATCGCGAAAGGCTCGCACCGCAGCAAGAAGTTCCGGCTGTTGCAGCCGGCCCGACTCCGGTCGATCCGAACCGGCGAAGTCTTCAGTGGCAGTCGATGACATAAAAAGGCAGCGCCCCCATGGCCCACTTTGTAAGGTACCTGATACCCGTCTGCTGCGGGGCCAAACATCTTAGCGCTAGCCAGTTTATTGGACCTTTATATCGGGCACCATACTCTCAACGAATAGCTTTCAAGAGGGACCGTGATCCGGGATCTTGATCCGCTCGAGAGTCGCCAACGCGCTGCGATGTCGGCCCAACCGAGGATTGTCGAAGACGTCGCGCGGCTCTGCGCCGATGCGTTTGCCGATCTTTGCGCCGTGTATCTGCTAACTGCACCGAGCGCGCCGGTCGTTTTTTGTACGCGCGAGCCGGGGTCGTTTGCGGCGCTGCGCAATGTTCCGCTCGACGAGTCCTACGCGGAACGTGCGCGTGAGGCGGGTCTTGCGACGCCGGTCTGTACGTCGCTCATCGTCGACGGCAATCCGGTTGGCAGCGTGGTGCTCGCGACCGCACGCGAAGCGTTGACTGAAGTCACTCCGGCGATCGGGGTCAAGGTCGCC
Source organism: Candidatus Aquilonibacter sp. (assembly GCA_050015295.1). Classification (GTDB taxonomy): domain Bacteria; phylum Vulcanimicrobiota; class Vulcanimicrobiia; order Vulcanimicrobiales; family Vulcanimicrobiaceae; genus Aquilonibacter. The sequence continues at coordinate 21,981 of JBEKBR010000020.1, read as the reverse complement.
GTGATTCTCTCCGAGGCGATCGGCACCGGCGCGCTGCTTGCGCATCACCACCGCGTGTCGGAACGGCTGCAGCGTGCGATGCTTCCCGAGCGGCTGGTTGAAAGTCCGGGTATCTCATTTGACGCCGCCTACTGGCCGGCGAGCCGGGACGCCGTTGTGGGCGGCGACTGGTATGACGCGTTCGACGTCGGCGATGGGAAGATCGGCATCTCGGTTGGTGACGTGACCGGGCACGGGCTCGAGGCGGCGGTGACGATGAGCGAGATTCGCAGCGCCATCCGCGCCGCGGCCGCGACGTATCAGTCAGCTCCGGCCCTGCTCAACGCGGTCGAATCGATGGTCAGCTCGCAGTGCATCGGCGTGGCTTCGGCCATCGTGGGCATCTTCGATCCGCAGAACGGCATCCTGCGGTACGCGTGTGCCGGCCATCCGCCGCCCGTGCTGGTGAGTGCGGCGGGGGTGGCGTACATGCTGCCGGGGGGCGGTCTTCTGCTCGGACTGGGGGAGCCGGTCGCCTCGCCCGAGCGGACGGTAACGATCGCTCCCGGTGCGTCCTGCTACTTCTATACTGACGGGCTGACCGAGTATACCCACGACCCGATCGCCGGTGAGGAGCGGCTGGTCGCGGCGATCGAGCATCTGGCGGCCGCGAACACGCTCGATGCGCACGAGCTGCACATGCGAATCATCGCCGAGGGCCCCAACCTCGACGACTGCGCGACGTTGCTCTTGCGACGGGAGGCCTCGGCCCCGGCCCCGTCTGAGCGCTACACCTACAGCGCCGTGCCCAACTCAGCCCGGATCGCGCGCGACGCGATTCGCTCGTACGCCGAGCGTAGCGGGGTCGGACGGGCGGAGGCTTTTGACATGGTGCTCGCCGCCGGTGAAGCAATCGCCAACGCGATCGAGTACGGCGCTCGCTCGCCGGAAGGAACGTTTACGGTTGAACTTATCCGCGACGGCTCCGAGCTTCGGATCAGCGTGGAGAGCGACGGTCACTGGCGCAGCACGCCGTCGCACAAGGACCGTGGACGCGGTATGCAGATCATGCGAGCGTGTGCGATGCACGTGGAAGTCTCCTCGACCGCGGAACGCACGCACCTGACGCTCGCGTTTTCCGCCTGCTAAATACACATAACGCCCGCTAGGCGCACGATCACGCCAGGAACAACCAGCGGGAAGGGCGATTCATTTGTCCTAGTTCCTCGACTACTATGCGTTGCGCACTATGCTGCGCCGTTAGGAGCATGTGAATATGTCGGATGGCAAACTGGATCGGAAGTCTTTCCTGACGACGACGGCAGCCATTACGTCGGCCGGACTCGTTACGGGCTTCCCTGCGATTCTTTCGAGCCGCGCGCTCGCGGCCGATACGGTCAAGATCGGTCTCAACTACGAATACACCGGTGTGTACGCGACGTACGCACAAAGCGAAACCCGCGGCGCCGAGATGGCGATGGATTGGTGGAACGCCAGAGGCGGCGTTCTTGGTGGTCGTAAGGTCGAAGATTTCAAAGAAGATAACAACAACGACCCGAAAGTCGCGGTCGAAAAAGCGCGCAAACTCATTCAGGTCGACAAGTGCGATGCGATCATGGGGTCGATCAGCAGCGCGGTTTCGCTCTCGACGATGGGTGCGGCGAACGCGCTCAATACGCTCTATATCGACTCGGGTGGCCACGCCGACGCAGTCACCGGCGAGAAGTGCAACTACAGTACGTTGCGCGTTTGCCACAGTACGTGGATGGAAACGCACGCGACGGGCTACTCGCTTGCGAAGAAATTCGGCAAGAAGTGGTACATGATCATTCCGGACTATGCGTTCGGGCACGCGTTGCAAGCCGGCTATCACGACGTTGCAAAGAAGATGGGCATCACGTTTGTCGGTGAGGATCTCACGCCGCTCGGCACGACGGACTTCAGTTCGTACCTGAGCAAAGTGTTGGCTGCAAAACCCGACCTGTTGATCGTGCTCGTCCAAGGAGACGATGCGGTCAACTGTTTGAAACAAGCCCACTCGTTCGGCATCTCGCCGAAGATTCCGATCGGTGGTCCACAGGGCGAACTCGAAGTCTTCCAATCGCTGCCGAAAGAGGCGCGTCTCGGCTTCTGGGGCGTCGAGTGGTACTACAAGAGCGCCTCTTCGATCGGCGTGAACAACAAGCTCGCAGAGAAGTTCATCAGCGACTACCGCAGCAAGTACAACACGCCTCCGAGCGCACGCAGTGCGTTCGGGTTCATTGCGATGGATCGCATCCTTTGGGGCATCAACGAAGCAAAGTCGACCAGTGCTGCAGCGGTCGCAAGGAAACTGCAGGGGGCGAAGTTCGAATCGGTCTTCGAGGGGACGGCCTACTTCCGCGACGTCGATCATCAGTTGATGTGGCCGATGTGGCTGGGCGGGGTGCGCCCGGACGGCACACCCGGCGATCCCGACGACCTCTTCGACATCGTCGATCGTCAGGAAGCAGACGCTATCGAGCAGTCGGTCGAAGAAAAGAAAGCCGTCTGCCACATGGACTGGCCAAGCTAAACCTTACCTAACCTGGGGGACACCATGGCGCACATCGCTCCGGAGATCTTCAACGGCCTGATCCTCGGCGCGTTCTACGCCGTTGTGGCGATCGGTCTGTCGTTGATCATGAATCTGACGGGCACGATCAACTTGGCGCACGGGTCGTTCATGACGCTGGCGGGATATCTCGCCTTCGCCATGGTCAGTGCGGGAACCAGTTTCTGGTTCGCGCTGGCCGTCGCACCAATTCTCACGGCGATCGTCGGTATCGCGGTAGAGCGGACGTTAATACGTCCGCTCTACCGCCGCGATCCCGTCTACAGTCTGTTGCTGACGTTTGGGCTCTCTCTGATCGCCGAAGAAGTGTACCGCCTGATCTGGGGCGGGAACGGCGTGCCGTTCTCTCCGCCGCCGCAGCTGCAAGGCGCGGTCTCGCTCGGGTTCACAGAATTTCCGGCCTATCGTCTCTTCATCGCCGCTGCACTACTTGTGATCATCGTCGCGCTCGCGCTCTTTCTGCGCCGCACGCGCATCGGTCTGCGCTTGCGTGCCGCGGTCCAAGATCACGAGATGATCGGCGCACTCGGCACGAACACGCAGCTGCTCTACATGATCAACTTTGGACTTGGAATTCTCGTCGCTGGGCTCGCCGGCGTGCTTGCCGCCGGACTGCTCGGCCTGAACCCGCAGAGCGGCAACGCGCTTTTGATGCCGGCCTTCGTCACCGTCATTGTCGGCGGGATGGGCAGCCTCTTCGGCGCGGTCGTCGGCGGACTCTTGATCGGCGTGGCCATCAGCGTGACGACGCTCTATCTGCCGGCCTTTAGCGAGATCGTGATGTACGTCATTATGGCGGTCGTCTTGCTCGTGCGGCCGCGCGGGCTCTTCGGAGAAGAGGGCATCTTCGGATGATGCCACGCCGTCCGGCGCTCATTGCAACAGGGGTCCTGTTGCTGATCTTGCTATTCGCACCGCAGATCGCGCCGCTGCTCCATCTTTCGACTTCGATCTTCACCTCGGTGGTGCTCTACACGATCGCCGCCATGGCGGTGAATCTCTTGATCGGCTACAGCGGCGTGCTGCCCTTTGGCAACGCCGCCTTCTTCGGCTTGGGCGCCTATGGCGCGGGCCTCGCGATCAAGTACTTCAACGTCCCCTTCTTCACGTCGATTGCCGTCGGTATCGTCGCGTCAGTGATCGGATCGCTTGCAATCGGGCCGTTCCTATTACGGCGCCGCGGCATCTACTTCTCGCTGCTGATGATCGCGTTCGGTCAGGTGTTTTACTTCATCGCCTATCGCTTCACCGACATCACCGGCGGTGAGGACGGTATGAATTTCTCTCGTCCGGCGATAGAGTTCACCAAGCTCAAGCCGAACGACGATCAGCTCTATTACATCATGCTTGCGCTCTTTGCGATCGTTGTCGTGGCCTTCTGGTTTATCGTCCGCTCGCCATTCGGACGTTCGCTCGTCGCGATTCGCGAGAACGAAACGCGCGCGAAGTATCTCGGGCTCAATACCGATCGGCTGATCTTCTGCGCGCTGCTCATCTCAGCGGCGATCGAAGGGCTCGCCGGCGCCTGCTACGGTCTTTCGATCATGTTTGCCGATCCGCTGATGCTCGATTGGCATCAGTCGGGGAACATCGTGCTCATGACGATTCTCGGCGGGAGCGGAACCGTGCTGGGACCCTTCATCGGAGCGTTGATCTTCTCGATCGGCAGCGACATTCTCTCGACGGCGATTCCATGGTGGCAGATTCCGCTCGGAGCTGTCTTTGTGATCTGCGTGCTCGGTTTTCCCAAGGGGATACTCGGTACGTTTCTGGACTGGATCGAGAAGCGCGGCGCGCAGGAGGCGTCATGACCGAGATCATTCTCGAAGCCAAGAATGTCAGCAAGCGCTTTGGCGGCGTCCGCGCGGTCGAAGACGTCTCACTAGCGGTGCCTAGGGGATCGATTCAAGCGATCATCGGGCCGAACGGCGCGGGAAAGTCGACGCTGTTCAACGCGCTCTCCGGGTTTTATTTTCCAGAGGAAGGCACGGTGACGTTCAACGGCGTCGATGTCACGCGTTCGCCCGGCTACCAGCGTGTCGTGATGGGCATGGGGCGGACGTTCCAAACGTCGAGCATCTTTCCAAACCTCACGGTGTGGGATAACCTTCTCATCGGCGTGCAGAGCGCGGAGAAGATGGCGTTTCGTTTGCGTCCGATGGGTGCGAGTAAGCGCGCCGAGGTCGAAGCGAAGATCGAGCGTCTCCTCGACTTTGTGAATCTCAAGACGTCCGCGCACCGGCTCGTCGCCGAACTCGCGCACGGCAGCCAGCGACTGTGCGAGATCGCGATGAGCCTCTCGACCGATCCGGTCCTGGTAATGCTCGATGAGCCGATGGCCGGACTAGCGCACGCTGAGACGACGCGCGTCGTCGAGGTGATTCGCAAATTGCACAGCGAGCTCGGACTGACTGTGCTCTTCGTCGAGCACAACATGCGCGTCGTGCTTTCACTCGCGCAACACATCATGGTGCTCGACCGCGGCAAGACGCTGGCCAAAGGCACGCCGGCCGAAATCAGCAGCAACGATGCTGTGAAAGAAGCTTACATCGGAAGAGAAGTGATCGAAAATGTCTGACGCATTTCTCGCCGTCGAGGGTCTCAACACCTATTACGGCAAGAGCCACATTCTGCACGACGTCTCGCTGAAGGTCAACAAAGGCGAACTCGTCGCGTTGCTCGGGCTCAACGGCGCGGGCAAGAGCACGACGCTGCGCAGCATTTTGGGGCTGACGCGGCCGCGCAGCGGCACGATCGTCTTCGACGGCGCGGCCATCGCCGGAAAATCCTGTTATCGTGTGGCGCGCATGGGCGTTGGCTACGTGCCCGAAGGACGACGCATGTTTCCGCAACTCTCGGTGCTCGAGAACCTGCAGCTCGCTGAGAATGGACGCAAAGGCGAATGGTCGATCGCGCGCGTGCTCGAGCATCTGCCCAAACTCAAGGAGCTGATCGGACGCAAAGCTGGACGGCTCTCGGGCGGCGAGCAAGAGATGTTGGCAATCGGGCGTGCGCTCGTTTCGAATCCCGATCTGATGCTCGTCGACGAGCCCTCGCAGGGGCTCGCGCCGTTGATCGTCGAGGAAGTGTACCGGATTCTGGTCGAGCTCAAAGCGCGCGGGGTCGCAATTGTGCTGGTCGAGCAGAACGCGCTACTCGCGCTCAAAATTGCCGACCGTGCCTACGTGATGGACGCCGGCCGGATCGTCTACCACGGCGAAGCGTCGACGCTCTTAGCCGACCGCAAGCTGATCGCCGATCTGATGGGTCTGACCGCATCGGAGCTCGCGTCCTAGGTGGCCCTCGGCATCGTGCCGATATCTAAATGGTCATGAAAACGCTCGGTGCGGACGCTCCCCTGACGGATCTGATTGCCCCGATCGCGCGGGCAGTCCGGGACGATCGAGTGACCTCGCTCGCCGGCGTGCTCGCCCAGCTCTGCGAGCAAGGCGCGTTCACGCCCGAGTTATTTGCGCCCGCCGGCGCCGACCACTACTCGCGCAAGTTGATCTGGCACGATCCGGATGACCGATTTGTCGTCGTGGGGATGAGCTGGGCGCCGGGCCAAGGCAGTCCGCTGCACGATCACGCCGGCTTGTGGGGCGCAGAGATCGTCGTCGACGGCGTCATGAGCGAGACGATGTTTCGTTTGACGGACCGCGGCGCCGATGGCCGATACCGTTTCGAGCGCGGTATGCACCGCGTTTCCGGTCGCGGGACGGTCGGCGTTTTGATCCCACCGCTCGAGTATCACGACTTTGGCAATGGTGGGGACACCGTCGCGCATTCGTTGCACGTTTACGGCGGCGATTTGAAGAGCGCGCAAGCTTTTGCCGATGACGGCGATGGCTGGTGGTCTGCGCGCCGCGTTGACCTCCGCTACGATGCCTAAATTCACGACGATCGTCGCCGGCGGGGGTGCGAGCGGCGCGCTCTTGGCGACGCGTTTGGTTCGCAAAAGCCCCGACGCCCACGTGGTCGTCGTCGATCCGCGCGAGCATCTCGGGCGCGGTATGGCGTACTCGACGTCGCATCAAGAACATCAGCTCAACGTTCCGGCGGGTCGCATGTCAGCGTTTGCCGAGGATCCCGAACATTTCGTGGCCTTCTTACGCGAGCGCTTCGGCGACCGGTATAACGCAGCGTCCTTCGTCCCGCGACCGGTGTACGGCGACTACCTTGAAGCGATCGTGGGCAAAGCACGCGCATTTGCAGGCGATCGCTTCCAGTACGAACGGTCGACGATCCTCGCTGCTACGGTTGAAAACTCCGGCGTGCGCGCGATCTGCGAAGACGGACGCGTGCTTCACGGTGACGTGCTCGTTCTTGCAACCGGCAACGCGAGCCCGGCGCCATGGTTCCGGGCCACCGCCGATATCGTTTCCGGAGAACGATTCTTCGCTTCGGCCTGGGAGGATCGCGCGCTGACTCCCGCCGATCCGGATGAAGGGGTGCTGCTGCTCGGTACCGGTCTAACCGCTGTCGATGCGGTGATTGGATTGCGCAGCAACGGGCACCGCGGCACGACCTGGATGGTTTCGCGGCGTGGCCTGCTCCCGCACGAACACCGGCTCTTCGATTCCCCACCGGACGCGAACCCGGATGCGACCTCGATGCACGATCTTCTCGATGCGTTTCGCGCGGTTGCGACGCGCCCGCGGGCATGGCGAGCGGCGCTCGACAGTCTGCGCCCGCGCACGAACGTGCTATGGCAGGCGCTCTCGGTAAACGACCAGCGTCGTTTCGTGCGTCATGTGATGCCCTATTGGAACGTGCACCGGCACCGCATGGCGCCCGAGGTTGCAAAGACGATCGCCGATGAAATCTCGTCTGGGGGGCTGCGCATGCTGGCCGGGCGTACCGGAACCTTTGCGCAAACGGAGCGCGGCCTGCGCGTGCCGATTCGTCTGCGCAGCGAAGAGCGCACCCTCGAACTCGAAGTCGGTCGTGTCATCAACTGCAGTGGACCGGCGCACGATTTCCGGCAATTGGAGAACCCGCTGATCGGCAACCTGCTCGCACAGGGGTTGATGCATCCGCTAGAAACCGGCATCGGCGTCGACGTCGCCCCGAGTGGCGCGCTGCGCAACGGCGATGGCGTTGATTCAACGGCGGTATTTGCAATCGGTCCGGTCCGATACGGCACGCTGATCGAGACGACGGCGATGCCGGAGATTCGCGCGCAAGCCGAGGAACTTGCGAGCTTGCTCGTTGCGCGGCACCAGTCGACGGTTGCGGGGGGGTCACAATGAAGCGAGTACTGACCGCGGTGCTTTTCGGCGCGCTCGTTCTAGCGATTGCGCCTCGCGCATCGGCGCAGGTGACCGATCGCGAACTTCCGATGGGATCGGCGACGACGCTGCGGCTCAACGTGAGTGGGTCGATCCACGTGATCCCAGTTGCGGGACTCACGAGCATAAAATTTCACGTCGTTGACAGCGGCCCGTCGACTCCGCCGATGACGCTCAACACCTCGCGCAGCGGTTCGCGTCTGAACGTCTCGATCACCGGACCGAGTCAAAACATTCTGCCGTTCGTCGGCGCAAGCGGCTATGAATTGCAGTTACAGTATCCCGCCGGCGTGCACCTCGACTTGCGTGAGAACTCCGGACGCATTCACGTTGACAGCGTGCCGGCTTCGATGCAGCTCTACGACGGCGAAGGCGACATCGTCGTCGACGGCGCTGCCGCGCAGTTGACCGCCTACGCCGCGGCGGGCAATATCGCAGTCACGAATGCACACACGTCGGTGACACTTACCGTCGACACCGGGAACGTGAGCGCGACGCTGGCGCCCGGTTGGCGAGGCAGCCTGATTCGCCTGGAGGCTTCGAACGGGAGCCTCCACTTGAGCGTCCCGGCTGGATTTAAAGCGCACTACGACGTCACGAGCGGTTCGGGACACGTGAGCAATCCGCTGCGCAACGCCGCCGCGAGCCCGCTGGTCTTCATGCTGACCGAGCAGGGCGACGTGTCGATAGTCACATTGTAAAGAATCCGCCTCTGCCACAAGGCGATGTCTCTTTTGTCGCATCGCCCGCGACGGCGCGACGATATATTAGCGTTCGACACAATATTTTGGAGATTATCGAATGCGCTCAATCCCTATCGCCGCGTTTATCCTCGGCGCGCTGATTCCAGCGATCGCACCAGCTGCCGTTATCGATGCCTCGCTCATGCCCGACGGCACGTATACCGTCAAGGTTGAAAAGGTCGAAGACGGGCAGCACGCGCTCGTGATGATGCAAAACGGTGTCGAAACCGTACTCGTCGCTCAGGGCACGGCCGATTTCAGCAAGTGTAAGCCAAACGATACGATCAAAATCTCGATCGTGCGGGGCAAAGTTCCGGTTCTCGCGGTCCAATAGGCCCGCCCGCACGTTTCCGGCGTCCCCAGGGCGCCGCATTGTAAAGAATGGCGGCCCAGGCGTGCCAGGGTGCTCCTTGTGTCGTATGCTTCTGGAGGCGGGTCCCGCCATGCTGGCGGGCGTAGAACTTTCGGAGGAATCTCGTGCGCTCAATTATATGTCCGGCGCTTTTTGCGCTGGTCGCCCTGCTCCCGATCGCGGCTTCGGCTGCGCTCGTGGACCCGTCGCTCGTTCCTGATGGCACGTACGTCTGCAAAGTCGAGAAGGTCGAAGACGCGCAGCATCTGCTCGTCCTGATGCAAAACGGCGTCGAGACGACGCTGATCGCGCAAGGCGTCGACTTTAGCAAAGTGAAAGCAAACGACACCATCAAGGTCTCGCTGGTGAAGGGCAAAGTCCCGGTCTACACGATCCAGTAGGCTTCCATCTGATTCGTGGGTAAAGGGTCCGAACAAGAACGGGCCCTTTTTCATTGCTTCCAGAGGAGGACGTGGCATGCGGCTTCGCATCACGATCATCACGCTGATCGCACTTCTGTTCGTAACCGCGATTGGTGCGAGCGCGGCTTTGACGCAAGGTACGCTGCTCGACGGAACGATCAACGGCAACTATTCCAGCAATCACGCCTATGCCGGCCAGTCCGTTACCGTTTCGAACGTCAGGAACGATGACGGCAGCGGCTCCGTTCACAACGCAACGCTGTACGGCTACGTGTACTCGGTCCAAAAGGCCGGACAGGGAACGCCGGGTAAGATTCGCTTTCGCTTCACCGAGTTGGTCAACGGCAACGGCGCTCGCTACACGATTGATAGTCGCGTCACAAACGTGAACGTTCAGACGAAGAACAACGCGGCAAAGGAAGCCGGCGGGGCGCTTGCCGGCATGCTAGTCGGCAACGCGATCGGCAAGACGCTCTTCGGCGGGAGCGCCGGAGGCGCCGTCGGTGCTGCGGGCGGGTTTCTACTCGCTAAGAACAATCACCAGGATGTCAACGTGTCGGCAGGATCGTACATCCAAGTCGAGGTTCTCTCCGTTACGCGGCGTCAATCGCACTAAGCTGCGTGCCCGTCGTCCCGGCGACATCGGAAAACCTCGACCGTGCGGCCGCGCTCTTACGTGGCGGCGGGGTCGTTGCGTTTCCGACGGAAACGGTCTATGGGCTCGGCGCGAACGCATTTGATGCGCGCGCGGTCGCACGCATTTTCGAGATCAAAGCGCGGCCTGCGTTCGATCCGCTGATCGTGCACGTCACCGATGAGGCGATGCTCGAGCGCGTTGCCGAAGAGATTCCCGCGACCGCGCGCGCGTTGATTCGCGCGTTCTGGCCCGGTCCGCTGACGATCGTGTTGAGCAAGCGTGCTAAAGTCCCCGAGCTGGTTACCGCCGGACTACCGACGGTCGCTGTGCGGATGCCGGCGCATCCGGTCGCGCGAGCGCTGATCGAGCGCGCGGCGACGCCGATTGCCGCGCCAAGCGCCAATCCGTTTGGCTATCTGAGTCCGACGCAAGCCGAACACGTCGAACGAATGCTGGACGATCGCATCGATTGCATCATCGACGGCGGCCCAACCGAGCACGGCCTCGAATCGACGATCGTGATGCTCGAGCCGCGTCCGACATTGCTGCGGCACGGTGCGATTCCGGTAGAGGCGATCGAAGCGTCGATCGGTCCGCTCGCGCGCGAACTCTCGGACGAAGTGCGGCCGCTCGCACCGGGTCGCTTGTCGCAACACTACGCGCCGCACACGCCGATTCGCATCGTGAGCGATCCCGCACGCGTGCCGGAAAGTGAACGCGCCGGCGCGGCGCTGCTCGCCTTTCGCACGCCGGTCGCCGGCTATCGCAACACTCGCGTGCTCAGTGCCGCGGGCGACCTGCGCGAAGCGGCTGCGCATCTTTTTGAATATCTGCACGAGCTCGATGCATCGGGCGCCGTACGCATCGATGCAGAACGGCTCCCGATGGAGGGCGTCGGCGCCGCTATCATGGATCGGCTACAACGTGCCGGTTCGCGCTGAGGCGTAGCGAGTTTCCCACGACGAAGAGACTCGACAGTCCCATCGCGGCTGCGGCGAGTGTCGGTTGCACGATCCCGAACGCTGCGAGCGGCACGAGCACGACGTTATACGCGAAGGCCCAAAAGAGGTTCTGCGTTATCGTGCGCTGCGTCGCGCGCGCGACGGCGATCGCATCGGCGACGGCACCCGGATCGCTGGTGAGCAACGCCGCACCCGCCGTTTGCAGTGCGACTCCGGTTCCAGTGCCCATCGCAAAGCCGATGTCCGCGACGGCCAACGCGGGCGCATCGTTGATGCCGTCGCCGGCAAACGCGACGTGTTCGCCCGCGGCCTGGAAGTCACGGACGATGTCGGCCTTCCCTTCCGGCGCAACGCGCGCGTAGAACTGGGCGATACCGGCGGCGGCGGCGGTTTCGCGCACCGGGCCATCGGCATCGCCGCTGACCAGCGCAGTCCGCACGCCGAGGTCGCGTAAACGTTGCACGGCCGCCAGCGCTTCGGTGCGTATCTCGTCGCGCAGATCGATCGATCCGACCGGCGTGCCGTCGCGCATAACCTCGACGCGCGTCGCGCCGCTGCCGTTTCCATCGGCAGCTGCACGGATCGTTACTTCGTGCGCATCGACGCGGCCGTGGATGCCGCTACCCGCGATCGCGTAGACCTCCCGCGCGGTCGCAATCGGCAGCGAACGTTCGCGTGCGGCAGCGACAATGGCGCGAGCCAGCGGATGCGTCGACGGCGATTCGACCGCCGCGGCGAGTGCGAGCGCGGCATCGCTGCTGCTCGCGACGACGGTGGGTGTTCCACGCGTGAGCGTACCGGTCTTATCGAAGATCACGGTGGTGACGCGTGCCGCTCGTTCGAGCGCGCTCGAATCTTTGAAGAGCACGCCGCGCCGTGCGGCGACACCGATACCGGCGATGATCGCGGTTGGCGTTGCAAGGCCAAGCGCGCACGGACAAGCGACGATCAACACGGCGACTGCGGTGACGATCGCGTCCGCAAGGCTGCGGTGCGCGAGCAGCCACCAGCCGGCGAATGTCAGCAGCGCGATCACCATGATCGCGGGCACGAAGATCCCGGCGACTCGATCGGCAAGCCGTTGCACCGGCGGCGTCGAGCCTTGCGCATGGCGCACGATCTCGATGATGCCGGCGAGCTGCGTACCTGCGCCGACCGCGGTCGCGCGAATGACAAGCGCACCGCTTGTATTGAGCGTACCTTGTTCGACGAGTGAATCGCGTTGCACGTCGATCGGCATCGCTTCGCCGGTAAGCATCGAGCGGTCGATGGCGCTTGTGCCCTCGAGTACGACGGCGTCGACGGGAATGCGTTCGCCGGGCGCGACCACAAGGTCATCGCCGGTACGCACGAGCTCGACGGCGATCTCTTCGGTTGCGCCGTCGGCGGTACGGCGGCGGGCGAGCGGCGGACGCAGCTCGAGCAACGAACGCATGGCATTCGAACTCTTGACGCGTGCGCGCGCCTCGAGATATTTGCCGGCATAGATGAGCGTGACGATCGCACTTGCGGTATCGAAATAGGTCGCGCCACCGCGCACGGCGTCGTAGACACTCAAAAGGTAAGCGGCGGTCGAGCCGAGCGAAATGAGCGTATCCATCGTCGCGGTACCGGAGCGCAGCGCGGCCAGCGCGGCGCGGTGGAACTCCCAACCGACCACGAGCCAGACTGGTAGCGCCAAAACGGCAAGCAGCGCGTTCTTCGCCGGAAAATCGGGCGCGAACATCGCCATCGCGACGGTCGGCACGGTGAGCGCAATTGCCAAAGCGAGCAGCCGGCCGCGGCGCTGCAATTCGGCCAGGCGCTCGGCGGCGAAGCGATCCTCGTCGAGTTCGGTGCTGGCTTCGTACCCGGCACGTTCGACCGCCGCTACCAGGTCATGCGGATCCAAGCTGCCGTGCAGGACGGTGGCGCGCTCGGTCGCGAGGTTGACGGCGGCATCCTCGACGCCGGGCACATCGCGGAGCGCCCGGGTGACGTGCGCGGCACAGGAGGCGCAGGTCATTCCGCGGATCTCGAGCTCGGTTAGACTCTGCATGACAAAGTTAAAAGACTTTCAAATGTGGAACAAGAGGGGAGCGAAGGCGGCCGTTCTCAGATAAGATCGAACACACGGTATCTAAGATCTACAACACGCCTCGGTTGCAAGCTGCTTGCATTCGTCTCTTTGGAGAAATATACGTGCCACCCACCTCTCGCCTCCGCGCCGCCCTCGGCGCGATTGTTCTATGTCTGGCTGCCGCACTGCCGGCGGCGGCATCGGCGCCGCTGCCTTCTGCGACCGCGCAAGATATCAGCGAGAGCTATCATCTGCTGTCGACGTCGTCGTATCGTCCGGTCGATCCGCAGATCCTGGTCGATAAAGCCCGCGAAGCGCTGATCGATCTCGCGCACAAACACGGTGCACGGATCGATGTTGCGCCGATTCACGCCAGCGACGACGCGCAGACGACGGTCGCGGCGCTGGATAGTGCGGTCGCCGATGCGGCCGCCAGCGCGCATGGCTCGACGACCGACTACGCATATGCAGCAATTGGTGCAATGGCGAAAGCGGTGGACGATCGCTACACGCAATTCATGACGCCTGACGAGTATAAGGCGTTCAAGGACGCACTCGACCCGGAGAAAATTTCCGGCATCGGGGTATTGATTGCGCCCGACGAGGCGACTGGGTTGATCGACGTGTCGTATGTCGTGCCGGGTACGCCGGCGGATCGCGCCGGACTCCAGCCGGGTGACACGATTGCGACGATCGACGGTCAATCGACCAAAGGCTTCACCACCGACGCGGCGAGCAAGCTCTTGCGCGGCAAGCCCGGCACGAGCGTCCACCTCGGGCTGGTACGTAGCAGCGCGCCGGTGGACGTGTCGATCTCACGCAGCGAAATTGAACCTCCGACGGTTGTCTACAAGATTCTTCCCGGCTCGATCGGTTACGTGTACGTGCTGGCCTTCGGACAGAGCACGCCCGACGAATTCGATGCCGCGATCTCGCGCGTGAAAGCCGCCGGCGCTAAAGCGCTCGTGCTCGATCTTCGCAATGACGGCGGCGGTTACGTCGAGTCAGCGTTGCAGATCAGCGAGCGTTTCATCGCGCACAAACCGTTGCTAACGGTTGAAGAACGCGGCGGTCCGGACACAACGGTAACGGCCGACGACGACGGCGTGCAAGTCGACGTGCCGGTGACCGTGCTGGTCAACGAGTACACCGCCTCCGCCTCGGAAATCACGGCGGGCGCGTTGCAAGACGACGGCATTGCCTCACTCATCGGAACGCGAACGTTCGGCAAGGGCGTGATGCAGACGCTAACGCCGCTGGCCGACGGTGCTGCGATTAAAATTACGACGGCGCATTACCTGACGCCCAATCGGCACGATATCAATCTCAAGGGCATCGAGCCGGATCTTGCTATAGCCGAGCCTCACGACGCACGCTTCGGCGATCCGATGAAGGACCCGCAGTTGCGTGCCGCACTCGATTTCTTGCAGAAGAAGATCGCAGCCGTAAGAACGCCGTAGCGCTCGAATCAGCTCGCTTTGTGCCGCGTTAAGCGGACGCACGTGCCATTCTTTTCGAATGAGACGCGGTCCATGAGCCGGCGCATCAGCAGGATGCCAAAGCCCCGTTCCGGTTCTTCCGGTGACTCGCTCGACGTGATCGTACTGGTTGCAAGAAAGCCGTCGCCATTGTCGCGGATCTCGATCGTCAGCTCGTCTTCATCGAAGGAGCAACGCACGGAGAAACCGCTCGAGCGGCGGTTGGAGCCGTGCTCGACCGCATTGCTCAAGGCTTCGCCCGACGCAATGCGAATGTCGGCGATCTCTTCTAACGTGAAGCCACAGATGCGCGCGAACCCCGCAATGGCATTTCGAGCGAGGGGCACGTTCCGCCGCTCGCCGCTGAAGGCGGCGCGAAAGTTCGGTGTCATACTAGGCTGGACGAGACGTTCCCGTAGAAGAACAACGCATCCGGCCCGGCAAGCGTGCCGCAGGTTGCGAAGGCCCCAAGTCCCGGGCGATTAGCTCAGCTGGGAGAGCAGTGCCCTTACAAGGCAAAGGTCGGCGGTTCGAGCCCGTCATCGCCCACATCTCCGGTCCAATGTCGTCGGGGGACCATAGTCATGATAGAAGCCCTTAAAGAGATAAGCATCGAGCGCGAGGGAGCGGCGGCGATCGTGACGATGCGCCGGCCCGAGCGTCGCAACGCGCTGTCCCTCGCCATGATGCGGGAGTTGACGGATGCTCTGCGCGCGCTGAGCGGCGACCGCACCGTCCGGGCGATCATCCTCGCCGGCGAAGGGGCCGCCTTCTCGGCTGGACACGACCTGCGCGAGCTCCGTGGCCGCGACGAGGCAGCATATACCGACATCTTCGATCAGTGCGTAGCGCTCATGGCGGCGATCGAGGCGGCCCCGCAACCGGTGATCGCCGAGGTCGGCGCCCTGGCCACCGCCGCCGGCTGTCAGCTGGTGGCGGCGTGCGATCTGGCCGTTGCCTCGACCCAGGCGCGGTTCGCCACCCCTGGCGTGCGAATCGGCCTGTTCTGTAGCACCCCGATGGTGCCGCTGAGCCGCGACATCGGCCGCAAGCGCGCCATGCGGATGCTCCTCACCGGCGAACCGATCGACGCTCCGACGGCGCTCGACTGGGGCCTGATCAATGCGGTCGTCCCGCCCGAGACGCTGCGAGCCGCGACCCTGGCGCTGGCGGAGCAGATTGCCGCGGCCAGCCGGGCGGTGGTTGGCCTCGGGAAAGCCGCCTTTTACCGCCAGCTCGAACTGAGCGAGGCGGCGGCCTACGATTTCACCAAAACTGTCATGGTTAGTAATGCCCAACTCGAGGATGCACAGGAAGGCATAGGGGCCTTCATCGACAAGCGGGCGCCGCACTGGCCAGCCTAAGCGGCGTGTAAAAATATGCGCCTGACTGCTTTCGCAGAAGGTTGGGGTCTGCTAGAGTAATAAACACGGAAGAATTACTTCCACAGCGTTTAGAAACGTGGGCATTTTCGCTGTGAGACACTCCGCATAAAGACGTCGCCCACACCCGGTATGCGGGCAACCGCATACGCGACGGCATAAAGGCTCGCTACGCGAGCCTTTATGTATTGTGGGGGTACCGGCATGCGCAGCGCGAACACCCCTCCCCCGTGATCCGTCCCGATGTCCGTCCGCGTTATGCCGCGCTAATTTTACTCGTGGCCCTGCTTGCCTCGCTGGTGGTGGCGGTCTTCCGCTTCCACACCGAGTCGCAGACGCGTCGCGTCGAGATCGCGATGGACTATACCGATTTCGTCGCATTGGCACGCTCCTACAATTACAATCCCGCCGCATTCCTCGTAGCCCTACGGCGCGCCGGTCTGACGTCGCTCGCGCTCACCGAAGAACTCGGCGCAAACGTTGGCGACGACGGGCGCACCTACGCGACGACCGGTGCAGCGCTGATCAATCAGGCGCGGATCTCGCCGATTGCCGATCCGCTCCTGGCACAACTCGTACGAACCAATAAGATCGCGCGCAACGCGGTCTATCTGATCGTTGACGATCCGGCGGCCTACGCGCGTTATCGGCAGCAACTTGCGCTACATTTCGAGCGCAAGACGGTGCGCGTGTTGCGCAATAGCAAGCCGTGGGTTCTCGAAGTGCGCACGCAGATCGACTATTTCAACGCGACGGCGGTCGGCATACCCGCCGATCAAATTGCGCTCGCGAAGCGCCTGGGACTGCTGCTGGTTCCGCGCTTCCAGAACGATGAACGGTACGCGCTCCCACAGATGAACGCGGCCTTCGACGCGGTGCTGGCGCAAGACCCCAAGGTCTCGACCATCATCTTCTTCGGATTGCGCAATCAGGTGTTCGGTTATCCGGACCATCTCGACGATGCCGCCGCCGCGTTCAAAGCGCATGGCGCCAAGTCGAAGATGCCGTTCAATTTTGGGACGATCGAAACGTACGACGACACGCAGATCCAAAAGGGTAGCGAGACGCTGGCCAAAGATATCGACGGTCAAACGGTGCGCGTGCAAGCGATTGCGCGAACCGAATTAGACAAGATCACGCTCGACGATGTGGTCGCGCGCTACGTGCTCGGCGTGCGCGAGCGGAACATTCGCGTGGTGTACTTGCGGCCGTGGGAACATCAGGACGGCGACCTTTCGATCGAGGCGACCAACGTCGAGATGGTCAAGGAGATCGCCGATCAACTCAAGGCCCACCACTTTAAACTGGGCCGCGCGACGCCTATTCCGCTCTACCGCGGCGATAACCGCATCCTCGTTGGTATTGCAGCGCTGGCAGTTCCGTCGATCTTCGTGCTGCTGCTCGGCATCTTTGGCTGGTATCGTCCGTGGCTCGCGTACACCGCCTATGCGCTCACGGTCGTGCTCTATCTCGCCGGCGTCGCGATTCACCACGATCTTTTCGCCCGCTCGCTCATTGCGCTGGTGGGCGCGCTGCTCTTTGCGACGGCGGCGTTTCTCGCGATCGCTAAAGCCTTCAGCGAAGAGCCGGCGCCGCGGTTTTCCGATCAGCTCGTGCGCAGCTTGGGCTGGACGCTGCTCGCAACCGGCGTGACGCTGCTCGGTGCGCTGGTAGTTGTCGGGATCATGAGTTCGCCGCTCACGATGGAGGAGATCGAACGCTTCCGCGGCGTGCGGCTCGTCCTTGCGCTGCCGCCCTTGATCGCACTCTGTCTGTATTTGTTCGATCGCCGGTTCAATTCCGGGATCGAACGGCCGTCCGACGTGTTTGCCGCGCCGGTGCGCGTCTACCAGCTCTTCGTGGGCCTGGTCATCATTGCGGCGGGCGCGCTGCTCCTCGCGCGCAGCGGGAATCAAAGCGATATTGCGCCATCGCACTTCGAGCTGGTGTTGCGCCATCAGCTCAGCGTCGTCCTCAGCGTGCGCCCGCGCTTTAAGGAGTTCCTCATCGGGTTTCCGGCGCTCATGCTCTTGCCCGCGTTGACGGTTGCGCACCGGCGCGTCGTGGGCTGGCTGCTTGCGCTCGGCGCCGGTGTCGGGATCGGCGACGTGCTCGATACCTATTCGCATCTGCACACGCCGCTGGCGATCTCGCTTCAGCGAACCGGTAACGGTTTGATCGTCGGCGCGCTCATCGGTCTTCTTGCCATCTGGATATATCGCCGTGCGTGTATTGCTTTCGGGCTATTACGGGTTCGGTAACCTTGGCGACGAGGCGCTACTCGAGGTGATCGTCGCACAGCTGCGTGCGCGATTCCCGGCGCTGCAGCTCGACGTGCTCTCGGCCACGCCCGAGGCCACGGCGAAGAGTTATGGGGTGGACGCAACGCCACGCTGGAGCATGCGCAGCGTACGCGAAGCGATTGGCCGCGCCGACGTGGTGCTCTCGGGTGGCGGCGGCCTCTTGCAGACCGCAACCAGCGCGCGCAGCATCATCTACTACGCCGGTATTCTGCGCGAAGCGATTCGCCAACGCCGCAAGTCGATGATTTTCGCGCAGTCGATCGGACCGCTTGATTTGCTCGGACGCATCGTCGTGCGCAGTTTTTGTCGCGGACTCGACCGCGCGACCGTGCGCGACGCGCGCTCGCTGAAACTGCTGCAAACGCTTTTGCCGCAGACGTCGGTCGAGAAAACCGCCGATCCGGTCTTTCTCTACGACCTTCCGGTGGAAGATGTCGATCTTTCCACCGAGGGCCTGGGCAGCGAGCCGTATGCAATCGTCAGCGTGCGCAAGGTTACGACGTTGCGCGACGGGCAGCACGCGATCGCGCGCGCGGTCGATCGCCTTGCGCTCGCGCACGGCGTTCGCGTTGCCTTTCTGCCGATGGGCGGCGCGGCCGATGCCGAAGTCTCGACGACGATCATTCGCTTGTGTAAGAGTGCGCCGATGCTTCTGCCCGAATGTTCGCTCGCACGCGCGGCAGCGATTCTGCGCGGGGCGCGCGTCGTCATCGGCATGCGTCTACACGCTTTGATTCTCGCCGCACGTTTTGCGGTGCCGTTCTTGACGATCCCGTACGACCCCAAGGTCACGGCGTTGAGCGAGGACCTGCACTATCCGCTCGA
Organism: Candidatus Aquilonibacter sp.; assembly: GCA_050015295.1. Taxonomy (GTDB): domain Bacteria; phylum Vulcanimicrobiota; class Vulcanimicrobiia; order Vulcanimicrobiales; family Vulcanimicrobiaceae; genus Aquilonibacter. The sequence goes on along the minus strand of JBEKBR010000020.1, from coordinate 2,955 downwards.
GCCGTTGTGGACGCCTGGGCGCCTTGCGCCCCCCGATCCGGCGGTCGACGCGCTGGTCGACCGACTGATGTCGCAGCGCGACGAGCTCTCCGCCGCATTGCGGGCCCAGGTCGAAACGATCCGCGCGGCCGCGGCACGAAATTTCGACGTGCTCGGCGAACTACTCGGCGGCCCATGAGCGAGACCGTCGAACGCGATTACCGCGATACTTTACGATTACCCCAAACCGACTTTCCGATGAAGGCCGAGCTGCCCAAGCGCGAGCCGGATCGCATCGCGTGGTGGCGCGCGCAGCGCGTCTACGAGCGCCGTCTCGAAGCCAATCGTAAGAACGGCCCGTGGATTCTGCACGACGGACCGCCCTACGCCAACGGCGAGCTGCACATGGGGCACTTCTTGAACATGGTGCTCAAAGACATGTTCGTGAAGATCGCGTTGCTCGACGGCAAATGGGCGGACTTCATTCCGGGCTGGGATATGCACGGGCTGCCGATCGAACTCGAGACGCTCAAGTTCCTAGGCGTCAAAGATTTTCACGCGATCGATCCGCTCGAACTGCGCGAGCAGTGCAAAGAGCGGGCGCTGTATTGGCTAGCGCGCCAGAGCGACGCGCGGCAGCGCATGGGCACGTTCGGTCACTTCGACCGGCCCTACCGCACGATCGATCCGTCGTTCGAAGCGACGATCGTCAACGCGCTCGCCGATCTCGCGGAGAAGGGCCAGCTCTACAAGGGCTTGCGCTCGACGCTGTGGTGCGTCCACGACGAAACCGCGCTCGCTGAAGCCGAGATCGAATACGAGCCGAAGATCTCGCCGTCGGTCTACGTGCGCTTCACCGCGAACGACGACCAGCGTAAAGACATACTCGCGGTTTTCGGGGTAAGCGCAAGCGAACGCACCTCTGTTTTAATCTGGACGACGACGCCGTGGACGCTTCCGGCCAACGTCGCGATTGCGTTGCGCGCGGATGCGAGCTACGGGCTCTATCGTCTCGGCGACGAGTTGCTCATCCTCGCGACGGCCCTCGCGCCCAAGGCGCTCGGCGAACGGTTTGCGGATGCGGAATTGCTCGCAACCGTTGCGGGTGAACGGCTTGACGGTACGCGCGTGCGGCATCCGTTCATGGATCGCGATTCGCTGGTGGTGCTCGCTGACTACGTCGATCTCGAGACGGGAACCGGCGCCGTACACACGGCACCAGGTCACGGCGCCGATGACTTCGACACCGGAGTCAAGTACGGTCTGCCGATCCTCAATCCGGTCGACGCCGCGGGTCACTTCACGAAGGAAGCCGGGCCGTACGCCGGCATGTTCATCTTCAAGGCCAACAAGCAAATCATTGAGGACCTGCGCGCCAGCGGCGCGCTCTTCGCAGCGCAAGAGTACGAACACTCCTATCCGCACTGCTGGCGTTGTCACAACCCGGTGATCTTCCGCGCGACCGCACAGTGGTTCATCGCGATGGATCAAAATCGTTTGCGCGCGCGCGCGATTGAAGCTGTCGACGGCGTCGACTACGTGCCCGAGTGGGGACGCGCGCGCCAACGCCAGATGATCGAAACACATCCGGAGTGGTGCGTCTCGCGCCAGCGCATCTGGGGCACGCCCATACCCGCGCTGATCTGCACCGCGTGCAACGAATCGATTCTCGACCCGCAGGTCGCGCGTAATGTGGCGAAGCGTTTTGCCGAGGTTGGCGCCGGTTCGTGGTGGACCGATCCGGTCGAAACGTACCTGCCGGCGGGTTTTCACTGTCCGAAGTGCCGCGGCACGACCTTTGAAAAAGAGAAGAACATCGTCGACATCTGGTTCGAGTCGGGCGTGACGCACCTCTCGGTACTCGGCCATGACGGCATCCCGTGGCCGTGCGATATGTATCTCGAGGGGGGCGATCAGTTTCGCGGCTGGTTCCGCAGTTCGCTCTTGACCGGTGTCGCGATCAAAGGCGGTGCACCGTACAAACGCGTGGTCAAGAACGGCTGGGTAAACGACGAGCAAGGGCGTCCGATGTCGAAGTCGCGCGGCACGGGGATCGACGCGGTCGACGCCATGAACAAGTGGGGCGCGGACGTGCTGCGCTTGTGGTCGGCATCGGTCGAGTTCGTCGACGACGTGCGCTTCGGGCCCAACGTGGTCGAGCAGGTCGGACGCGTCTATCGTAACGTCCGCAATCGCATCCGTTTCATGCTCGGTAATCTCTACGATCTGCAGCCGGCCGACGTTCTTTCACGCGAACGGATGGAGCCGCTCGATCGCCTTGCCTGCGACGTGACCGATACGTTCGTCGCTGAAGTCAAGGCACTCTATCAAACCTTCGCGATCCACGATGCCTACTTGCGCATCGTCGCTTTCGAGAGTGCGATGTCGAGCTTTTATTTCGACGCCTCCAAGGATCCGCTCTATTCGCTTGCCGAGAACAGCCACCGGCGCCGCAGCGCGCAATCAGCGCTGCTCTACACGCTCAAGCGTTTGCTCACCACGGTGGCACCGATGCTTTCGTTCACCGCGGAAGAAGCATGGCAAGAGATTCCCGAAGCCTTGCGCGGTGAGGAGCATAGCGTCTTCGACGCGGCATTCGGCTCACCGGTACGCGCGAAAGCGAGCGAACTCGAACTGTGGGAGACGCTGCGCGAGCTGCGTTCGCGCGTCGCGGCATCGCCGATTCGCGATTTCGAAGCACGTGTCGAGCTTTCTGCACCCGCGGCCCACTACGACGCGCTTGCGGCGCTGGGCGACAACCTGCGCGATGCGTTAGTCGTTTCGCAGCTCGACTTGCGTAAATCCGACGGCGACGATCTCGAATTTGCGATCTATCCGGCGCACGGCGAGAAGTGCGCTCGGTGCTGGAAGTTCCGCGAGCTCGGTGCGGACCCCGCGCATCCCTCGATCTGCGCCGACTGCGCCGCCGTGGTCAACGCTTTGCCATCCCGAGCGTAGCGAAGCGTAGTCGAGGGA
>JBEKBR010000019.1:0-62967 GCA_050015295.1 Candidatus Aquilonibacter sp. | reverse complement strand
CCGGCGCCTACGCCACCAACGCGACCCACACGCTTGCGCTAACGGTTCCGTTTAGCATTGCAAGCGGTACCGTGATCAATTCGAACGTGAATTTCACGGCGACCGCAAACTAAGAAGGCGGTCACTTGCAAATGAGCCGGCGCAGGCAGCGCCGGCTAGATCAGCCAACGTGGAGTCAATCAATGGGCCGCCACTGCGCAGTCACGCTGCTCTTGGCGCTCCTTCTTGGCGGAGTGGGGCGCGCTTCTGGCGTTACCGCGTCGCCCGGAAGTACCGAACTCATCCTCCAGGTCGACGCTACCACCACGATTGCGATAGTGCTGCTGACCAGTAGCGGCGCCTGCACGTTGGTGAACTCGAATTCGAACGCGGCGGCGATCGACCTTGGGCAGGCAAGCCTGAGCGCTGCAACATCGTGCGCCAGCTACTCGAGTGGTCGCACCTACCAACTCTCAACGAGTCTGAACGCCGAAGCGACGTGCACGGGAACGTGCACCAATTGGAATCTGAGCGCGCGGCTCAACTCCGCGGCGCAGACGGGCACAACCTGGTTTGTCGGAACCTCCAACCTCACCACCAGCGATCAGACCATTGGCAGTAACCTCGCGTACGGGGCGGTGCAAAACGGACCCATCGAACTTACCGTCAACACGTCAACTGCTCCGACCGGGGCTCTCCAGCAGGCCATCACCATAACAGCGAGCGCCAATGGCGCGTCCGCGACGGCCAGCGCAACGCTCAACATCGAGGAGATCAACCAGCCTGGAATCTCGATCTTTCTCGCGGAAGACACGAGTGGTGCTCCTGTCTCCGGTGGCGCCTTCAACGCGTCGCTAAATTTTGGCACGGTTGCTGCGGCCGGTTCCTTGCCGACCGGCGTGACGCGCCCTGCGGTGACCGCGTCGTCGTTCACGGTTGCGACGATCGTCGACATTAATGTGCAAAAGAGCGGCGGCTTCTCGAGCAGCAACTACACGATGCGCGCCGCGCTCGGCGCGGCCACGCCCACCGGACTCACATATCAGGCGGACGGCGTCACTCTCACGACGTCGGCGCAGACGCTCACGAGTACGGGAACGTATAACACTAACCAACCCTACACATTGGACATCGTAATCTCGACCAAGGCACCAGGATCGGGAGGTCCAACCGTCGGCGCGTTGCTCTCCGACACGATCGACTTTACGGCGACGGCGAATTAGTATGCGCAACATTTGTTTACTCTTGGCTTCATTGCTGCTCGTCGGGGCCGCAAAGTCAGCCGCCGGCATTCCAGCACCTACCGGCTCTATCGCGGTAACAGTGGTACAACTTCCCGAGGGTGCAGTCATTGCGGGCGCTGCCAATGCGGCGATTGCCGAACTCGGCACCGTTTCATCGAACGTGCGCACGACGAGTCCGGGCATTAAGATCGTGCGTCGCGCAACGTCGTACGTCGTAGTCACCGTCATTGGACTGCGTGCGACGAGCTCGGGCGTGTCGGGGACCATCGCACTTCAGGCGTATCTCAATGCTCCGATTCCGGGCATTTCCGTAAGTCTCGACGGCGTCAACCTCTCCACATTTCCGCAGCTCTTTGCCGCGCACGTTCCGCTGAACGTCGTTTCGCGTCATCAGCTCGAGCTGGAAATTCCCAACGGCATGAATCCCCAATTGATTCCATCCCAGATTCCGCTTGAGTTTCAGGCGCAGGGAGAGTAATGATGAGCGCTCGCAGTAACCGCCGAACGTTCCAAGCCCTGATCGTAGCATTGCTGTTCGTTGGCGCTACGATGGCGCAATCGTTCGCGCAGAGCGCGCCGAGCCTCTCGCTCTCGCCATCGGTCGTCATCGTCAAGGCGATGTACGGCCAGACGATCAAACAATCGATTGGGCTGAACAACGGCACCGGCCAAGGCCTCGACTTCGAGATGATCGCCGACGACGTGGTCGTCAAGAACGGGAAACGGGTCTTCGTCGCGGCCGGCGAGCTGCCGCATTCGATCGCCGCCACCGCGGTGTTCTCCGAGCGGTCCGGACACGTCGCGGCCGGCTCCGCCCAGGCGATTCAAGTGCTTTTAACGATCCCCGACCAAACCACGATCCGTGCGGTAGCGATTTATTTCCGTTCCAAGCACGTGCTCGTCGAGCATGGCACCGTTTCGATCACGGCTACCGTGGGATCGCTGATCACCTTTATCCTGAGCGACAACATTGTCGTACAGGCCGAGCCCGTTCGCGTGCACGCGGCGACGGCAAGCGAGAACTTGAAGATCGTCGAAGCGCTCAAGAACGTCGGCTCCGAGCCGGCCGTTCCCGACGGTGTCGCCGCCTTCGTCGATGCGAGCGGGGTGCTGGTTGCCAAGATCCCCTTTCCATCACAGCGGCTTCTGCCGGGAGAGCGTCTTGAGTTCACGGCTGAATACGCGGGACGTTTGAAACCTGGCGCATATCACGTGCTTTGCACGTTTTCGTATGAAGGCAAAGCACTGACGAATAGCGCCGAGATGCGCGTGCATTGAAATACCTCGCCGCGACGCTGCTGATCCTGGCGTTTCTCATGCCCAGGAGCGTTACGGCGCAAGAGATGTTGACCGTCGCTTACGACAAGACGATAACCCTTAGTGTGCCGGGAGCGACCTCGGCTTACCCAGTGAACCCATCCATCGCAGCAGCCGACGTCGTCGCCGGTATGCTAGCGATCCACGGCGTCGGCACAGGTGTGACGAACGTCGTCGTGTTGATCGGCGGCGGCGCGGTAACGACTTTTGCGGTGACCGTGACAGGTACACCCGCGGTGGAGCTTGGTGTCGGCGGCGCGGGCAGCCGCCTCTCCGAAGGCGGGAGTTATAACGGGACATACAACTCCGAGGCCGCTTCGGTTACCAATGCGTTCGATCTGTGGCAGCAACAGGGACAAACCTTTCGGCAGCTACTGGTAACGGAGGCCACGTTCTTGTCGCCGAGCGCGGGACAGACCGGCAGCGGCTTCCCCGTGCTCAGCTACGAAATCAGTCGCCCCGGGCAGCGGATCGTCTTTCTCGACGACGTGGTGACGATCTCGCCGTTGACCTTTAACGTATCGCTCGTTCGTGGATTCCACATTCAAGAGGGTCCCTGGGCATTTCACATGGGCGCGTCGTCGGTCGGTGTGTTCGGATCTTACTTTATTCCCACCAACCCGCAGTGGATGGCGGGTGTGACGCGCGCGTTCAGGCTTTCGACCAGCAGTACCATCTCGGCGAACCTTTACGATATCGTCAACACGCCCGGAGTTCTCGGTTCCACGAATGGCGGCGTCATCGGCTCGCTGCTCTACACCTACCAACCTCAACCGAAGTTCATTGTGCAAGCCGAAGTTGGCTTGAGCCGCTCGATCGGTTTCGATTTATCGACGGTTTACGACGATACCAAGCAGCATGGCGATGCGTCGTTGGTTTCTAAGCCGGCAACGTTCGCTTCGCTTGCGACCGATGCACAACAGGGACAGTTTGGCAACGCGGACTACAGCCGAACCTTCAGCGACGCGTTCAACGCCAACGCGACGGTTTCAAAAACCGACTACAGCCTCCCAACGTTTCGCGAGAATTCGCTCACCGCACAGGGGAACGCGAACTATCAGCTCAAAGGTGGTTTCTCGACGAGCGCGGGTGTGCTCTACTCTGGTTTCGATTCGATATATCCAACCGTCTTCAGCGTTCGGACGCTTGCGATTCCGCTCTCGATCGCCTATAACGGCAAACATTTTGTCGCGGGTCTGCAGGATCAACCGACGAGCGATTTTCAGGGAACGCATGCGAACGGCTATGGCGCTAACGTGGGCCTGAACTACTCTCGTTTCCAGATCAGCGCGCTCTACCAGCACAGCGTCGATATCCCGACGGTGTCGTCGCTCTTCAGCCAGGTTCCCGGATTGCAAGGTGCTTTGGAGCAAGCCGGAATTACGATCACGAACCCGTCGCAGCTTGCCGCCTTGCTCAACAACACGGCACTGCTGGCGAGTTTGGGCTTCACCGGGCTCCAGTTGAACGTGGCGCCGGCCCAAAACAACGTCGGAGCGAACGTAAACTGGCTCTTTCCGGGGAGATCGCGCGGTCAGCTAAGCTTCAGTTACTTAAGCAGCGATGCACAACTAGCGCAGGGAGCGTTCGATTTCCGCCTAGCGACGCTGACCTATCTGCGCCGATTGAATGCTTCAACCGACATGACGGCATCCGTAACGACGCTGCGCAGCAGCCAATATTCCTCGGCCACGACATCTCCCCAGAGTCCACCGTCCGTCAGTTCTCAAGTGTCGTATGGTCTAACGTTTTCGCACCGCTTCTCGTCGGTTCCGGCGTTTTTCTTCCCAACGCGACGCGGCAGCATCGATGGGTACGTCTTCCGCGACGATGATTCGAGCGGGAGATTCTCGACGAGTACCCCCGGGATCAGCGGGGTTGAGGTAACGCTCGACGGCGAGCGTTCGACGCGTACTGATGCGGCTGGCCACTATGCGTTCGCGGGCGTTCCGTACGGTGCGCATCAGGTGGAAGCGGAGATCCCGAGTTCGGGGGCGTCGTACTTCACGACCGATTCGCCCGCGACCGCGGAGATCGGAAGTCACGTCGATTTCGGCGTGAATTCCCTCCAGGGAAAAATCATTGGGAACATCGTCAATGACGCGGGTCAAGGTATCAGCGGCGTCATCGTGACGACTACGGGGCTAAAACAGACTGCCACGACCGGAAGCGACGGGCGGTTCGTGTTCGAGGGCGTAGGACCGGGTCACTATACCGTTGCAGCTTCGCCCGACTCGTTTCCCACGGGATACGATCTTTCAAACCTGTCGACGATGCCGGCTAACGTAACGACCGGTGTGCCAATGCCGTTGACCCTCACGGTTCGTGCGCTGCGCAGCGTCTCCGGAACGGTCACAATGTTCGATCCACGGCGGTCGAAGCTTGCCCCGGCAGCCGGAATCGAGGTGTCGATTCCCCAGCTCGACATCGTCTCAAAGACCGACGGCAACGGCGTGTACGCGCTGCGGAATTTGCCGGCGGGAACGTACACTATCCAAGTGGGTCGTGGAACGTCGGTGCAGCGCCGCGAGATCTCGCTGCCGTCGGATCCAACGACGCTAACAGGCATCGACTTCCGCGTGACCGCAGGACAACTCCGCGGGCTTTAGGCTTGCAAGGACGTTGAATACGCTTGGTCGAGCAGTTCGACGACGTGTTTGACGCTGGCTTGAACACCCGCGGCGCGAAGGCCCGCCGCGACTTGCGCCGCGCAGCCGGGATTGGCCGTCGCCACGATCGTTGCGCCGGTCACCTCGATGTTGCCGACCTTGCGCGCCTGCAAGCGCTGCGCCATCGCGGGCTCGGTCAGATTATAGATTCCGGCGCTTCCACAACAGACCGCGCTTTCGTTCATCTCAATGAGTTCGAGGCCGGCGATTTTGCCGAGAAGACGGCGTGGCGCGCCGCTGATACGCTGGGCGTGTACCAGATGGCAAGGCTCTTGGTACGTCACGCGCGCGTCGATGCGACCGTTCGGGGCAGGTAACTCCATCGCATCGAGCACTTCGGTGATGTCGCGCACGCGTGCGGCAAATGCTTGGGCGCGCTCGCGCCAGGCGGGATCGTCATCGAGCAGGGCGCCGTACTCTTTGAGCGCGCTGCCGCAGCCCGCGGCATTGACCACGTAGACGTCGGCGCCGCTGCGCTCGAACGCCGCGATATTGACGCGTGCCAGCGCGCGCGCAAACTCCGGCTCACCAGCGTGAACGGCGAGTGCGCCGCAACATCCCTGCGCGCGCGGAACGGTGACCGAGAGTCCCGCGCGATTGAGCATACGCACCGTCGCCTCATGCACCGTGGGGAACGCCACCTGCATCACGCAACCCACGTGCAACATCGCTGTACCGGCCGCGCGCGAAACCGCGTACTGCTGATCGTCGGCGATGAAGAAGCGATCGCCAATCTCCGGCGCAAGCCGCGCGGCATCACGCAAACCGGCGAGCGAGGCAAGCGCGGTAAGGCCACTTCGCTGCGCGAAGCGCAGCAGCGATGCTGCGGAGCGAAGCCGTGAGGGCTTAGCGAACAGCCATCGCAAGAGTATGGTTCGCATCGTGCGCGCAGCGGCCGGGCGCGACGGAGCGCGTGCGGTTTCGATCCGAGCGCGCATTTCCTCGAGCATCGAGCCATATGGAACGCCCGAAGGACAGACGGCCTGGCAGGCTCGGCAGTCCAAGCATTGCGACATTTGCTCGACGAAACCGGGGCTGAGCAGGTCGAGCGCACCCTCGTCGACTGCCTTTATCAGACTAATCCGACCGCGAGGACCGGAGGTTTCTGTCATAGTCTCCAGGTACGTCGGGCAGGCTGGAAGGCATAAGCCGCACCGAACGCACGCTTCGTAACCCGTCATCGCCATCCTAATCGCAAGCGCGAAGGGCCATCCCCTGCATGAGCGTGGATTCCCAGCGCGAAGCTACAGGATCACCAGTTGGAGGTATACCTTCGTGGCCGAGACCGCCACCACCGAGTACAAGCTTTCAAGCGAAGCCAAACTCAAGACGCTGACCGTCGAGATTCTCTCGAAGGTCGGTGTCGCACGCGAGCAAGCGCAGGTTGTTGCCGACGTGCTCGTCGCTGCCGACGAACGCGGCGTGGAATCGCACGGCGTCGCGCGTTTGAATTCGTACTATGTGAGCCGCATCCGCGCCGGCAAGCTCAACCCCAAGCCGAACTACCATATCGTTCGCGAGACCGAGAGCTCGGTGCTCTACGACGCCGATAACGGCCTCGGCCACCCAGCCGGCAAGCTCGCGATGGACGCGGTGCTCGAAAAAGCGCGCAAACACGGTTCGGCTTTCGGGGGCGTGCGCAACTCGAATCACTTCGGCATCGCGGGGTACTATGCGATGCTTGCGCTCGACCACGATATGATCGGGATCGCTTCGACCAACTCGGTGAAGTACGGCGCGCCCACGTTCGGTAAAGACGTGTTGTTGGGCACGAATCCGCTCGCGTTCGCGATTCCGGCCTCCAAAGAGCCGGCCTTCGTGCTCGACTTTGCGACGACTACCGTGCCGAAGGGCAAGCTCGAAGTCTACAAGCGTAAAGGCCTGCCGCTCAAAGACGGCTGGGCGATCGACGAAAACGGCTTTGGCACGACCGATCCCGACGCGGCGTTGCGCGGCGCGCTGCTGCCGCTCGGCGGACTCGGCACCGATCACTCGGGCCACAAGGGTTACGGTCTTGGTTTGCTGGTCGACATTCTGTGTGGCGTGCTCTCCGGCGGCGCGTTCGGGCCGACGCTACCGAACGTGACCGAAACGAAAGAAGGTGCGATCTCGCACTGGTTCGGAGCGTTTCGTATCGACGCGTTCCGCGATCCCGCGCAGTTCAAGGCCGACATGGACAAAGAGCTGCGCTATTTCAAAGATAGCGAGAAGGCGCCGGGCCAAGACCGCATTTACGTTGCCGGCGAGATCGAGTACGAAAAGACGCTCGACGCGAAAAAGAACGGCGTGCCAGTGCACGTGAAGGTCTGGGACGAACTCGAGAAGCTCAGCGGTGAGCTCGGGATCGCCTTCGATCTTGGGCGGTAGGTAGTGAACGGCGGTCGGGGTCATTCCGATGTCGATCTGGTGCACGTCAACGTGGCTTCGCCGGCGGGAGCATACACCGTCGGCAACGCGTCGTTCTTCCGTTACATTGTGCGCCTCACCGAACTCGGTTTGCCCCTAACTGGCCCCGATCGCGAAGCGGTCGACATTCTTGCCGCGATTCCGCACGCTTTCGAAGCGGATGAAGAGGTGCCGGCGCTTTCGGGTGCGGGCTGGCGCATCGTACCGGCCCAAGGCGAGCTGGACTGGCCGGTGTTGGAGGTAACGCCGCGACGTTTGCGCACTGCGCTCGAACGTGCGCGCGCACTCCTGTGGAATCACGCATCACGCTTTCCGGTGAGCGCACGCGAGATCTCGGCGATCGAAGATGAACTCGAGTCGGTGTACGCGGTACTCATGCGAGCAGAAGCCGCCGGCTTCGCGGTCAACGTCTCATACGTTTCGTAGTTCCGCTCGTCGGCGCGGGCGGCGAGCCGATCTCGTTCGTTCGCACGATTTTTTCACACGGCTTACCGTTTCTGCCGCCGGGCCATATCGACGAAGAACGCTACATCTACGACCTTTGCGTCCGCATCGGTGAACCGGTACGCCGCTTGCGCTTTAGTGAGAGCGACGGGCTTGCGGTCGAGCTCGACGGCCGTGCGAGCAAGATGGAGATCAGTGAAGCGCAACGCATCACGCGCCGTGTCTTTCGGCTCGATCAGAATCTAGCCCCGTTCTACGCAATGATTGCTAATGACGAGCGTCTCGCATGGGCGATCGGAGCCGGTCGATTGATTGCCAGCCCCACCGTGTTCGAAGACGTGATCAAGACGATTTGCACGACCAACTGCACCTGGGCCGGGACGCGCCGCATGGTCAGCGCGCTGGTGGAGTTGGGCGGCGGTGCATTTCCGGGCGCGGTGCAACTCGCAACAACGCCGGCGCGCTGGTTCAAGGACGTCGCGCGCATGGGCTATCGCGGGCCCTACGTGAAAGCGATCGCCAAGGACGTGCACGCCGGGCGTCTCGATCTCGAAGCGCTTCTTCCGCATCGGGTCGAGGAAGAAGAAGCCAAAGAGGACGCGGTGGAAGAAACGCTGCGCGAGCTGCCGGGCGTCGGACCCTACGCAGCAGCGCACATCATGCAGCTGCTGGGCTACCATCATCGCTTGATTCTCGACTCGGCGACGCGGCCCAAGTACCTCGCATTGACGAAGAAGAAGCGCGCCTCCGACAAAACGATCGTGCGCGATTTCAAGCGCTACGGCCCGTACGCCGGTCTAGCGTTCTGGCTTTTCATCACCCGCGACTGGATCGAGGATGTACCGTTCGAGCGCTAGCGCACTAGTAGCACACTCGCGATAAGGGCTGGGACCGTGATCGCGATACCGATACGAAAGAACGTGAGCGGTCCGACGGCAAAGCCTTCGCGGCGCAGCGCGATCAGCCACAGCATCGTCGCGAGTGATCCGGTTACCGAGATGTTGGGGCCGAGATCGACTGCGACCAACGCAGCATGCGAAAGCCCGGGCGGGAGCGGCGCGCCCTGAATTGCGAAGCCGGTCGCAAGCGCGACCGGGAGATTGTTGAATAGATTGCACGCGACCGCGATGACCGCAGCAGCGAGGAGGTTGCCGAGGGTCCCGATTGTGTGCGCGTGGACCAGGAATGCGCGTAGTACGTCGATCGCGCCGCCTCGATCGAGCGCTTCAACGATCACAAACAGTCCGGCGACGAGCGGCACCACCTGCCACGCGATGCGCCGCGCAACGAAGGCCGCGGCTCGGCGCTCTCGTAACGAGACGACGAGCAGCACGAGCGTGGCTGCGACCAGTGCGGTGTAGCCGACATCAATCCGCAACGCGGCCGCAACGATCAAAGCGAGCGCCGCACCGGCAATTGTGATGCCACTGAGCGCCGCAGCCGGAGTCAGCGTCACGACTTGCGCACCGTCGGTATAGTCTCCGCGCAGCGCATCACGGAAGAAGAAGCGCAGTCCCACATAGGTGAGCAGCAGTGCGGCGAGCGCCGAAAGCGCGAAGGCGTCGAGCCATGTGCGCAGCGCCGGCAGATGACTACCGAAGACGACCAGGTTCGCCGGATTGGAGATCGGCAGCACGAACGATGCGGCGTTTGCGACAAACGCGCAGGCAAAAAGGTACGGCAGCGGATCTGCGTCAGTGCGCAGCAATCCCGTCGCGACGGCGGGCGTGAGGACGATTGCGGTCGTGTCGTTCGAAAGAAGCGCCGTGACGGCCGCTCCGAGTAGATACACCAGCGCGAGTAGTCGCCGTCGCGAGCCGCGCGCCAAAGCGAGCACGCGCGTCGCCATCCAGTCGAAGAGCCCCTCATGCCGGGCCAACTCCGAGAGCGCCATAATGCCGATCAGGAAGGCATACACGTCCGCGCCGCGCAGCACCGCTGACCAAGCTTGAGACGGTGAGACGGTGCCGGCAAGAAGAAGCACGAGAGCGCCGCCCACGGCCCAGATCCATTCCTGAGAACGCTGGGGCCTAAGGATCATGCCGGCAACGGCGGCTACCGAAATGACAATCGGTAGCCAGCTTGAAAATGCCACCGGAACTACCTTCCCCCGGAGGTTGCCCATCCATGCGTCTATACCGGCTGCTTTTTGTAACCTGTGCCCTTTGTGCTGCCCTCATCGCGTGCGGCGGCGGGGGTCGCGGGGGCAATGGCGTCATCCCCGGCAGCGGCGGTTCGCAATCATCGTCGAGCCGGCCGGCGGTCTCGCTACGCATGGTGATTCCCAACACGACGCAGATCACGTCGGCGCGAACGAAAAAGCCGGAATTCGTTTCGGCTGCGGTTGCATCGATTGTCTATGCGATTACGACGCAAAGTGGTACGACGTCGCTCGTGTCGGGCGCGAACTATGCGAACGTCACGGCGTCGCCGTCACCGTGCGCGAGCGGTAGCAATGGCTTGACGTGCACGATCTCGATCTTGGCGTCGATTAGCGCCAGCGGCACGTACAATGTCACCATCGCAACCTACGACACGGCGCAGACCGCGTCGTGTACGCCGGGTGGCACGGGGTGCGCGGGCAATCTGCTTGGTCTTGCGACGCTGCCCGAAACGATCACGGTGGGAAGCGCGACGCCGGTTGCGGTAACGCTGGGAGGAATCCCGGCGTACTTGCAAGGCCAATCGGTCACCGGTTACACGGTCGGCAGTGGCGATAATCAGGCACAGAACCAACTCACGATCTTTGGACCCTCGCCGCAAACCGGCATCGCCGAGTTTCTCGATGCGGCGGGAAACGTGATCATCCCGCCGGGCGCGCCGACGCTGACGGCGACCTCCTCGAACACAGGCGCACTGACCGTGGCCGTTGCGACCCCGACGCCGGGTCAGTACGAACTGACCTGGTCGCCGGTAAAGAGCGGCGCCTACGTTCAGCCAGGCACGTATACGGTGACGCTGTCGCTAGCGGTACCGAACACCAGCGTCGTCGTGAATTATCCGCTGCAGATCACGATCGCGCATAGCGGTGTCTTCGCCGGTGTCTGTGGCGGCCAGAGCAACGCGGCGACGGTCTACGGATATCTCGACGGCAATACCAACGGCGGGTCCCCCGATCTTACGATATGGAGTAACCTCGCCGAGTGTGGTCAAGCGCCAGGATTGGCGACCGATCGCAACGGCAATTTGTACGTTGCCGACGGCACCACACTGTGGGAGTTTGCCGTCGCGCCGGGGATGAATCCCTCGCCGATCGCATCGGCCGGACCGGCGCAGACACTAGTGGCGCCGGTACAAGTCGCGGTCGACGGCAACGACAACGTCTACGTGGTCGACGCAACCCTGGGGCTCTTGGCGTTCAACTCGCCCGGACCGAGCGGATTCGGTGCGCCCGTCGCGACATTCTCGAATGCGGACTTCAATGGCTACGGACCGGGCGGTGTCGCGGCCGATAACGCGGGCAATCTCTATGCTGCCGTGCAAGAAGACGGCGACTTCGGCCTCTTCCAGCTGCCGAGCCTCCAGGGCGGCCTGACGAACGGCAACACCCCGACCCAGATCGCCCAGCTCACGCCGTCGCAGTACAGTTCCGGAACGGCGATCGCGGTGGACGTGCAGCCCTCGCCGTCGACGCCACCCAATGTGTGGGTGGGTGGGCAGCAGAGCCCGTCGTATAACGCCGCGCTCTGGTCGTTCGCATCGTCCGGGTCGCTCCTGAACACCTATCCGCTGGCCTCCCTCGGGAGCCAGGTGCAAGGTGTCGCGGTGGATGGCAACGGCGTCGTCTATACCGGCTACGCCAGCGGAAGCGTCGCCGACGAGATCGCGCAGCTCGCGCCCCCGGGATATTCACCCGCAGCGGGAATGCCGATTCCCTCACCCACGCCGTACGCCGTCAGCAGCGGCGGTTCGCTCCCAAGTATCAGCGTCGCCGTCGCGCCGGCAGCCGCGGTGCGCGGCGCGCAGGGTGGTGGATCGCCTCAGCCGCTGGCAAGCCCGTCGCCTAGTTCAAGCCCCATCACGATTAGCACGCGCCGGCCGTAACGAACCGACTGAAGGGAGTTCGCACGCAAGGAGCCTTATCCACGGCGCGCCAATATCCACAAACACTGATTTGGTGATGTGGACGAGCTGTGGATGACCACGAAAGGTTGCCTAGAATAATTCCATCGATGGCGCCTTCGAACAGCGCCGATGCGCTTCGTTTCCGGCGGCCGTGGTATTGGCTCGTCATTCTCGCGGTTGCGGCAATAGCCGCATCGGCTTTAGTCGTGGCAAATGCACGGCTGCAGATTGCTCAAGAGCAGCACGGATTTGAAGCAGCGCAGGAAGTTCGGCTGCAGCGCGTTGAGTTTCGCATCGACGACTATTTTGGCGAGGCGATCTCGCTGGCGAGCTTTGGCGCACGAACCCTTGGCGCGGCGCGCGGAAATCTGCCGCTCACCGAGCAGCTCACACTTTCGATCCTGCGGTCGCGGCGCAATCCAGGTGTCTATGGCGCCGGAATGTTTTACGCACCGTACGCGTTCTCGCCGAGCTTGCGGTTCGTGAGCGTCTACGATCACATCGGTAAGCCGGGCTTCCGACCCTACGACCACGTTTTGGCGGGCGGTGTCGACGAGGTGTTGGTCGCACTCAATAGCCTTCCGACGGGTGAGGATTACACCCGGTTTGCGTGGTATCGCCGGGCTGCCGGGAAGGACTCAATGGTCTTTTCCGGGCCGTACTCGCTGGCCGGGCGCAGCTTCATCAGCACGCTGCGCGCATTTCGCGTCGATGGACAGCTGGTCGGCATCATGAGCGTCGACACGCTTACACCGACGTTTATCGCGTTGATGGCGTCGCCGCTTGCGAAGGGCGATGTCGCGTGGATCGAGTCCAGTCGCGGTGGCGCGCGGCTGCTCGGAACGGGAACCGTGCCGGTGGGGCCGCGGCTCGAACGCCGCATACCGCTGCGGTATACGATGGCGTTCTTGCATCTTTCGACGGACGCGGCACCCTTGCAAGCTGCCAAACGCAATCAGATCTCCTCCGCTGTTGGTCTGTTGGCCGGCATTTGGCTGGTTGGCGCATTGCTCGCCGTCGGGCTCGTTCAGCGCTGGCGTTCACAGGAGCGCGAATACGTGCTTCAAGGCGAGCAACGACGACTCGAGACGCAGGTAGCGCTGGCGAAAACCGTCGAGGCGGAACTGCGCAAAGCGGCGTTTACCGATTCACTCACCGGACTCCCAAACCGCGCCGCCTTTCTGGAATACACCCGCAGCATTTTGGCGGGGAATCGGGATCGTCACGCGGTCTTCTTCATCGATCTGGACCGTTTCAACATCGTGAACGAAACGCTCGGCCATCTGGCAGGCGATGAATTGCTGCGTGCCGTCGGCAAACGGCTGCAGTCGTTGATCGAAAGCACCGATCTCGTCGCGCGACTGGGGGGCGACGAGTTCGTCGTGATTGCTGCGGTTGAATCGCGCTCGTTTGCGGAGGCGGCATCGCTGCTTCTCGCCCATGTGAGCGAACCGATCATCGTCGACGGGCGGCCGATTTATCCCGAAGCCTCGATCGGCGTTGTCGCGCTCGACGAGTCATATACGACCCCCGATGAACTGCTGCGCGACGCCGACATAGCGATGTACGAGGCCAAGCACCGCGGACGGGCGCAATTCGCAATCTTCGACGCGGCGATGCGACGCCGGGTCGCGGAAGAGTCGCAACTCGAAGACGATCTGCGCCGCGCGATCGAGCGCGGAGAACTCGTTCCCTACTACCAGCCGATCGTGAGCATGGAGACGCGTCGCATCACCGGTTTCGAAGCGTTGGTGCGCTGGAACCGTCGCGACGGCTCGGTCACGGTTGCGTCCGAGTTCATTCAATTTGCGGAGCAACGCGGTTTCGTGCAGGCCATCGATGCGCTGATGTTTCGCGCGGTGTGCGCGCACTCGAAGGCGATCTTAGCCCTCTTCCCGTCGGCGCTCATTGCCGTTAACATCTCGGCATTGGAGCTGCCAACGGCCGGGATGGGAGAGACGATTGAGCCGTTGATTCGGCAACACGACCTTCCGGCGAGCCGACTCAAACTCGAGATAACCGAAACGGCCATGATGACGAGTTCTGACGCGTCGCGCCGGACGATCGAGCGCCTGCGCGCGATCGGCATCGAATTCGTACTCGACGATTTTGGAACGGGCTACTCGTCGCTCGCCTACTTGCAGCGGCTGCCGATCAGCGGTCTCAAGATCGACCGGTCGTTCGTGGCGCCGATGCTAACCGATCCCAAAGCGGTTGAAATCGTTCGCAGCATCGTCCTTTTAGCCCGTTCGTTTGGCCTTTCGACAACGGCCGAGGGCGTGGAGACGTTGGAGCATTTCGAGCTGCTGGCGAGCCTTGGCGTCGATCAGGCGCAGGGCTTCTTCTTCTCGCCGGCGATCGAAATCGGATCGCTCGCACGGCTGCTCGATCAGCCGATTTCCTCTTCGCCGCGCGCGGCCGTAGAATAGGATCGTGAGTTCCTACATTCCGGCCGATCCGACCATCGCCGAATTTGCAGCCTACCTTCGCTTGGAGCGCGGTCAGTCGCCGCGCACATCGGAGGAGTATGCGCGCGACATCGAGCTGTTCGCTGCGTTTATGGAACCGGATCACCTCAAGAGCGCGCCGTTTGCAAAGATAGCGTCGACCACGATCTCCGACGTGCGGCGTTTCGTCATGGAGTTGATGGGGCCGCGCAAGTACACGGCCACCTCGGTGCGCCGCAAGATCGCCGCCTTGCGCTCCTATTTCGCGCTGCAAAAGCGAGAAGGACGGCGGATCGACAATCCCGCCCAAGACGTGCCGCCGCCGAAAGCCCCTAAGCGTTTGCCGCACGTGATGAGCGAGAGCGAGGTCGGGAAGCTGCTGCGCACGCGCGTGGCGGGCAAGACGGAGTTTGCGCAGCGACGCGACCTTGCGATGATGGAACTCTTGTACGCGAGCGGCATTCGCCGCGCGGAACTGGTGGGGCTCAACATCAGCGATGTCGATCTGGAGCGGCGGTTGATGCGCGTGATCGGTAAAGGCAACAAACAGCGCACGGTCTTCATCAATCAAGCCTCCGCCGACGCCATCACGAACTATCTCGCCGTTCGTCCGCGTACGCCGGATGAAGCGCTCTTCATTTCGAGGCGCAAGACGCGCATGTCACATCGCCAGGCCTGGGTGATCTTTCGGCAATTTGCCGAGCTCGCCGGATTGCGGCAGCACGTGACGCCGCACGTCATGCGCCATTCCTTTGCCACGCATCTGCTCGAGAACGGCGCCGACCTGATGACGATCAAAGAATTGCTCGGGCATGAGAGTCTCTCGACCACCCAGATCTACACCAATGTGTCGCTCGAGCACATGCGGCGCAGCTACGAGGAGGCGCACCCGCGCGACCGCAGCGAAGACCGCTAACGTGAAACGTTTCGCTTTTCTTTTGACTGTTGCTTTTGTCGCATGCTCGTCGTCGATGCCGACGCCCTTCGCGACACACTTTGGGGTGCTCAAACCCGGCTCCGTGTTGACGATCAACATTGAAAGCGGCGTGGTAAACGCGTTCAAACCGGCGCAGTCCGATCCAGCGGATCAGTATACGATCACCGCCAGTGCACCGGCCGGCGCGAGCCCACCGCCGGCGCCCGCTGTTCATCCCGACGGTACCGGCGTGATTGTCGATGCGACCGGTAAGCTCGCCAATCTGCTCGTTCGCGTACCGCAAGGCGTCAATCTCGTCGTGCACTCGAAGCATGGGAATGTCAACGTCACTGACGTCAGCGGCAGCGTTGACGTCCACGCCGATAACGGCAACGTCAAGGTCATGGTCGCCGGCCTTGCGCAGGCGAGCACGGTGAACGGCTCGATCGATCTCACGATGGGCAGAACTTCATGGACGGGAACGCTACGCGATAGCGCGCAAAACGGCGACGTGACGGTGTACATTCCCGAGACGGCGGCCTTTCGCGTCCGGATGCACACCGGTGACGGAACGCTCTTTACCGATTTCGGTCTCACCGGCGTATCACAGGGCTCGAGCGAAACGATCGATACGACGGTCAACGGCGGCGCTTCCTTCGGGATCGATCTCGAAAGCCAACGCGGCACCGTGCGGTTACTGCGTCTCGCGCCGCAAGCTTAGTCCGCTTTTAGTACGGCCCCGGGGTTCATGATGCCGGCGGGATCGACCGCGTCCTTGACGGCACGCATGAGTGCGAGTTCCGCGAGGCTGCGATGCTCGTGCAATTCATCGCGCCGATAGCGTCCAATGCCGTGCTCGGCGGTGATGCTGCCGCTGAATTCGTGGACGAGTGCGTGCACCGTTCGATTGATTTCCGACGCCGATTGACCCTCGGCCAAGAGCACGTTGAAGTGAATGTTGCCGTCGCCGACGTGGCCGAAGGCCAGGACGCGCGCGCCCGGATGACGGCTCTCGAGGTCGTGCGTGGCCCGCTCGACAAACGCGGGTATGGCTGAAATCGCGACCGAGACGTCGTGCTTTGCACTGGGGCCGGCGCGGCGTTCGTTTTCGGTGATCGTTTCGCGCCACGCCCAAAGCGCGTGCGCTTGCGCGCTGCTCGCAGCGACGACGCCGTCGGCGGCGTGGCCGCGTTCGAGCGCGATCGCGAGTGCCGCCTCTGCGCCCTCGCGCAGCCCGGCGAGCGACGCTGCGGCTTCGATCAACAGATACCACGGCTGCGCTGCCAGCGGGCGCACCAGTTGGGGCTCGTACTGCAAGCGTAGCGCGACGGCGCGCTCGCTAAAGAGTTCCGCGCCGACTAAGACTTCGCCGAGCGATTCGGCAACGTCGCCGAACGCGGCAACGGCGTCTTGTATGCTCGGCAAGCTTAGGAGTGCCGTTGCGCGGTGCGCGGGCCGGGCGAAGAGACGGAGCACGGCACCCGTGATGATGCCCAGGGTGCCTTCGGCGCCGATGAAGAGTTGCTTCCAATCGTAGCCGGCGTTGTCTTTGCGCAGGGCGCGCATGCCGTCGGCGATCTCGCCGTTCGGTAGCACAACCTCGAGACCCAACACGAGCGCGCGCATCGAACCGTAGCGCAAGACCGCCGTTCCGCCGGCGTTGGTCGAAATCAGCCCACCGATCTGCGCGCTCCCTTCGGCTGCTAGCGAGAGCGGGAACAAGCGGCTCACTTCTTTCGCGGCGGCGTGGACGTCGGCCAGCACGCAGCCGGCGTCGACACTCATCGTGAATCCGAGGGGATCGATCGCGCGAATGTCGCGCATGCGCGCGAGGCTGAGCACGATCGCGTTGTCCACGTCGATCGGCGTCGCGCCCGCCGCAAGACCGGTGTTGCCGCCTTGCGGCACGATGGCAACGCCGGCGTCGATGCAGGCACGCACGCATGCCGCAACCGCGTGAGTATCAGCCGGGCGCGCAACCGCGCGAGCCGCACCGACGAAGACACCGCGCCAATCGGTCACAAACGGGGTGACGTCGCTCGGCTCGGTCAGCAGGCCGCCGTTCCCGCAGATCGTCGCAAGCCGTTCGAGAAAGGCGTCGTTCACGCGCCCGCGCGTTGAGCTTCCCGAGCTTTGACGAGCCGGACCATCGCGTCGTTGTACGGCGTGGGAACGCCCGTGCGCCGGCCGAAGGCCACGACGGCGCCGTTGATGTGATCGATTTCGCTCGGATGGCCGGACTCGAGATCGAACGCCATCGAACTCTTCGAATCGGCGCCGACTTCGATGACTTGCGTGACGTATTGCCACGGGTTCACGAATGGCAGGTTGATCTTTAGAGCGGCCGCGACCGCCGCCGCTTCGTCGGCGAGCGATTCGGCGAGATGCGCGGCGTTGGCATTCTTGGCAATCTCGCCGGTGTCGCAATCCAGCAGCGCCGAAAGCGCGTTGATCGCGGCATTCGCAACGAGCTTGCCCCACAGGTGCGGGCGAATGTCGTAGACGACCGAGGCGCGTAAGCCCGAATGGGTCAAAACGTCGGCGATCGTACGCGACGTTGCCGGTGCCGCCGACGCCGAGCCGATCAACGTGGTGCCGGTAACCGAACTGCGTGCGCGGCCCGGGCCGGTCGTGATTGATGATTCCGTTGTGACACCGAGGACTACCGGCACCGCGCCGCCCAGCGCGGTTTTGATTGCGTCTTCGTTGCCGACGCCGTTTTGCAGCGAGATGACCGGCGTCGCCGGATTCAGCTCGCCGGCAAACGGGCGCAACGCGCGAAGCGTGTCGACCGCTTTGACGAACAGAAAGAGCATCTGCGATCCAAAAAGCTCGCGAGCATTGGTCGCGACGTTCACGCGACGGGGCGCCTCGTCGTTGATCTGCAGGCCATCGCGAGCGATGGCTTCGCTCGTTTGCGTGTTAGCATCGAGGACGGTGATCTCGGCGCTCTGCGCGAGATGGTACCCGAAGAGCGTTCCCATGGAGCCCGCGCCGATGATGCCGATTTTCACGGGATCTTTGTTTGGAAGCCGTACGTGAACCGGCGCTCGGCGTGGTTGAGCGCGCGCTCTCCGATGAACAGCTCCCAGTTCTTCGCGATGTGGAGATTGCCGTAGGCATCGATCTCTGGCCGCTGCGGATTGTAGATCTTGGCATCGAAGCCAAAGACGCCACTGTTATACGCGCCCAAGAAGCCGAGCTGCGAATACAAGACACCGCCGCCGATGCGTACGGTCGGCGAGAGTGACTGGAGCAGGGCAACGTTTGCGGTCGTGTTATAGCCGATGTCATTCGCGCCGACCAGCAAGCTCGTCGCGTTATGCGGCAGGATGACCGCGTTGAGATCGCTCTGCGGACCACGATCGGCATTGTAGAGCGGATTTGGACAGCAAACGGTCTGGGTGGAAAGCTCGCTCATTCGGAGCTGAATCGAAATCAGGCTGCTCGCAATCCCCGCGAGGCGACTCTGCAAGTGCAGTGATTGCGCGCTAGCCGGCGCCTGCTGTGCTGCCGGCGGCGCGGAGCCCTGCACCGCGGGCACACCCGGGAGAGGTGCCGGCGAGAAGCTCGCAAGCGGATAGGGCGTCGCATTTGCGTCGACGCCGTAGACATTGCTCGTGCCTCCCAGCGATCCAAGAAGCGAATTCGCGCGCTGCATCGTGGCGTCGAGATTGGCAATCGTGTTCTTGACCTGGGCCTGCGTCTGCGGATCGCTGGTCACGTTACGCAGGTCGTGCGTGAGGTCGGCAATGTTCTTGGTCGTGTCGGCGATGTTCTGGGTCGTTTCCAGGACGTTGCTCTTGAGCTTCGGATCCGTCACCATCGACTGGAGCGAGGCCATCGACTCATTGAGCGCGTGCGACGTTTGGTCGAAGTTGGTCACGATGTCGCTGATCTTCTTCGAGTTGAGTTGCGTCGTGTCGTTGAGCGTGCCGGTCAACGCGACGATATTTGCGCTGGCTTGCGCGAGGCTGGTTTGTAGCTGGCTCGAGAGGTTACCTAAGTCGCTCTTCATCGAGGCCGTCAACTCGTTGGCGTTGGTCAGCGTCGACTGCAAGGTGTCGAGCAGCTTTGGCTCGCGCTTCTCGAGCTCGCTGAGCATGGCGTCGAGCTTGACCACCTCGCCCTGGCCCTGCTCGAGCAAATCGGCAATCGTTGCGGTATTGGTTCCCTGGGGCTGGTCCGGGATTGGCAACACTTCACGAGCGAGCATCGGCAACGGGGGCGCGCCCGGCTCTGGGCGCGGCGGCACGATGATCAAACTCGGGTCGCCGGTGAGCGGCGCTTGAATCAGGAATCGCGACGCGACCGGAATCCCAACGTCGCGATTGACCGCCAGGATGACGTCGACCGTATTGTCCGGCAACAGCGTGATCGTATCGACCGTACCCACGGTCACACCGGAAAAGTACACCAACGCTCCCGAGTGCAAGCCCGCCGCGGACACAAAGTGCACCCCGATGCGGTACCCGGTATGCCGAGTTCCAAAATCGGTAATCACATAGAACACACCAAAAAGTAGCAGCAACGCGAGCAACGCGAAGGCTCCGACTTGTGCCTGTCTACTCATTACATGCCATCTTTTTCATTTCCAGCCGAGAGCCTTTGACACGAGGGGGCTGCCTGGGTCGTGCGGCGGGGGCTACGTACGAGCGCCGGAGCCAGGAGGGCGGGAGGCGCGAGAAGTGCAGCAACGATTTCCGCAGGATGCGAGAAATCGCGAGCGGCCCCAATGCGCGACCCAGCAGGCGCCGAAGTCATATGGGTATCGGCCCAACCTCAGAGCCGGCGATAAATTGCTGCACTATTGGGTTCAGAGACTGCTTAATCTCATCCACGGTTCCGAATGCGATGACGGCGCCTTCGAAAAGCATTGCCACATAGTCGGCCATCATGTAGATCGATTGCAGATCGTGCGAGATCACCACCGCGGTGCCGCCGAGTTTCTGCCGCAGACGTACGATCGTATCGGTGATGAGGTGGGTGACGATGGGATCGAGGCCGGTGGTCGGTTCGTCATAGAGAATGAGTTCGGGACGCGTCACGATCGCGCGTGCAAACCCGGCGCGCTTGAGCATGCCGCCCGATAGCTCGCTCGGCATGCTGTTAAAGGTATGACTGAGTCCGACGGAGTCGAGCGCATCTTCGACCGTCTTGCGGATGTCGGCATCCGTCTCATGGGTGTGCTCGCGCAGCGGCAGCGCGACATTCTCACCCACGGTCAAGCTATCGAGCAGCGCGGCGAACTGGAACGAGAGACTGATACTGCGCCGGACCTCGTTCAACTCGTGCTCAGGGATGTGGCAGATGTCGATGTTGCGCACGTAAACGTGGCCGTCATTCGGCTTGCTCAGGCCGTCTAAGAGCCGAAGGATCGTCGATTTGCCGGCGCCGGAAAGCCCGATGATGCACGTGATCGCCCCCTCGACGACGTCGAGACTACAGTTCTTGAGGATCACGTGGTCGCCGTAGGCGAGCGTCACGTCGTCTAAGCGTGCAATGATCTCAGGCATGTCAATGCGCGCCGAAGAGGACGAACGAGAGGATGAAATTCGAAACGAAGATTGCGATGATCGAAATCACGACCGCGCCGGTCGTCGCTGCGCCGACTCCGGCCGCGCCGCCACGGGTCGACAATCCCTGGTAGGCGCCGACCAGCGCGATGATTGCCGCGAACACGAGCGACTTGATCAAGCCCTTGAGGACGTCTTCGAAACCGACCGCCTGACGCGCCGAGGTGAGGAACGTGTCGGGCGAGATGTGTGCGTAGGCCTGCGCAATCCACATCCCACCGCCGATCGAGATCACGTCGGCGAAGATCGTGAGCAGCGGCAGCATCACCAGCATCGCGAGCAGCCTCGGGAGGACGAGGAATCGTGGAATCTCCAGGCCCATTGAGGTCAGCGCGTCGATCTGTTCGGTAACGACCATCGAACCGAGTTCAGCTGCGATCGCTGCGCCCGCGCGTCCGGCCACGACGACGGCGGTAAGCATTGGACCGAGTTCGCGCACCGAGCTGTATGCAACCGCGCCACCGACGACGCCGGCGAAGCCATATTGCACCGCTTGAACCGCCGATTCGAGCGAGATGACCATGCCGGTGAAGAGCGAGGTCAAGAGGACGATCGAGAGCGACTGAAAGCCGAGAAAATAACACTGATTGATCGTCTCGATGAAACGAATGCGCAATTGGCTCAGGAACCCCATCGACTCGCCGCCGAGGATCACGATCCCGCCGGCATATTCGAAGAATCCGATCGTTGCGCGGCCGACCCGGTCGAGCACCTTCATTAGGCGCTCGCTCCAATGGTCTCAAGCTCACCGAGCACCGCCTGCGTCGCTTCGATCCGCTTGACGGCGACACCGCGCTCCGCGGTCAAATTGAATTGGACTTGGTTGAGGGCTTCAAGGCGGCGATCGACGTCGCGAAGATGCGTGCGTGCCTCGCGTTCAAACCCGACGAAGTAGCGGCGCACGGCGGCGACATATTCATCGCGCTGCCGCGCGTCGAATGAACCGGCTGTAAGGGCCGCTTCTGCCGCATCCTGAGCTTTGCGCATGGCGCGATCGGTGATGTGGAACGCTCCGACGCGAGCGATAAGCGCAGCGACGCGATCGTCAGACACGCGCCGGGGCTCCGATCGCTTCGCGCTGCCGCTCGAAGATCTCGCCAATCCCGCGCTCGGCCAGCGCCAGGAGACGGTCGAGTTCCGCCCTGTCGAATGGCGCCGCCTCGGCCGTACCCTGAAGTTCGACGAACTTTCCGGCATCGGTCATGAAGACGTTCATATCGGTCTGCGCGCTCGAATCCTCGTCATAGGCGAGATCGAGCAGCGGAAGGCCGTTGACGATGCCGACACTGGTTGCGGCCACCATCCCGGTCAGCGGCCACTTGGCGCCGGCAAACTCAGGAATCGCACGAAGTGCGAGCGCAAGCGCGACATAGGCACCGGTTACCGAGGCCGTGCGCGTACCGCCGTCGGCCTGCAGCACGTCGCAGTCGATCCACACGGTACGCTCGCCGAGCTTGACCGTGTCGGTGACGGCGCGCAACGCGCGGCCGATGATCCGCTGAATCTCGTGCGTGCGGCCGCCGACACGGCCTTTGGAGGCTTCCCGCTGCGTGCGCTCCTGCGTCGCGCGCGGCAACATCGCGTACTCCGCGCTAACCCAGCCGAGGCCTTTGCCTTTGAGCCAGCCCGGAACACGGTCCTCGATCGTCGCGGCACATAGTACGCGGGTGTTCCCCACGCTAATAAGCGCGCTGCCCTCGGCGTATTTGAGATATCCGGTTTCGATCGTGATCGGGCGCAATTGGTCGGGTCGTCGCCCGTCGCTTCGCGTCATATGGCGCTCTCTTTGGCGCACCGCGCAGGCATTCCGCCTCGGGGAAACAAACCGCCTGTGCGTCATTAGATTCCGGAGCGAGTCACACTTCGAGACGATCGACTGAAAAAGCCGGCGCCGTGGAAACGGTTCAGGTCTTTAAGGCACGCATCTTAGGTCCGGCGTTCTCGGCCTCGTGCGAGCTCGAATTCCGCACGATGAATACGCGCAAGCTGTTGCCCGCGACGGTCAAGCCGTAAGGCGGTCGTAGATGTGGCGCGCGTACCAATCCGGCCAATCGTCATCGCGATGGCCGAGGCTTTTTTCGTAGATCCCGTGTGCGCTCTCCGCGTCGCGGAGCAGTTCGGCGAGGCGCGCCACCGGATCGTTGCCGAGGTCAACTTGCATGGCGGTAGTATACCGCTACTCGACGGTCACCGTCTTGGCGAGGTTGCGCGGCTGATCGACGTCTTTGCCTTCGATGTCGGCGATGTGGTAGGCGAGTAACTGCAGCGGGATCACGTTGACGATCGGGGAGAGCAGCTCGTCGACCTTCGGAACCCAGAACACGTGGTCGGCGACCGCTTCGGCTTCTTTGTCACCGTAGTTAGCAACCAGAATGATCGGTGCCTCGCGCGCTTTGGACTCCATCAGGTTCGAGAGGATCTTCTCGCGTACGCGGCCGTCGGTCATCACCCCGATCACCGGCGTTTCGGTGTCGAGCAGCGCGATCGGACCATGCTTCATCTCGCCGGCGGCGTAGCCCTCAGCGTGAATGTAACTGATCTCTTTGAGCTTGAGCGCGCCTTCCAGTGCGGTGGGATAGTTGATGTAGCGCCCGATGAACAGACAACTGCGCATCTTACGGATCTTGCGCGCCACTTCGCGAATGCGATTCGACGTATCGAGCACGACGTCGACGCTGGCCGGAAGGAGCTTCGTATTCTCGGCGATCTCCGCCAGGCGTCGCGGCTCGACCGTACCGCGCACGGCTGCGAGGTAGAGCGCAAAGAGCGTCATCGCCGTCACCTGCGAGACGTAGGTCTTGGTCGCGGCGACGCCGATCTCCGGACCCCCGCGGGTAAAGAGCGTGCCGTCGGCGATGCGTGTCAAGTGCGAGCCGACCACGTTGCAAATGCCCAAAATTGAGCTGCCGGCGTCCTTGGCGATGCGAACCGCCTCGATCGTGTCCGCCGTTTCACCCGATTGCGACATCGCGATGACGAGCGTCGTTGGATCGATCACCGGATCGCCGTAGCGGAACTCGCTCGCGAGCTCCATCTCGACCGGCAATTTGACGAGCGAGCGCAGCAGGTACATCCCGACCATTCCGGCGTGATAGGCGGTCCCGCAGCCGGTGATCGCGATCTTGGAAATCTCTTGCAAACGCTGGGCGGTGATGCCACCGATCTCGGCGCCCAGGTCCACCTGCGCATCATCGTCGATACGCCCGGCCAGCGTCTCTTTGATGACGTCCGGCTCTTCGAAGATCTCCTTGAGCATGAAGTGCTTGTAGCCGCTCTTCTCAGCGGAGGCGGCGTCCCACGTGACGTTGATCACGTCGCGAACGAGCGGTGTGCCGTCGTAGCTCATGAGACGGTAGCCGTTGCGGTCGACGACCACCATCTCGCCTTCCTGTAAAATGATCTCACGCCGGGTGTACGGTAGAATCGCCGGTGTGTCAGAAGCAACGTACATCTCGCCCTCGCCGATACCGATCACGAGCGGGCTTGCTCCGTTGCGGGCAAAGATTAGCTGCGTCGGGTCGTCGCTCGAAATCACCCCGAGCGCGTAGGCGCCGCGCACGTCCGCCAATGTTTTGCGCAGCGCGAGCTCGAGGTCGCCGGTGTTGTGCATTTCGATCAGATGCGCCAACACTTCGGTGTCGGTCTCGCTGCGAAACACGTGGCCGAGTTCGATCAGCTTGGTACGGAGCGGCGCGTAGTTCTCGATGATGCCGTTGTGCACGACGGCTATGCGGCCGCTGCAATCCATGTGCGGGTGCGCGTTGGCGTCGTTAGGACGGCCGTGGGTGGCCCAGCGGGTGTGGCCGAGCCCGACCTTACCGTGCAGGGCGTGGCCATTGCGCAGCCGATCGGCCAGGCGCGAGAGCTTCCCCTCGGCCTTGCTCCCGGTCAGCTTTCCGTCGGCGTCGATCACGGCGATTCCAGCGCTGTCGTAGCCGCGATACTCCAATCGCGACAGCGAATCGAGAATGATCGGAACGCTATCGCGTTCGCCTATATACCCAACAATTCCGCACATAGGAGTAACGAGCTACTTGATACCCTCTTTGGTACGGTGATAGCCGATGACGCCCTCGGCGATCTCGTCGAGCGCGATCGAAACCGGCTTGTTCGGATTGATGTCATCCTGATCGACGAGCGGTTCGCTCGCGAAGAATTCGCGGCGGTCGGCGAAGGGCATTTGCTGAATGCGAACCCAGTTGTTGAGCTGGCGTGCGCGCTTGGTGACGATATTGACGAGGCTGAACTTGGAGTCCGCGTGCTTGAGCAGGGCGTCCAGGTCGCCGAAAACGGTCTTACTCACGATGGGTTTCCCTTGGTTCCTTTACTAGCTAGTTTTGTTCGAGGTCTCCGAGCGAATCGTCGCTGTATCGATGAATCCGGAATCGCTCCGCCTGAACGATGGCCTGCAAATCCGCGGTGGCCTGCTCCGGCTTTCCTTGCTCGTTGATCACGATGTAGTCGAATTGCCGGATATACTTCATCTCTTGATGCGCGATCTCGAGCCTGCGCGCAATTTCCTCGTTCGTTTCCGTGCGCC
Organism: Candidatus Aquilonibacter sp.; assembly: GCA_050015295.1. Classification (GTDB taxonomy): domain Bacteria; phylum Vulcanimicrobiota; class Vulcanimicrobiia; order Vulcanimicrobiales; family Vulcanimicrobiaceae; genus Aquilonibacter. The sequence continues at coordinate 37,364 of JBEKBR010000019.1, read as the reverse complement.
GCGCGAGCAATCGTTCGCGCAAGTGCGAGAAGCGGTCCGGCACGAGGAAGATCAGGACCGCGTCGGGGTAGGCCGATTTTATGGCCAACGCCCCATTTACTTCGGGCTTCATGATCACGTCATAGCCCTGCGTCAGGGTTGACTCCATAAAGTCGCGCGGAGTTCCATAGAGGTACTCGTTGTACTCGCGCCACTCCAAGAACCCGCCCGCTGCTCGACGCGCCTCAAAGGCCTCGCGGGTGAGGAAGAAATAATGCTCGCCCTCAGTCTCGCCGGGCCGTGGAGCCCGGGTGGTCGCCGAGACAGAGTAGCGTATGCGGGGCATACGCTCGCGTAACGCATCGACCAGGGTATCCTTGCCGGCCCCCGACGGGCCGGACACGACAAAGAGCAGCCCCGGGCCGGTGATCACGCCAACTCCTCTGAACGCAAAGCCCCATCAGTTCCCACCCAACGGGGCGGACACCTGGTTCTCATGAAGGCGACTCGATTTCCCGCAGGGCCGGTGCGGGGCCTGGCCGCCCCGGTAGCGATTATGCTCCTTTGACACCCTCTTTGCTAGGAAGGACGGTACTCATGATCGGCACCACTACGCGGTTACGCTCGTTCAACGTCGTCCAACTCGGATTGATGTACGGCATCATCTGCGCCGTCATCGGCGTCATCCTGGGCCTGATCTTCGGGCTCGTCGTCGGCCTCGGCGGAAGCGCACTGTCGTCCCTCTCGCCCGGCATGCCGACCATTGGGCCCCTCGCCATCATCCTCTTCCCGATCCTCTACGGCATCGGACTCTTTATTGCCGGATTCATCGAAGGCCTCATTATCGGGGCCGTCTACAACCTAGTCGCAGGTTGGATCGGCGGCGTCGAAGTGCAACTCGAAGCGCGCGTCTAGCGGGAGCTACGGTGGCAAGTCTGCGCACTAGTCCGGAGCTCATCGCGCGGCTCGCCGCCGAACTCGACGCACGCTTTTCGGGATCGCGCGTGCGCGACGTCGGCCGTCTGCCCGATGGACGTACCGCCATCGTGCTCTGGTCTCGCGGCAGCGAGCACGCGCTCTGCATCGACGTTTTCGGTACGCCGCCGATGGTAACGGTCGAAGACGGGCTCGAGTTACCGATCGAAGTCGAGCCGGGGTTCATTCGCGCGGCAGGCGCGGCGCTGCGCGGGAGCACGTTGCTCGCCGTCCGAGCGCGCAAGGACGATCGGTTGCTTCGCCTTACCTTCGGCACCCGCTCGCGCTTCGGCGTCGGCGACGAAAGCGAACTGTTTATCGAGCTCGTCCCGCGCTTCGGCAACATCGTGCTGGTGCGCAAAGACCGGATCGTCGCGTCACTCAAGGAATTCTCGCTCGCGGAGAACGGGACGCGTGCGGTGGAAGCGGGTCAAACGTATGCATTGCCGCCGCTGGTGGCACGTGCGGCCCAGGTGCCGGTGCAGATCGAAGCGGATGCGAGCGTGCTCGACTACCTGCGCAGCTCGCGTGCGCAGACGCAAGAGTCTAGCGAAGCGCAACGCACCGGCGACCGGCGCAAGACACTGATCAAACGGCTCGACGAGCGCGAGAAAAAGGTACGGCGTGAGCTCGCAGCGCTCGAGGAAAAGCGGCGTGCCGCCGGGGCGCGCGAGCAACTACGCGAAGCGGGCGAAGCGGTTTACGGCACGCTCCACGAGCTCGACGAAAGTGCGCGCGATGAAGCCAAGACGCAAGCGACCGCGCTTTTTGCGCGCTATAAGAAGCTCGGCGCTTCGGTGAGCCACTTGGATACGCGCGAGGCCTCGTTGCGCGCGGCCCTGACCGCCATCGAGCAGCTTCATTGGGAAGCGGAGCGCATTGACGACGCCGATTTGCCGGATGTCGAAGCGGCCGCAACGCAGCTCGACCCACGCGCCAAACGCGCGCGTAGCGCCCCGGTGCGGCGCAAGCGCACACCGCTCGAGGTGCGCACGCCCAGCGGTTCGCGCATCGTCGTCGGCCGGTCACCCAGCGAGAATGCCGACCTCACGTTCAAGGTCGCGCGGCCGAACGATTGGTGGTTCCACGCGCAGAACATCCCCGGCGCGCACGTGATCTTGCAACGCGACGACCGAAGCGAACCGCCCGCCGACGATATCGAGCGGGCGGCGTCGCTTGCGGCGTATTTTTCGAAGGCACGCGCGAGCGCGAAGGTCGCGATCGACTACACGCTGCGCAAGTACGTTCGTGCGCAGCGCGATGCGCCGCCCGGCCTCGTGTGGTACACGCATCCGCGCACCATCATGGCCGAGCCCGCGCCGCCGTAGCTATTTCGGCAGGCGCGACTCGCAGACGTTCCAGTCGGTGTGCGCGAGGAACGCTTCGATGTACTTGCCCTTATCGGCCGGCTTGTAGTCACGCAAATAGGCGTGCTCCCACAGATCCATGACGAGGATCGGATCGCAACCGGCAAGCTCGTTGATGTTGTGGTCGCCGATCCACACGTTGACGAGCCCGCTCGCCTTTTCGTCGTAGAACGTGATGGCCCAGCCGATGCCGCGCATCGCGCCGATCGCTGAGAGATCTTTCTTCCAATTATCGAACGATCCGAACGTCGCGCCGGCCAGATCGTACAACCGGCCGCCCGTATAGTTCTTCGGGCTTTTCGCGAGATTGTCGAAATAATATTCATGCAGGCGCATGCCGTTGAATTCCCAGCCGAGGCGCCTTACCAACTCGGCATATCCGGGATCCGCGCCGACGTTCTTTCCGTTCGCGCGCATGTCGGCGAGCCGTTCGCCGATGATATTCGTGTTTTTAACGTAGCCTTCGTAGAGGCCGAAGTGGATCTGCAGCGTGTCATCCGAGATGCCTTGCAGCCCGGAGAGATCCCATTTCTTGGGTGTGTAGCTCTTGCTTATGGTGGAAACGCTCATATCTTAAATCAGAACCCCGTGTTCTAGCGTGATATGCCCTTGTAGTCTACCCCCGTTACAACGAGGACACGATGAGAATGGCTGCACGGAAAATGCGGGTGCGCGAAAGGGCCGGGTGCTCGCTTGCTATAAGTTGGGGCTTAAGCGTCTCTTAAGACTTTTGCGAGGTGAATCGCCATGAAGAATCCCCTGGACTCCCTGTGGGGCACCGTCGTCAGCGGCATCGTTCTTACCGTCATCTTCTTCTACGTCGCGCAGTGGCTCGTTGCACGCGCGAGCGTCGGAGGTTAGAACCATGTGGGAAGAACTCTCGGGCGCATTACTGCGCTGGGTTCACGTCTTGTTCGGCATCCTGTGGGTCGGACTGTTGTATTACTTCAATTTCGTCAACGCCGAAGCGGCGAAGCAGGCAAATGCCGCCGGCGAAGGCGCACCGATCAGCAAGTACATCATGCCGCGCGCGCTATTCTTCTTCCGTTGGGCCGCGGTTGTGACGTGGATTGTCGGTGCCGGCCTGCTCTCGACGATTCCTGGCCCGAATGGACTCAACGGCTTCCTTGCCGCCTTTGGCCTGCAAGGAAATATGGCGCCGATCGGCATCGGTGCGTGGCTTGGCACGATCATGTTTATCAACGTCTGGGGCATCATCTGGCCGAATCAGCAAAAGATCCTCGGCATGAAACCCGCGACCGATGAAGAGAAAGCCAAATCGCGCCGCATCGCATTCCTAGCATCGCGGTTTAACACGATGCTCTCGATCCCGATGGTCTGGTTCATGGTCACTGGCCCGCATCAATCCATCTATCACTAACGAACGGATAGGCAACGAACCGATCGCGATACGGGCACGCCTATGCGTCGGGAACCAACACGATCTTTCCGATGTGGTTTGAGGATTCGAGCCGGGCATGCGCCTCGGCGGCCTGCGAAAACGTGAAGACCGAATCGACGACCGGAAAGATCGGATCGCGGTTGGGAAGCAGCGGCCAAATGTCTTTGCGCAGACCGTTGGCAATTTGTGCTTTCTCTGAGCTGGTTCGCGGGCGCAGGCTCGAGCCGAGAACGGCGGCACGGCGCTGGATCAAATAGCGCAAGTCGATTGTGGCGTCGATCCCGCCCGCGTGGGCGATGCAGGCGATGCGCCCGTCAGTGGCAATTGCACGCAAATCGCGATTGATGTATTCGCCGCCGATGATGTCGAGGACGACGTTGACGCCGGCTTTATCGGTAAACTCGAGTACTTTTTCTACGAAGTCAGCGCTCTTGTAGTCGATCGCGGCTTCCGCACCGAACTCGAGCGTTGCCCGGCACTTCTCTTCGGAGCCGGCCGTGGTGATGGCGCGAGCACGAACCGCGCGCGCGAACATGATCGCCATAACCCCGATGCCGCTGGTGCCGCCGTGGATCAGCGCGAGTTCTCCTTCGCGTAAGCCCGCGCGCACGAGCAGGTTGTCGTAGACGGTGAACGCGTTTTCGGGTAACGTTGCACCCTCGACGAACGACCACTGCGATGGCAAGGGCAAGACTTGTCCAGCCGGTACGGCCGCGTATTCGGCATAGCCGCCGCCGTTGCACAACGCAACGACACGGTCGCCCACTGAAAAATTGAACACGTCGGCGCCGACCTGTGTGATGCTACCGCTGACCTCGAGGCCGAGGATCGGCGACGCCGCTTTGGGCGGCGGGTAGAGACCTTTGCGCTGCAGCGTGTCGGCGCGACTGACGCCGGCGGCCTCGACCTCAAGAAGCACCTCGTCCCGACGCGGCAGCGGGACCGGGCCCTCCGCGACGTGGAGCACCGACGGATCGCCAGGTGCATCAAACGCGACGTATCTCACGGCATTATTGTGCGGGCAGAGGCCCCGAGCATCCTTCGATAAGCATCGCGTCGCCGAAGGAAAAGAACCGGTAGCGTGCGGCAACCGCCTCACGGTACGCCGCGAGGATGCGCTCGCGCCCGGCGAATGCACTAACCAGCACCAGCAGCGTTGATTCGGGCAGGTGGAAGTTCGTAATCATCGCGTCGACCACCGCAAACTCGAATCCCGGCGTGATGAAGATCGACGTCGTGCCCTCGTGTGCCACCAGGCGCCCGTTGGCCGCGACGTTACCCTCGAGCGCGCGAACGACCGTGGTGCCGGCCGCAATGACGCGACCACCACGTGCGCGCGCACGTTCGATTGCAGCGACGGCCGCCGGCTCGATGCAGTAACGTTCAGCATGCATGATGTGTTGATCCAGCCGTTCGTGCTTCATCGGGCGAAAGGTCCCGAGGCCAACGTCGAGCGTGATCTCCGCGATCGTCGCGCCGGTCTGGGTCACGCGGTGCAATAACTCCGTGGTGAAGTGCAGCGATGCCGTCGGTGCCGCAACGCTACCTGGTTCGCGCGCGAAGACTGTTTGATATCGCGCTTGTGCGTCGTCCGAATCATTGTGAATGTATGGCGGGAGCGGCAGCCGTCCGGCGCGTTCTAAGAATTGCTCGAACGGCTCGTCGAGCGTGAACTCGAGCTCGCGCACGCCTTCTTCTGCTTCAGCGACGACGCACGCCGATGCACGCTCGTCGAAGCATATGACCACACCGGTGCGCAGGCGCCGGCCGGGGCGAACCAGCGCCGACCAGCGTGTTGCGCTGGGGTCGTAACGCATTGACTCGGACGGATGGAGCAAGAGCACTTCGACGGCGCCGCCGCTGCCCTCGCGCGTCCCGCGCAGACGCGCGGCGATGACGCGCGTTCGATTGAGGACGAGCACGTCGTCGGGCCGGAGCAACGCCGGAAGATCGGAAAAAGTCCGGTGGTCGATGCCGTGCGAGCCAAGCACCATCAAACGGCTGGCGTCGCGCGTTTCGACCGGGGCTTGCGCGATCAATTCGGCCGGTAGCTCGAAATGATAGGCCGAGGTCAGGGCCTCGGGTCCGGTTAGCCGGTGGTCAGACGCTGCCGTTCGAGCTCCAAGAAGTTGGTGAGGCGCTTGCGCTCATCTTCCGTGGCGTCGATGATGAGAATCCCAACTTGGTAGTTCTCGGCCTGAAACGCGCGAATCCAGCGCACTTGGCCGCGCAGGCGCAGAAACGGGTTGCGCTTCATCGTGAACGTGTACTTGGTTCCGACCGGAAGATACTGGTCGGCGATTATTCGCATGCCGGTCGGCGAAATATCGGCGACGGCTCCGCGAAACAGCATCGAGGAGAGCGGGTCTTCGACGACGACGTCGATGTATTTGCGAAGGCGAAGGGCATAGCGCTTGTCGCTATTGTCGTCGTCTTCTCCGGCGGGTTTATTCGCCGGTCCGTTAGTCATGCTCGATCTCTGTTCCCGGAAAATAGAAACGCAGAATGTCGCTAAACGAAGCACCCTCGAGCGCCCGGCCGCGTGCACCCCACTGGCACAGCCCGACGCCGTGGCCTAGTCCACCCCCTTCGATGGCGATACGCTCCGGCGCCTCTGTCGAGGGTTCGAATTTGGTAATTAGGAGGCTCGGAAGGACGCGCGGTCCCACGCGCAGGCGAAATGTCCCCCCTTTGATCGAGACATCGCCGTGTGTGCCGTGCAGCACGAAATCGCGGGTGCGACCACTGAGATCGATGATTCCCTCGCGTACTGCTTGCAAGGGGGCGACCGGTTGCACTTCGGCGGCAAATGCTTGCGCGACGCCGGAAAGATCGAGTTGGCGATTCCAGCGGTAGTACGGCGCATCAGTGCACGTCGTGCAGATCACGCTGTTCAAATACGGGATCGGTGCACCGCCCCATGCATCGACCGATGATTCGGTCCGGCCGCCGCAGCACGAACTGTACGCAATGCGAGCGAAGCTGTCGCCATAGCGAAGCACCATTGCACTCGTGGCGTCCACCGCGGCGCGTCCGGCGGGTGTTTCACTTGCGATGCCTTCGTAGACCTGATCGAGCTCTGACGGTACGAGATCGTATGCGTGTTGCGGGTTACTGCGCTGCAGCACGTACGTGCGCGCGCACACGGCCTGGGCCGCGAGGGCGGCGGCCGGCCACGATGGCGTCATCTCGCGCGGCACCACGCTGTAGAGGTACGCTTCGAGCGAGAGGGTGTTGATGATGCTCCCGTCGGCCAATTGCACGGCGCTGCCGCGGTAACGTCGTCCATTGAAAGTGAAGCCTTCCGCACCCGGTCCAACCGTGCCGCGTCCGAGTAGGACGCGAAGTTCGGCCGCACGCGCGCTCATCGCAGGGTCGTTTTGATCTTGAATGACAGCCGCGCGTGCTGGTGCGCTCGCACCCGCGGCAAGCGCGACCGCGAGAAACGCGCCGCGCGAGATCACAAAAGACGATCCTGCGGCGGAGGCACTAGCACCCCCATGTGGGCGTAGGCGGCGGCGGTAGCTTTGCGTCCGCTCGCGGTACGCACGACGAAGCCCGCTTTGAGCAGATACGGCTCGACCACATCTTCGAGCGTCTGCGTGTCTTCGTTTAACGTCGCGGCGATTGCTGAGATCCCGGCGGGTCCGCCGCGATATGATTCGATCAACGCTTTAAGAAACGCGCGATCCATCCGATCGAGGCCGAGTTCGTCGACGCCCTCGCGCTCGAGCGCTTCGGCCGCGACCGCGCTGGTGACCGCGCCACTCGCGCGGACGTCGGCAAAGTCGCGGACGCGGCGCAACAGCCGATTGGCCACACGGGGCGTACCGCGACTGCGCGTGGCAATCGTACGCGCCCCTTCCTCGTCGATTGCAGCGCCGAGGAGCTGCGCCGAGCGCGTGACGATTCGCTCGAGATCGGCGGGCTCGTAATAGTCGAGGTGATGTACGATGCCGAAGCGATCGCGCAAGGGCGCACTGAGCATGCCCGCGCGCGTGGTCGCGCCAATCAGCGTGAAACGTTTGAGCGGCAATTTGAGCGTCTTGGCATACGCTCCCCGATCGACGACGAAATCGATTTGAAAATCTTCCATCGCCGGGTAAAGAAATTCTTCGACAACGCGACCCAGTCGATGGATCTCGTCGATGAAGAGCACGTCGCCTTCTTCGAGCGAGGTCAGAATGCCAACCAGATCTTTGGGCTTCTCGAGGGTCGGACCACTGGTGGGGCGGAAGTTTGCGCCCATCGCGCGCGCTACGAGTCCCGCGAGCGTGGTCTTGCCCAGGCCGGGTGGCCCGTACAGCAGCACATGTTCGAGCGGTTCGCTTCGACCTTGCGCCGCTTCGATTGCAATTCGAAGGTTCTCGACGACGCGCGACTGGCCCACATAGTCCGCAAACGAGCGCGGCCGCAGCGAGGCGCCGTAGACTTCGTCTTCGAGCGACTCCTCCGGAGAGAGGACGCGATCGGCCTGATCCTCGCTGCTATAGAGCGGCTTGCGAACGTCATCGTTCACGGTGCTGCGCTCTTGCGGCGATAGATTTGTGCGAGCAGTGTCTCGGCGTCATTGATCCCGGGATCGCTCTCGAGCGTTTGGCGAATCATCGCCTCGGCTTCGGGACGTTTGTATTCGAGCTGCAAGAGTACCGCCAGCGCTTCATCGGCAAAGTCCGGCATCGACGCCGGCTCGGATGGTTGCGCGTCTTGGATAAGCAAGAAGCGTGCAACTTTCCCCTGTAGCTTCGCCACGATGTCGCGTGCCTTCTGCTGCCCGATTCCCGGGAGTTTGCGCAAATAGGTATGGTCGCCGCGATCGATCGCGCTCGCGATCGCCGACATCGGCTCCGAGAACGCGCGCGCAGCCGTCCGGGGCCCGATCGACGCGACGCTGATCAAGGCCTCGAAGAACGCCCGCTCGATCGCATTCGTGAACCCGTAGTAGGTCGCGCGTGCGCTGTTCCCATCGATGCTCAAGGAAGCGTAGATTTCGAGCGCGACACCTTGACCCGGGGCGACGGTGATCTTCTCGGCGACGCACGGCGGCAATACGATGTCGTATCCCAACCCCCCCGCTTCGAGGACGACGTGCTCGCCGTCGCGCTCGATCAGCGTACCGCTAATGCGCGAGAACATGCTCGGACATATTGAGGTACGCAAGTGCGATGGCAAGTGCGTCGGACACGTCGTTCGGTTTCGGCGCGACGCGCAAGTTGAGGAGCCGCGTCACCATCGCGTTGACCTGATCTTTGCTTGCATTCCCGGAACCGACGAGCGCGCGCTTGACGTGTGTGTGACCCAGCGTCTGCACCGGAATGCCGGCCTGCGCGCTAGCCAGGCACATCACCCCGCGCGCGTGGCCCATGAGGATCGCCGTCATCGGATTCTTGTAGGTCGTGTAGAGTTCTTCGATCACCACGACGTCGGGGCGCGTCTGCACGAGCAGTGCGCAAATGCCCTCATGGAGTTCTGCGAGGCGGCGCTCGAGCGCGGCAGCGGGGGCCGGCGTGACGATACCGGCCTCGATCAACGCCAGACTGCGTCCGCGCCGCTCGATTGCCCCATAGCCGGTAACGCGCAGCGCGGGATCGATGCCGAGAATTCTCACGGCCCCGTGCCGTTGACGATCAGCGTGACCGTCGATCCGGGCGCAAGGTTCTCGCCAGCTCCGGGATCGGTCCGAATCACGTGCCCGTTGGCGCCCTCGGTCGTGCTGTATTGCGTCTTGCCGACCTGATAGCCGCCCGCCGCGAGCGTTGCTTGTGCATCCACAACGGTCTCACCCTCGGTGTCGGGGACTTGACCGTTGACTGAAAGCGTCAGCGTGACGCGCTTTCCGCTGGAGACTTGCGAGTTCGACGGCGGATCTTGAGCGACGATCGTGCCGTTCTTATCGGGCTGCACCGAGAACGTAATCGCCGGTTGTAATCCGAGCTGTTGCAGCTGCGAAACCGCGGAGGCATAGTTCGCGCCGACGAGGCCCGGTACCACGATCGCCTGCGCGTTGGTAGCCGGACCGGTGCTTACGGTAGCGTGAATCGTACTGCCGCGCGCAATCTGCTGACCGGGCTGGATGTCCTGCGCAGCGATCACGCCGCTTGCGAAGTTTGGATCGGCGACCTGTTGCGAGGTGTCGAGCATGATCCCGAGTTTTGCAGCGGCAGCTTGTGCATCGCTTACCGCCATGTTGACGAAGTTCGGCGCCGCGACGCTTTGCGGGCCTTTGGACACGGTGAGCGCGATCACTGCGCCCTTGCGAACTTGCGAACGGGCCGCCGGATGCTGATCGATGACGCTGTCCGGCTGTGCGTTGTCGAAGCGGTCGACGCGCTTGACTTTGAAGCCGTCGTCGACGAGCGTGCGCTGTGCATCACTCACGTTGTAACCGCGTACGTCCGGCAGACCTACGAGCGGCAGGCCATTGCTGATCACGAGCTCGACCAGCGCGTTGCGATCGACCTTCGATCCCGCCTCCGGGTTCTGCCGGATGACGTGGTTCACGGCCACGGTGTCGCTCGCCGTCTTGATGAAGCGCGCGATCAGGCCGGCGTTGACGACCGCGGCTTGGGCCTGGGTGTCGGTCATGTTGGTGTAATCGCCGACCGTCACCGATGAGGCGACGCTCGGTAGCGCAAGCGGATGTCCGAAGAGCAAGTACCCGACACCGGTTGCAAGCAGGGCGAGCAGGACCATCGTTGCAATCAGGCCGGCGCCCCAGCGTGAGCGCCGCTCTTCTTCCTCACTGATCGAGGTGTATGCGCGATCGGGGAGCGGCGATCGTCGCGGCGGCAGGACGCTGTGCATCATCTGCGTCGGTGCGTCGTCGGTTATTTGATACGCAGGCACGCTCGGGCGCTCGCGCGCTTCGCGCAGCGCCGTTGCAACTTCGCTCGCGGAGCGAAAGCGATTCTCCGGGCGCTTCTGCAAGAGCTTGTTAACGATGGCAGCAAGAGCCGGTGAGACGCCACTCGTGTCCGAATCGAGCACCGGAACCGGGTCGCCGATGTGCTTGAGCGCGACCGTAACCGGCGATTCCCCGGTGTAGGGCAGCGCACCGGTCAACATTTGGTACAGTACGATGCCGACACTGTAGAGGTCAGAACTCTCGTGCAGTTCGTGGCCTTGCGCTTGTTCGGGCGAGATGTAGTACACGCTGCCCATCACCAGGCCAGGTTTGGTCAGCGCCATCGTTTGCTGCGAGACGGCGCGCGCAATGCCGAAGTCCGAGAGCTTGACCACGTCGTCTTTGGTGACCAAGATGTTGGCGGGCTTGATGTCGCGATGCAAGAGACCCGAGCGATGCGCGTAAGCGAGGCCGTTGCAGATCTGTGCCGCATAGTCGATCGCGACGGGCTCGGGGAGTGCTCCGTCGGCGATGATCTCCGCGAGCGACGGCCCGTCGACCAGCTCCATCACGATGTAATAGGTGTCGCCTTCCCGCCCGACGTCGTAGGTGTTAACGATGTTAGGGTGCGAGAGGCGTGCCGCCGACTCGGCCTCTTGGTAGAAGCGCCGAACGAACTCTTCGTCGGCCGCATACTGCGGGCGTAGCACCTTGATCGCAACACGGCGGCGCAGGACCGTATCGGTACCGCCGTAGACCGTCGCCATCCCGCCTTCGCCCAGCTTGCGATCGAGTTTGTACCGATTGTTGAATGTTTGCTGCTCGATCACGTTCGAATTATCGTTTCCCGTGCCGGAGGTGTTTCCTGCCGTATCATGGCGTTGGCTTCGGCGCGAGCGCGGTTTCGAGCACGTCGCGCGCGATCGGCGCGGCAACATCCGCGCCGTAGCCCGCGTTTTCGACGACGATCGCTACGACGAAGCGCGGATGATCGGCCGGTGCGAAACACACAAACCACGAGTGCGCTGCACCGTGCGGATTGGTCGCCGTACCGGTCTTTCCCGCCACCTTCACGCCGCGAATTGCAGCCGTCGTTCCCGTACCGCGAGTAACCACTGCGAGCATCATTGTCGTTACTTCGGCAGCCGTCTGCGCCGAGACGGGCGTTGCCAGGGCTCCGAGCGGTGTGACGCTCGCCACCTTGCCATCGCGTACGATCTGGCGCACGATATACGGCCGCGGCATCGTTCCGGCGTTGGCAACCGTGGCCGCGATGAGCGCCATGTGCAGCGGCGTCATGAGTAGTGCGCCTTGGCCGAATCCCATCTGGGCAAGTTCACCCGGCACAATCGTATCTTTGGGCGGAAGGCGGTCGGTTTCGGCAGGTAACTGAAAATCGAGCGGTGCGCCGATACCCCATTTCTCGAACGCGTCGTAGAACGCGTCGGTGCCCATCTTCAAGGCGATCTGTGCGAAGTCCACGTTGCTCGAAAGCGCAAAAGCTCCAGTGAGGTCTTGGTTGCCGGTCGCCTCACTCTCGTTGTCGTGTAATGTGAAGTTGCCGATCTGCAAATATCCCGGGTCTTCGAAACGCGAATCCATGGTAACGATGCTGTCCTCGAGCGCCGAGGCGGCGGTAAAGATCTTGAACGTCGAGCCTGGCGGGTAGAGGCCGCTGGTCGCGCGATCGATCAGCGGGCTATTTTCGTCATTTACGAGCGACGGAAATTCGGCGTCGAGGTGCGCCGGATCGTAGCTCGGTACGCTGGCAATCGCAAGAACGGCGCCGGTTGCGGGATCGAGGACCACGCCGGCACCGCGCGCGTGGCGCGAGAGCTCCGCCCAGAGGGTTCTTTCGATTGCGGGCACGATCGTCGTCACGACGTCGGCTCCATGAGATTGCGCGCTCGTACCGGCGAAGGCGCTGAGGATCTCATCGAATTGTGCGACGGGATCGCCCGTCGTGTCGGCGGGCGTCAACGCGCGATCGTACGCGTCCTCGATGCCGCTCGTGCCGTAGCGCGCCGAAACGTAGCCGACGGTTTGCGCAAGCGCGTCGCCAAACGGGTACACGCGCGCGTTGCCTTGCGTTGCGGCGAGCACACTCCCGTCGGTGGCCAGGATCTTGCCGCGGCGCGCGTCGAGCAGCGCGTGGCGCGGATTGTACGGCTTACTCGCGATCTGCGGTCCCGCGATCACCATCACCCAGGCCGCGCGCGCCGCGAGCACGATGAATAGCAGCAGGAAGAACGCCCACAGCCGGCCGATGGCGCGATTGGTCACCGTTCGCGCAATACGCTAAATCCGCCACCCGAGCGCACCGCCATGTGGGCGCGGCCGGGATTGGAAGATAGGAGCAGGTTGATCATCGCCTGCGCGACAGCGTCGTCAATCTCGCCGGTCGCAAGCACGACGTCGACGTTCATCTCGCTCAGAATCGGCGGTGCGACATAGGCACATGACGGAACGGTTTCAAAGTGCCGCTCTTCGTAGGCGCCGTCATGCCACGGTCCGCGCTTGCCAAAGACCTGGGCATGGAAATCCCAAGCGCATAGCTGCTTTTCTTTCCACACGAATTCGTCTCGCACGCATAATCGGCGGCACGCCGCGCATTGGACGATCGGCGCCGGCGGATGCGCTAGACCATCGGCGATTTCCTCGGGCACGTCCTCGATGTTGAGCACCGCCGCGTCGGAGAGTTGTTCGGGCAACTCGGCGTGCCACTGTACGCGGGCGAGCAACTCTATGTCACGCATCGGCGCAACAAATGCGCGCTCGTCCTCGGGCGGAAAGGTTCGATCGACCCAGTCGAGCAGATTGGTCAGCGCGATCCCAACGTTTTGCCAGCTTTCACCGATCACGACGCCCACCGGCGTCCATGCGAGCGGCACCAGGCGAGCGGTGATGGCGCCGCCGTCGGTACGAAAGCTGTTGATAAACCCGAGCGTGCTCCCGCTCCCGCCGAGAACGAAAACGCGCGGCTCGTCGCTCAGCTCGAGGCTTCGCTCGTCACTACCTCGCTGCGATACTCTTGTAGACTCCGCGGCGGTCCCGCCGTGCTTTCGAGTGCCTCCGCGAGGGCCTGAGCCGTATCCAAACTGGTCAAACACGCAATACTCGCTTCTACCGCGGCGCGCCGAATCTTGTAGTTGTCGGACATTTCCCGCGGACCTTTGGCATCGTTGATGACGAGATCGACGCTGCGCTGCCCGATCACATCGAGAACGTGCGGCGAGCCGTCGGAGATTTTGTTGATCGCTTCACACGCGATGCCGGCGGCTTCGAGCACGCCGCGGGTTCCCGGCGTCGCGACGAGCGTATGCCCGAGGTTCGCGTACCGGCGCATCACCGCGACCGCCAAGTCCTTCTCCTCGTCGGCGATCGAAACTAAGATACGGCCGCCCGAGCCCGGCAGACGAACGCCGGCACCGATAAAACCCTTGAGCAGTGCACCGGCAAACGTGTCGTCGATACCGAGCACCTCGCCCGTGGATTTCATCTCCGGCCCCAAGATCGTCTCAACACCGCGCATCTTCGAAAACGAAAAGACCGGCACTTTCACCACGACGTACGGCGTACGCGGTTGCAAACCGACACCATACTCCATATCGCGCAAGCGTTCGCCCAGCGCGATGCGCGTCGCGGCGGCGACGATGTTTACGCCGGTAGCCTTTTGAATGATCGGCACGGTACGGCTTGCGCGGGGGTTGGCCTCGATGATGAATAGGCCGCCTTCGTGTACGACGAATTGGATGTTGATCAGCCCGCGAATCTTGAGTTCTCGGGCGATCGCGGTGGTGACGTCGACGATGCGCTGTTCCATAGCTGCATCGATCGTCTGCGTCGGATAGACGCTGATCGAGTCGCCGGAGTGAATGCCGGCGCGTTCGATGTGTTCGAAGACGCCGGGAATCAAGATATCCTCGCCGTCGAAGACGGCGTCGACTTCGACCTCGAGTCCGCGCAAGTACTTGTCGACGAGCAGCGGGGCACCGGGCAGAATCGGCGGCGCCGACTCAGCGTACGAAGCGAGCTGCCCTTCGTTATAGATGATCTCCATCGCGCGGCCGCCCAAGACGAAACTGGGCCGCACCAACACCGGAAATCCAAGCTCGCGTGCGAAGGCACGTGCCTCACGAAAGCTCGTTGCGGCTTTGCCTTCCGGACGCGCGACACCGAGCCGAGACAGCGCTGCATCGAACTGCGCGCGGTCTTCAGCCATGTCGAGGCTCGCTCGATCGCTGCCGATGATGCGCACGCCGCGCGCTTCCAGTTCGGGAGCGAGATTGATCGCGGTTTGGCCGCCGAAGGCGAGCATCACGCCGCCGGCGTTCGTCGCGCGGTACGCCGCCTCGACTTCGTTGGCGCCGGGCGGCTCGAAGACGAGCGCGTCGGAGACGTCAAAGTCGGTCGACACGGTCTCGGGGTTGTTGTTGACGATCACGGCGGATTTTCCGGCGGCGCGCAGCGCCCACGCAGCATGCACGCAGCTGTAGTCGAATTCAATACCCTGGCCGATGCGGATCGGCCCGCTGCCGACAACGACGATCGCTTCATTCGGCGTCGGGCGCATCTCGTTCAATTCGTTGTGCGAGAGATAGTAGTAGGGCGAACGGGCCGGAAACTCGGCTGCTGCCGTATCGACCATCCGGAAAGATGCGCCGCTTACAATGGTGTCGTTATCCACGATATCCGCGAATTGGTAGAGCCAGAAGCGGTCGATTGCCGAGTTGGCGTGAATGCGCTCGATGCACGCCTCACGTCCTGCCGCTCCGGCGCGGCGCAACAATTCGGCGACGGCAAAGAGCCGTTCGTGGGTCGGGCGCGCCACGATCTCCTCGAGCTCGCCGTCGGTCCACTCTTCGTACTCGCCGCCGGTCAGCGTCTCGCGTTTGAGATCGAGTCCGCGTACGGCTTTCATCAGCGCGTCACGGAAGGTCCGGCCTATGCCCATCGCTTCGCCGGTTGATTTCATTTGCGTTCCGAGCAACGTATCGGCGAGCGGAAACTTGTCGAACGGCCAACGCGGGATCTTGACAACGCAGTAGTCCAGCGTCGGCTCGTACGCGGCTTTGGTCACGCCGGTCACGGGATTGGGAATCTCATCGAGCGTCTGACCCAGGGCGATCCGCGTCGAAATCTTCGCGATCGGATATCCGGTGGCTTTGGAGGCTAACGCCGAGCTACGCGAGACGCGTGGGTTGACCTCGATGATTGCGTACTCGTTGCTGGTTGGGTGCAGGGCAAATTGAATGTTGCAGCCACCCTGCACCTTGAGCGCGCGAATCACGTTGAGCGATGCGCTGCGCAGCATTTGGTAATCGAGATCCGAGAGAGTTTGCGAAGGGGCGACGACGATCGAATCGCCGGTATGCACGCCGACCGGATCGATGTTCTCCATGTTGCAGACGATGATGCAGTTGTCCGCACCGTCGCGCAGGACTTCGTACTCGACTTCTTTCCAACCGAGCAGCGACGTCTCGAGCAGCGCTTGATGAATCAGCGAGGCATTGAGGCCGGCGTCGAGACGCTCGCGCAGTTCACTCTCGTTGTACACGATGCCGCCGCCGGTACCGCCCAGCGTGTAGGCTGGACGTACGACCAGCGGATAGCCCTGCCGTGCCGCAAAGGCGACGCCCTGTTCGACCTCGGTGACGATGACGGATTCCGGAACGGGTTCGCCGATCTCGAGCATCTTGGCTTTGAAGCGCTCGCGATCTTCGGCGAGCTTGATCGTCGCGACGGGTGTACCTAACAACTCGACGCCATATCGGTCGAGCACGCCGGCTTCATCTAATTCCACCGCGAGATTCAAGCCGGTTTGTCCGCCGAGTGTCGGTAACATTGCGTCCGGGCGCTCACGCGCAATAACCGCTTCGACCGAGGCAACCGTCAGCGGCTCGAGATAGACGGCGTCGGCGACCTCGGGATCGGTCATGATCGTGGCGGGGTTCGAGTTGACGAGGACGACACGGTGGCCTTCCTCACGTAACGCGCGGCACGCTTGCACGCCGGCGTAATCGAATTCGGCGGCCTGACCGATCACGATCGGCCCGGAGCCTATCACCAGAACATTGCGGCGGGGCATGCTGGGGAGGGTGGATTGGCGGTTATGGGCGCTTATCCTGGACGAGGAAAGTCGCTCGAAGAACCTTTCGAAGAACCCTTCACGGTTGAAGGCGCCGAAGCGACCAGTTTGCCGCACCAGCGCGTTCGAAAATCAGCCGGTCGTGCAGACGGTTCTCCTGGCCCTGCCAAAACTCGACGTAATCCGGTGCAAGCACGTAGCCGCCCCACGAGTGCGGCCGCGGAACCTCGTTTCCGGCAAAGCGTTCGTCGAAGTGCGTCATGCGTTCAACGAGGACTTCGCGCCGCTCCAGCTGCGCACTTTGCTCCGACGCCCAGGCGGAAAGCTGATGTCCGCGCGGCCGCGTAGCGAAGTAGGCGTCGGATTCATCCTCCGAAAGTTGCGTGACACTGCCCTCAACGCGTACCTGCCGATGCAGCGCGGCCCAGAAAAACGTTGCTGCGGCGCGAGGATTCGCTTCGAGCTGCTGCGCCTTGCGGCTGAAATACGAGGTGTAGAATTGGAGTCCGCGTCCGTCAAGCCCGCGCAGTAGCACGATCCGTGCGCTGACGCGTCCCTGCGCATCGGCGGTCGCAAGCGTCATCGCGTTGGGCTCGCGCAGCTCCGCGCAACGATAGGCCGCGTCGAGCCACCCACGCAGCGCGACAATCGGGTCACTACCAAGGTCATGCTCGAGCAATGGCTGGTTCGTGTAACTATCGCGGCTGGTTTCGATATTCACGGAATTCTCCCGAGTGCCAGACCCGCCAGCATTATGACGACGAGTAGCGCGGCACCGCCGGCGACAAAAGCGAGTCCAGCGGCAACGGGCCGGCGTTCGATCGTGGTTTCGTGTCCGAGACGCACGAGCGCGTCATGCAATTGGGTCGCATTCTCGGCGCGTGCGTATGCACCCCCGCTCGCGGCCGCATAGCCTTGGAGCGCGCTCTCGTCGATGGTCGATTCTTCGCCGCCGATCACGTCGCCGTTGGGTGTGCCGATGCCGATCGTGTAGACCGGGACGTGATGCGCGCCGAAGTACTCGGCCATCGCTTGCGGATCGACGCCGGTGTTGTTCACGCCGTCGGTGATCAAGATGACCACGCGATGTCCCACCGGTGGAAATTCGGTAGCCGCCAGCCGCAGGGCGTCGCCGATCGCCGTCGCGCCGTTGGGTGCCGGGATCTGCTCGAGTGCAGCAAGCGTCGCGTCCTTGTTCGCACTCAGTGGTGCGATCAGTTCCGCATTACCGGAGAAGGCGATAATCCCGATCTTGACTCCCGCCGGTGACTCTTGGATGTAGGCGCGCGCGGCATTCGTCGCCGCTGCGGCCCGAGTCGGGGCCACGTCGGTCGATGCCATCGATCCCGAAGTATCGATACAAATGAAGACGTTACCGTCGGCCACCGGCACCGGAAGATGCAGATGCGGCCCGGCAAGTCCGACGACGAGCGCGGCCAACGCGAGGATCCAGGCACCACCGAAAACGGCGGTGAGCCATCGTCGCGGACGGATCGCCGCTTCGAGGAACGGCAGATTCGAATAGCGCAGCGCTTGCGCACCGACCCGACGTTCCGCGCGGCGGTAGAGGAGCGTCAAGACGATCGCGGCGATCGCACCTGCGACGAGCACCCAGGGTGCATCGAAGCTCATGGCACGCCGAATGCCGCGTGCAGCGATGCGATACCGCTGTGTTCCGCGAGGATGCCGGTGCGCCAGCCGGCGCGACCAAGCTGCTCCACGATCGCGTCCTCACGTGCGCGCACGGCGGAACGAAATGCCGTACGCTCGCGCTTACCGATATAGACGCGCAACATGCCGCCTTCAGCACCAGCGAAGCGCACGACGCCGCCGAGCGGCAGCCCGTCGTACCACGGATCTCGCGCAACCAGGGCCGTGCAGTCGCACCACGTGCCGAGCCGTTCGAGAAGATCGTCATGGCGTGCGTCGAGTTCATACCAATCGCTGATGGCCAGCAGCGCGGTGCCGCGGCGAAGCGCCGCACGCGCCGTTGCGAGCGCACCCTCGAGTTCGAATGGCACGCTCGGCCGCGCGTGCGCCGGTCCGGCAAAATCATTCCCAATGCGCATCAGCCGATCGCCGCTGCGTGCCGCATCGAACCATGCCTGCGCGGCTTCCTCGGCAGCCGCGAGGAGGGGACGCACGCGCCCAACGTGCATCGAGGCGGTATCGTCGACGAGCACGGCAAGCGTCAGCGCGACGTCCTCCAGCACCACGCGCGTCTGGAGATCACCGGCGCGCGCGGTTGCGGCCCAGTCGATGCGCCGCACGTCATCGCCGGGGACGTAGGCGCGTAGCTCCACGAATTCATATCCGTCGCCGCGATACGTCGTCGGCGAGCCTGCACCAAAGCGGCGCGGGCGCCGCTTGCCGCGCAACAAGGCATCGCGAAGGGTGAGCGTTGCCATTACTGCCGCGGCACTCAGGGCACCGGGACGCGCGCGATAAGGTCTTCGAGCACGCGGGTTGCGCCGCCCTCGCTAGCAACGCGGAAGTTAAAACCGATGCGGTGGCGCAGCGCCAGCGGCGCGACCGTGCGCACGTCGTCCGGAACGGCGTAGTCACGCTGCTCCAGCAACGCCTTTGCGCGCGCTAAATTGGCGATCGCGAGTGTGGCGCGAGGACTCGCACCAAAGTCGATTGCCGGATGCTGCGCCTCCCGGGTGATCACGACCAGCTCGACGATGTAGCGCTTGAGCGCTTCATCGAGGTGGACGTTATGCGCGAGCGCGCGCCATTCACGCACGGCCTCGAGCGTGGCGACCGGCGAGGTCACCGGCGCATCAGCGATGGCGAAGCGCTCGAGGATCGCGAGCTCTTCGGTGCGAGAAGGGTAGCCGACATCGATCTTGAGCAGAAAGCGATCCATCTGCGCGACCGGGAGCGCGTAGGTTCCTTCGGAATCGAGCGGGTTCATCGTTGCCATCACGATAAAGGGATCGGGCAATGGATGCGTTTGCGGGCCGATCGTGACCTGACGCTCCTGCATGGCTTCGAGTAGCGCCGATTGCACCTTCGCCGGCGCGCGATTGATCTCGTCGGCAAGGACGACGTTCGCAAAGATCGGGCCGCGGACGGTAGTAAACGCACTTTCACGCTGATCGAAGATTCGGGTGCCGACGATGTCGCTCGGGAGGAGATCGGGTGTGAACTGGATCCGTTTGAACTCGCCGTGCAGTGCGTCAGCAAGACTGCGGCACGCAAGTGTTTTCGCAAGACCGGGTGGTCCCTCGAGCAGCACGTGACCGCTGCACAACAGCCCGAGCAAGAGGCCCTCGATAACGCCTTGCTGTCCGACGATCGTGCGCTCGAGCGCGCGGGTGACGATGGCGGGTCCGGCTCGCTCGTTCATCGCGTCATGCGCTCCAGTTGCGCGACGGCTGCGGCAATCGCAGCCGTGAGGTCGGCATCGTGGGTAAAGCCAGCGCGTTCGAGCGCGCGAAGCAGATCGCGCAGTTGCGGATCGGTCGCCAGCGGTCGTCGTAGGACATCGGCAAGCGTTTCGGCATCGGTTGCTCCGACCATCCGGCGCACGATGTGGCGGGCTCGCATTGCGCCGGCTCGCGTGCGATCGTGCTGCAGTGCGCTGAGCGCTTCGCGCAACTGCGCACGCGGATCGCGCACCACCGGAACCGGCGGCGCGAGCGTGACGACGGGCGCAGGTAGCGGTCGTCGCCGGATCAACACCGCGATAAGCAGGATAATCCCGGCCACGCCCGCGAGGGTCAGCGCCAAGCGCAGCAACGCGGCGATAAGCGCGCGCAGCCCTTGCCACGCGTCGCTCGCGGCGGCGATGGCCGCGCCCGGACCCAGGACGTGCAGCGTCAGCGAGTTCGAGGAATAGCGAAAATTCTTGCCGTTGCGCGCGTCGGTCGCGTCGAGCGTGACCGGAGCAATCGTGATCGCGCCTGAATGATGGGCGACGACGGTGATTGTCTCGCGATAGGTTGTGCCCCCGCTTTGCGCGACCAACACGTGCTCGTCACCAAGGAGCTCGAGCTCCGCCAGGATCGGGAGATCGAGGTTGTCGAGTTCGCTGACACGCTCGCGCACGTGCGCGGTCACGATAAGGTGAAACGGGATCTCGATGTGCGGCGTCGCGGTATCGGCGGCGAGGGTGAGTTGCGTCACCGTCAATCGCTGCAAACTCTGTGCACTCGCGACTGTGCTAAAGGCAGAGACTACCAGCACGAGGCTGGTGAAGGTTCGGAGCACACGAAGTGCGACCGACCGTAGGTCGGCCGAACCGTCTAACGCGGCGATGCGATGGACGAAAGCCATTGTGCGAAGAGCCGGCGCGCATCGAATGGACCCGGCGAAGCTTCGGGATGAAACTGGACGGCAGCAACTGGTAACCGGCGGTGACGGAAGCCTTCGTTGGTCCCATCATTGAGATTAGTCATCGTCGCCTCGAGGTCGTCCGGCATCGAGCGCGCATCGACCGCATAGCCGTGGTTGTGCGCGGTGATCAAGACTTCGTCACGCGTGAGATCCTTGACCGGTTGATTGCCGCCGCGATGTCCATATGGAAGTTTGTAGGTCTCCGCGCCGCACGCTAGCGCCAAGAGTTGGTGGCCTAGGCAAACCCCAAAGAGCGGCTTGCGCCCGACCAACCCGCGCAGCGTTTCGATCGTCTGTTGCAAATCTGTGGGATCGCCGGGGCCCGGCGAGATGAAGATCGCCTCGGGATCACCTTCGAGCAACTCTTCTTCGCTCGCGTTATACGGAACGACGGTGACTTCGCTGCCGAGCGCGGTCAACTCGCGCAGAATTGCGCGCTTCACACCACAGTCGATCAGCGTGACACGAACGCCGCCGCGCGTTCCTTCGACGTGGCGCTCGCGCGCGGCAACGCTTGGGACGAGTTGCGCGGTGCTTGCCGTGCGCACGAACGTCGTGAGTTCGCGTTCCGCACGCTCGAGCGCGTCGTCGCCGACGGCAAGTGCCGCCCAGATGGTCCCATGCTCGCGCAAGGTGATGGTGATCGCGCGGGTATCCGCGCCGATCATCGTCGGAATCTGCTGCTCGTCCAACCAATCCGGTAGCGTGGCCTTGCTGAGGTAGTGCGAAGGATGTCTCGCGATCTCTTTGATGATCGCACCACGCACGCACGCGCGCGGATATTGGGCTGCGCTACCGGAGATACCGTAATTTCCGATCAGCGGATAGGTAAAGGTGAGGATCTGGCCGGCGTACGACGGGTCGGTCAGCGCTTCTTCATAACCGGTCATCCCGGTGTAAAAGACCGCTTCGCCCAGCGCCAAGCCCTGATGGCGCAAGCCGAAGCCGTCGAAGCGCGAGCCATCGGCGAGGAACAGTGCTGCGGGGGTGGTCATTCTAAAGAAAAGCCGGTTAAACGAAGGGCAGGTCCAAACCTGGAAATAAGCCGCTGGGAATGGACTGGCAGATGGACTGGCATTTTGGCGCGACGGCCTTTGCCACGGCGATCACCATCATCGACCCGATCGGCATGATTCCAATCACGGCCGCAACGACCGCACACTTCGAGCGAGCCAAACGCAATCGCATCGTCGACCAGGCGGTGTTGGTAGCCGGTGTCGTCATGCTGGTGATGGGCCTAGTCGGACCGTGGCTGCTTGACTACCTCGGCATCACGCTGCCGGCATTCGGGATTGCGGGTGGCATCCTGCTCTTTCTGATCGCGATCGATATGCTTTTCGGCCGTCCGACCGGCGCACGTGCCACAAGCGAGGAGGAGCGAGCCGCGCGCGAGGGCGAGAACCCGGCGGTTTTTCCACTTGCTATTCCGATGATTGCCGGACCCGGCACGCTCGCAACCGTCCTGCTGTTGGTCAACCTCACGCACGGAGATCCCGCGCGCATCGTGCTCGTTTCGGTCGCTTACGCTGCCGCGCTTGCGATCGCGTGGCTCTGCATGCGCGGTGCGGCGCGCTATCTGCACCGCTTGGGTACGACCGGCATCCACGTGGTCACCCGCGTCTTCGGCATCATTTTGGCGGCGCTTGCGGTACAATTCGTTATCAACGGTATCTTGCAGACACCGCTCATCCGGCACTGAACTCGAGGAGATCCCATGGAAGAAAAAGATCCGCCCGCGGAACAGATGATTGCCGATCTCGGCTTGGATCCGACGCTTGAAATCGACTCGGATCAGCGAGCAGAACTCATCCGCCGGTGGCACCGCGAGTACGGGAGCCGCTACGGCAAAGAGCCTGACGTCAAAGGCGACCTCGGGGACGGCGATATCGACTCGGGTGATCCGCGTGTCGAACTACTACGCAGTTGGCACGAAAATCCCGGCAGCAGCCGTTACGGTAGCGAGCCCGACGTCAAAGGCGACCTCGAGGGAGATTAGTCTAAAGCTTCCAACGAAGTTCGCCGCTGACAATGGTTGCGATGGCGCGTCGCGGTAACGTACGGCCGGAAAACGGCGTGCTCTTCCCTTTCGATGCAAACGTCGCAGGATTGACCGCCCAGGGCCGATCCGCGAAGATCGTCACATCCGCCGGCACGCCGACACGCAGCGTTCCTCCCTCGAGGTTGAGGATGCGCGCGGGATTGGTCGAGAGTAGCGCAATGAAGCGGCGCAGCGGCAGATCCGGTAAGGCCAATGCGTAGGCGCCGAGCGCAATTTCCAAGCCGGTGAATCCGACGGCCGCAGCCTGCAGATCGCCGCTTTTTTCTTCTTCCGTGTGCGGCGCATGATCCGTCGCGAAGACGTCGATCGTCCCGTCGCGGATACCTTCGCGCAGCGCGCGAGCATCGGCGTCGCTGCGCAGCGGTGGATTGACCTTCCCAGCAGCGCCGCGCTCACGCACCGCGTCGTCGGTTAGCAACAGGTGGTGCGGCGTGACTTCGCAGGTTGCCGTACCGCCCTGCGCGCGTGACCAGCGTAGCAACTCGAGCCCCCGCGCGGTGGAGAGATGCGCAATGTGCCACGCCTTGCGCGTGTCGAGCGCGATCAGCAGATCTCGCGCGATGATAATGTCTTCGCTTAGACTCGGCGCGCCTTGTGCGCCAAGCGCATCCGCGGCGGCGCCTGAGGTCATCACCGCTTCGCCCTTGAGATCTTCGTCCTCCGCGTGCGAGATGAACGGTCCCGGCAGGTCGCGCGCTTGCAGCGCAGCCTCGCGTAAGACGCGCGCGTTCATCACGGTGTTCCCGTCGTCAGAGAAGGCGACCGCTCCGGCTGCCGACAGCGCGGCAAAATCCACGCCCTGCGTACCGGCACGTCCACGCGTGATCGCGCCGACCGGATAGATGCGGCATCGCCCATCGCGTGCGGCGATTGCCGCGAGCTGCGCGAGCACGTCGGGCCGGTCGAGCGGCGGTTCGGTATTGGGCATGCATGCCACTGCGGTAAAACCGCCCTGCAACGCCGCTTGCGTACCGGTTGCGATCGTCTCCTTTTTCGTGAAGCCGGGCTCGCGCAGATGGACGTGCATGTCGATGAAGCCCGGCGCGACGATTGCGTTGTGCGCATCGATCACCGTGTCGCCGGGTGCCGCTTCCAAATGCTCCCCGATCTCGGTGACCCGGCCCTCGACGATGCGCAGGTCGCGCAACGCATCGATGCTTTGCGACGGATCGACCAGTCGCCCGCCGCGAATCAGCATCGACCGTTTGCTAGCGTACGCGCTCGCGCGTACCGTTGACCAGCAGATCCAGCACGGCCATGCGGATATAGACGCCGTGATGAACCTGCCGCGCGTAGCGCCAGCCTGCAAATTCCAGCACCGTGTCATCGAGCTCCATACCGCGATTGTACGGCCCGGGATGCATCACGATTGCGTGTGGGCGCAAGCGCGCAAGCCGCTGGCCGTTCAATTGGTAGCGCTCGACGTACTCGCGATCGTCGATCGGCATCGCGGCGAATCGTTCGCGTTGGATACGAAGCAAAATGACCGCATCGGCTTCCTTGAGAGCCCCGTCCAGGTCGCGAACGATTGTTGAATCCTCGATTGCATCGCTTTCACTCAAAAACGCTTCGGGTCCGACGAGCAGCGTGCGGGCACCCAGCCGTGCGAGACCACGAATCGTTGAGTGTGCTACGCGCGAGTGCGCAATGTCACCGACGATCGCAATCGTGCGTCCTTCGAGTGAACCAAACTCGTCGAGTAGCGTAAAGAGGTCGAGCAGCGCCTGCGTCGGATGCGCGTGCGATCCGTCGCCCGCGTTGATGACGTGTCCATCGAAAGCGGCGGCCGCGCGCGCCGGAAAACCCGGCTCAGGATGACGGATCACGACGATGCCGATCCCCATCGCGGCAAGCGTGAGCATCGTGTCTTCGACCGTCTCGCCCTTGGTGGCGAGGCTCAGCTCCTTCGGCGCAAGGTTCACGACGTTCGCGCCAAGGCGCATCAGCGCCAGATTGAACGAAGTAAACGTGCGCGTGCTTTGCTCAAAAAAGAGGTTGACCGCGTCAACCCCCTCTAGCAATCGCCCCGGCGCGTACGCTTCGAACGAACGGGTCTCTTCGAAGATATTTTCGATCTCGCCGGCGGAAAGATCGTCGAGATCGATGAGGCTACGTCGGGTGCGCATGTATCGAGACCTCGTCGCTTGCGGCCGGCTGTGGCGCGAGTGCGACCTTCACGTGTTCGCGACGGCTGGTTGGTATCGCTCGTCCGACGTAGTCGGCTTGAATCGGGAGTTCGCGCAGCCCGCGGTCGACCATCACGCAAAGCCGGATCGCCGCCGGTCGCCCGAGATCGGTCACGGCGTCGAGCGCAGCGCGAATCGTGCGACCAGTGAAGAGCACGTCGTCGGCAATCACGACCAGCCGGTCATTGATATCGACGGGAATTTGCGACTCCGGCATCTCGTGCGTGACGCGATCGTCGCGGTAGAGATTGATGTTGAGAAATCCGAGCGCGGGCGCCTTGCCGCTGATCCGCTCGATCTCACTCGTCAGACGCTGGGCCAAGGCCTCGCCGCCGCGGCGCACACCGATTAGCACCACGCCACGCTGCGCGTCATCCGGCTCCAGAATCTGGTGGGCCAGACGCGAAATCACGCGTGCGATCTCATCGCTCTCGAGCAGCACGCGCGACTTCTGCGTTGCGGTGGTCATGCGGTCTCCCCCATAGCGGCCAGTGCGGACTCTACGCGAGCCAGTTCGTTGCGGTAGCCCTCGAGCTTTTCTCGCTCCTTCGCAACCACGTTCGGCGCGGCCTTGGCGATGAAGTCACCCTTAGCCAGTGTGCGTTCGCTTCGCGCGACCTCGCTGCGCAGCCGGACCGCGTCCTTGCGATAGCGTTCGAGCAAGAGCGTTGCCGGTGCCTCCACAACGATAGCAGCGATTCCGCCCTCGAGTTTTGGGTCGACCGTAATCGTGGCGCCCGCAGCCGCCTCGGTATAGGTGGTGAGCTGAGCGAGCGTGGCAAGATCGCCGGGTAGCGTCGTGGCGGGTTTCGAACCGAGCGGAAGTTCCAGTTCTTGTTTGAGCCGGCGAATTTGTTCGCTTGCCGCCATGTGCGTTTCGAACAGCGTGGCGGCTTCGCGGTCGAGCGGCACTTCTAAACGATCCGGCCACGTCGCAGTCATGATCGTCACGCCGTCATGTGGGAGCGCGAGCCAGACTTCCTCGCTGATGAACGGCGCGATCGGGTGCAGCAACCGCATGGCATTGTTCCATACGAACGAAAGAACCGCTGCCCGCGTCGCGTGATTCTGCGGCACTTTGGTCGCTTCAACGTACCAATCGCAAAATTCATACCACACGAAGCGCCAGATCGCATCGGCGGCGTTGCCGAAGTCGAACGCATCGAAACGCTCGCTGATGCTCGCAATGGTTTCGTGCAAGCGTGTGAGGATCCACTTGTCTGCGACGGTCAAGTCGGCAGGTTTGGGCAGCGTCATCGCGCGTGGTAAGCCCTCGGGCAACGAAAGCAGGTAGCGCGTGGCGTTCCAAATCTTGTTGTTGAAGTTGCGTGCTTCTTCGCAGCGCGACTCCTGAAAGCGGATCTCTTGTCCCTCGAGCCGCATCTGCCGCAAGATCCCCATGCGAAATGCGTCGGCGCCGTAACGCTCGACCAAATCCATCGGATCGATTGCGTTGCCAAGCGATTTCGACATCTTGCGCCCTTGTGCGTCAAAGACGAGCGGCGCGATAAAGACCGTCGGAAACGGCACGCGGCCCAAGAAGTGCATGCCGAGCATCACCATCCGGGCCACCCACAGGAAG
Organism: Candidatus Aquilonibacter sp.; assembly: GCA_050015295.1. Taxonomy (GTDB): domain Bacteria; phylum Vulcanimicrobiota; class Vulcanimicrobiia; order Vulcanimicrobiales; family Vulcanimicrobiaceae; genus Aquilonibacter. Next base: position 10,541 of record JBEKBR010000019.1, on the reverse strand, counting down.
ATGATCTCCCATCCGGTGATCAGCACTTGCGCCGGGTACCAGCATTGCAATTCGGGCGTTTGATCCGGCCAGCCCAAGATCGAGAACGGCCACAAGCCGCTCGAAAACCACGTGTCGAGTGTGTCCGGATCGCGCGTCAGCGGCACGCCGTTGTAGCGCGTCCGCGCAATGTCGAGCGCTTCGTCTTCGGTTTCGGCAACCACCACGTCGCCGTCCGGCGTGTACCAAACCGGAAGCTGATGTCCCCACCAGAGCTGTCGCGAGATGTTCCAGTCGCGAATGTTCTCGAGCCACTGCTCGTAGGTTCGCCCGTAGCGCTCCGGAACAAAGCGCAGGCGCCCGTCGCGGTACGCTTGCAGTGCGGGTTCGGCCAGTGGTTTCATCGTCACGAACCACTGGAGTGAGAGCAGCGGCTCGATCACTTCACCCGACCGCTCGCTTACCGCGACCGAATGCCGGTACGCTTCTTCCCTTATAAGGAAGTTCGCGGCGCGCAGATCCTCGACGATTTGGCGGCGCGCCTCGTAGCGGTCGAGTCCGGCGTAAGGACCGACCGCGATTTCGGCGCGGCTGATCCTTGCATCGGAATCCAAGATCGTGGGCATCGGCAGTTTGTGGCGCAGGCCGATCTCGTAGTCGGTCGCGTCGTGCGCGGGCGTCACCTTGACCGCACCGGTACCGAAGCCTCGCTCTACCGCCGCATCGGCAACGATTGGAATCTCGCGGCCGATCAGCGGCAACACGACGAGCTTGCCGACCAGCGCGGCGTAGCGTTCGTCGTCGGGGTGCACGGCGACCGCGGTGTCGCCCAACATCGTCTCCGGCCGCGTCGTTGCGATCTCGATCGCAAAACTGCCGTCCTTCGACGGATACCGCACGTGCCACAGATGCGCGTCGCGCTCGACGTGGTCGATCTCCGCGTCGGAGACCGTCGTCTTGCCTTTGGGATCCCAGTTGATCAATCGCTTGCCGCGATAGATCAAGCCCTCGCGGTAGAGTGCGACGAAGACCTTGCGGACGGCGGCCGAAAGACCCTCATCCATCGTAAAGCGCGAGCGCTGCCAGTCAGGGCCGAACCCGAGGGTGCGAAACTGCGCGTCGATCGTGCCGCCGGTCGTGCGCGACCACTCCCACGCGCGTTCGATGAAACCGTCGCGGCCCAGACTGTCGCGCGAGATGCCTTGCGCAGCCAGCTCGCGCACCAGCACCGACTCGGTTGCAATTGCGGCATGGTCTAAGCCGGGAAGCCAATCGGCGTTGTCACCGAGCATCCGGTGATAGCGCGTGAGCACATCCTGCGGCGTGTAGGTTGAGCCGTGGCCGAGATGCGCGCGGCCGGTGACGTTCGGCGGTGGCATTGGAATGATGAACGGCGGACGCGCAGGATCGGGATCCTCATGAAAGAACCCGCCGCGCTCCCAAAACTCGTAGAGGCGCGGTTCAACCGCTTTGGGATCGTAGGTTTTCGGGAGCTCGGTGGTTTTCTGCGGCGAGGCCATGCGAGCGCAGGTAGTTCCGCGCCCTCGCCGTCTAGCCCTCGGCGGGCGCCAACGGCGGGCGCGGTCCTGCGCCCACCTCGGGTGAGCCGTCTGACGCGAAGAGCTCCATGAGGAGCACGCGCTTATCTTCTTCCGGAGTGCGCTGATATCGATCATACGCCGGCCCTAGCAGTATTGCGAGGCCTTCATCAATGAGCGCGAGCGATTCGGCCGACGCTGGAGCGCGGGTCGGATTCGTCGAGCGCAAGTGACCGTCGATGCGACCGCGCTCGAGCAGGCGATACAGCGTGCTCTCGCATGACGGACGCCGATACAAGTTGCGTCGCGCGCGAATTCCGGGAAATGCCGCCCGAATGCGCGTGATGAAGCCCAAATCGTCGAGCGCTGCGAGCGCCTCGAAGACCATTGAGGTGCTGTACAGCCCGAGATCTTCCCGAATCTGATCCACGGTCGGACTGCACTCGCCGCGTTCGTCACAGAGCATGGTGAGATACAAGTACATGCTGATCTGACGCGGGTTCAGCACGTGAAATAGAAAGCCACTCCACCACGCGGGAACTAAGGCCGTAGGCGCACAGACGTGGTCCGACTCACACTGGGGAGGGGGGACTTTTTCCACTGGCTCGCTCGTTTGGGATTCCTCCATCTTCAAGCCTGCGAGGCTTAACATCCAAAAATCTGGAGGTCTTCGTGCCCAAAAGCCCGAGCGGCCAAGCAAAAAAAGATCAGACCCCGGTTAAGGTCTGATCAAAGCATAAAAGCGCCCGACAGCCTACGCCGGCATGTCTTTTTTCTGCTCTTGGTAGATTAACGTCGGCGATTCTTTCTTATCGATGACATCTTTGTTGATGATGCACTTCTTCACGCCTTGCAGCGACGGCAGGTCATACATCACATCGAGCATCGTCTCTTCGAGAATCGAGCGTAGTCCACGCGCACCGGTCTTGCGGCCCTGCGCCTTGGTTGCGATGGCGACTAGCGCGTCTTTGGTGAACTGCAGGTCGACGCCGTCCATGTTCAAGATCTTCTGGAACTGGCGCACGAGCGCGTTGCGCGGCTCGGTGAGAATGCGGCGTAAGGCGAGTTCGTCGAGCGCATCGAGCGTCACAACGATCGGCAGACGTCCGATGAATTCCGGAATCAACCCAAACTTGAGCAGATCCTCGGGCATCAACTGTTGCAGCAGCTTGCCGGTGCGTGCGTCTTTCTTGCTGTCCGGCGTCGCGCGGAAGCCCATGTTATTCGCGCTGACGCGCGATTCGATGATCCGTTCGAGGCCGTCGAACGCGCCGCCACAAATGAACAGCACGTTGGTCGTATCGATTTGAATGAACTCTTGGTGCGGATGCTTGCGTCCGCCCTGCGGCGGCACGTTGGCCGTCGTGCCTTCAAGGATCTTGAGCAGCGCTTGCTGCACGCCCTCACCCGAGACGTCACGCGTGATCGACGGGTTCTCGCTCTTGCGCGCGATCTTGTCAATCTCGTCGATATAGACAATGCCTTTTTCGGCACGCTTAACGTCGTAGTCGGCAGCCTGAATGAGCTTGAGCAGGATGTTCTCGACGTCCTCACCGACGTATCCGGCCTCGGTAAGGGAGGTCGCATCCGCCATCGCGAGCGGCACATCGAGAATCTTCGCCAGCGTCTGAGCAAGGTACGTCTTGCCCGAACCGGTTGGTCCGACGAGCAAGATGTTCGACTTCTGCAGCTCGACGTCGTCGGCCGCGCCGCCGGCGTTGATACGCTTGTAGTGGTTGTACACCGCGACCGCGAGCGATTTCTTCGCGCGCTCCTGCCCAATCACATACTGGTTGAGGATGTGGTTGATCTCTTTGGGCTTGGGGATGTTGCGCAGGCGCAGATTCTCGTCGACGTTTTTGTAGAGCTCTTCTTCAATGATCTCATTGCAAAGCTCAATACATTCGTCACAAATGTACACACCAGGGCCGGCGATCAACTTACGCACTTGCTCCTGCGACTTGCCGCAGAAACTGCACTTTAGCTGACCCTTCTCGTCTCCGAATCGGAACATGGTCGGGGGCGGGCGTCCTCCTGGGCGTTAAGCCGGCTGCGACAGGGCTGTTCGGTCTTCGATAACGTGATCGATAATCCCGTAGTCCTTGGCTTCGTCGCTGGTCATGTAGTAGTCGCGGTCGATATCCTTAAGGACCTGTTCGATCGGCTTTTTGGTGGTCCGCTCGTAGATTTTCGCAATCGTCTGGCGGGTCGCGATCAGGTCCCTGGCCGCAATTTCCACGTCGGTGGCCTGCCCCCCGATCTGCGAGACCCAGGGCTGGTGGATCAGGATCTTCGAGTGGGGCAGCGAGAAACGCTTACCTTCCGCTCCGCCGGTCAATAGAACCGACCCCATCGAGGCGGCCATACCCATGCAGATGGTCGCGACGTCGGGCTTAATAAAGCGCATCGCGTCGTAGATGGCCAGTCCGGCGGTCACGCTGCCACCCGGCGAGTTGACATACATGTCGATGTCCTTATCCGGGTCTTCCTTTTCCAGGAACAGCAGTTGTGCGATGACCAGGTTGGCCAAGTGGTCGTCGATCGGACCGCCAACGAAGACGATACGATCCTTGAGCAGACGCGAATAGATGTCGTAGGCGCGCTCTCCGCGCGCACTCTGCTCGACGACCATTGGTACGAGGTGGCCCATATATTTTTTCTATCCCTTTTTAGCTAGCGCTTCTCACGTAACCCACACGAGGTGGGTGAAGGTTCCGAGCGCACGATGCGCGTCCTGCCGTTAGGCAGGCGGAACCGTCTCGATGACCTTGGCGTTATCGACGAGGAACTCGAGCGTCTTGTTCCGGACGATGCCTTCCATCAACGAGACGACGTTGTTGCCGAGCGCTTTGCGGATACGGTCGACGGGTTGGCCGTACTGGCGCGAGAGTGCCGAAAGCTCTTCGGCAATGTCGGCCGGCGTGGCATTGATACCCTCGGCGCGCGCGACTTCTTCGATCACTAGCGTGCCTTTTACGCGCTGCGCCGCATCAGCGCGAAACGACTCGCGCAACTCGTCGACGGTCTTACCCTGCTCTTGCAGATAGTCATCGAGCGTTGAGCCGCTCTGACCTACCTGGGCCGCGAGATCGTTGACCATGTTGTCGACTTCGCGATCCACCAGGACCTCGGGCAACGGAAACTCGTGGGCATCGACGAGCTTCTCCATCACCGCATTGCCGATGGCGCGGCGCTCGCGCGACTGTGCAATCACCTCGAGGCGTTTGCGAACGTCGGCACGCAGCGCATCGAGCGTTTCGTTCTCGGAGATCGTTTTGGCGAATTCGTCGTCGATCGGCGGGAGCTCAAGTGCCTTGACGTCGTGCACCGTTACCGTGAAAATCGCGGTCTTCCCGGCTAGATCTTCCTTCGGATAGTCGGAAGGAAATACGGCCTCGACCTCTTTGGTTTCGCCGGCGTTCATGCCCGCGATCCCCGATGCGAAACCGGGAATGAAGCGGTTCTCGTCGAGCTCGGTCATCTGGCCATTTGCCGTGCCGCCCTCGAATGCGACGCCGTCGATTTTGCCCTCGTAATCGAGCGTCACGACGTCGCCGAGTTGCGCCGGCCGTTCCACCGGGACGAGCGTAGCGCGCTCTTTTGCTAGCGCTCCGATGCTGCGTTCCACATCGTCGTCGTCGATTGTCGGCGCATCGCGCTCGACTTCTATCCCTTTGTAGTCGTGCAGGCCGATTTCCGGACGAACGGCGACCGTTGCCTTCAGGCGCGAAGGCTTCCCCTCTTCGGCCGGAAGCAGTTCCATCTTCGGGCGATCGACCGGCGAGAGCTCGTGCTCGCGCACCGCGCGCGCATAGACCTCGGGCACGACGTCCTCGAGCGCCTCGCTCGCGATCGCTTCGGATCCGTAGGTCTGCTCGAAGACCCGGCGCGGCACTTTCCCGGCGCGAAATCCCGGCAGCTTCACGTTCTTGGCCAGCCGGCGGAACGCGCGTTCTTGGGCCGCCTCGAGCTCTTCGGGGGTAATCGGGATCTCCAACTCCACCTGCGTGGGTGCGAGGCGGGTCAGCGTCGAGGTGCTCACGAGTTGCAACGTCCTTCTAAAATCGATGGGGCGGCGCGGGGCAATACGAAAGGGCGCTTCGGCGCTGCCGCGCCCGCGCCCCCGTATCGCCTCTTAAAAGTATGGAGCGGAAGACGAGATTCGAACTCGCGACCCTCGCCTTGGCAAGGCGATGCTCTACCACTGAGCTACTTCCGCGCGCCGTTTGGGTCCTGACTTTGGCCCGGACCTTTCTTGTTTACGGAGGGCCCGCACCTTCGTTAACATTTCGGTCCCTTGGGCAAGCAGAGACTCGAACTCTGACGGGTTGCCCCACTGGAACCTAAATCCAGCGCGTCTGCCAGTTCCGCCACATGCCCAGAACGCCGTCCCGCCATTCGGCGACCGCTTAATATAGAACGCGCCCGATGGATTTCCTCCCGCCCTACACGGGCGCGGGTTCCTCGAGCAGTTTTCCAGCGTCAATGATCGCTTCGTGCTGCGTCGATTGGTCGACGGCGTGAATGTTTTCGAAGCGAACGGCGGCCTTGGTGTAGATCTCGCCTCCGGTTGACATCGGCGCGAGCGCGTCCTCTTCGCTGACGTATTGCACACCGTCGACCTTGGCAAAATGGATCATCCAGGCGACGTTTGTGCCCGGACCGTTGGTGAAGTTCAATGCGTCTTGCAGCTGCCACGTAGCGTAGGTCTGCTCATCGACCCACGCCTGGCGAATGCGATAGCGTCCGGGATCGCGCGTCGGTGTCAGTCCGAGGTGGTAGCATGCGTGTCCGTCGATCGTTTCGATGCCGAGCAGCGTGATCGTGTAATCGTGATTGTGCGCATAAACCGTCGCGATCTCTTGCAATCCGTTTGGCGTCGGCGATGGCGAGGGCGTAGCGCGTGGATTCGGATCGTGAAACTCCTGACGGATTTCATCCACGAGTGCAGCGGAATTAAAGGGCGTTGGTGCGGGGGCCGGGACGAACGGCGCCATGCCAAACGAGTATGTCGGCGCCAAGTGCGGTACGCCCATGAAATCAACCGGCGGCACCGGCTTGTTCAGACCGAAGCCCAGGATGCCCAAGTTGATGCCTTTGGCGACGACCGGGTGCGCAGCCTGATAATCGCTGGTCGAATCCACTAGCACTTCGCCCGTCACCGCGTTGTACTCCGCCGCGTAATGCTCGACGCGTTCGCCACTGCCTTCGGTCACGTCGACGGCGATGCGGTAGTCGAGCATGGTTGGATAATGCTGCTGCTGCCAATAGGCGCGAGCATCGGCGAAGATCGCGTAGGGATCCGGATCGGCGGCATGTGCCGGCGCCGCGAGCGTTACTCCCGCTAGGACGCCTAAAGCGCTGAGCCACATCTTGCGGGCCATCACTGCCTACAATAACAAAGGAACCTGAAGCATAGCTTCAGGCTCCTCGACTTTTGGTGCACCGCGAAGGACTCGAACCTTCAACCAATTGATTAAGAGTCAACTGCTCTACCATTGAGCTAGCGGTGCACGTGCGCCCTCCGGGACTCGAACCCGGGACCAACGGATTAAAAGTCCGCTGCTCTACCGACTGAGCTAAAGGCGCGTGTTTGGTCTCGCGCTTCGCGCTCGATCGCACATCCTGTGCTCCAAACCTGTTTCCGCATCCTGCGGAAACACCTGGGACTAGCGCATTGTAGCCCCCGCTGACCCGGTTCGCAACCCCTTACGCCGATGCGGAGCGCGCGACGCGTCCGAGCACGCCCGCGTAACGCTCGGTGAGCTCCGCCGCTGCGAGGGGATGCGCGTAGAGGAAGCCCTGGCCCAACCGGCAGCCTGCGTTGCGCAGCATTTCGGATTGCTCGGCGGTTTCAACGCCTTCGGCGACGATACGCACGTTGTATGCTTCTGCGAGCGAGATCAGAGTGCGGACGATGGGCTCGCTCGCCAACAGTCCGTCCGCTCCGCACACGAACGAGCGATCGATCTTGATCGAATCGACTTCGAACTGCTGCAGGTAGCGCAGCGACGAATAGCCGGTGCCGAAATCATCGATGCAGATATTGAAGCCGCGCTCGCGCACGCGGCCGATCGTCTGATTCGCTCGCGTTCCGGCATCGAGCACGACGCTTTCCGTGATTTCGAGCGTGAAGTCGGACGGATGCAGGCCGTGATGTTCGACGATCTGGACGAGCGTGCGCTCGAAATCGGGATCGCTGAGCTCGCTCGCCGAGACATTGACGTGCATGCAGAAGTTGAGCTTCCCGGCTCGATTGCGTTTCCAGATCGCGAATTGCTCTGAGGCAGTTTCCAGGACGAATCGCCCGATCGTGTGCGCGAGCCCGGTCTGTTCGGCGAGCGGGATGAATTCGTTTGGACCAATGACGCCTTGCGTCGGGTGATCCCAGCGAATCAGCGCCTCGCACGCGCTGGCCGAGCCGTCGGCGAGCGAAACGATCGGTTGATACAGCATGCGGAATTCGTTGCGTTCGACCGCCAAGCGAAGGTCGCTGATCAACTGCAACCGCTTTTGCGCGCGCTCGTGCATCGTCGAGTCGAAGAGCGCGAAGCGCGCACCGCCGCTCGCTTTGGCATGCTGCATCGCGATCTCAGCGTCGCGCATCACGTCCTCGCCCCGTTCGTAGGACGACGAGCCGATGGCAATGCCGATGCTTCCGCTTAGGAAAACCGAGCGCGAGCCGATCGGTATCGACTTCGAAAGGTTGTTGAGGATGCGTCGCGCGAGCGATTCGACGTGGATGATGTCGCCGAGCGACTGGAGCAAGACCGCGAACTCGTCGCCGCCCAAGCGCGCGACGATGTCACGCGGATCGATCGACGAACGCAGGCGTCCGGCGATCTGCGTCAGGACGAGATCGCCTGCGGCGTGCCCGAGCGACTCATTGATCTCCTTGAAGTGTTCGAGGTCGACGAAGAGCACGGCAAAGAACGAATCGAGCAGCGCGCCGGACTCGGCGAAGCGCCGCCGCAAATGCTCGTCGAAGAGCGCGCGATTGGGCAGACCGGTGAGCCCGTCGTGCGTCTTGCTGTGCTGGATGCGCCGCTCGCTGTGCTTGAGTTCCGTTTTGTCGCGGAACATGCAGATCGCAAAGCGCGGATGCCGATTCTCGTCGTTCACGATCGAGATCGTCGCGTCGGTCCAGATCTCTTGACCGGTGAGCGAGCGCGCCTGCGCCTCGTACTCGAACGTTTCGCGCTGACCGCTCCAGAGCGACTCGAGTTCGGTCTCGTGCCCTTCAATCGCGGAAGCAATCGAGTCTCCGAACATCGTGCGGAAGACATCATTGCCGTCGAGCATCGTGCCGGTGCGGTCGACGACCGCGATGCCGATCGCTGCGCCGTCGAAGACCGTGCGAAACTGTGCCTCGGTGAGGCGCAGTGCTTCTTCGGCTTCTTGGCGCGCAAGCTCGGCTTGGAGACGCGCGGCTTCGCGTAAGGCCTCGCGCAAGAGCCCGCGATCGCGCCGTGCGATGAACTGCGCGATCGAGATCATGATCCCGACAACGAGGATCGCGCCCAACACGAAGGCCAGGTAGAGGTAGCGATTGCGTTGCGCCTGAATGCGCCCGCGCGCCGCGAGGCTGGTGTCGAGCGCGCGCCCGCTCAGCGTGAAGACCGCCATCGTTGCATCGACGGTCGCCTGCGCGCTGCGATGCAACATCGCCGAGGAGATCGTCGGGTTGGGCTGCAGCATCACGCTGTGGACGACGCCGTCAAGAAACGCGTTGCCGGCCGCGTTCATGCGCTGCGAGAGCGCCGGAAGCACCGCCCATTGCGCCTGCTGTTCGGGCGCGAGCTGATCCAAGTTCGTGACGGCGGCGGGCAGCTGATCGCGGGTAAGGTCAAAGGCTCCGCGCAGGCTCATTAAGTTTCCGGCAGCATCTAAACGCTGCGAGAGCGAGAGTCCGCGTTCTTTGAGCGCGAGCGCGCCGATGCTCTCCAGCCGTCGCGTGCCGGAGATGCCGAAGACAGTCTCCTGCATCAGCACGTCAGCCAGATTTTCAGCGGTCGGGCTCGGGTCGTAGCTGAGGCCCGAGCGATCTTGGAGTCCTGTGAGGAGATCGCCAATTGCATTCATCAACGGGCCCATGCGCGGAAGTGCGTCGGGGCCACCGGTCAACTCGCGCGATTGGGTCCAGTAGCGCTGCACTTGCTTCCACTCGGGATAGAGTCGGAACATCCCGGCGGCCCCACTTGTAAAATCACGCTGCAACGCGTCGATGCGCGATTGCGCCGTTTCGCGAGCTGCTGCGATCGTGTTGGATTGCACGAGCAACGCGTAGCGATAGTCGTCGAGCGCGTCGATCGTCGCAAGAATGTGCTGCGTTTCAGTGACGGCAATGCGCTCGCGCGTCAGCGCGTCGCGATCGAGGCCGGCCTGACTGCCCAGGCGGACGACCTGATACAGGACAAAAGCCAATAGGATTGCAGCGAGCACCGACACGACGATGCCCAGCGCGTCATTGAGGCCGGGTTGTCGACTGGTTTCGCGCACCATCTCAGGAAAGCACGTTCTCGCAAGGGGGCGCACGACTCCCGCCGTCATCTAGAAAGGGAAGAGCCCGGTCGTTGTTAGCGACGGGCTCTTCACTGAAAAACTCTGGGGTGACTGAGGGGACTCGAACCCCCGGCCTCCGGATTCACAGACCGGCGCTCTAACCAGCTGAGCTACAATCACCGTAATTGACCGCGGCCGATGCTTCGCGCCCGGAGGGACTTGAACCCCCATCTTCGAGTTTAGAAGACTCGTGCCTTATCCGGTTAGACCACGGGCGCTCACGAGGGTTAAGGGGCGGGTACCCTGGCTAGAATACCACGCCCCCGCAAGTGGTCGGGGCGACAGGATTTGAACCTGCGGATCCTCTCGCTCCCAAAGCGAGCGCTCTACCAAACTGAGCTACGCCCCGATACCTTTGCCTTTATACCATCCAAAGTCAATTGCCGTCTTTCGGCGATGGCAATTAGCACAGCGAACGACACATTTAGCCATTTCTCGTTCGATCCTCTCCCAACTCGCCCC
>JBEKBR010000018.1:0-63604 GCA_050015295.1 Candidatus Aquilonibacter sp. | reverse complement strand
ACGATCAAGCCGGCTAGCGAAGCGCTGCGCGCTCGATAACCGTGCTGCCTTCGCGCAATTCGACGGCATCCGCCGCGCGCGCGTGCGCGACGTAGAGCGTACTCGTCGAACCTTGCGGCTGCAGATCGCCCAGTCGCGTTGACGCTGTCCCGTTGATCGCGTACACCGCATAGCGTTGTGAACCATCGGCTACGATGAAGAGCCAACTACGATCGCGCGCGTAGATCACTTTGGCCGGCGATGCGTTCGCTGAACCGACGGCGGCAAATTGCGCGTGGTTGAAATGACTATGGATCATCGCTACCAGCGCAGCTTGCGGCGCCTGCGGGCGGAAGTATCCCGGCAGCATCGTGAGAATCCCGAGTACCAGGCCGGCAGCAGCGGCAAGCGCGAGCGCCGCATATCGCCGTCGCGGCGCGCCAAAGCGCATCCGGCGGTCGAGTAGTTCGGGCGTGGGTTCGACGAGCGCGCCGCGTTCCAGCGCGAGCAGCGTTTCTTCCGCCTCACCGACGTGACGCAGACACTGCATGCAGCTCGCGATGTGCGCCTCGACCGCGGCGCGTTCGCTTGGATCGAGTTCGCCGAGCACGTAGAGTTCGGCGAGTTCGCCGATATGCAGTTCAAACATCAGCCGTCACCAAGGAACCTCGCAGCGTACGTAATGCTGCCGAGAGGCGGCTCTTGATCGTTCCGACCGGTTCGCCGAGCGCACTCGCGATCTCGGTGAGGGTCATGCCCTTGAAGTACGCACACTGAATCGTCTGCGCTTGCGCGGCCGGCAACGCGTCGATCGCGCGCGCGATCCGCTCGCGTTCAATGGGATCCGGCATCACGTCTTCGCGCTCATCGGGCGAAGCCGCGCGACGTGCGACGTCGGACTGGCGCGCGGCGCGCCGTAACCGCTCAAGCCCGCTGTTGCGCGCGCACGTCACCAGAAACGCCTCCAGCGCACCACGCTCGGGTCGGTAGGCATCCCCGCGCTTCCACAGGTGCAGCATCACTTCATGCACGCAATCTTGCGCGGCGCCGCGGTCAGAGAGAACGCGCAACGCAGTCGTATACATGCGCGCGCCGAAGCTGCGATATGCCGCTTCATACGCCCATGACTGCCGTTCTGCGAATGCGCGTTCGAGCGCTGAGTCCCGCATTGCCTCCTAGCCGAGTGGATGTTGCTCAATGCCTGCCGTACCGTTATCGAGGCGCACCGTCCGATACCCGATCGCGTGCAGTAATTGATCGTGAGGAAGGGTCACCGGACCAGGATTCGGCGCGGTGCCCGGTTGTGGCTGCGGATACGCCGTAGCCGTCGCCGAGGCGAAGTGGATATTGCCTTCGACGTGCGTGACGATTTGGTGGATGTGGCCGTTCAGGATCGTGACGTGATCGAAGCCGCTGAGCATCGCGAGGGCGCTTGCCCCGTCTTCCGTTGTCCAGCCCCACTGCGGAAATAACGCGTAGAGCGGGACGTGCGTGAATACCACGATCGGCGTCGAGGGATACTGTGACTGCAGATCCTTCTTGAGCCACGCGAGCTGATCGTTGCCCATGAGACCCATCTTCTCGAAATTGAAGACGTTGATCAAGGCGATGTAGTGCACCCCGGCGTCGTCCCACGAGGCCCAGCCGCCGTCTTCGGCATCCTTGATTCCGAAGTTGGTGCGATAGGTTTTGAAGTCACTGCCGAGCACGTCGTGTTCGCCGGGCAGCGCGATGAGCGGCGCCCGCAGCTGACTCAAGATCGCGCGCGCATCGTCGAATTGCGCTTGCGTTGAGAGGTGCGTGATGTCGCCGGTGTGCACGACGAACTTCGGCTGCACCGGCATCGCGTTAATTGCGTCAATCGACGCCTTTAAGGTTGCTCCGACGTCGGGGTTGGCAGGCTGATGAAAACCGATGTGGCTGTCGCTGATCTGCACGAACTGTGTGGTGACCGCGGCATCGGCGAGCGCGCGGCCGGTGAAGATGCCGGCACCGGAGAGCGCGTAGGCAATACCGCTCCCCGTCCAGGCAACATGGCTCAAGAAATCGTTTCGTCTCATGCGTTCACGTCTTTCACGGTCACGGTACCTTTCATGAACGGATGCAACTCACAGAAGTAACGATACACGCCCGCCTTTGCAAAGGTATGGGTCCACACGCCGTTGGTGTCGAGGCCCTTCGAGTCGAAGAGCCCGTCGGTTGACGTAACGGTATGAGCGTCATCGTCATCATTGACGAAGCGAACCGTATCGCCGGTGTGAATGGTCACGCTCGGTGGAGTGTACGCGTCATCGTGGAGATGCACGGTGACGACGGTAGGACCGGCCGATCCGGCCTGAGCCAGCATAGGCGCGAGCGCGACGAGCACGAGCCCGATCAGAAAGCGTTTCATGTCCGGTATATGCCGCCCGAGCCCTAGCGGTTCGCCGAGGCTGGATTCGACTGGTCATTGGGCGCCATCCAGCTCGAGCCGTCGGCAAAGAGGGCCGATGCAACCTTGCAGCTGGCATCGAAGGCGTACGGTGCCCCTTGGAACGTATGTGAGATCGTGACGCCGGGCGAGAAGGTACCGCGATCGACGATCGTCGACGTTTTGCCGTCTTCGGAAACGGCGAACGCCACGGACGAGAGCGGCGTTGGCCCGTTGTTGACAAACCGAATGTGCAGTAGGGTGCCGATGAGCTCGTACGTCGGACTATCGCCCGACGAGGTCGTCGCGACCTCGCTCTCGACGGAACAGGTCGAAATTTGCACGGGGTTTGTAAGCGCAAGCGCAAGTGTGACTGCTGGTAGTGTAATCATAACCAGTATATGCCGCTGCATACACTTCGGTTCGTATGATCTACGCTACAATTGGAAAACTCGCGACGAACGAGGCACCGCGTTCGCGTTCGTCGAGCGCAAGTGTGCCCTCATGCGCGCGCGCAACCCAATGCGCGATCGCAAGACCAAGGCCGCTGCCGCCCTCGCTTCCGCTAACGAAACGTTCGAAGAGACGCTCGCGCAATTCTGGGACGACGCCCGCGCCATCGTCGCTGACCCGCAGCACCGCGCGACCGTTTTCGACATCTGTCGTTACCGTCACGCGCGAGGTTGCGTGGCGCACCGCGTTCTCGAGCAGATTGCGCGCCAATTCGTGCAGCCGTCGCGCGTCGCCATCGACGATCGCGGGCTCGAGCCGCAGATCGATCTGCACGCCGCGTTCGACGGCGCGGCCATCGAGTTCGCGCGCGCATGCATGCGCGATCGCAGCCAGATCGACTGGCTCGCGTTGCAGCAGCCCGGGCTTCGGCGAGCGCGCCAGCGTCAGCAGGTCGCCGACCATCGCACTGGCCTCGATGGCGGTCTTGGCGATCGTGTCGAAGACGTCGTGCAGGCGAACGACGTCTTCGTCGCCGCGCGCGGCCTGCGCGACGCTCGCAATCGTTGCGAGCGGCGAACGAAGTTCGTGCGCAGCATCAGCGATAAAGGCGCGCTCGCGCGCTTGCGCAGCAAACAGCGGACGCAACGAAAGCTGCGCGAGCGCCCAAGCGGCAAAGCCGACGAGGATCAGCAACGGCACGTCGGCCGCGGCGATTTCGACCGCGACCTTGCGCATCTGCTCTGCGTAAACACGTGCGCCCTCCGCCGTCGAAAGCGCGGGAAGGAGCACGCTGTGGTACTGTCCGGCGAGGAAGAGGTAAAGCGCAACTGACGCGGCCGCGAGTACGAGCGTGAAGATTACAAGATACGCGCCGACCAACCGCGCGATCACTTCTCGAACTTATACCCGACGCCCCACACCGTGGTGATAACGTCGCCGGCTCCGACTTGTTTTAATTTACGCCGCAACTGGCTAACGTAGACGTCCACGATGTTACTCGATCCGTCGAACTCGTAATCCCAAATGCGCTCGAGCAGATCGGTCCGCGAAAACGCGATACCGGCATTGCGTGCGAGAAATTCCAGCAGGCGAAATTCGGTCGCACCGAGGTCGATTGTCTTACCCTCGTACGAAACGCTTCGGGCGGAAACGTCGACCACAAGCCCGCCGGCTATCACGCGATCGACGATCGGCCCCCGCGCGCGACGCGCAATCGCACGCAACCGCGCGACGAGTTCTTCCTCGGCAAATGGCTTCACCAAATAGTCGTCCGCGCCGCAATCCAAACCCGTCACCCGATCCTCGACGCCGTCCCGCGCGGTCAGCATCAAGATCGGCGTTGTGATGCTCATCGCGCGCGCACGCCGAGCGATCTCGAAACCATCGCGCTGCGGAAGGCCGACATCGAGAATCGCTGCGTCGTAGGCGTCGCGCAAGAGAAAGTCGAGGCCGGTATCACCGTCGGTCGCGATGTCGACCGCATACTTGCGACGCTCGAGCATCGCGCGTACGGCGTTTGCCACCGGAAGACTATCCTCAACGACCAGGATGCGCATATGTCGCTAGAGCTTCGCCGGATAGGGGAAAGCTACTGTCAGCGCACCGCCAAAGCTACCCGTGCCGCCGATCGTTTGGACTTGCTGGAGCAGCACCCGCGCACGGCCGAAGAGCATGAAGGCGCCGTAATACGTCATATCGCGGGTGATCAGCGGATTCTCGTAGGCGTCGTAGCGTACGCCCAGATAGATATGGTCGTCATCAAGGTAGTATTTCGCGCGTAGGTAACCGCCGGCGCTTCCGACCAGCGTGCCGAAACCGTCGGCATTATTGTCACGGCCCCACCACTGCTCGCCCTGCAGTTGCAGACGTCCGTACGTATATTGTGACCAGAGCGCACCACGATCGTAGGCGTCGTTGAATTCGGGCTTGCCGGCGAGTACGATCCCTCGCGTGCCCTCGAGCCCCTCGACGCCGATC
Source organism: Candidatus Aquilonibacter sp. (assembly GCA_050015295.1). Taxonomy (GTDB): domain Bacteria; phylum Vulcanimicrobiota; class Vulcanimicrobiia; order Vulcanimicrobiales; family Vulcanimicrobiaceae; genus Aquilonibacter. The sequence goes on along the minus strand of JBEKBR010000018.1, from coordinate 58,785 downwards.
ACCGTGGACGCTCCGACGAATTCGCGCGCGAACAGTCCAAGTTCGGGCGTTTCCGCGAACGTCGTTTCTCCGGTCGGAACCGGGGCGCCGCCGTACGCCGCACCTTTGAACTCTCCCGTGTCCAAAACTGCGTCGACGACGGCGTTCCCGATCGTGCGCTCCACCTGCGCTCCCCAGCGCGGTGAAGACAGTGGTAAATCGTTGAGACCGACGTGCGCTCCGTAGTACCCATACTGTTGCAAGTCATCGAGACGTTGGCCCGGCGACTGCGGCAGCGGTAGTTCAAAGAGGCCCGCACGATAGAGCATCTGCGTGTGCGCGTTGTACGTCGCGAGGTAGCCAAGATACAGCCCCGCCGGGCCGCCCTGCGCGCCGAGGTTGTAGTGCACGAACGCGGCGATGTTGCCCACGTCGACGTTACTCAGTAGCACGCCGCCCGGTGTAAAGCGCCGGCTATTCACCGGATCGACCTGATATTGCAACTGATAGCGCAGCGCGACGCCGGTCGTGCCATGACGCGGGAGCGGCAGCTGATAGCCGTGCTGGCGAAAGTAATTCCCAAATGCGTTGAGTTCGGGAATTACCGTGTGACACTGCTCGCACGAAAAGTGATAGCGCTGTGCAAAAAGTGGAATCGCCAACAAGAGGGCCAGGACACTACTGAGCAATGATTACTCCTCGCATGCCGCCGCTGTAGTGAAAGAAACAGCCGTAAATGTACGTCCCCGGTTGGCTGACGACGAAGACTTGGGACATTTGTCCGGGCTCCAACGCTCCCGCGCCCCAGCTGCCGGCAATGCCCACGTTCGCCGTTGGTTGCAATGCAGAAACGCCGAACGGTGAAGCCGCCGGGAACACCGTCGTGCCCGGGATCGATGTCGCGGTGTGCTCGGTATTGTCGACGTTGAGGAATCGCACGCCCGAACCCACGCTGACGTTAGTGACCTCGGGAGAGAATCCGCGCGCATCACCGAGCGGCGTACTTTCCAACGCAAATGCTGCAATGCTGACGTCGATCGTCGTCACACTGCTGACGCTCGCGCCTGCACCGCTTGCCGGGTTCACTCCACCGGCCGTACACCCGGTGCATACAAGCACGAGTGCAATCGCTACGGCGCGAACGATCATACGCTGCCCCGCGGCAACATCGTACCGGCGACGCGCCCGTCGCTGTCCAACACGGTCATGAAGGTAGTGTGCGCATCCGCATACCCGTCCGCGCCTCGCGAAACGTCGACGCCGAAAGCTTGCATCATCTGATGCACGCCAGCCGGTTGGCCGCCGGCGATAAGCCAATATGACGGATCCGCATTGAACGTGTGCGCAATGTGCACCAGATCGGCATGCGTATCGCGCTCGGGATCGAGCGAGATCGTCAGGAAACGCACGCTCCCATGATCGAGACGCTGACGCTCCGCCGCGGCGGCGACTTGCGATTCGATGAGCGGACAGACACCGTCGCAATGCGCCGAGATGAACGTCACGATCAATGGACGGCCGCGCAGATCGTCGAGCGTGAAATGCCGGCCGAGTTGATCGATCAATTCCACGCGGCGCGGGCCTGCGTGTCCGCCGCGCACCGCAGCGATCGCGACGATCAATGCGGCGGCGGCGGCAAACAAGCTGCGCATGTTAGAACGGGTTCCGGTTGTGAATGTACGGGCTGCCCGGCGAAGTCGGAGCCGTCGTCGGAGCCGGCGTCGCCAGCGAACCTGCATCCGGCTCGCCGGATATGCTAGCTGATCCCGCAGCCGGGGGTGACGGAGCGGCCCACGTGCCGCCAAAGCTGACGATGCCTACGCCGGTCGCCACACCGGTTGTCGAGTCTCCCGCGTAGGTGTAGAGCGGATGCGCCACACCGCCAACGGTGATGGCCCATTGCAGCGCACTATTATCGGAACGCGAAAAGACTGAGATCCCGCTCGACAAACCCGATGCGCTCTCGTCGGCAACGGTCGCTCCCGCAGAGTACGGAATCCACAATCCGGTACATCCGCTCGCAACGGTGCAAGCGAGCGTCGTCGTCGTGTCGTCGCTCAACGTATAGAGCGTGAAACCTGGGCCTTGGCTGCCGCTTGTGAGCGAGGTCACCAACACTTGGGTCGCCGCTGCCGGCGAGCTGGAATTTGTCGGCGCGCTTGTCGGCGCGGTTGTGGGCAGCGAGGAGCCGCCGCCGGTAGTCGCGCCACCGCCACTGCCGCCACACGCGGCGAGCGCGAGCGTTGCTAACGCGCACGAGAGAAGAATGAGACGTTGCATGGTCTTAAACGAACCTCCAGGAACTGGGTGTGTCCCAGCAGACTAGACGGAACGTCTGAAGAAAGTGTAAAGCGGTTTTTTACGGAGACGCGATGGCGTTGCGCATTTCAATCGCAAGCCCACGCAACGACGGATCGTCGTTCGCATCCGCCGCGGCGCGATCGAACGACGTGCGTGCGCCGGAACGATCGCCCTGATGTAACAACACGGTGCCGAGCGCGAAACGCGCACGCGCATAACCGGGCGCAAGTTGCAGCGCAGCAAGAAATTCCCGCTGCGCATCGTCGTATGCGCCCGCCCGCGCCTCGGTGATCCCGAGATCGTAATGGGCCACCGCGTATTGCGGATCGTTGCGTAACAGCTTGGAAAAATCGTCACGGGCAGTTGCGAGATCGCCGCCTTGTAACGCGACGAGACCGCGCGCGTAGAGCGCGCGCGCCGACTCCGGTGCGAGCGCCACGAAGCGATCGGCGGCGGCTCGCGCCCCGCTCAAATCCCCGCGGCTCACGTCGACCGCGACGAGGTTGCCCATCGCAGCGAGAAACCCAGGGTCGAGGGCAATTGCGCGTTCGAACGAATGCGCCGCGTCGTCATACTTTCCACTTTGCGCTTGCGCGAGTCCAAGGTCGTAGGCCGCGGTCGAACCTTGCGGTTCGCGCGGACCCAGCGCCAAGATTTGCGTGAACTCGGCTTGCGCGTCGCTCCAGCGATGCGCATCGAGCGCGGCTAGACCGAGATGAAATCGTTCGACGATCTCACGCTGCACAGCTTGTGCGTGCAACGCTGCCGGTGAGGTGCTGCGCGGCACCGGCGATGCGCCATAGGTTTGCGCCGCGGCAGGCGCCGTAGCCAGCGCGCACGCGGCCGCAAATGCAAACCACTGGGGACGCATTGGGTTCTACCGTTGCAACCCGAGCGGAAGCTCTGCGTTCTTTGCGTTCTTTGCTGCTGCGGCTTGTTCCGGACGGCACAGCCAGCCGGTGCGACCATCTTCGTTGATTGCACCAAGCAGTGCAGGCTGCGTCGACGGCGCGAGCACATCGGCGTTTGCGTTGAGCACGCCGGCGTCGACGTACGCGTAGCGCAGGCTTACTGCCGCGAGGAGCAGTAGACCCGCGAGGGCTAAACGAGCGACGAGGCGGCCGAACATCAGACTTAGTATAGGCCAAAATCTGAGGAATAGATGAACCGCGCCGCATTGTTGGCGCTGGGCCTCCTCGTCCTGGGCGCCGCGCCTGCACCACTGGTGGTCGGGAGCGTCCGCGACCAGGACGGAGCACCCATCGCCGGCGCGCTCGTGCATCTCCTCGGGACAGCCGCCTCGCCCAACGTCGTGACCGCTGCCGACGGCACTTTCTCTATCGAAGGCGCCGGGAGGGCGGTGCAAATCCGCTGCGATTACTGCCGGCCGCTCGACGCGCCGGTCGCCGCCGACGGGACGGTGACCGCCGTTGTCCAGCGCTACGATGCGCTGCGTTCGCAGAGTCCAAGTCCGGCCGACCTGCGCGCCCTTCCGTACCTCCACGCCGAGTCCGACGTGGCGTTGACGCCGTTCGTCGTGCTCGAGTCGAACAGCAATCCACTCCTCGGCACGTCGCTGCACGATCGCAGCGTCTCGACGGCCGGCGGCCTGCTCGTGCTCGATGGGGTTCCCGACTACAACGGCACCGACGGCTTCAATACATATCCGACGATTCCGTATGGCTCGACCGCAAGCGTTGGCGTCGATCGTGCAGATCAAGGCTACGAGTACGGAAGCATCGCGCAGGCGGGCACCTATACCGTCGATACGATCGGCGGAACGACGGCACTCGCGGGCGGCAACGATGCGTTCGCGACCGTCGACGCGCCCGGCCTCGCCGGCGGCTACTCGGTAGGTCCCGGCGATCTGCGCAATCGCGTGGCCGCGCAAGTGCCGATCTCGTTGCCGAACGCCTCGACGCTGATCGCGATGTCGTCAGGCTCCGCCGACGTCGACGGCAACGCGAGCAACACGCTGGAAAGCGCCTTTTCATCGCTGCGCGCGTCTTTCGAACGTACGCAGGGTACCGACCTGTACGCCAACTTCACCGCCGATCGCGGCACCGACGGCTATACCGCGCCGAACGAAGACGTCGACGACAGTTGGTCGGACGTCGACGCAAACGCCGGTGTGCGTTCGCACGCTGTCGTTGCGCCGTTTGCGGAGGTCGACGTGCGCACGACTAGCGGCTGGTATTGGTCGCCGTCGCAGGCACCGTACGTTGCCGGATCGATCGATCAAACGCGCGCGTACGCGGGCATCAGCGCGAATCTGCCGTGGTACTCAGCAAACGTTGCCTACGGTCTGGACGCGATCCGCTACGTCAATACGTATCCCGACGAGGAGGGCACGCCAGTGAGCGGCCACGATGGCTCGGCCTCGATCGATCTGCACCCGAGTCCGACTTGGGATCTGCACGCGAGCACGAGTTCGGGCTACGTGCTGCAAACGGTCTTCGGTTCGTATCTCGACCAAGACAACGGCTACACGCCCGGCAACGCGCTGAGCACCGACGAACTCGACCTCACGCTGCAAGATTTGCGCCGCACGCGCTTCGGCTTGACGTCATTCGAGACGCGCAGTAGCTCGGGCACCGCCGATGCGAGCTCGGGTGCGGAATTCGCGTGGCAGATTGCGCCGGCGATCAGTCTGCGCACGTGGTGGCTCGAGGTCCACCCGAACACGGGGTCGGAGCAGAGCGTTGGTTCGGCCTGGCTCACCGCACAAACCGGGGTGATTCGCGTCGACGTGATCTGGCGACGCGATTTGTTCGATCTTGCCGGCGACATGCACCTCGACGGTTCGATCAGCGGTCCGATTGGCGTCCGCGCGCACTGGTTTGCAGAAACCGAACAATTCGAGCGGGCGCGCAGCACGAACGTCGGCGTGCGTTTTTAGACTTTCTTCATCGTTTCACGGGAATCTCAACCCATGAAACAACTTGCAGCGACACTCATGCTTCTCGCGGCGTTCGCAGCGCCCGCGGCCAGTCAGGAACCCACCTCGGTCACCGTCAAGATGCAAGCCCTCAATGGCAGCGGTGAAGACGGCACCGCGACCGTCACGCAGGGGAATGGCGGAATCTTCGTCACCGTTGCTCTCGACAACGGCGCCGACGTTGCGCAGCCGACGCACATTCACATCGGCACGTGCGGTGCGATCAACAAAGCACCGGAATACGCGCTGCGCGACACGGTTGACGGGAAAGGTGAATCGTCGGTTGCCGGCGTCTCGCTCAGCGATCTGCTCAAGGGGCACTACGCGATCAACGTGCACAAGAGCGGCACTGATCTGGGGACCTACGTTTCCTGCGGCAACATTCGCTAAGGTGCGGGGGGCGTCCAAACCGTGGTGTTGTCATACTCAACGCGCATGACGCGATAACTCGCGGTGCGCGCTTGCAACAACGGTACGGCCGCAGTCGGCAGCGTCTTTTGGATACAGTTGTCCGCGTAGCCGCGCGGCCCGATGCCGCCCTGCAGCCATGACGCAAAGCTGTCGTAGGTTGCAATGGCGACGTTGCTCGAGAACTCGCCGTTGCGATCGAGCGTGAGATCACCCAGCGAATTGCCCTGTGCATCAAGCAATGGGAAATCGAAAATCACGCGCTTCGCGGTGAGCGGCGAAACATTCTTGAACGAGACGCACACTATTGCCGCGGTACCGTCGCGCTTCACGGCAGCGAAGCCGGAGAGAATCTGGACCTGACCCTGTACGGCGCCATCGAGCGTTGCTGACGCGACCGGAATCTCACGCCATGCGGGCACGGGCGTGGGCGTGGGTGCGGCCTGATCGGCCGGCGCACGTGGTGGGCCGATTTGATAGTCGTTCGCGCCCCGTGCATAGAGCGCGGAGCGCCCGTTGCCTTGCAGCCACAGAATCACGGCTTGGCGATCTTTATCGCCAAGCGCGATGACGTCCGCTTCGGCTTTATTCGGCTGGTAGAAGTTGCTTATCGGCGTAGGCGCACCGTTGTTCGCCCACGACGCAAGTGCATTGAAATCGTTCTGCGAGAGTTGCTGGATCTCGGAGAGCACTGCGACGAGCGCGCTGGACTGCGCGCGGACCTGCGTCGGCACGGCCAAGAGGCCAGCGATGCATGCCGCCGCCGCGAGCAGCCCAAACGCGCGGCGAATCATTGCTTGGTTTCGAGCGTCTTGAGTGCGGCGAGGGTGTTCGCAACGTGCTCGCTCGGGTCGAGCGCGGTGTAGCTGTACACGATCGTCCCGTTTTGTGCGATGACGTACGACGTGCGGTTCGCGTACTGTGGCTTCACCGCAAGGATCGCGTCATATGCCTTCTCGACGGCTTGATCGGTATCGGCGGCAACCGCAAACTTGCTACGGCACTCGCTCACGGAGAACTTCTGCAGCGTGTCGAGTTGATCGTGCGAAACACCGATGACCGTGGCATTGAGCGCCTTATACTGATCGATCGCGTCGGCAAAATCGTGCGCTTCGATCGTGCAGCCCTTGGTGAATGCCGCGGGATAGAAGTACAGCACAACCGGGCCCTTTTTGAGCGCATCGGCGAGGTTGAACGTAAAGACGTTCCCGCCGAGTGTGGCTTGTAATGTGAAGTCGGGCGCCTTGGTGCCGTCAGGAAGCGCGGCAAGGGCGGGAATGGCAATTGCCGCTGCGACGAGCACGAAGATCGCAATAGAACGACGGATCATTGGGTAGCCTCTCTTTCCCGATGGGAGTTCATGATTGCGCGGGAGAAGGGCTGACGAATGGCTGACTGGATTCCGTACGAAACGAGCGACAACCCCTCACTCGAAGTCTCGATCGACGTGGACTACGCCGACGACGATCCCTTTCGTAAAGACCATCCCTATCTCCTGACGGTTACAGCATCGCGTTTTCCGAGCGACGACGACGGTCAGCCGACCGATGCAAGTGCGCAAGCGCTCTTCGCGCTCGAGCAGCAGCTCGAGTCGGTGTGCGAGGAACACGACGCTGCCACCGTGTGCACGGTAAGCGGCACCGGCAAATACGAAATTTACGCCTACGCGGCTGGGAGTGAGGCCGCAGCAGCGCTACGCGATCAGGTGAGCGGGCTCACTATCGGCGTCGACGTTACGTCAAAACGTGAGGACGATTGGGCGACATACGAGCGCTACGCGCTGCGCGGCGAAGAACTCGAGGACGCACGCGATAGCGATCAGATCGCGCAGATGGACGAAGCCGGCGAGGATCTCGACGAGTCGTTTCTCGTGGTCTTCGACGTCGACGTTGCCGAAGGGAAGGAAGCCGCGGCCGCTAATGCGCTTGCCTCGGCGGGATTCGACGTCAGCGAAGAACCCTACGACAGCGAAACGGTGATCGAAGCCAGCCGCTCGATGCTGGTGACGACCGAAAATCTCAAAGCGGCACGCGCCGACATTTTGCGCGCAATCGCACCGTTCGGCGGAACGTACGAGGGTTGGGGCATCGATCCCGACGAGGAAGGCGCCGACGACATCGTCGAGGACGACGAAGACTAAGCGCGAGCACCAGCGACAAGTGCACGCGAAGCCGCGAGTAGCATCGGCACCGCTTCGTCGCCGCGAACCACTTGCGAGCTGACGAAAGCGCCGTTCACCAGCAGCAGCAACTGCGCGGCGAGATCGTCGGGACGCTGCACGCCTAATCGATCGGCAATGCCTTTGAGGCGGCGACGCAGTTCGTGCTTGTGCGCAACGGCAACCACGCGCGCTGGATGATCGGCATCCGGAAACTCTGCCGCCATGTTCAACTGCGGACAGCCGCGATAGTTTTTGCGTCCGAGCCGCTCGCCGATCCATTGCATGTGCGCATCGAGTTCCGCCTGCGCGTCAGACGGATGAAGTGCAGCGACCTTGTCCCACTTCCCCCAGAACTGCTCGTCCTCTCGCTGGAGAAAGGCCGCAATGAGATCGTCCTTCGTTCGGAAGTGCCGATAGAGGCTCGTCTTGGCCACGCCGGCGCGCTCAACCACCAGATCGACCCCGACCGCGTGCGCGCCCTCACGATAGAACAGCTCCGAGGCCGTCCGTAAAATCCGCTCCCTGAGCTCGTCCATGCTTGACATGATACAGACCTGTCTGTTTTAATGCAAGTGCTGAACAACAGACAGGTCTGTAGCGGAGATTCGATATGAACATCGCAGTTTATGGCGCCTCAGGACACACGGCGCGCTTCGTCATCGCGGAGCTCCTGAGCCGCGGCCACACCCCCATCCCCATAACTCGCGAGATCGCAAGTCTCGATAGTGCGGATTCGCTCGATCGCGCGCTCGTGGGGGCGGATGCGGTCATCAACTGCGCGGGTCCATTTCTCGACACGGCGGCGCCGCTCATCGAGGCCGCACTACGCATGAGCGTGCACTACTTTGACGTTACCGCAGAACAAGAGAGCGCGCGTTTGACATTCGAATTGTTCGACGCACCCGCGCGCGATCGAGGCATTCTCGTCGTCCCCGCTGCCGGTTTCTACGGCGGTCTGGGCGACGTCTTGGCTACGTACGCGATGGGCAATTGGTCGCAGGCAGACCGCATCGACATTGCCGTTGCGCTGAGCAGTTGGTGGCCGACACGCGGCACACGGCGCACGGGCGAGCGCAACACGGTACCGCGACTGACGTTTTCCGACGGAAAGCTTACACCGATGCAGCCGTCGACGCCGTCGTCATGGAGCTTTCCGGAACCGTTTGGCGCGCAAGACGTCATCGAGCTGCCGTTTACCGAGACGATGCTGATGGCGCGTCACTTGCACGCGCGCGATATGCGTAACTACTTGAATACCATGCCGCTGCGCGACATTCGCGATCCAAAAACACCGGAACCGGTCGCAGCTGACGAACGCGGGCGCTCAAGCCAGCGCTTCGCGATCGACGTGCGAGTTCACAACGGCGATGAAGAGCAGCGTGTCACCGCGGAAGGCGGCGACATCTACGCGATTACCGCGCCGATTGTCGTCGAAGCGATCGAACGCACGTGCGCGGGTCCACAGCAACGCGCTGGAGCGTTCGCGCTCGCCGAACTCGTCGACGCGTCGGAGTTCTTGCAAGCTCTCGTACACGCGGGAGAGATCGCGCTAACGACCGATCGCAAAATGACGGTCGCGCGCTAAAGCCCCATCATGCGGGCGAGTACCATGCGTTGCACTTCGTTGGTGCCTTCGCCGATCTCGTTGATCTTCTGATCGCGATACATGCGCGAGACCGGATACTCGTCCATGAAGCCGTAGCCGCCGTGAATCTGTACCGCCTCGTTAACCACGCGCCGTGAGACCTCACCGGAATACAGCTTCGCTAGACTTGCGGTCTGTTCGAACTCGCGGCCTTGGTCTTTCTCCCACGCCGCCTTGAGCACCATCATCTTCGCGTGCTCGATTTCGGTCAGCATGTCGACCAGTTTGAACGCGATCGCCTGGAACTTGCTGATCGGCTTACCGAAGGCGATGCGATCTTTCGAATACTGCAGCGCCTCGTCGTAGGCGCCCATCGCCAGGCCCACCGAAAGGGCCGCGACCGAGATCCGGCCGCCGTCGAGAATCTTCAGGAACTGGGCAAAGCCCTCGCCTCGCTCGCCGAGCAAGTTCGCTTCGGGCACCTTGGCGTCGACGAAGCTCAGCTCGCGGGTGTCCGACGCGCGCCAGCCCATCTTCTTATACTTCTTGCTGCGGGTGAAGCCCGGGGTCTCCTGCGGCACGATGAGATTCGAGATCTCGGGTTTTCCGTCGGCACGCGTTCCGGTCGCCGCGGTGATGGTCGTCCCGCCGCTGATCGCCGTGCCGGAGTTGGTGATGAAGGCCTTGGTGCCGTTGATCACCCACTGCCCGCCCTCGAGCCGCGCCTTGGTCTGGACGTTGCCGGCGTCGCTGCCCGCGTTGGGCTCGGTCAGGCCGAAGCCCCACAGCATCTTTCCCTGCGCGAGCGGAACCAGATAGCGCTGTTTCTGCTCTTCCGTGCCGAAGAGATAGAAGGGCGATGCGCCGAGCGAGATGTGCGCGGCCATGGTGATCGCGGTTGATGCGTCGACGCGTGCGATCTCCATCACCGCGAGCGCATAGCTCACCGTGTCGGCGCCGGCACCGCCGTACTCTTCGGGAAACGGTAGCCCCATAAAGCCGAGCTCGGCCATCTGCACCACGAGATCGTACGGAAAGGCCTCTTCCCGATCCATCTCCTCGGCGCGCGGCCGCACCTCGTTTTGCGCGAAATCGCGAGCGAGGCGTTGGATCGCTTTCTGATCGTCGGTCAGATCGAAATTCATAGCCCGGAGGTATAGCTCCCGTCCTAAGGAAAAACCCTTTTGCAGCAATGATTTCTCTGCGTAATGTCTCGCTGGTCTATCAGAACGGCGTACGAGCTCTTGATAACGTCACGCTTGAGATCGGCAAGGGCGATTTTGTGTTCCTGGTGGGACACTCGGGGACCGGCAAGTCCAGTCTCCTGCGGTTGCTCTACCGCGAACAGCTTCCCAGCAACGGTGAAATCACGGTCGATAGTATTCGCGTCGACCGGCTTCGTCGCAGCCGCGTGCCCGCGCTACGCCGCCACCTCGGCGTCGTCTTTCAAGATTTCAAACTCTTGAGCGACAAGACCGTGTGGGAGAACGTCGCCTTCGCGATGCAGGTAACCGGCGCGCACACCAAAGACGTCATGCGCCAAGTGCCGCGCTCGCTCGACCTGGTCGGCCTCGCGCACAAGAGCCGCATGTATCCCGGTGAGCTCTCCGGCGGCGAGCAGCAGCGCACCGCCATCGCGCGCGCGCTCGTCAACAATCCGAAAATTTTGCTCTGCGACGAGCCGACCGGCAATCTCGATCCGTCGAACACGACCGAGATCATGGAGTTGTTGCTGCGCATCAATCTCAAGGGCACGACGGTGCTCGTCGCCACTCACAACCAAGCCGTCGTCGATCGCATGCGCCGCCGCGTCGTGCGTCTTGAAGACGGCAAGGTCGTTACCGACGAAGAACGGGGCTATTACTATCTTGGACTCGGGCAAGGTCAAATTCTTTCTGGGTGAGGTGTTGCGCAACTTCACGCGCAACGCCGGCATGCAAGCGACCGCAATAGGCACGGTCGCCATGACCATCGTCCTCCTCGGCGCCTTCATCTTCGTCCATCAAATGCTCTCGGGAGTCGGAAAAGATCTGCTCAATCAGATCGAGATCTCCGTCTATTTCAAGAGTGACGTCACGACCCAACAGGAAGACGCACTGCGTACCACGCTCGCGCACGACCCGCGCATCGCATCGACGCAGTTCGTTCCGAAAAAGCAAGGGCTCTCCGAGCTCAGCGCGGAGGAGCACGGCAAAATCGACACCTCGTCGCTGCTGACCGAAAATCCGCTGCCCGACAAACTACGCGTGTGGGTACAGGATCCGCAGCGTGTTCCGATGATCGCTGCCGAATTGCAGACGCAAACCGGCGTCGACAAGGTGCTTTTTCCGCAGGACGTCGTCTCGCGTCTACTGCAGCTTGGCGACGTATTGCATCGCGTCGGCATCGGCGTCATCGCGCTCTTCCTCGTCGTCGCGGGCATCATCATCTCGAACACCATTCGCCTGACGGTCTTTGCGCGCCGTCGTGAGATCTCGATCATGCAGCTGGTCGGCGCTACCAATATGTACATTCGCGCGCCCTTCATCTGCGAAGGATTGCTCGACGGGGTCCTGGGTTCGTTGATCGCGGTGCTGCTGCTGACGGCCGCGCGCTACGCGCTCTGGCCGAAGATCGCGCTCGCGCTTCCGTGGATCGCGTTCAACGCAGCGCCGATCAACGGCCCATTGCTCGTTGCCCAACTTGTGGTGGCGGGCGGCGCGATCGGCGTGGTCGCGTCCTGGATCTCTGTCGGCCGTCATCTGCGGACCTAGTGTGAAGCGCTAATGCATCTTCGCGTCGACGTTGATTTCGATGCGCTCGCGGACTGCATCTCCGACGGAATCGCTTATGTCGGCCCGGAGGGGTGCGTTACCGCTTGGAGCGCGGGCGCCGCAGCGATCACCGGGATCGCGCGCGTCGATGCGGTCGGGAAATCGATCGACGAGCTTTTCATGCGCGTCGAGCCGCCACTCGGCTTCGCGGCCGTTCCCGAAAGGATCGTGCTCTTCAGCAAGGACGAACGGCGCAAAGGCCTGCACGCGACCACGCTCAGCATCGATGAGGGTTGGCTGATTTCATTTGGCCGCGAAGTCCGCTTCGCCGCCATCGAACAGCTCAAAGAAGAAATCGTCGCCGCGGTTTCGCACGAGCTCAAGACGCCGATCGCCACGATCAAGGCCTTTGCCACGACGATGCGCTCGAACCCTGACGCGCTCGCCGACCATCGCAACGATTTTCTCGCAACGATCGAGGAACAGGCCGACCGCCTCACGCGCGCCGTTGACGATCTGCTATTGGTCGGACGCGTCAACGCACAGCATCTGCTCTCAACCCGTGCGCGAGTGACGCTCGATGAACTGATCGATCAGACCGCCGAACGGCTCGGCCCGAGCGCCGCCGAACGCATCGAGCGTCGCTCGACCGCCGTCACGCTCAGCGGCGACCCACACTTGCTCGGCAACGCGCTCTTGCATTTGATCGACAACGCGCTCAAGTTCTCGGCGCAATCGGCAACCGTTGCAATCGAAGGGCGCGACGAAGGCGTGACGGTCGCGGTGCAGGTTCGCGATAGCGGTATCGGCATCGGCGAGGAGCATCTGCCGTACATCTTCGATCGTTTCTACCGGGTCGAGCGCAACCTCACCGCCGCGACCGGCGGCAGCGGGCTCGGTCTCACGATCGCGCGCGAGATCGTGCAAGCGCACGGCGGCACCGTCTCGGTCGAAAGCGTTCCGCACGGCGGAAGCACGTTCACGATGTTGCTACCATCGCCAAGCGCGCGGAGCGGTTCGTGAAAGACCTTGCGCAAGGCGCGGGGCATCGCGTGCTCGTTGTCGATGATGACCGTAACCTGCGCAAGATTATCTCGACCAATCTCGAGCTGGCGGGATTCGCCGTGGAGACCGCGTCCGACGGAGCCGAGGCGCTCTCGATGATCGAGAACCTGCAGCCCGATATCGTGTTGCTCGACTTAATGATGCCGTATATGGACGGCTACGAAGTCGCGAAGCGCATTCGCAACCATCAGAATCCGTCGATTGCCAATGTGCCGATCATCATTCTCACCGCGAAGGGCGAGACCGAGGATAAACTCCGCGGATTCGAAGCCGGCGCCGACGATTACATCACGAAGCCATTCGGCCCGCAAGAGCTGCTGGCGCGCGTGCGTGCAAAGATTCGCCGCGTCGAGGTTGACTCGTCGCTCTCACCGCTGACGCGCTTGCCCGGCAATTTGGCGATCGAAGCCGAACTCCGCCGGCGCATCGACGGCAACGAACCCTTTGCGGTCATCTACCTCGATCTCGATAACTTCAAAGCCTTCAACGACGTCTACGGCTTCACGCACGGCGACGAGGCGATCGTGCTGCTGGCACGCGTCACGGTCGACGCGGTGCGGCGCCGCGGCACGGCGAACGACTTCGTCGGGCACATCGGCGGCGACGACTTCATCGTGGTCACGCACAACGACCGCGCTGAGGAGATCGCCAAAGAAGTGATTGCCGAGTTCGATCGCGACATTCGCAACCTCTACTCGGCCAAAGATTTGCGCGCCGGCTTCATCGAGACCCGCGATCGTCGCGGTGCGCTCAATCGCTTTCCGATCATCACGCTCTCGATGGCGATCGTCAGCAACGATCGCGGCCAACTCAGCAACTATGCGCAAGTCGGTGAAGCCGCCGCCGAACTCAAGCGCTATGCCAAATCCATCGCCGGCTCGGTCTACGTAAAGGACAAGCGTCGCCAATGAGCAGCTCGCCAATGAGGACGATTCTCTGCATCCTGGCGATGCTCGCCATGATTCCGGCGGCAGCGGGTGCGAAGAGCACGACGTTGCAGCAACGCATCGAGGCCGAGCGTCAGAAGGCCGCGGCGATTCAAGCTAAGCTCCACGTCAAGCGCGCGCAACTCAACGCCGCAACGGTGAAAGTGCAGGGCCTCCAGTCGCAGCTCAACGAGACGAACGCCGCAATCGGCCAGGTCAGCTCCCAGCTCGACCAACTCAACGCGGCGCAGCACTCGACCGAGCGCAAGGCGGACTGGAACGAAATCCAGTTGCGCGCGGCGCAGCAGTCGTTTAAGCTCCACGATCGGGTTCTGCGCGAGCGTCTGGTCGAGATCTACGAAAACGGCGACCTCAACTACCTCTCGGTCTTGCTCTCGGCGCGTACCTTCACGCAGTTTGTCGAACGCTGGCAGGATCTGCATCTGCTCATCGACGCCAACCAAGAAGCGGTGCGCGAACGTCGCGCTGCTGCGCAGCACGTCGCCGCGATTCAAGCGGAGCTCCAGCGAACGCAGCTCGAGTTGAACGGTGAGACGCAAGCGCAGCAGCAGACGCGCAACCAACTCGATACGCTGGCCGACGAACGCCGCAATCTGGTTGCCGTAGCCGATGGGCAACGCCGTCACGTCGCAAGCGAAGTCGCCGAGATGGAAGATCTCTCCGCGTCCGAGGAAGCGCAACTCGAAGCGCTCATTCAAGAGCGCGCGCGCCAACTCGAAGCGCAGCGCCGCGCTCGGGGCATCGTCGGCAATGAAGTGCAGACCAACGCGCCCGGCGCATTTGGATGGCCGGTCTCGGGTACGATCACGTCGCCTTTCGGCTGGCGCTCCAATCCGTTTGGCGGCGCGCCTGAATTCCACCAAGGGCTCGATATTGCCGCACCGACCGGCACGACGATTACCGCGTCGGCCGGCGGTACCGTGATCATGGCACAGTGGTACGGCGGTTACGGCAACTTCATTTTGATCGATGACGGTGGTGGCTATTCCACCGGTTACGGTCATCTTTCAGCCTTTTACGTGTCTGCGGGACAGCAAGTCAAGCAAGGTCAAGCCATCGGAGCGGTCGGCTGCACCGGCGAGTGCACGGGGCCGCACGTGCACTTCGAAATCCGCGTCAACGGCAAGCCGGTCGATCCCGCGCAACGCCTGCATTCGCCCTAGCGAAACGGAATGTGGCCCACCTCTCGTTAAGCTAGGCGGGTATGATCGATCCCATGACCGGTAAGTTCCGGGCGCTGATGGTCGCGCTCGTGGTCCTCGTCGTCGCACTGGTCGGCGGGCTTTCGCTTTGGCTGCGCAGCGTGGAAACGACGCAGCCGCAGCTCACGGTGAGCGTCGGCGATGCCGGCGCTTCGCTGCACGGCGACGCACCCGGAAACGTTCCACCGGCCGAGCTCTTCGAAAAAGAACTGACCGATCTGCAAACGGAATACTATAAACCGTTCGATCCGCAAGTGCCCTTCCGCGGCGAATCGCAAGCGCTCACCAAGTATCTGCAGAGCAATCACATCAGGCATCCGTCCTTGCCCGACGAGATCGCAAGCGGCGATCCGGGTCAAGACGCGCAGCGCATGGCAATGGTCGTTTCCTACGCTGAGCACACGTATGGCAAGCGTCTAGGCTCCGATGCCACGACGGGATTGACCGAAGCCGCGCTAAGCGGTGTGATGAACTCGGTCGACGATCCGTACACGGTCTACCTCACGCCGAAAGAGATTGAAAGTCTGCAAGAATCGCTCAACGGCGGCAATTTCGGCGGCATCGGCGTCTACATTTATCAGCTCAAAGACAACGAGGTCGTGCTGCAGCCGATCGACGGCGCACCGGCAGCGCTGGCCGGCATGAAGCCGGGCGAAGTCGTCGATACGGTCGACGGTCACAGCGTACGCGGCGTACCGATCGACGTGGTCGAGCGCTGGATCCGCGGCGATGCCGGCTCGCACGTCGTGATGACGACGCATCCGTACAAGAAACCCGGCGAACGGCACTGGAACATCACACGAGCGATCATTCACGTGCCGACCGTCTCCAAACACATGGAGAAAGACGGGTACGAATACATCCGCCTTACCGACTTCGGCTCGACGTCACCGGATGAAGTGAAGAGTGCCGTACTCTACGGTAAATCTCACAACGCCAAGGGCTACATCCTCGACCTGCGCTACAACGGTGGCGGTCTGGTCGAGGCCGCAGTGAAGATCTCGAGCCTGTTCATCCCGCAAGGGACGATCGTCTCGACGATCGATCGTGAGGGCCATCGCCAGGTCGAAGAGGCCTTGGGCGACGCGATCGGCGGGCAACCGCTCGTCGTCCTGGTCAACCGCTACACCGCCAGCGCATCCGAGATTACGGCCGGCGCGTTACAGGATTACCACCTAGCCAAGATCGTAGGTACGAAAACCTTCGGCAAGGGCGTCATCCAAAGTATTTACGACATGCCCGATGGCGGAGCGTTGAAGATTACGACCCAGCGGTATCTCACGCCGCTCGGACGCGAGATCCAACACAAAGGCATTACCCCAGACGTTATCGTCCCGCAAGGCGACGACGTGCCGCTCGACAGTCCCACTGACAAGCAGCTCGCCGTCGCGAAGACTCAACTCGCACAGCTCCTCAAATAGATCGGTCACCATGAAGCGCCTTCTCTCCCTCATCCTCGCGGGCGGCATCGCCGCCGGTTTGCTCGTGCACGCCGCAGCTTCGGCCGCGACACCGGCTACGATCAACGCCGCGCAGGCAAATGAAATCTCGACCAGCTATCACGACTTGACCAGCGAATTCTACAAGAAGGTCGACGATCAGCAGGTGCTCGATGGTGCGCGCGACGCGTTGATCGACGCGCTCGGCAAGCATCACGTCAACGGAAAGATCCCGACCTTACACGCCGGCGCTGACGAAGCCAACGTTCGTGCGATCGAGCTCGACGTCGAAGATGCCCAGCGCGCCGCCGGCAAACGGATCTCGGCGAGCGATCTCACCTATTCGGCGATTGCGGGCATGCTCAACTCGGTGCACGATCGCTACACCGTCTTTTTAGATCCGAAAGACTACGCCGAGCTCAACACCGGGCTGGATGGCTCGGATTTCGGTGGGACCGGAATCGTCATTCAAGAGGATGATGCGAGTCACTACATTGCGGTCAGCGACGTCGTCCCCGACGCACCGGCCGACAAACTCGGTGTGCAGCAAGACGATCTGATCATTGCGATCGACGGGCAATCGACCAAAGGATGGACGATCGATCGCGCGAGCGGACATCTGCGCGGTAAAGAGGGCACGAAGGTTTCGATCACCCTGCAGCGCAACGGCAAGGCGCTGCCGCCGATCACGATCACGCGCGCAAAGATCCACCAGCTCAGTGTGTTCGATAAGATGCTGCCGAATAACATCGGCTACGTCGCGCTTACGGTGTTCGGCCGCGATACCACGACCGAGCTGACCGCCGCGCTCGACCGTTTGCAGAAGAAGGGCGCGCGGGCCTACATTCTCGATCTGCGTAACAACGGCGGCGGCTATCTCAACGCGGCCGTCGGCGTTAGCTCGAAATTCATCTCGTCGGGACCGATCGTCTCGGTGGAATCACGCGGCTCGAACATCACGACGCTCGAGGCCAGCGACACCGCCATCTCGCCGCCGGTACCGCTGGCGGTGCTAGTGAATCAATTCACTGCATCGGCGTCGGAGATCACGTCAGGCGCGATTCAAGACTCCGGTGTCGGCACGTTAGTCGGAACCAAGACCTTCGGTAAGGGCGTCGTGCAAACGATCTATCCGCTCCCCGATGGGTCGGCCGTGAAGATCACGACCGCGCGGTATCTCACCCCGCACAATCGCGACATCAATCATCTTGGCATCGATCCCGATATCGTTATTTCGGAGCCGCGCACCGCGCGCTTCGGCGATCCGAAGACCGATCCGCAGCTGCGGCGCGCGATGCAGTACGTCGACGACCGCGTCGCGCATTTGAGCGCGATCAACGGCACGGCGAGTAACTAACAATACCTTGTAATTAGCTCGTCTTCTTCTTTCGGGTACTGGTGGACGTCGACGCCTTTTTGCGCGTCGACGTTTTCTTTACGCCGCTCGTCTTTTTCTTGGGTGCGGCAACGTCGCCGTCGGTAGCCACCGCGTCGGCGGCCTTCTTGCGCGTGCGCTTCGGTTTCTCTTCAACCGGCGCCGGCAGCGCCTGCATCACCGTCGTCTCGAGTTTGGCAACGCCGGTCGTGCGCGTGCGACGACGGCGCGTGGGTGTGGCGTGGCTGAGTTCTTCGGACGGTAAGGTAAGATGCGGCGGCGGGGCTTCGACCGCCGGAGGCGCGGCTTTGCGTACCGGTGTGATCGCGCGCGATGGTTCGCGCGGCGCGGTCATGCCGGTCGGCTGTGCTGAACCGCGAGCGTCGACGCGGAACACGTGACGATCCGGTACTGATGGACTCATCGGCAGCGAACCAGTCGGGCCGGGCTGGTGTTGCTGCTCGCCGCCCGGCGCAACGCCACCGCGTCCGCGGCGACGACGGCGACGGCGACGACGCTTGCCGCCGGTTTCGCCGTTGGTGCTGGGCACGGCCGCGGTATGCACCAGCGGCTGTGCTTCGATTTCGACTTCATCGTCGTCTTCGTCTTCGTCGTCGAACTCGGCTTGAGCGGCTGCGCTCTGCGGCGTAATGCCGACTTGCGCGGCGACGTCGAAGCGCGCGGTTTCACCGTTGCCGCGACCACCACGTCCGCGACGGCGACGACGACGGCGTTTTTTGCCGCCGGCGCCTTCGCGCTGGAGCGCTTCACTTTCGTTGATGATGATTGCATCGGGCTGATGCTCGCCGCGGGCTTCGGCTGCGAGCGCTGGATCCTCGGCCTCTTCCTCTTCGGTGACCGTGGTGATGCCGATCGGCGGACGCGCTTGCTGCTGCGACGCGGCTTCTTCCGCTAGTTCGCGCAACTGCGCGGCTTGTTCGGCCGCGGTGAGCGGGCCTTTGCGCTTGCCGCCGCGGCGGCGTTTCTTCTTGGCTTCGCCGGCAACTGCCGCCACGAGCTCGGCGAGCACGTAGTCCTCGTCGTCATCGACGTCGAGTACACGAATTCTCGCCGCGTTCCCGGCGTTGTTCGCTGCGTTTTCGACCTCGACGATGCGATCGCCGATGACTGCCGTCGCCGACGTTGCCGTGGGCAGACGTCCGGGAAGCAAATCCACTTCGACTTCGTCGCCGACGCGAATCGGGCGCAGCTGCTCGACCGGTTTGGCAACGCGTTCGACGCGCGCACGTTCGGGATGAATCAGCGGATCGACACGCATGTGAATCTTGGTGTCGATCTCTTTTGACAGTTCGAGCACTTCGTCTTCATACCAGAACTCCATCTGTGCTGCGACCGTCGGTGCAGCATAGACGAAGACCGGGGAATGTGAGTGGTCGTGCTGGCTGTTTTGGCGCACGTGACGCATCGTATCGATCGCGACCGATTGCGGCGACATCACCGAACCGACGCCATTGCAGGTCGGACAGGCGCCGCGCAACTGCGCGCCGAGATCCTTACCGATGCGCTTGCGGGTGAACTCGAGCAGACCCAAGTTCGAAAAGGATTGAATCGTTGCGCGCGTGCGATCGCGGCGCAAGCCGTCCTCGAGCGCCTTGATAACCTTGCTGCGCGCACCCTCCGACGCCATGTCGATGAAGTCGACGACGATGATGCCGCCGATATCACGTAAGCGCACTTGCCGCGCGATTTCGGTGGCCGCCTCGATGTTCGTTCTGACGATCGTATCTTCGAGGTTCTTGCCGCCCGTGAATTTCCCGGAGTTGACGTCGATTACGGTCAGCGCTTCGGTCGACTCGATCACGATCGATCCGCCGGCGGGAAGATTGATCTTGGGCTTCATCAAGCGCTGGAGCTCTTCGGTGACTTTATAGTCGTCGAACAGGTCGCGGCCGTGATTGTAATGCTGCACGCGATCGAGGTACTGCGGCCCAAGTAGCTGCAAGAACTCGCGAACCTTGCGGTACTCTTGCTCGTCGTCGATGAGCACTTTATCGACGTCGGCGGTGATGAAGTCGCGCGCGGCCTTGTAGATCAGGTTCATGTCGCGATGCAAGAGCGACGGTGACGGCGCGCGCTTGAACGTCTCGAGGATGCCGTGCCACATGCGGATCAGGACGCCGAGATCGGCAATCAGTTCCGCTTCGCTCACGCCGGCTGCGGCGGTACGGACGACGGTCGCCATGCCCTCGGGACGGATGCGCTTCATCACGGCTTTGAGGCGATTGCGCTCGTCGGCCGATTCGATCTTGCGCGAGACCCCGGAGTATTTGCCGGTCGGCATCAAGATCAGGTACCGGCCCGGTAACGAGATGTTGGTCGAGATACGCGCCCCTTTGAGGCCGCGCGGCTCCTTGACGATCTGCACCAGCACGTCGTCGCCCTTTTTCACCTTCTCGCCGATGGTGAAACCGGAGTGACCGTGGGTGATCTCGACGTCGCCGATGTTCAGGGGCTGTTTGTTGATGTCGTCTACATACAGGAACGCGTTGCGCCCGAGGCCGATGTCGACGAATGCCGCACCCATGCCGGGAAGAACGTTTTGAACTTTTCCTTTGTAGATCGATCCGATGACGCGCTCTTCGCGCTCGATGTAGAGTTCGGCGACTGTGCCGTTCTCAAGAATGGCAACCCGGTTTTCCCATGGGTCGCTCGAGATGAGAATCTCGGTTGACAAATTTTCCTCAGTTGTCTAGAAACCGCTTCCGTTCCAAAGCGCGGATCGGCCGAAGGCCGAACGCCATGGATTCGGCTCTGCCGAATCCGGTCTGGATGACGGGACGCTGTAACGAAGCGTCTTTGCTGGCGACCTAAGCCACCAACCGTCGGGCACGGCTCCTGGGGTAGAAATCTTAAAACGCCTGCGAAGTTCCGCTGACCCGGCAAGCGGACCTGCTTCGCGGGGTAAAGAGTCCAAAGGGCCCCTCGACAGCGTGGCCCGTTTGGTTCATTATGTCTGAAAGATGACCTCCGCGCCTTATCAGCGGTGCGGTTCGTCTATGGAGAGGTCCCGGTAGTGGCCTCCCCATCGAACCGCCGGCTGTTCTACCGCCAACCGATGTACCTGCGAATCAACTTGCGGGCGTCGGGGATACGTGCACCGGTACCAGCCACGCTCGTCGACCTCTCCGGCGGCGGCGGGATGGTGACGGCTCGGACGATGCTCAAGACCCAGCTCCCGGTGGAATTCGACCTCCCGCGCGACGGCGAGCCGCATCTGCGCCTGCCCGGCAAGATTCGCAAGGTTAGTTACTCAGCAGCCGAGCGTACCTTTCAATACGCGGTTGAATTCGATACCTTGGACGACGAGACGCGCGAGGCGTTGCTGCGCTTCATCATCGAGGAGCAGCGCCGAACCATCAGCGTTGCTCGCCGCCCCGACGGCCTCACTCCCAAGCCGAAGCTCTCGACGCGCCTCCAAGAGCAGCGCGCGCACCGCCGCATCGACGTCAACGTTCCGGTTCGCATCGCACTCGTCGACGTGCCGGGCTCGATAGAAGCGGTCGCGATCGACGTCAGCACCGGCGGCTGTCGCATCCTGATCGATCACGTGCTGCGCCAAGAGTGGACGCTTGCGCTGAAGTTCACGCTGCCTGACGAAGTGCTGCGAGCGCAGCAACAGGCGCGCGGCTCCGGTGGACGCGCCGCCGCACCGTTTCAGGAACTCAGGGTCCAAGCGCGCGCGCTCCCCGGCGTCAAGCAATCACGCGGGAAATATATTCAAAGCCTGATCTGGGTTCATCCGGATCCCAAAGTTACCGAAGAGATCAGCCGCTTCGTGCAAGCGGCGCAACTCGCGTCGCTACAAAAGTAGACGCGCAACCAACTCAAACGGCCACGGATAAGCCCATGTTGCGCGGCGATAAAGTTCGACGTTCTTTCGCCGTCCGCCGACGTCGATTTCGGCACGCACGAGATGCGGCAACTGCACCAGCGGCATCACATCGTTGAGCTCGAGTTGCCAGAAGCCGAGCATCTCGAGCTGCTCGAGCGAATGCCACCGTGCAAGCGCTTCGACGCCGCGCACTTCGCGCAATTGCTCGAGCGCAAGCGTGTGCAACGGCAGCGCGGCAAGTTCACGCAGATCGACTGGCGTCGTGACGCGCGCGAGGCGCAACGCACGCAGCGTCGACGGAAATTCCAGCGACGTCAACATGATGCCTGAGCAGTCGAGCACTTCGAGCCGCGGGTACTGCCGCGCGAGTTCGCGTGGATCGAGCGTAACGCCACGCTCGGCGATCCGGACGTAGCGCGAATCCGGCGGAAACGCCGGCTTCCACTCACCGGCACGAACAGCGATCGGCGGCAGCTCCAGATTCGCGACGCCGACATGCGTCGCGACAATGCGCTCGGCATGCGCCGGACCCATCCAACCGTGGTTCCTCGACTTCGCTTCGCTACGCTCGGGATGACAAGGGACGCGTTTCCACCGATAGAGCACCAGGGCGCGGTCGCTGACACGTAAGCGCAAACCGGCGACCGCGATATCGACCGTGTGATGATCGCAGGCTTCGATGGTCGCATCGACTGTCGAACCATCGCCGAGCGGAAGCGCGAATGAGTCGCCCTGTCGATAGGGAAGTTTCACGCGTGCCCAAGTCGCGCAGCGGCGGACGCCGGTTCGATCACGACTACGGTGTTACCACACACGCCGTACTCTTCCTCACCGATCTCGATCCGGACGCGGCCGGCGATGCCGGCGCGCACGCCACGCACTACGAAGCGGCGCCGGTCGCCGATTTTCGCGCGTTGCTCGCGGCCGTGCCCGAAGCCGCTTTGCCGAACGCGACCTTTTTCGACGTCGGCGCCGGCATGGGACGCGCGATGATCCTCGCGGCCGAATATCCATTCAAACAGGTATGTGGCATTGAAGTCTCACCCGGCCTCTACGAAGTTGCCAAAGAAAATCTTGCGATCGCCGGAGCGCGCGACCTGCGTTGCCGCGACATTCGACTGCTGCGTGGCGACGCGCGTATCGCGCACTACCCGCCCGGGGATCTGGTCGTCTTTCTCTTCAATCCTTTTGATGCGGACGCGCTACGCACGACACTGGCAAGTATTGCCGATCGCCAGAATTCCGGCGAAACGTGGCTTCTCTATCACACCCCGGTCGAGCGTGCGGTCATCGATGCCATGCCCGCATGGACGCTGCTGCACGAATTGCCGTTTGGCGTCGTCTACGCGTTGCCTAAAACGTCGCGGTCTTTTTGCGAGTAGATGTTCATCAACACACCGACCGAGGCGAAGTCGGTGAGAATCGCTGAACCGCCGTAGGACATGAACGGCAGCGGAATGCCGGTGATCGGCATGATGCCAATCGTCATCCCGATGTTGATCAAGATGTGAAAGAACAGCATCGCCACGATGCCGGCGGCGAGCAAGAAGCCGAAGCGATCGCGCGCGACGACCATTGTGCGAATGCCGCCGTAGAGCAGGCCGGCATAGAGCACCACCAGCGCCAGCGCGCCCAAAAACCCAAACTCTTCCGCTAGCACGGTAAAGATGAAGTCGCGCGAATGTTCGGGCACGAAATTGAGCTGCGTCTGCGTGCCTTGATGTAAGCCCCGTCCCAGCCACTCGCCGTTGCCAACCGCGATCTTCGACTGGTTGAGGTTGTAGCCGGCGCCCTGTGGATCGGCGTGCGGGTTGAGAAAAACGAAGAGCCGCGCCTTCTGGAAGGGTTTGAGGATTGCATTCGTCCCGACGGCCGCCGCTCCGGCGGTGAGCACCGCCATCGCGTAGATCGCAAAGTCGCCGAACTTCGGCAGCCCGAAGAAGAGCTGCACGGTGAGGATCGCGCCAATCACGAGCGACGTACCCAAGTCGGGCTGCTTGAGAATTAACAGCGCCGGAATCGCCGCGGTCAACAGCGGCTTCCACAAATCTTGGATGCGATCGTAGGTGTGACGGCACAGAACGAACGCGATCGAGATCGCAAGGATCAGCTTCGCCGGCTCCGAGGGTTGAAACGTGCCGAGCGGCCCTAGCGAAATCCAGCGCTGCGCGCCGAGCGCCGAGTGACCGCCGCGCAAGATAAAGAGCAGCAGCAACAAGTTGACGATGTAGAGCGCCGGCGCCCACCGTCGCCAATTCCGATAGTCGATGAGCGAGAATCCGAACATCAACGGGACCCCGAAGATGATGTACAGGAGCTGCTTCTTGTACTCGCCTGCGGCGTCAGGATCGTGCAGATCGGCCGACTGAATGCACAATACGCCGAGAATCGCGATGAGAATCGGCGTGATGGCCAGCGGCCAATTGAAATTTCGAACGAAGCGACGGGTATCGATTCCGAGGGCGATGACGGCCATAGCGCTAGTGGCCTTTCCTGAGGACTTCCGGCTGCGGACCTCCGCATATGGTTACCAATTTCAAGTTTTTTGAAGTATCTTTAACCACGCCACAGAGCGCGTCGTGCGCCATGATCGAGTAGTTCGGGAAGTACGTGAGCATGTACGTCGCGGTGTCTTGATCCGACGCATACGCGGCATTTTCAGGATTCTTGCGCAGTGCTGTTCGAAGAGCATGCATGGCAGGCTGAAGCCACGCGCATAACTCTTTCTCGTCCATCTTGAAATGCGCCGAGAGTCTACCTAGCAGAACCCCGTAGAGGCTTTTTCTTAGAAATTCCCTCACCGACCACCCGGAACGTGAGATTAATACGCTCTTCTGAAGCGCGAAGATCCTTCGGAACAGCGTGCTGATAGTCGCGCTGGAAAGTTCCCTTCATAATTAGGAGACTCCCGTGCTCCAGCGGCACCTTTATGAGTTGCCGCGTCTCGCCACTGCGTCGTAGCGCAAAGTCCCTGGCAGCGCCCAGGCTTATGGATGCAATCGCCGGCGAATCTCCGAGTTCCGGCTCGTCGTCCGCGTGCCACGATAGGCCGTCTTGCCCATCCCTGTACCGATTGAGCAGAACGCTATTGTACGAGACGCCTGTGGCGTCTTCGAGCATCCCTTGGAGCTCCAAGAGCGGCACCGTCCAACTATGTGGTTCGTTCCGAATGCCCGAGTACGTGTACGTCGCTCCAGGGTCACCGTACCATGCAGTAAGGCGCGGCACCGCGTGGCGTTTGCCGTACATCTGAATCTCTTCTTGAGTCCATTCGATACTAGACCTGAGTTCGGAGAAATAATGGTCCGCCTCGCCCGCGGTAAGGAAATTTCATCAAATAACGCCGTCTGCATCGTCATCTGCCTTGCCCTAAAGTGTAACCGAACAACTGTTCGCCGTAAAGGAGGCCCCTAGTGAGCGGTCGCCGGATTCTGCGTGGGCGGCTTCTTGCGCCGGCGCCGCCGCGGCGGCGGTCCCGCGTGCGAAGCCGTCGCCGCCGGCTTCGCCGGCTCGGGCGGCGGGCTCGGGCGGTTCACCGAGACGATCGGAATGTTGGCCAGCATCGCAAGCGCCCGGTCCTCGCGTTCGAAGTTGACCTCGACCTTGTCGCGGTCGACCTCGACGTAGCGCGAGATCACGTCGACCAGGTCGCGCTTCATATTTTCGATGATTTCGGGCGCGAGCGCGAGATGATCGGTCATGAGAACGAGCCGCAGCCGCTCCTTCGCCGTCGAACTCGAGGTCGGAGCGCCGAAAACTTTCCTAACCCATTCGATCATGCGCGCTTCCCTCCAAAGAGCGAGCCGAGCTTGTCGATGAACGATGCGTTCGACGAGGGCTCGGGCGCGGGCACGTCTTCGCCGGCGATGCGGGCGGCAATGGCATGATAGGCACTCGCCGTTTCGCTATCGTGACGCAGCGCGAGGGGTTCGCCCCTGTTGGTAGTGATAATGATCTCCGGTTCGTCGGCAATAACGCCCAGCAGCGGCAGCCGCAGGATCGCATTGACATCTTCGACCGAGAGCATCTTGCCCTTCTTCACGAGTTGCGGACGCAAGCGATTGATGATCAGCTGCGGCTTGAACCGGTTGCCAAGTAAACCGACCACGCGATCGACGTCGCGCACCGCTGAGACTTCAGGCGTGCACACGACGATCGCTTCGTCGGCACCGACGACCGCATTCTTGAAGCCTAGTTCGATGCCGGCCGGGCAATCGATCAACACGTAGTCGTAGCGTTCGCGCAAACCTTGAATCAATGCGCGCATCTTCTCGGTGTCGACTTCGTCCTTCTCGCGCGACTGCGCCGCGGCCAGCAGCACCAGCGTCGGGCTGTGCTTATCGGGGACGAGCGCCTCGTCGAGCGAGACTTTCTCCTCGAGCACGTCGAGCACGTGGTATTTCACCCGGCTCTCGAGACCGAGCACGATGTCGAGATTGCGCAGCCCGACATCGGCGTCGACCAGCGCGACTCGCGCCCCGCGCTGCGCGAGCGCCGTGCCGAGGTTCGCCGTGGTCGTCGTCTTGCCGACGCCACCTTTGCCCGAAGTCACGACGATTGCGCGTCCGAGCTTTGGCGCTGCGGCTGCGGCAGACTCCTGGCTCTTGTCATCCTGAGCTTGTCGAAGGACGTGTTGGTGCATAGTGATTTACCCTGCCTTGAGTGCGCCGAAGAGTTTGCCGAAGAAGCCTTGCGAATCGAAGGTGGTGAACGGCACCATCTCACCTTCCAAGCGCCGCGCGATCTTATCGTAGATCACGCCCAGTTTCGCCGTCGGATCGAGTACGATCGGCTCGCCGCGATTGGTCGTGTCGATGACCTCGGCATCATCGGGAATGACGCCGAGCAGCTCGATGGCCAGAATTTCGCAAACATCTTCGACCGAGAGCATGTCGCCGCTGCGCACCATTTCGGGGCGCAGACGATTGAGGATCAAGCGCATCGGCAGCGCGCGGTCGTTCAATTTACCGACGACGCGGTCGGCGTCGCGAATCGCGCTTACCTCGGGCGTCGTGACGATGATCGCTTCTTTGGCGCCGGCGACGGCGTTGCGGAAGCCGCCTTCGATGCCGGCCGGGCAATCGATCAGCACGTAGTCGGCGTTTTCCGCGGCTTGGGCCACGATCGCTTCGAATTGCGATTCGGTGATCGCGTCTTTGTCGCGCGTCTGCGCGGCGGGCAGAATCGACAGCGACTCGAAGCGTTTGTCTTTGATCAGCGCTTGGCGCAGCTGGCAGCGGCCTTCCGCGACTTCGACCAAATCGAAGACGATGCGCTTCTCGAGCCCGAGCACGAGATCGAGGTTGCGCAAGCCGATGTCGGCGTCGACCAGAATGACGCGCGATCCGCGTTTGGCGAGCGCGGCGCCAAGATTCGCGGTAGTGGTCGTTTTGCCCACACCGCCTTTGCCCGACGTGACGACAATGCGACGTCCTGCCATGTTATCCGGCTACCTCCGCTGCCTTGGAAAATGGTGCGATCGCGATCCGCCCGTCACGCACGAACGCTACTTCCGGTTCCGACGTAACGCGCGCGTGCTCCTCGTCGACCGCAATTACCGCTGCGATGCGCAACTGCGTTGCTTGCAATTCAAGCGCATAGACTTTCGCTTCGTTGTCACCTTGTGCGCCGGCGTGCGCAACGCCGAGCAAGCGTCCGAAGACGACGATGTCGCCGGTTGCAACTAACTCGGTCCCAGGATTCACATCGCCGATCACCACGATGTTGCCGGCGTGATGCAACGCCTGTCCGCCGCGCAACGTGCCGACGTGATAGAGCGTTCCGGGCGGCGGTGCAACTTGCAGGGGCGGAGCCGCCTCAGGTTCGGCGGGAGCGGCATTGGCTCGACGGACGCTGGTATCGCCGCGCTTACGCCGCTCGGCGATATCGGCGCGGGCGCCGGCAAAATCGGCGACCAGCGTCCGGGCGGCGTCCGAAAGTTTGAGCTCGCGCTTGGGTCGCATTGCCCGCCGCCGGGCCAACTCTTCACCGCCGGGCGCCTGCTCGACCGGTCCGAGCTCGATGCCGGCCGAGACCAGCACGCTGTGGAGTGTCGCGAGCTGCTCGTCGGAGAGCGGCGTTTCGC
The DNA here is from genome assembly GCA_050015295.1 of Candidatus Aquilonibacter sp. Taxonomy (GTDB): domain Bacteria; phylum Vulcanimicrobiota; class Vulcanimicrobiia; order Vulcanimicrobiales; family Vulcanimicrobiaceae; genus Aquilonibacter. The sequence continues at coordinate 30,694 of JBEKBR010000018.1, read as the reverse complement.
CCACCACCACGGCCGCCGTCGTGCCACGGTAGAAGTCGCCCCGCTCGCTAAGACGAGCGGTCAATTCAGCGATCGCCGCGTCGAAATCCCAACCGGCTAGATGTACCTCGAGCCCCAGGCCCCGCCCGCGAATCAACGACATTGGCCTCGGTTTGAGACGCCTGCGGCGGACGGCCCTCTCGCCATCCACAGGGACTCGCAAGTTCTTCCGGTTATACACACAACTACACACAAGTAACGGGTGCCACCGGCCGCCCGTTGTACGGAAATCGGGACCGCCGTAACATTGAAGAAGCTTCACCGGTAAAGGACGTCACATCTATGCTCCGTCGCATTGCTGCCTTTTTGACCATGTTGCTCCTGGCTGGTGCCATATGCCCGGCACCTGTTCGCGCGACGTCGACGCAAACTGAAATCGAAATGGGGCGCCAAGAAGACGAGCAGATCGTCGACGGCAGCGTGATCGAAACCGATCCGCTACTCAACGCCTACGTCCAGAAGATTGCCGGCAATCTTTGGAAGCAAGTCGATCGCAAAGACGTCCCCTACAACATCAAAGTTATCAAGGATACCGAGGTCAACTCGTTCGCGACGCTCGGCGGCTACGTGTACATCAATGAAGGCTTGATCGATTTCGTGCAGTCCGACGACGAGTTCGCGGGCGTGATCGGTCACGAGACCGGCCACATCGAGCGGCGTCACGTGCTCACGTCTCAGTCGAAGCTCACCGCTTTGAACCTGCTCTTCGGCATCGCTTCGATGTTCAATCCGATCATGTATGAGTTTGGCAACCTGATGGAAGCCGGCGTCTTCATGAAGATCGAGCGCGCCGACGAGTTGCAAGCCGACCGCACCGGCCTGCAGCTGATGTCGCGCGCGGGCTACGATCCCGACAACATGAAGACGATGCTCGAGCATCTCACCATTCTCGGCAACGAACACAGCAATATGGTCGACAAGTATATGGAGGACCACCCCGATCCGGGCGCGCGCGTCAACCACTTGGAAGGCTATCCCGAGCTCGATCCCAAGCTCGTGACGCAAGACCAGCGCGTGGTGCAGGCTGCAAGCGATCGCGAGCGCGCGCGCTATTCGTTCTCCTCGCTCAAGTTCGAACAGATTCTCAAGACCGATCCAACCAACGCCGAAGCGCTGCTGGGTCTGGGTCAAGATCAGATTGCGCTCGGGTTCCCAAATAAGAGCCAGCAAACGCTCGCGCAAGCTGCGCAAATCGGCTCGCCGGAAACCAAGGCGCTGGCCATGCAGAAAATCGCCGACCTGCGCCAGGTGCAAGCGCAGCGCGTCACGCTGACCGCCCCGAATCTGGGCGGCTTGCGTACGTCATTTGCCGACGTACAGACCTCGCAAGCCGCAGCCAATGCCGCCGTAGCCGCGCGTCGCGACCAAGCCAAAGATCAGCTCAAGCAGCTGCAAACGCGCGCGGACGCGCTGCAATACGAAGTGCCGAACTTCGCCAACGTCAACATCCAACACGGATCGAAGCTCGAAGCGATCTTCAAGAACGTGATGGCGATGGGCCGTTCGCTCAACAGCGCGATGCAGGATGCGAGCACCACGATCACCGGCGTTGGTTCGCTCGATCGCAATAAAGAGTCGGGTCTGCTCAAAGAGAGCAACAGCATCCTCGACGAGATGCAGCAGACGCTCAATTCAACGCCGATTCCCACCGATCAAATCGCGATTCTGCCGTCCTATCCAAGCATCTTCAACGAGCTGCGGCGCGCCGACAGCGACATGATCCGCAGCGTCGACGCTGCGCGCGTCTCGCTCACGACCCTGGATCAGGGGCTTGGCGACGTCGACGCGTTCTTCCGCGAGCTCAATCGCGCGCCGGTGAGCTTCCGCGGCGATATCAGCCCGTCCGAGTACAACACGCTCGAGCCAATGATGCAAAAGGCGATGACCGCGCTCGACAGCGGCGCAACGCAGGCTTCACAGGCGCAGCAACTCTACAACATGGCGCGCACACGGCAACTCTCGGCGCGCATCACGCTGCTCGGCGTGGGCACCTCGCCGGAACGCTATGCCACGCTGCAGTACGATCTGAAGCTGCGCTTCGGCGTCGATCCAATTCCGTACGAAGTCATGCTTCACGACGGCATTACCCCGGGCGACATCGTGGTCGCGACGATCCTCGCCGCCGACATCAAGTCGACGCCCGAAGACATCCTCGACCAAATGGCGAGTGAGAAAAAATCGCCGGTTGACTTGGCCGACGAGCACGGGATGCACGCTTGGCCGATGGAGATCTTCACCGGACTCGTGTATCTCGACTACACCGATGATCCGACAAAGGAAATGGCAACCACGTAAATTATGGCCTCAGCACTCGGCGCAAGCGATCTCTTTCGCTTAGTTCGAAACGGCATCGACGTCAAAGCCGTCAACGCAAACGTACGCAAGCCGTTCCGCTTCTTGCTCTGCGGCGATCCGGCGCTGATCGGGCAGATGCGCGCGCTGCTGCTCTCGGGCCATCCCGATGATGCGGTGCCGCTGGACGCGGCCGCGTGCCTCGAGACGATCTCTCCAAACGCGCCACTAATCACGACGCCCAGTGAAGTGCGGGTGGTGATCTTCCTCGGGCAACCGGGCGATCGCGAGGGCGCCAACCTCGAACCGCTCAAGACGTTGCGCGTCCCGATTCTCACGCTTACCGTCGATCCGAACGAAGCGCCGGCCGGGCCGCTCACCGTGCCCGCGCCAAGCACCGTCGGCGACTACGTCGTCAGTGCAATTACCAAAGATGCGCTCAAGGGTCGCGTCTTCACCCACATTGTCGACGCGTCCAAGGGCGTCGAGATCGCGGTTGGGCGCCGTCTCCCGCCGCTGCGCGAAACCGTCGCCGCCAAGCTCACGCGCGACGCCGCGAACAACTCGCTCAAGGTCGCGCTGGCAAGCGCGCTGGTCGATCACATTCCGGTCATCGGCGTGGTACTCGGCGCGTTTGCGTCGGCGGGCGACATGGTCGCGATCACCGGCTTGCAGATGATGTTGCTATTGCACATCGAGGCTGCGTACGGTCGCGATCCCGACGTGCAGCGGATGTGGAAACTGCTCCCGGTCATCGGTGGCGGCTTCGGCTGGCGCACGCTCGCGCGCGAACTCGCCGGCTTCGTACCGGTTGCGGGCGTCGCGATCAAAGGCGCGATCGCGTATGCCGGTACGATCGTGGTCGGCGAGAGCGTGACGTTCTTCTTAGAACACGGCTCGCACATGAGCAAAGCGCAAGCCTCGCAGATCTACGATCGTACGAAGGCCGACGCGATGCGCTTCGCCCGCGAGTTGATCGGCCGCCTCCGCCGCAAGTAGCCTTGAGCGCTACGCTCGGCGTGACGAGATCGCACTACAATCTCTCTAGTAGATCTTCGTCGGCGAGGCGTTGCAGATCGGTGGGAACGCGCGGGCGGACGCGCTCGGCGAGTTGGTGCGCGAGCGAGACGCGGCGCGCCGGTACCAGATCGTGTCGCCGTTCCAAGAAGCGTCGAATCAGCGAACGTTCCTCACCGCTGACATAAGCCGTCGCAGCGTAGACGGGCTCCGCGACTTCGCGCAGCATCTGCTCGGGCGACTCCATCCGCGATTCGCGGATCACGATCGTACCCGCGGCGATGTCACCGATGCGCTTGTTGAGCGGCGAGAGCACCGCAACGACAGCCGAGACGGCGTAAAACCCGAGCGCCATTTCCCCGACGCGGATCAAATTGCGAATCAGCGAAGCCATGAAATCCACCGGATAGCCGCCGTCACGCACCACGCGAATGCCGAGCATTCGCTTTCCCGGCGTTTGGCCGTTCCACAGCGTTTCGAACGCGATGAAGTACCCGAAAAAGACCAGGAAGAGAACCGCGACGATGAGCGCGATGGTGAGATTGTAGATAACGCGGTCGGCCCCCCGAAGGACGACGTAGCCTGGGTGGGTGTGCCCGCTTATCGCGATCAGCGCCCAGGCGATCAACACCACCGTGACGATTTGAATCATGAAATCGATGGCGAGCGCGAGAAAGCGGCTCCCGACGCCGGCAAGGTCGTACGAAAACGCAATTGATTCCGGGGTCCGGACCTCTAGGGTTCGATCCATCGCCGCACTAACGTAAGACGGCGTGACGCAGGCCACCTTCGTCGAGCGGCGCAGCGCCGCGTGGAACGAACTCGACGTGCTGCTCCGACGCGCCGGACGCGGCGGCGTACGCCGGCTGCAACCGAGCGACGTCGATGAGATCGGTCGCCTCTATCGCGCGGTGACGAGCGATCTGGCGTACGCCGACGGGCACGGCTACGACGCGCGCCTTCTGGCCTTCCTCAACCGGTTGGTCGCACGCGCGCATGCGTATGTCTACGGCGGCGCAGCAACCAGCGGCTGGGAGCGCATCGCGACGTTTTACACGCAAACGTTTCCGCGTGAATTTCGCCGTTCGTTCGGTTTCATCGCCGTCTGCGCCGCGATTACCATCGTCGCTGCCATCGTGTCGTACGTGTCGGTGCGCACGCACCCCGGCAACGCCTACGCGATCTTACCTGAGGGGCTGATCCCGCCACAAATCAAGAAGAGTCTGCACGATTCAAACTTTGCGTTCGACCCGGCAACGTCGCCGGCGATGGCGTCGGAGATCATCACCAACAACATCAAAGTGTCGATCCTCGCCTTCGCCGGCTGCGTAACACTCGGGCTCTTCACGCTCTACATCATTCTCTTCAACGGCTTGATGCTCGGCGCCGTCGGCGCACTCTTCACCAACGCGGGATTCGGAACGGACTTCTGGGCCACGGTCGCGCCGCACGGCGTCATCGAGCTTACCGCCATCCAAATCGCCGGCGCTGCTGGGCTTTTGATCAGCGCGGGCATCCTAGCGCCGGGACGCTTTCGGCGAGGCGACGCGATCGCGGCGGCTGCGCGACGTGCGGGCGTGCTCATCGCCGGCGTTGCCTCGATGCTGCTCGTTGCCGGAACGATCGAAGGCTTCTTCTCGCCACTGCGTCTGCCCGCATCCGATCGCATCGCGGTCGGCGTGCTCACCGCATTCGGCTTGATCGTGTACTTCGGGTTTGTGGGCCGTGGCGCTAGAGTAGACCGCGTGACTTGACGCGCAAGTACTCGTCGACCGCCGCGATCGAGAGCTTATCGGCCGGCACGTCGAGGACGATCACACCGCTACGTTGCAGCGTGCGCGCCGCGATCGCGCGCTCCTGCGAAAGTCCGAGCGCGACCGACATCTCGTAGGATTCGCCAACGCCGTGCGGCGTGCGCGCCAGCGCCACGTTCACCGCCGCGTCGTTCATGAAGATGCACAGCACCACGTGACGCTTGGCGAGCGTGCCGAGTTCAGCCAGCACGGTACTCTGCGCGACCGGATCGATCACGTCGGTGAAAAACGCGATCAGACTGCGACGATGCAGGTGGCTGCGCAGATACGCAAAGGCACGCGCGTAATCCGACTCCTCGAAGCGCGGTTCCACGTCGCAGAGCGCATCGGCGAGCGCATGGACCGATGCCGAGGTCGAGCGCGGCGCGCGGGCGACCAAAATGCGCCGCGCAAATGCCACCACGCCGACGCGATCGCTCGCCAGCGACGCGATCGACGCCATCGAGAGCGCGGCCGTGACCGCGTAGTCGAGCTTACGTTGGGCACCGATGCGCGCCGTCATCAGGCGACCGCAGTCGAGCAGCAGCATCACGTCCTGGCTGCGCTCGACCTCGCGCTGCACGACCATCAACTTCCCACGCCGTGCCGTCGCTTTCCAGTCGATCGAACGAAACGCGTCGCCGCTTGCGTAGTCGCGCACGCTCTCGAACTCGCTGCCGACGCCACGCAAGTGCATGCGGCGCAGACCTGCCTCGACCAACCGGTTGCGCACTTGCAACTGCCCGTAGCGTTCAACGGCCGAAAGGTCCGGGTAAACACGAATCGTATCGGGCGCTTCGATCACCGCACGCCGGCGCAGCAGCCCGAGCGTGCTTTCATACCAGAGGTAGATGCGGGTGAAAATGTCGCTCCCGCGCGCAACCGGCAGCACCGTGAACGCCGTCTCGACCTCGCTGCGCGCCGGCACGAACGCGATCACTTCGCTCTCGCCCAGATCGAGCGTGCGCAGTGGCGCCTCGACCAATCCCACCCGCAGCGCGCGCCCCGAACGATTCTCGATCGTGTAGCGCAGCTCGGCGCTACGCCGGAGCGAGAAGTGCGACGGCAAGGTGCGCCGCACGTGCAGCGCTTGCGCACGCGGTAGCAACATCGCGTCGGCAAACAAGGCCACCACGAGCAACGCGCCGAGGACGATCGCGAGCGGCAGGCAAACCGGTGCGCCGGGCGAGCACGCGAGCACGACCGCTATACCCGCTAGCGCCCACAGTGCACGCGCGCTGGGCCAGATCGGCAAAAATTTAGCCACGCGGAACCGGCACGCTGGCCAAGATTTCCGCCAAGATGGACGCAGCGGTTGCGCCTTCGATCTCCGCATCCGGTTGCACGATCAAGCGATGCGCAACCACCGTCTCGGCAACGTCCTTCACATCGTCGGGGGTGGCGTAATCGCGTCCGTCAATCGCCGCCGCCGCTTGCGATGCGACGAGCAGCGTCACCACGGCGCGCGGCGACGCGCCCAGCGCGAGGCGCGGATGCGCGCGGGTAGCCGCGGCCACGGCGTACGCGTAGGCGCGCACTTCGTCGGCAACGAGAACGCGGCGCACCGCCGCTTGCGCCGCCACAATCTCATGCGCATCGGTCACCGCGGTGATGCCGGCGAGCTCGAGCGCGCGCGAATCAAATCCGGCCGCAACGCGCGCGAGCAGGTCGAGTTCCTGATCGGCAGCCGGATAACCCGAGGTGATCTTCACGGTGAAGCGATCGAGCTGCGCCTCGGGCAACGGATAGGTGCCTTCGTATTCGATCGGGTTCTGCGTCGCGCACACGATGAACGGCTGCGGCAACTCGATCGGCGTACCGTCGATCGTCACGCGCCCCTCTTCCATCGCTTCGAGCAGCGCGGCTTGCGTCTTGGGCGGCGTGCGATTGATCTCGTCGGCCAACACGATGTTCGCGTTGATCGGCCCGAGCCGCACGCTGAACGTCGCATTTTGCGGATTGAAAACCGACGTACCGATCACGTCGGAGGGCATAAGGTCAGGCGTGAACTGAATGCGCCGGAACGGCAACCCGATCGCAGCCGCGAGCGCGCGCACCGCCAGCGTCTTGCCGGTCCCGGGCACGCCTTCGATGAGCGCGTGCCCGCGCGAGAAGAGCGCGACGAGCAAACCGAAGCTCATGCGCTCGCTGCCGACCACCGCCGTACCGATCGCCGCACGAATGCGCGCGGCCAACTCCTGGACGCTCGAGGGAGAGTCGTTCACGCATGATCCTTTCGAAGGGTTGCGAAGATCGCGGCTGCACGCTGCACTTGCGCATCGCCGGGCCGCGTGACGGCGGCAAGCTGTTCGAGTTCGGACGACTTCGGATAGACGCGGGCGAATCGCTCGATCGCTGCGCGGCCCGCGTGGGCACGACGCAGTAGCGCGGCCATCGAGCGCACGTAGTCGGATGAATCGCGCTCGGCCGGTGGTTCGCGCACGATCGGCGGCGCGAAGCGCACGTTGGCATCGATCAACGCTAGCAACACCGCGAGTGCCGCGAGCCAAATCGCGACGTGCACCGCCGCCGGTAGCACCGACCACAGCGAGCGCGTGCGATCGTAGCCGTAGCCGCGCTCGTCGAAGGCCACGATGCCGTGGCCAGCAACTGCGGCGTAGATCTCGGCGGCGCGCTGCGGGTGTTTGCTCAGTGCAAGATTGGTATAGTTTGCGACGACGGGGCGCAGCACGATACCGCCGCGATGGCGAAAGTCTTGCAGCCGGCGCGCGTCGCTACGATCGAGGTAGGGCGCCGTGAGCACCAGCACGCGCACGCTGCGATCCATCAGCCCGAGCGGCTCCTCGAGCCGCGTGACCGGAACGCCTTCGCGCTGCAGCACGTCAAATAGCGCGCGATACCCGTTGGGACCGGTATCGTAGCTCGAATGTGTCGAGGACTTCTCGCGCAACGAGCCGGTTGCGAGCAAGACCAACAGGCCAAGCAGCGCAACCAGCACCGCGCTCTCGACGATGCGCCGGCTCATATTGCTGCACTCGCTGCAAGGTGGTCGTACGCCGCACGCGCGCGCTGCCAGGCGTCCGGGCCGGCCGGCATTTGCGCGTACGCGGCGGCGGTATAGAGGCGCGCGATCTCGACGAATGCCGGTTCGAGCGCACCGTCGCGCTCGTGCAGCGCGCGGCGCAGCTCGTTGATCGTGGCGGAGCGCTCGTCGCGCACGACGCCGCGCAAATCCAACAGCGTGACCGCCGCAATAAAGACCAGCCGAATGGCGCGCGCGTAGTCGCCCATCTGCGCGGCCTGCGCCGCCTGCACCGACAATGCGTGTGCGCTGCGCGGCGCGGCCAGCGCCGTTACCCGCGCCCGGCGCGTGCGCTCGTACTGAAACTGCGAGAGCACGTGCGCACCGATCACAGCGATTGCGCCGACGCACAGCACGACGATTGCATCGCCGATCAGCGACGTCCCGGCCGGTCCGATTTTCACGTGGTTTGTCAGAAGATTCCACAGCTCGTTCCAACGATCGCCGACCCACTGCAGCATCGTGTCGAGCAGCGACCGGTGCGGTGTAACGGCGACGAGGTGATACCGTCCCGGAACGGCGAGCTCGGCTCGGACTGCCCGGACGATCGCGATGGGCGGACGCAGCGTCACGAGGGCGCCGTCAGGCGCTCGAGATCGACTTCGAGATCTAAGCCTTCGCTACGCGTGCGCACGTCGTAGTAATACGTCGCCAGCAAGATCGTCACGAACGCGGTAACGGCAGCATTGATCACGGTCTCCACCGCGAGCTCAACGATCGGACTATGCAAGAACGAGAGCAGCAGCGCCGCGAGCGCTGCCCCGATCACCAGCGCACCGATTTGGATCGCAAGATAGGCAAGCGAAATCAACGTTGCCTTACCGATCTCACGCCGGTTGAGGAGCCGCCGGAAGGCTTCACCGATCGCATCGGCTGGTCGTGCTTCTTCAATCGTGCTGGCGTAGAGCGCGAAGGCACAGCACATCACGAGAAGGACGAAGAACAGAATGATCGCGAGCACCAGCACTAGACCGATGATGGCGAAGATCACGACGAGAAATCGTGCCGCAATCGCGAGCGCCGTCGCGATGAGAACCACGACCACCACGCCGATAACGACGGCAAGATACGCTCCAAACAGAATCAGTACGCACAACAGCGCCGTCCCGAGCAGCGGCGCCCAGCGGCGAAGCACGCGCTCGTAGCCGCCCACGTACGTCGGCGTACGCCCGGCGTAGATCGCTGCAACACCCACCGCGACCGCATTGTTCGTGAACGGCGCAAGCAGCAGTGCGAGCAACGCAACGCCCAAGAGCGTCGAAATCTGCGAGGGCGAGTAGATCGATCCACTGTGCACCGTCGGATGGGCTATCTGCGCGAGCAACTGCGAGAGCTGCGAGGTCGAGCGATCGGTGACAAAGTAGTCGAGGATCCCAATTGGGACAAGCAGCGTCAATACGATGAGCGTAAAGACGGCGAAGTGCCGGACATACATGGTCACCGCGCGATCGAAGATCTCGCCGATCGCGAGCGCACGGAGCGCGGGACGTCCCTGCAACTCGTCCATTGCGCCGCCCGTTCTTGAGGAGAATACACGCCTCCTATGGTACTTATGATCTATGCGAATCGGGACGTTACGTGCAATCCGGCGCTATCCGGTGAAGAGTCTCCACGGCGACGTGCTCGAGGAATGCGTCGTGCTTCCTAGCGGCCTCGAGGGCGATCGTGCTTCGGCGCTGATCGCCGGCACCGGACCGCGCGCCGGCAAGCCCCATCGCGGGAAAGAAGACGACCGTTTACACCGGATCGACCGCGCAGACGAGGCGCTTGCGCTCGTGCCGGACGTTGAGCTCGTCGAAAGCGATGACGGCGGCTTCTTCGACGATGCGCCGGTCTCGCTAATTATGGATCGCTGGCTCGACGGGGTTTCGTCGTTCGTCGGTTATCGCGTGGAATTCGAACGTTTCCGCCCCAACTTCTATATCGAAGCCGAGCCCGGCATCGCGCTCGACGAAGGGGCGCTGACCGGCCGCGAACTACGTTTGGGCGAGGTGACGCTGCGCGTGCGCTATCCGATCGAACGCTGCGTGGTGACGACGTACGATCTCAACGGCGGCGCCGCCGATCCACGCATCTTACGCTACGTTGCGCAGGCGCGTTCGAACTGGATGGGGATTTACTGCGACGTGCCGCGTGCCGGAATCGCGCGTACCGGCGATTCACTCGAACTCATGGAGCGCTGAACCTCGCGCACGATGTGCTCGAGCGCGTCGATGTAAGCCAAGAACCGGTCGCGGCCCGCAGGCGTGATGCGTACGATCGTCTGCGGGCGCCCCACGCCGGTACGACGTTCGGTTTGCACGATCGTCTCTTCCGCCAACGCATGTAGATGCCGGTTGAGATTTCCGTCGGTCAGTGCGCACGCGTCTTGCAATTGCGTAAACGAGACGCCGTCGGGATGCGCGACCAACGTCGAGCAGATCGCTAAACGTCCGCGTTCGTGAAAGACGCGATCGAGATCGGTGGCACTCATGGATGTTCCCGGCGATCGCGCGCAACCAGCACGCCGATGGCGATGTGTCCGATGCCGAAGCCAATCGGCAGTACCCACCACGCAAGTGCGATCGAGGCAGGCGCAAACAGCAGCGCCATACCCGCAACTAAGAAGAAGGCGGCAATCGGCAGCACGTCGCGCGGGAGCATCATGCGCGACGCGAACAGGCCGACGCCGTAGCAGCCGTACCACACGCCGGGCAAATATCCGAACGCGCCGCGATTGACGAGCGCGAGCGTGATCGCCGCGCCGAGCGCAATCGCCGGCAAGATTGCCAGACCCACCGTGCGCGTCTGCCAGCGATCGCGCACGCTCGCGTCGCTGACGAACCAGTGCGCGATCGAACCGTAATTCACGATCATCGCAGCAGTGCCGCACACCAGCCAAATCGAGGCATAGACACGTTGTTCGTAGGCGCCGTGCGGCACCGCCACCAGCAACGCTTGCAGCACACCGGCGGCGATAGCGAAACAGCCCGACGCAATCGCGGCGACGCCGGAGATGCCACGAAAGCGCTGCGTCATCGCTAGGCGGTCGCGCACCTCGGCGATGTCGAGCATGGCGCGTTCGATATCGGTCATGTCCTACTTTGTACCACAAAGTCCAATCCCGGGGCAACGCGGGCACTCACTCATCGTGCATGGAGCGCCAGGCGGGCTTCACCTTGATCGAAACGCTGATTGGTGCTGCGATCGCGGCGGTCATGCTCTGGGGGCTGGTCGTCATGGCCGATCGCCTCGTCGCGGCGGCGACCGCTGCCAATATACGCGTGGTCGCGGGCGCAAACGCGGGGCGCCTGGTCGAACGGCTGTCGAGCGAAGCGGCTAGCTCACTTGCGGTCTACGTGCCGGCATCCGACGTGCTTGGTCAGAGCAACAGCGACGGCCACGAGCTCGACTTTTATACGCAAGACGGCGCGCATCGCAGTTACGCCTGGGCGTATAGCTTCGATAGCGCCACGCAAACGCTGACGCACTATACGCTAACCGGCAGCGGCACGCCGATCGCCGGCGACACATTGAACGACATCGAGAGCTTCAGTGCCGCCGCAGCGACCGTTACGCAGCTCGGCACGCCGTCGAGCCCGGCGTTCGATCCGCTCTTTGCCGGCGCAAACGCAATCGACGTGCCGTACAGCTTTGCAGTGATGCCGAGCGCGGTCGGCGGAAACCGATTGGTCGTGGTGCAGCTCGTAGCAAGCGGTGTCGATCGCAGCGTGGTACTCGCAACGCAAGACGCACCGACCGCATTCACCGTCGTCGTCAATTACACGCCGTCGCCGCCACCGGTAGTAACGCCAACACCCTCGCCGGTTCCGATGTGGTGATTGCTGTGTTTACCACGCGGGAAAAGCGCGTGCTGCAGCGCAGTAAAGCGTTCCACGTTGGGAGGGCGAGATGTTCAAAGGAAAGGTTGCGATCGTCACCGGAGGCACGCGCGGCATCGGTCTTGCAATCACGCAGGCGCTTGCGCAAGAGCAGGCGCACGTCGCGGCCGGGTTCAGCAAAGGTGCCGATGCCGCCGAACGCTGCGCGGAAAAACATCGCGCGGACGGACAGTCCGTCTCCACACATCAAGGCCGTGTCGATGACTATCACGACTGCAAGCGCGTCGTCGACGAAGTGCTCGAAAAATACGGGCGCGTCGACTTTCTGATCAACAATGCCGGCATCACGCTCGACAAGACGCTGCGCAAGATGAGCCCCGAAGACTGGGGCAACGTCATCAACGTGAATCTCTCCGGCGCATTCAACATGACCAAAGCCGTGCTCGAGCACATGATCGAGCGCGGGTCGGGGCGCATCATCAATATCAGCTCGGTGATCGGGTCGACCGGCAACATCGGGCAGGCCAACTACGCCGCATCGAAAGCGGGGCTCTTCGGCTTCACCAAGTCGCTGGCGCTCGAGACGGCAAACAAGGGCATCACCGCCAACGTCGTAGCGCCCGGCTTTATCGCAACCGAGATGCTCGAAGCGATGCCCGAGGCGAGCCTCGCCAAAGTCGTCGAGAAGATCCCCACCAAGCGGCTGGGCAAGCCTTCCGAGGTGGCGCGGGTCGTAAAATTCTTATGCGAGGACGACTCCGGTTACATTACCGGTGCCGCGTTCCATGTCAATGGCGGCCTCGACATGGTCTAGACCGGAAAGCGCTTTCCAGTAGTCAATGGCCCGAGGTCTAAAGTTCCTAAGATTTTCTTTATCTTTTGCTAGGTGAGCATAGCGGATGGGTACAAAGTAGTACCCATGATAACCACCTCGACAGCCCCCTCGGGCACGCTAACGCGGCTCGATGGTCGAGTGGCGATCGTGACCGGCGGTTCGCGCGGTATTGGCGGCGCGATTTCGTCGGCGCTCGCCGCGGATGGTGCAACTATTGCCGTGCTTGGTATTCCCGCGGATCGCGAACGCACCGACACGCTGCGTGCATCACTCAACGGTACGGCAAAGCTCGTACATTTTTATGAAGCCGACGTCGCGGACCCGCGTGCATGTCAAAGCGCAGCGCACGAGGTCATCGCCGAGTTTGGCAAAGTTGATATCCTTATCAATAACGCCGGGATCACCAAAGATCACACGGCACGCAAGATGACAATCGAGGAATGGCAGACGGTCCTGAATGTGAACCTATCAGGGCCGTTTTTCATGATCAAGGCCGTACTCGATCACATGCTCGAGCAGCAGTACGGACGCATCGTCAACATTAGCTCGGTCGTCGGGCACACCGGAAACTTCGGGCAAGCTAATTACGCCGCGGCAAAAGCGGGGCTGTTAGGACTCACCAAAACACTCGCGCTCGAAACCGCGCGTTCGGGCATTACGGTGAACGCCGTCGCACCCGGTTTTACCGCAACCGAGATGGTGAACGCGATGCCGCAAGCGGCAATCGATCTCGCGCGCGGCCGTACGCCGGTCGACCGGCTTGGACAGCCCGATGAAATTGCGCGCGTCGTGCGCTTTCTGATCGACGACAATTCCGGCTTCATCACCGGCGCAACCTACGACGTCAACGGCGGCATGTACATGTCATGATTGGCTCGGTACCGATTGAAGAGTTCAGCTACGGTCTCGATCTCTCCGGCGCCGATCCCGCATCGCTCAACGATGCATTGCGCGCGGTGACGCTCGACGTGATGAGCGATCCACTGCGCATGAGCACGATCATGAGCGGGATGATGATCGCCCAACAAGGCGTCGCGATGAATGCGCTGCGCCGCATGCAGGGTGAAAATCCGCCGCCGGCCGTCGACGTGCAGGGCGACAAGCGCTTCTCCGATCCGGCATGGATCAGCAATCCGTTCCTCATCTCGGCGGTCGAAGAATATCTCGTGCGCCGTCAGTACGCGCAGCAGCTGGTCGAAAGCACGCGCCTGCCCGAAGCCACCAAACGCAAGGCGCGCTTCGCGATGAACATGATGATGGACGCGATTGCGCCGAGCAACGTGCCGTGGCTCAATCCGTCGGTGATCAAATCCGCGATCGATTCGGGGGGTACGAGCCTGGTTGAAGGCATGCTCGAATTCGTCGACGACGTGCAAAACAACGGCGGTTACCCCAAGCAAGTCGACTCGTCCGCGTTTAGCCTAGGCGACAATCTCGCAGCGACGCCGGGTGAAGTGGTCTTTCGGAACGAGCTCATCGAGCTGATCGCCTACTATCCGCAGACCGAGACCGTCTACGAGCGGCCGATTCTGATGTCGCCGCCGTGGATCAACAAGTACTACATCATGGATCTGGCCCCGGGCCGCTCGTTCGTCGAGTGGGCGGTGTCACGCGGCCATCAGGTGTTCATGATCAGCTATCGCAATCCCGACGAAACGATGCGGGACTTCACGATGGACACCTACTTCGAAGAAGGCGTGCTGGCTGCACTTGGCGCGGTCGAGCGCATCACCGGCGCGCCGCAAGTCAACCTTGCCGCGCTGTGCGTCGGCGGGACGATGACGCTCATGCTGCTCGCGTATCTCGCGGCCAAAGGTGAAGCGCACCGCATCGGCGCGGTCACGCTAACCAATACGATTCTCGATTTCGCCGAGCCCGGCGATCTGGGCGTCTTCACCGACGAAGGCTCGATTGCGAAACTCGAAAAGAGCATGAGCGAACGCGGCTACCTGGAGTCGAGCGAGATGGCGGGCACATTCAACTGGATGCGCGCCAACGATTTGATTTGGAGCTACGTCGTCTCCAACTGGTTCATGGGTAAGAAGCCGCCGGCGTTCGACATTCTGACGTGGAACGGCGACGCGACGCGTATGCCGGCCGCGATGCACTCGCAGTATTTGCGCGCGTGCTATCTGCACAACTTGCTTGTCGTGCCGAACGCGTTCGTCCTCGACGACGTGCCGCTCGACATGGGCAAGGTCGAGACGCCGCTCTACGTGCTCGGCGCCGAGAACGATCACATTGCACCGTGGCGCACGAGTTTCATGACGTCGCAATACGTCGGCGGACCCGTGAAGTACACGCGCACCAATTCCGGTCACGTGGCCGGCATCTGCAATCCACCGGGCAACCCGAAGTCGTGCTATTGGACCACCGACGCGGTCGAGGCCGGCGAGACGCCCGACACTTGGCTCGCGCGCGCGGCCAAACACCAGGGCAGCTGGTGGGAGGATTGGTCCGCTTGGGCCGATGCCCACGGCGGCGCGCGTCGCACCCCCTATCCGCTGCCCGGCGGCGGCGAGCCGGCTCCGGGCCGGTACGTTCGAAACGAGACGGCCGAGCCGTTCGATTCCACTTCTCCACACCATGACGAGGCGACGATCGTATGATCAACAATCGCGACCACTTGAAAGGTCTGGGCGAGTTCATTCGCACGCAGCGTGAGCTGGCGAACCTCTCCCTCCGGCAACTCGCCGATCTCGCGAAGGTCTCCAACCCGTACCTGAGCCAGGTCGAGCGCGGACTCTACAAGCCCTCGGCGGAGGTCCTCAAGCAGATCGCTCGCGCGCTGCACCTCTCGGCCGAGACCTTCTATGCCCAGGCGGGGCTGCTCGACGACGACGTCCGCAACGAAGCGGCCGACGCGGTCGAGTCAGCGGTCAAGCTCGACCCCCGGCTGAGCGCCGATCAGAAGGACACCTTAATCCGGGTCTATCGCGGCTTTACCAACGTCCATTGACAGACTACCCGTGTGCTTGGTATACTAAGCACACATTATATAAGGAGTCTGTCCATGAACACCTACACCGAATTCGTCGAGAAGGCGCAAGCCGAGTTTCTCAACGGTCTCAAGCAAGCCCAAGATCTCAACGTCAAGGCGATCGCGTCGGTCACCGAGCTCATCGAGAGCAAGAACGGCGAAGCCAAGCTGCCGACCCCGGCGGAAATCGTCGAGAAGAGCTTTGCGTTCACGAGCCAGCTGCTCGAGTCGCGTAAAGAATACATGCTCAAGCTCGCTGAGCTGCTCCCGAAAAACTAACCTTTTCCGTTTCGGAATTGTAAAGGACCCCGGTTTACGCCGGGGTTTTTTGCTTTAAGCATCTCTGTAATGGAAGTTAACGCATCCCCGACATTGCGCATACAATGACTTAACCTCGAACGTGCTTGCCTGCCTCTCATGTCGATCTTACGAGCCCGACAACTATAAGGTAATGCAACACATCTTTGATGGCTTGCCGATTTTCGCATCGTTCCTAAGCATCGTGCTCGGGATCGTCGCGTGTTTCTTCGGCAGCCTGGTCGGCTTCGGCGGTGGCTTTATCTCCGTGCCGATCCTGCGGCTCTCCGGTCACCTCACGCCGCAAGTCGTGTCTGCAACCTCGCTCTTCATGGTCGGCGTCAACGTCGCTGTCGCGTCGTTCGCACTGCGCAAGGGCAAGCGCATCAATCTGCGGATCGGCTGGTCGATCGGTATCGGCGGCATCGCCGGTGCGCTAATGGGCGTCGTTGCCCTGAAGTACGTCAGCTCGAGCCAGTTCGACGTGCTCTACGGCGTGATGTTGCTCTTCATCGCCTACAATATGCTCAAGCCCTCGAAGCCGTTGTCGATCCCCGAGACCGCAATCGAGTCGGATCGTTCGCAGCGCACGAGCAACTACGAATTCGCGCTGATGGGCATCCTGGTCGGATTCTCGTCGAGCCTGTTCGGCATCGGCGCCGGAACCGTCGCGATTCCGCTTCTGCTGTGGCGCTATAAGCTGCCCGCGTACGTCGCGATGCCCACCGCCTCGTTCATTGCCATGATCTACATTTGGCCCGGCGTCATCGCGCAAATCCGCGAAGCCCGCGTCGACTGGGCGCTCGCGATTCCGCTTGCGATCGGCGCTGTGATCGGCGCGCACTTCGGCGCCCGCTACTCCAACCGCTTGAAATCGGCGCAGCTCACGCGCATCTTCGGTGTCATCTGCGTCATCACGTTTCTCACCCTGAGCGCACGGCATCTGCCGATGTTCCAACCCCACACGACGGCACTCGCTACTACGACCATTCAAGTCTCGAAAGCGAACTCAAAATGAACAAGCTCGGATTCGTTGGCGCCGGAGCAGTCGGCGCAGCAGCGGCGCTCGCGTCGTGCGTGCGTGCAGTGGCAGATGATATCGTCCTCGTCGATCGTTATCCGGCGCGCTCGAAGGGCGTCGCGACCGATCTGCGTTACGGCACGCCGCTTTCGCCGGCGGTGCAAGTGCGCGCGGGCGAATTCGACGATCTCTCGGGCGCCGGCCTCGTGGTTATCAGCGCCGGCATCAACGAAAAGACCGGCGGTGCCGTGGATCGCAATGACCCGCTCGGACGCTTGCGCCTGCTGCGCACCAACGTCGAAGTTTTTGAAGACATCGTTCCGAAGATCGCCGCGGTCGCGCCGAAAGCCGTGCTGCTCGTGGTCACCAACCCGCCCGAGCCGCTCGTCGACATCACCTGCCGTCTCGCCGGGCACACGCGCGTGCTCAGCACCAGCACGATGCTCGATACGCTGCGCTTTCGCGTGCACATCGCCGAGCGCTTCGGCGTCAGCCCGCAAAGCGTCGAAGCGTACGTGATCAGCGAGCACGGCACCAACAGCGTGTTCTGCTGGTCGTCGGTTCGCGTCGGTGGCCGGCCGCTCGAACACCTCGTTGCCGAGCGCCGCATCGGATTCGACGATTTCCGCAAGTCGGTCGAGCAAGACGTGCGCTTCGCCAACATCTCGATCATCGAGGGCATCGGCGCAAGCCAGTATGGTATCGGCATGGTCGTCGCACGTGTCGCCGAGTGCATCTTGCGCGACGAACGCGCGGTGCTGCCGGTCGGCTCGTATCAGCCGAGCTACGGCGTTACGCTCTCGTTGCCGAGCGTCGTCGGTAAACACGGCGTGCACGATGTGCTCTGGCCGGAACTCAACGAAGAAGAACAAGCCGGCGTTGACGCCAGCGCCAAGCGCCTCAAAAGCGTGGTTGCCGAGTATACCGCCGCCGAAGCGGCTGCCTAGCTCAGTTTCTTCGAACTAAACAGCGCTAAGTAACAGCCCGGCGAAATGCCGAGGGTAGCTTGGATCGGTTCCAGTTCGCACAGACCGAGCGTTCGATGACGTACCAAGAAGGCCGGAACGGCCGGCGGTAACACTTCCCAGTCGCTCCACATCCGCACGAAGTCCGGCTCGCGCATCATCGTGACCAGCAAATCATCGAAGTGCTCGTCGCCGTAGTAGGTCGCGTAGATGTTGCGGTAGACCGCGACGCAGCCGCGCGCCGCCGTTTCCCAATCGACGTAGAGCTGCCGGCGCGACGGATCGTAGAACATCCGCCACAGCACGTTGCGCGAAAGCAAATCGCCGTCTTCCTGATAGTCGAAGATCTCGGCTAACTGTGAATTCCAGACCAAGAGATCTAGGCGTGGCGTGGCAAGATAAGCCGGCGCAGCGCGATGGAGTTCGACGAGCTGGCGCAGCGCATCGGGGATTTCGGGATCGAGGGTGCAGGCTTGCGGCGGCCCATCCGACGCCAGTACTTTGAGGTACGCGATCTCCGGCGACGTGAGCAGCAGCGCGCGGCCGATCTCGTCGATTACATCGAGCGAGAAGTTGATTTCGCGCGCTTGTTCGATCCAGGTGTACCAGGTAGTGGAGATGCCTGCGAGCTTCGCCACCTCTTCGCGACGAAGCCCGGCAACGTGCCGGCGATTGCTCTCGTCCTCGAGCCCCACGTCGACCGGGCGCAACGCACCCCGGCGGGCGCGCAAAAATTGACCGAGGTCTGAACGTCGGGAGACGGTGAAGGGGACGTCGAGCATGCGGTTCTCCGGTGGGTGCAGGGTACTTTGCCCACCTTTGCTACGCTGGTCGCTTTGCCTCCAATGGGAACCGCATAGTAACCGTAGTTCCTGAATCCGGCCCGCTCTCGAGGCCGATCGAACCACCCATCCGCTCGACTGCCCGCTTGGCGATTGCCAGCCCCAGGCCCGAGCCATCGATTTCGCCGTGCGACGCGCCGCGGTAGAACCGGTCGAAAGCGTGCTCGACGTCCAGCGGCGCCATACCCGGCCCCTTGTCGGCGACCTCGAGGACGGCCGTATCGCCGGCACGGCCGACGCGCACGTAGACCAGTGAGGCGGGTGCGTAGCGGACCGCGTTCTCGACGACGTTTTTCACCGCTTCGTAGAGCTCGGTGTCGTCGCCGATGACGACCGCTTCGCCGTCGGTCGCCAACTGTAGCCGTTCGCCGGCCAGCGGGCGCAGCGCGTCGACCGCACGCGCCGCGACCGACTGCAGGTTGATCTCGTCGAGCAGCGACTCGTTTTCGCGCTCGAGGCGCGCGAGTAGAATCAGCTTTTCGATGATGTGGCGCATCTTGCGGCTCTCGTCGAGCATCGTCTCGTGCACGCGGCGCACGCCCTCGCCGTCTTGCACGACGCCGGATTGCAACGCGTCGAGGTAGCCCATAAAAATCGTCAGCGGGGTGCGCAGCTCGTGCCCGGCATCGGCGATGAACTGTCGCATCTGCGCCTCATGCCGCCGCTGCTCGTAGGTCGCTGAATTCAAGCGCTGCGCGACTTCGTTATAAGTTTGCGTAAGCTCGTGTAGGCCGCTGTCGCTTTCCAACAACAGCCTGGGCGTGAAATCGCCTTCGGCAATCGAACGCAGCGCACTGTTGACTTCGCGCAGCGGACGCAAGGCGCGCCCGGTGATCAATCGGCCCGCCAGCCACGCGATCACGATCGCAATCAAGCCGATCGGGAGGATGCGCTCCCAATAGTGCACGAGCGAGTGCGAAAAGTCGGCGACGTCGGGTTCGAGCACGATCGTGCCGCCGCCCGGGACGCCAACGAAGCGCGGACGCAGCGCAAGCGCGGCGGCGATGAAGCGCTGACTATCGTCGAGTTGTGCTGAGCCGCCGGCAACGACGCCATGCTGCGGACCAAGCACGAGGATCCGCGACTTCGCATTGGGTTCGTCGGCAATGACCTTGGGCGCGAGTTGCGCAAGCGTGAGATGCTGTGCGGTCAGATCGTGCACGCGCGCCTGCATGCGGGCCTGCGCCGCGTCGATCGACTGGTTGAACGTCGTAGCGAAACCGATGATGAAAAACGCCGACGACGCACCGGCGACCAGCGCAATCAGTGCGACCGCCAAGATGACGTAGCCGCGCGTAATGCGCCGCGCAAAATTGCGGAACGTTGATTCAGTCCGCACGAAGGGTGTATCCGGCGCCGCGCACCGTCTGGATCAGTGGCCGGCTAAAGCCTTCGTCGACTTTGCCGCGCAGATACGAGATGTAGCGCTCGACCGCGTTCTGGCCGACGTCTTTCTCGTTACCCCATACTAAATCGAGCAGCTCATCGCGCGTGAAGACGCGGCGCGGACGGCGCAGCAACGTGACCAACAGATCGTATTCGAGCGGTGAGAGTTCGATGCGCTGGCCGGCGCGCACGACCGTGTGCTCGTCGAGATTGACGCTGATGTCTTCGTAGGCGATCACGTTGCGATTTTCCAAGTGCGGACGGCGCAGTTTGGCATCGATATGCGCGATCAGTTCTTGCATTTCGAACGGCTTGCTGAGGTAGTCGTCGGCACCGTGCGTGAGGCCCTCAACCTTGGTATCGACCTCGCCCCGGGCCGAAAGCATGACCACCGGCGCATCGGTGACGCGGCGCAGCATCGGCAACAGCTCGATTCCGCTTACCATGGGCATCATCACGTCGAGCACGATCACGTCGGGAGCCCAGCTCTTGACCAAATCCAGGCCGGCCGGCCCGTCGGGCGCCGTCCGGACGGCATAGCCGTGGTGCCCCAGGGTCAGTTCGAGCAGTTCCCGGATCCGGGGCTCATCGTCGATGATCGCAATGCGCGGCTTCGTCTCAGGCATACGGTTAAATACTGGTACCCCAGCTTGAGACTTCCTGGAGAGGGGCCGAAAAAGAAGATATGTCCAGGGTCGTGGTGATTGACGATTACGAGCCGACGTTGCGTATGTACGCCGCGGCGATCGAAAAAATGCTCGGTGGCGAGGTGGTGCCCTTTTCGGACCCACGCGAAGCGCTGCACTACTTAAATGGCATGGATCCAACGCTGTGCGTCGTGGATTACAGCATGCCGGATATGGACGGCGTCGAGTTCGTCCAAGAATTGCGCGGCGTGCCCGGCCGCGAGCGCACGCCGATCATCATGCTCACCGGCAAAGACGATCGCGAACTAAAGAACCGTGCGCTCGATGCGGGCGTGAACGTGTTTTTGAACAAGCCGGTCACGGCCGAAGAATTTGCAAGCCACGTCCGGCGTCTCGCGACGCAACAGAACGTGCAGAACGATCGCGAGGGCGAGCTACGCGAACTCAAAGAGCGCGCCGAAGGTGCCGACCGCCGGCTGCACGCGCGCGATCGCGAAGCGCTCGATGCGATCGCTCGCGCCTATGCGTCACGCGATCCCGAAGGCGCTGCCAAGATGAAGCTCGCCGGCGAGATCGCGGTGATGCTTGCAATCGAGACGCGCTGTTCGGTTGCCGACGTGCAGTTGATGCGCGAAGCGGCGCACGTGTACGACGTCGGCAA
This sequence comes from Candidatus Aquilonibacter sp., assembly GCA_050015295.1. Taxonomy (GTDB): domain Bacteria; phylum Vulcanimicrobiota; class Vulcanimicrobiia; order Vulcanimicrobiales; family Vulcanimicrobiaceae; genus Aquilonibacter. The sequence continues at coordinate 9,055 of JBEKBR010000018.1, read as the reverse complement.
GTTGTGCGTTACGGAAAAGACGCTGGGAACGACGGCGCTGCTGTCGCCGGCCTCGCGTGCTGCGATCGAGAAACACGCCGACGCGGGTTCGGAGATTCTCTCGATTGCCGACTCGCGGCTCTTCAGCGCAGCAGCAACGATGGCACGCTCGCATCACGAACGCTGGGACGGGATGGGCTATCCGCGCAAACTCAAGGGCGAAGCGATTCCGTTGTCAGGACGGATCATTGCGGTTGCCGATGCGCTCGTCGCGATGATGAATGCGCGCCCCGATCGCCCGGCGATGACCTTCGGGCACGCGCTCGATCAGGTCAAACGCGAGAGCGGCACGCACTTCGATCCAAACATCGTGTCGGCGCTCGAACGCATCAAGGATAAGGTCGGGCAGCTGCGCTCATAAGCGGCATTCGGTTGTGACGCACGAGCGTGCGCAGCGTAAACGCCGTTCCGATGCCGAGGACGACTATTGCACCGATGAGCGCGTACGTCGCCGCCATGTTCAGCAAATGGTCGGCCGGAAGAATCAGCGGCGGCCGGCTCAGTGTGAGCGCGATACCGATGATCGCTAGGACGTTGGCAGCGACGCGCGTCCACAATCGAATGATCGTGACGTTCGGGCGTACGAACGCAACAATATCCATGACGGCAATCATCGCGGTCGCCGTGAGCGTAGCAATGTAGGCTGGTTGCCACGCGGCACTCAAATGCGCGGGAATACTGAAGCCGGCTAGCGGTCCGAGCAAGAAGAGAAAGAAGAACCAGTAGCGCGTGTTCCCCACATCGAGCAGCGCGAGCAACGCGAACACGCCGAAGATGAAGCCGATCAGGCTTTCGAAGCGCGGGACCGGTGGCAGCGCAGTTCCTGGGGCCGCGGGCAAGCGGCGTGGATCCCAGCGCGTGACACCGAGGCGCTCGAGCAGCGGCTTCTTGCCGTTGAATCGCTCGATGGCCACGAATGCGAGCGTCACGGCGCCGACGATGTAGATCGCGGAGTTCCATGCTGCATCGAGACTCACGAGGAATGGATTGAAGCGATTTTCGGCGACCGCCGCGATCGCGCCGCCAACTAATTCGATTGCGACGACGACGATCAGCACGAGCCGCAGGGTGTAGAGATAGAACGGTAGGACATCGGGGCCGATAAGATAGGGCACGGACGCGTAACGTCCAGCGACGATACGCGGATGACCGTAGGCTTTGATCAGCGCGGCTTCTTCGTCGTCGGTCAGCGGACGTCCAAGCACGCTTTCGCGTTCTTCGATCTGCGACTGCAAATCGTCGGCAATCTCGGCAATGATATCGTCGCGCACAGCTTTTTTCGGTAAGTCGTTGCTGACGGCGTAGAGATAGCGGCTAAGCATGTCCATCGTTATGACTCCGCGGTGATGCGTTCTAATGACGCGTTGATGCGATGCAATTCATCCGTGAGCTGGTCGAGGATCAGGCGCCCAGCCGGCGAGAGCTGATAGAAGCGCTTGCGGCGCTTGTTCTCTTCGCGCCACTCGCTTTGCAAGAGGCCCTGGCTCTCGAGGCGCCGCAGCAGCGGGTAGAGCGTGCCCTCGTCGATGTCGAGCCCGGCCTCCTCGAGTGCCTTGCGCAGCGTGTAGCCGTAGCGCTCGGTTCGCAGTTGCGAGAGTACCGCGAGGGTGAGGCACCCGCGCCGCAGCTCGAGCCGCAGATTTTCGAAGACCCCCGGAAGCTGATCGCCTATACCGTGTTCCATATCCTATGTGTCACATAGTATATGATGCACAGCTCAATCGTCAATACTATACTTTACTTGGAACGCGAGGGGGTAGAGCATATCGATATCTTTGGTTCCGTTGCACGCGGCGACGCTCGCCCCGACAGCGATGTCGATGTGATCGTCACGCCGTACGCCACGGAGAACTCGAGGCGACTTCACAGTGCGCTCGAGTATGCGGTACGCGCATTCTAAATAGATGCGGGCTCCGGCGAGAGGAACAGTATCGCCGGGGCCCGCGGACCCTACTCGAAGCGCAGGGCTTCGATCGGGTTGAGACCCGCCGCTTTCTTCGCCGGATAGTATCCGAAGAAGATCCCGACGAGCGCCGAGAAGGCGATCGAGAACAGGACCCACGCGATCGGAATCTGCGTAGGCCACTTTGCAAGTGCGGCCACGATGAACGTGCCGATGAAGCCGGCGATCACGCCGATCACGCCGCCACACGCCGCGAGCACCGTCGCCTCGGTGAGGAACTGGCGCAGAATCGTCGCACTGCGTGCGCCGACCGACATGCGCAGCCCGATTTCACGCGTGCGCTCGGTGACCGAGACCATCATGATGTTCATGATGCCGATGCCACCGACGACCAGCGAGACCGCTGCCACGCCGGCCAGCAAGAACTCCATCACCGCGCCGGTCGACGAGGCCGCCGCCGCGATCGACTGCAGGTTGCGTACCTGGAAGTCGTCGGGTTGTCCCGCCGCGATTTGATGACGCTGTTCGAGCAACTGCGTGACTTCCGTTTGTACCGGTGCGATTTCATCGGTGGTCGCGGCCGAGACCATCAACTGGCTAACCGTGGTTTGTCCGGTGATGCGTTGCATCGCCGAGGTGTACGGAATGAGCACGGTGTCGTCTTGATCGGTGCCCAGGCTACTCTGTCCGAGCGGCGTGAGCGTGCCGACGACCGTGAACGGGACGCCTTTGATCAGAATCGTTTGGCCGACCGGATTTTGGCCGCTGGGGAAGAGTTCCGAAACATCGGTCTGTCCGAGCACGGCGACTTTCGCTGCGTCGTTGACGTCACTTTCGCTGAAGAACGTACCGCTCGCCATCGGCCACGTGCGAATCTGTGCGTAGGTCGGCGCGACGCCGGTGACGGTCGTCTGCCAGTTGTTGCCACCGGCAACGATCTGCGTGCGGATCGTCACGGCGGGCGAAACCGCCGAGACGCCGGGCAGTTGCGCGATCGCCATGCCGTCGGCCGGCGTCAACGTCGATGCGGTGCCGAAGCCGCCGCGCGCGCCCGAGCTCGTAACGCTACCGGGCTGCACGACGATGAGGTTCGAACCGAGCGAGTTGATGCTCTGCTGCACCGAGACGCGCGCGCCGCTGCCGATCGCAACGGTGACGATCACTGCCGCCACGCCGATCACGATGCCGAGCATCGTGAGCATCGAGCGCACTTTGTTGCGCACGAGCGCTTGCAATGCAAGCCGAAAGATCCCTTTGAAGTCCGACATTAGGCTGCCCGCCCTTCTTTCATCGTGTCGCTCACGACGTGTCCGTCGCGGAAGGTCACGATGCGTTTGGCGTGGGCCGCGATGTCGGGTTCGTGGGTGACGAGCATGATCGTAATACCCTCTTGCTCGTTGAGCTCGCGAAAGATGCGCATCACGTCTTCGCTGGTTTTGGTGTCAAGCGCACCGGTCGGCTCATCGGCGAGGATAAGGCCCGGATTGTTGACCAGCGAGCGCGCGATGGCGACGCGCTGTTGCTGACCGCCCGACATTTGGTTGGGATGATGTTGCGCGAGGTGCGCGACGCCGACGATCCCCATCTTCTCGTGCGCGATGCGCGCGCGTTCCGCGGCCGGCATGCCCGCATAGACCATCGGCAGCTCAACGTTTTCGAGCGCGCTGGTACGCGGGAGCAAATTGTAGGCCTGAAAGACGAAGCCGAGACGGCGGCTGCGAATGTCGGCACGCGCGTCGCCATCGAGATGCGAGACGTCGGTGCCTTCGAAAAAGTAATGTCCGTCGGTCGGATTGTCGAGCAATCCGGTGATTTGCATGAACGTCGACTTGCCCGAGCCCGACGGTCCCATGACGGCGATGAATTCACCGGCGCGGATCTCGAGATCGATGCCGCCCAGCGCAATCACTTCACTGTCGCCAAGCGAGTAGACTTTGCGTAAGCCTTGCACCCGCACGACCGGTTCAGATTGCTGTTCCACGATATGTTCCTCCATGACCGATCGTAGGACGCTAGCTTGAGGTACTCTGGCAAGCGGGGTTAGAGGAGGGTGAGGGCCGAACCGCCCCCCGATGACGCTCGCGCAGCTCAACCGGCTCGACGACGCCGGCTTTACGGCCGCGGTCGGTTCGGTGTTCGAAAACTCGCCCTGGATTGCGCGCGCAGCAGCCGAGCGCCGGCCCTTTTCCAGCGTCGAAGCGCTCTACGATGCGCTGGTCCGCGTCCTTCGCGACGCGGATGTGGACCGCCAAACCGCACTCATCGCCGCGCATCCCGATCTCGCCGGTCGCTTGACGCGCGAGGGGCGCTTGACGCCCGCCTCAGCAGCCGAACAAGCTTCCGCCGGTCTCGCCGTACTTTCGGCGGACGAGCGCTCGCGATTCGATGAACTCAACGCGGCATACCGCGCGCGTTTTGGTTTTCCGTTCGTCATCTGCGCGCGCGAACAGACCAAAACGTCAATTTTGCACGCGCTGGAAGAACGGCTCAAGCATTCGCGGGAGCACGAGATCGCGACGGCGCTGCGCGAGATCGAAGCGATCGCGCGACTCCGTCTGCTCGACGCGGTGAGCGAGAACTGATGGGCGCCTACGTCCTCGATTGGCTCGATCTGATCGCACGCTGGTCGCACTTCGTCGCCGGCATCTCGTGGATCGGCGCATCGTTTTACTTCGTCTGGCTCGACAACCACCTCGTTGCGCCGGTGAAACGCGAAGACGTCGATAACGGCGTATTCGGCGAATTGTGGTCGGTTCACGGCGGCGGCTTCTATCACAATCAGAAGTACCTGACCGGACCGACGCGTGAACCGCTGACGCAGAATCTGCATTGGTTCAAGTGGGAAGCCTATTCGACGTGGCTCACCGGCATGGCGCTGATGGCGATCGTGTATTGGGCCGGTGCGCGCACCTTCCTCATCGATCCGAGCGTCATGGCGCTCTCGCCCTCGGCCGCCATCACGATCAGCATCGCCTCGCTGATCGTCGGGTGGTTCGTCTACGACGGTCTGTGCCGGATGCTCGAAGCGCAGCCGCGCGCGCTCGCCGCCGCCATCGCGATCTTCTTGATCTTCGTCGCGTGGGCACTCTACCACGTCTTCAGCGGGCGCGCCGCGTTTTTACACGTCGGCGCTATCATCGGCACGATCATGGTCGCGAACGTGTTCTTCGTGATCATTCCGGGTCAGCGCCGTATGCTTGCGCAGATTCGCGCGGGACAGCGGCCCGATCCGCGTCCGGGGCGCTTGGGCAAGATGCGCTCGGTGCACAACACCTATCTCACGCTGCCCGTGCTGTTTACGATGATCAGCAGTCACTATCCGATGACGTATTCGGGACCGTATGGCTGGCTCGTGCTCGTCGCGCTCGGCGCCGCCGGCGTGCTGGTGCGCTATTTCTTCATCCTCACGCACAAGGCGCGTATCGTCTGGGCGCTTCCGGTCGCCGCAGCGATCGTCATTGTGCTAACTGCGATAGCGCTCGCGCCGCGTGGAGTAGCCGGAACGAGCGCGGCGCCGGTCTCCTTTGCACAAGTGCAACCGATCTTCGCGCAACGTTGCGCGGTGTGTCATGCCGCCCACCCGACGCAGCCGGGCTTTGCCGTCGCGCCGGCCGGCGTCCTACTCGACACGCCGGCGCATATTGCCGCCAACGCGCCGCGCATTCGCGATCAAGCGGTTAGCACGCATGCAATGCCGATCGGCAACATTACCGGTATGACCGACGCCGAACGCGCTCTCGTCGGCACCTGGATCGATCAAGGAGCAAAAACGTAATGTCGCTCAGTACACATGTTCTCGACGTCGTGCGCGGCGTACCGGCCGCCGGTATCGACGTGACGCTCGTTGCACTCGGCGCGCAGCCGCGCGAGATCGCGAGTGGGACGACCGATGCCGATGGTCGCATCGCGGCCGGCGGCGTGCTCCCTCCCGGCGTCTACGAACTGCGCTTCTTCGTCGGCGCGTACTTTGAGAAACAAGAAACCCCGTCGTTTTATGACGAGGTTCCGATACGGTTTACGATCGGCGACGGCGCCGCGCACTATCACGTGCCGCTGCTGCTCTCGCCCTTCAGTTATTCGACCTATCGCGGTAGCTAGCGCGCGAGCAGAGTAGGGGTATTTTCGGCCGTTTCGGCGTAGCGTTGACGAATGATGAACGTCATTTCGTCCGTGATGCTCACTGTGATTACGGCGGCCGGTCCCGATGGATCCGCGTTCTACACTCCGCCGAACCCGCTTCCCGCCGGCGCGCACGGCGACGTAATCTGGGCCCGTCCGCTCACGACGGGCGCGGCGCTCCCGAGCGCGGCGTCCAACACGCTCGTGCTCTATCACACGACGTCGCTGAACGGAGCCGATGTCGCCGTCTCCGGAACGATCTCCGTGCCGAAGGGTGCACCGCCCAAGGGCGGCTGGCCGGTCATCAGTTGGGCGCACGGAACGACTGGCGACGCGCCCCAGTGCACGCCGTCGCTCGATTCGCCGAGCGGCCCCGAACACGTTTATCTCGGGATGGTCGAGCCGGCGCTGGATCAGGCCGTCGCTCGCGGCTATGTGGTCGTGCAGACCGATTATGAGGGGCAAGGCACGCCTGGTCCGGCTCCGTATCTCATCGGCGTCGCGGAAGCGCGCGATGCGATCGATATGGTGCGCGCCGCGCGGCAGATCGTGCCACACCTTTCGACGAGCTGGGTCGTCATGGGACATTCGCAGGGCGGTCAAACGGTGCTGTTCACGTCGGCGACGGCAGCGCAGTGGGCTCCGGAGCTTCACCTGATCGGCGCCGTCGCGGAAGCGCCGGCCGCATTCATCTCGCCGTTCATCGCGGGATTCCCGAAACTAACCACGCCAACGCCGGCCTACGCGTTCGGCGCGCTCTTCATCGATGCGGCAGCGTCATTCGATCCGGCGGTGAAGCTCGATCAGATCTTTTCACCGGCAGCGCTCGCGATGGTTCCGCAACTGCACGATCGATGCGTCAGCGCACTTTTAATGAGCCCCAACTCTTGGGGCAGTATCGTTCCGGCATCGTCGTTCCGCTCGGACGCGGTGCTCGCGCCGCTGCTCGCATTTGCCGCGACGAACGATGCCGGCGGGCTGCATCCCGCCGTTCCGCTCATGCTCGCGCAAGGCAGTGCAGATACGACCGTCCCCAAAGCGTCGAGCGACGCCATCGTTGGCATCCTGTGCGGGAACGGCGCAACGATCCATTACGATGTTTATCAAGGAATCGAACATCGGCCGCTCGTGATGCGGGCGTCGGACGACGCGCTCGCATGGGTCGGTGCACGATTCGCGGGGCAACCCGCACCGACGAACTGCGGTGGAGCGCCGGCGCTCCACTAGCGCGTGGTAGCCGCCGCCTTATACGCGGCCCAGCCGCCGAAGTGCGAAATATCCGGGTACCCGTGTTGCTCGATCAATTCGCGCGGAAAAAGCATCGCCTCGGCCGTCGAGCCGTCTTCCATCTCGACCGTCACTTGATACATGTCCGGCGGTTCGCCGGCCATCAGCGTCGCGTGTTGTTCCGGCGTGAGCTCATACAACTCGCCGAGAATCGAAATGCCGCCGCTGGGCACCTCGTAGATCCCCGGATGCCAACCGTTCTTGACCGCGTGCAGGCGGTATTTTGCCGCCGTGCGCGCGGGGCCGAGGAATTTCGCGTCGCCGAGATTTTTGTTGTCGGGTTGCCCGGTCAGCGCCGAACCACAGATGAAGAATCGCATACGAACGCTCCGCTTCTAGTCGATGATGCGGTCAACCTCGACGATGGCATTGGCTAACGCTTCCACGCCGAGCAGCAGATCGTTATCGTCGGTGCGTTCTTCGCTGACGTGACTTTGGCCGCCGACGCTGGGCACGAAGATCATTGCGGTCGGCACGAGTTTTCCTAAACTCATCGCGTCGTGTCCCGCGCCACTCGGCACGTCGGCGTACGCTTCGCCGAGCGCGGTAATCGCGCGCGCAATCGCTTCGCGTAGCGCCGCCGTCATCGGCGTCGCGCTACGCCGCTCGAATGATTCCACCGCGATCTCGACGCCGCGCGCTTGTCGCACGCGTGCAATCGCTTCGGCCAGACGCACTTCGATAGCATCGAGTTTCGTTTCGTCGGGCGAACGGATATCGATCGAAAACGTTACGCGTCCCGGAATGACGTTGGTCCCATTGGGCTCGACCAGCATACGTCCCACGGTTGCAACGGCATCACCCTGCTCGCGCGCGGCACGTTCGAGCGCAAGCACCAGTTCGGACGCGGCGCCGAGTGCATCGGCGCGCATCGCCATCGGCACCGTGCCGGCGTGGCCACTGCGTCCGATAATGGTTGCGCGCAGACGGCGCTGGGCGGCGATCGCGGTGACGATGCCGAGCGAGAGGCCGAGATCTTCGAGAACCGGGCCTTGCTCGACGTGCAATTCGAGATACGCGGAAACGTCACGCCCCGCGCGCAGCGGCACGCCATCCAGCAAGCCACCATGCGGCGAGGCCAGCGCATCGCGCAAGGTGACCCCGTCGTCACCGACGATATCCAACACCGCGCGTTCGTCATTCAGACCGGCGAACACCGAACTTCCCAAGCATCCCAACGGAAAGCGGCTGCCCTCCTCCCCCGCCCACGCGACGGCCTCAACCGGATGCGTCGTGCGAACGTTGCGCGCATCGAGCAGATCGAGTGCGCACAGCGCCGCGGCCACGCCGTACGCGCCGTCGTACGCGCCGCCGGTCGGTACGGTGTCGAGGTGCGAACCAACTAGAATCGGTTTGCGATCCTTGCGCGAACCGTCGCGCCGCGCGAAGACGTTGCTCACCGCATCTTGCGTGACGGTAAACCCGCTTGCGCGCGCCCAAACAGCGAACTGCAGCCGCGCCGCGCGCTCTTGCGGTGTGAGCAACGCGCGATCGATTCCGCCTTCGTGCGCACCGAGTTCGCGCAGAACCGCCAAGCGTTCGAGGACGTTGCCGTGCGTTGCCATCACTGCGGCGGGTGGTTTGCGATCCAGTGACGCGCGATGTCGACGCGCCGCGCGATCCACACGTGCTTGTGTTTGAGCACGTAGTCGAGGAAGCGTTCGAGCGCGGCGGCACGGCCCGGGCGTCCGGCCAATCGCGTGTGCA
>JBEKBR010000017.1:0-65285 GCA_050015295.1 Candidatus Aquilonibacter sp. | reverse complement strand
GCGATCCCAGTCACCCGTTCGGTGAAGTTGTTGGAGACCATCACCATGCGAAAGCCGGCGTCGTGAGCCCGGGCGACCCAATTGAGGTGATCAGCCTCGAGCTCGGTCTGCCGGAAGCCCATCAGGGTGTTGTCGAGATCGATGATCAGGCCGCGGAAACCCTGGGCGCGGAGCTCCTCGATGGCGACCGTGGCGAGACGTGTGACAAAGCGATCCGGACCGAACATTAGGGCAGCCGTTCCGACGGCTTATCCCCGGTATCCTCGGAAGGCTCCACAGGCTCTCCTCTCGGCTCAGGCGTCATCCCCGCGCCGTCCTCCGATTTTTGTCGTTTTCCACAGCTCTGGCACAAGGAAATGAGCCCGGCGACCCCAATATCTTGTGGCAATATGATCGGTGTGGCACAATAGGTGTCCCACCGCTCTTTCGGTCTCGCTCAATACGAACAGGCGTTCGTATCGCGCCTCTCGAAGACAACAAGTCCGCACCAGCACGCGCAAGGAGCAGCTCCCCATGAAGTTCCGTCGTCTCTATTCGGCCCACGGCGACCCGTACGCAGGCCTCGAGTTCGAGCCGCGCACTTCCCGGATCGTCAATCCCGACGGCTCGGTGATTTTTGAAGCCAAGGACGTGATGGTGCCGACCGGCTGGAGCCAGGTCGCCGTCGATGTCCTTGCGCAGAAGTATTGCCGAAAGGCCGGCGTGCCAACCAACACCGTGCGGATTGCCGAAGACGACGTGCCGGAATGGCTGTGGCGCTCGGAAGCCGCCGCTGATGCGACCTTCGGAGCCGAGCGCGACTCACGCCAGGTCTTCAATCGGCTCGCGGGCTGCTGGGCGTACTGGGGGTGGAAGTACGGCTACTTCGATACCGAAGACGATGCGCGCGTTTACTACGACGAGATGTCGGCGATGCTCGCGCGCCAAATCGGCGCACCAAATTCGCCGCAATGGTTTAACACCGGTTTGCATTGGGCGTACGGAATTTCGGGCCCGTCGCAAGGTCACTATTACGTCGATCCTAAGACGAACGAGGCGGTGCGTTCGACCAGCACCTTCGAACACGCGCAAGTTTCCGCGTGCTATATCCTTTCCATCGAAGACGATCTCGTCAATCAAGGCGGGATCTTCGACGGGTTGCTTCGCGAAGCGCGCATCTTCAAAGGCGGCTCGGGTTCGGGTGCGAACTTCTCGCGGCTCCGTGGCGAAGGCGAGAAGCTGACCGGCGGCGGCACATCGAGCGGTTTGATGTCGTTCCTCAAAGTCTTCGATCGCGCGGCGGGTGCTATTAAATCGGGCGGCACGACCCGGCGCGCCGCGAAGATGGTCGTGCTCAACGCTGACCATCCCGACATCGAGAAATTCGTTAACTGGAAGGTCACCGAGGAGCGCAAGGTCGCTGACCTCGTGATCGGCTCGCGGATTCTGCAAGAGCAACTCAATGCGATCATGGCGGCAGCGCACGATACGCGCATTCCGGAGGCGTCTCGTTTCGACGTCGCGTTTAATTCGTATTTGCGCGAAGCGCTGCGCAAGGCGCTTGCAACCGGTGTGCCGAGCGGCGCAACGCAGCAAGCACTAGACTACGCGCGCCAGGGCTTCACGAGTCTGGAGATCGACCAGTACGACACCGCGTGGGATTCGGAAGCGTACAATACCGTCTCGGGTCAGAATTCGAACAACTCGGTGCGCTTGACCAACGCGTTCTTCAATGCCCTCGATAAGAACGATGATTGGGCGTTGACTTCACGCACCAACGGCAACACGGTCAAGACGATCAAGGCGGCGGATCTGTGGGAGCAAATCGGTCTGGCGGCGTGGCAGTGCGCCGATCCCGGCTTGCAATTCGACGACACGATTCAAGAGTGGCATACGTGTTCGAATGACGAACGCATCAATGCAACTAATCCCTGCAGCGAATATGTTTTCATCGACGATACAGCATGCTTTGCACCTGAGACTCGCATTAGCACGCCCGATGGCTTACGCACGGTCGAGCAACTGCACGAGATGCAAGAGCGCGGACAGCGCGTGCTTGTCACGACGGATATTCACGCGGAGCATGACGAACGTCGCTTGACAGCGCATCGTCCGGCCGTCGTAACACGCGTTGGCGAAAAGCCCGTCTTCAAGATGACACTCAAAGATGGGCGTGAAATCCGAGCGACTGGTGATCATCGCTTCCTCACCGAGGATGGCGGCTGGAAGCAACTCGATCAACTCATTCCGGGCATCGATCGTATTCAGATTCGCGAGAGCGGAAATCACGTCGCGTTTATGTCGGATCCGACCGAAGTGAAGCGTTGGCAGATGCTCGGCTGGCTGACGGGCGACGGGGTCTTCAGTAAGGACACGGTCGCGCTGGTCTTCGGTCCGCACGAGCGACAAACTGCATTCGAGATGACCGAGCGCCTCAATGAACTCAAAGTGGTTGCTGCGGCAGTCGGCGGATCTCCAGTCGACGTTCGCATGAATTCGGTTGGCGTACAGCGCAACGGTGTTTTACAAACTACGTCGAGCAACAGCTCCCTGGTGTCGCACCTAGAAAATCGCTATGGATTCAAACAAGGCATTGCAACGAGCAAAGATGTCCCCTCGGCGATTCATGACGTGCCCGACGATCTGAAGGTCGCATATTTGCAGGGGCTCTTCTCGGCGGACGGCTGCATCCGTAGCGACAGCCGCGCGACGGAAAACGAAGTCATGCTCGCTTCATCGTCGCCGGCGCTCCTGCGCTCGGTACAGCTTTTGCTGTCCGACTTGGGAATGACGTCACGTATCTCGTGGACCCACCCTGCCGGCCGAAAGAATCCCCAAGGTCAGCTGCATCTCTATAATCAACAGGCGCGCAAGTTCTTCTCGCTTGTCGGCTTCCCGTGCTCCAATGAAAAGAACGAAAAGGCCCTCGCGATTCTAAACTCGCCGTTCAACGCGCACAAAAAGAACCCGCGTTCGCCGAAGATCCTCTCGATTGTGCCCGATGGCATCGAGACCGTGTACGACATCACCGAGCCGGTGACGCATTCGGTTATCGCCGAGGGTATGATCGCGCACAATTGCAATCTCGCTAGCCTCAATCTCGTCAAGTTTGAAGATGCGCGCGGCGGCTTCGATGCGAATCGCTTTGCCGAAGCTGCGCGCGTGTGGACCACGACGCTCGAGATCTCGGTGACGATGGGGCAGATGCCCTCGCGCGAGATCGCCGTGAAGAATCACGGCTATCGCACGCTCGGCCTTGGCTACGCCAATCTGGGCACGCTGCTGATGCGCATGGGCTTGCCATACGATTCAGAGGAAGGCTACGGCTGGTGCGCAGCTATTAGCGCGCTCATGACCGGCGCCGCGTATCGCACGTCGGCGGAAATGGCGCAGCAGCTTGGAGCGTTCGCGCGCTTCGAAAATAACCGCGACCCGATGCTGCGCGTGATTCGCAACCATCGTCGCGCAGCGTACGACGCCATGAAGACCGAGTACGAAGGCTTGTCGGTGACGCCGGTGACGTATGTGCCGTCGCTCTTCACCCAAGAGACCTGGGCGCTCGCGCGCAAGATGTGGGACGATGCGCTCGCAATCGGGGAAGTCTCGGGCTTCCGCAACGCGCAGACCGTCGTGATCGCACCGACCGGAACCATTGGTCTCGTGATGGATTGCGACACGACCGGCATCGAGCCCGACTTCGCGCTGGTGAAATTCAAGAAGCTCGCGGGCGGCGGCTACTTTAAGATCGTCAATCAATCGGTCGAAGCCGCGCTGCAGCGCCTTGGCTATTCGCCCGAGCAAATCGCGGCAATCGAGACCTACGCCAAGGGTACCGGCACCTTGATCGAGGCGCCGCACATCAACCGCGCGACACTCAAAGCCAAGGGCTTCGACGACGACGCGATCGCGCGCGTTGAAGCGTCACTGCCCGGTGCATTCGAGCTGCCCTTCGTCTTCAATAAGTTCGTGCTGGGCGAGGAGTTCTGCAAAGACAAGCTCGGTTTCACCGATGCGCAACTCAACGACTGGAACTGGTCGCTGTTACGCGATGGCCTGGGCTTTAACACCCAGCAAATCGAGGAGGCCTCGGCGTTCATCTGCGGACGCATGACGCTCGAAGGAGCGCCCGAGCTCAAAGATGAGCATTTGCCGGTCTTCGACTGCGCAACGCCATGCGGCAAGTACGGTACGCGCTATATTCGTCCGGTCGCGCACATCGAGATGATGGCGGCAGCGCAGCCATTCGTCTCAGGCGCAATTTCGAAGACGATCAACCTCCCCCAGACCGCGACGATTGCTGAGGTCAAGGAAGCCTATCGCTACAGCTGGGAGCGCATGATCAAAGCGGTCGCGCTCTATCGCGATGGCTCAAAGCTCTCGCAGCCGCTGGCGGCAAGCTTCGATCTGGGCGGCGATGCATCGATCGACGAAGAGGTCACGCCGACGCAGCCATTCCAGCAGCCGCTACAAGTCGCTGAAAAGATCGTCTACCGCTACATTGCCAAGCGCCGCAGTATGCCTGGGCGTCGAAGCGGCTATACCCAGAAAGCGGTGATCGGCGGACACAAAGTCTACCTGCGCACCGGCGAGTACGAGAACGGACAACTCGGTGAGATCTTCATCGACATGCATAAGGAAGGCGCCGCGTTCCGATCGCTGATGAACAACTTCGCGATCGCGGTCAGCCTTGGCTTACAGCACGGCGTGCCGCTTGAAGAATACGTGGAGGCGTTCACCTTCACGCGCTTCGAGCCCAACGGTCCGGTGGTCGGCCATCAGAACATCAAGATGGCAACCTCGCTGCTCGACTACATCTTCCGCGAGCTGGCAGTGAGCTATCTCGGACGCTACGATCTCGCGCACGTGCAGCCGTCGATGGAGATGGATGCGATGGGCGTCGAGTCGTCCGAGGAATACATCGCCGAGGAACCCGGTCCAACGAGCGTGCGTCCCGCCGGCGTGGCCGAGCAATTCCATCCGGTCTCGACCCATCTGCGTCCTGGCAAGGACGAAGGCGGCGAAAGCGGCGGTGGTATGCACGTTCCGGCAATGCATGACACGCCCAAGCCGTTACCGCACGCAGCGACGGCTACGGCAGTGATGTCGAAAGTCGAAGCGGTCAACGCTTCAAAAGCAAAGGGCTACACCGGCAACGCCTGCGGTGAATGCGGCCAACTCACGATGGTCCGCAACGGCGCATGCGAGAAGTGCGACAACTGCGGCGCGACGAGCGGATGTAGCTAAAAACACAGGTACGAACTCGCCCGTGTTGGTAATGAAGGAGCGTATCGAGTGGTACGCTTCTTTTTATTCGAAACACCAATACGCCGTTCAGAAGGGAGGCAACATGGGCGGATATCGCAAAACCGCTCTCGTGATCGTGCTTTTCTCGTTTTTGCTTTCGAGTGTAGTGCTCGGTAAAGAGGCTAGCACTATCGAAGTGAAATGTCCGTAGAAGTCGCCACGTATCTCCACGATCCGTATCATGATGGCAGCGACCATCCAAATGCTTTCGGCGGTAGCACTAAGATCGAAATTGGCGCCGTTGATGTAGAGGAAGGCCACTTCAAACTCGACGGCTACGACGTCGGCTATCGTTACGCGCTTGCGGATTGGCGTTCGGCGGATGGCAAGCGTTGGGGCCAGGTTGCGTTTCGTTACGAATGCGACCATTGGAATATCGGCCCAATAGCGGTTGGACGCCGCATGATCGTGGCCGACCTCATTGCGATGACACGCGAAAATAAGAACGAGGCAACGAAACTCATAGCCGACCTGCAGCCGCTCGAGGAGCGACACATCGCGTTCATGCCACCATCCCAGCCCGCGAACGGCTGTTAGGCACCGGAATATCCCGGGGTTGGAATATCCGGTCCTTACCAGTAAACTATCCGCTATAACATCTTTCGTTACCAAGCGGAACACCGCTTTTCCAACAATGAGCGGTGTTCTCTCTTTCGATTATTTAGCGCTAGCGCCAGCGATCGCTGGGAGCGAGGACGTAGTTCTTCCAAATGTAGCCCCACGGCAGCACGAGCGGTACGACCACCACGCCAGCCACGATCCCAATCGCGTTGTCGCCGACGTCGCCGGCTAGCGAATGGTGCAGCAGAGCCGGCAGCCAGACGACGAGCGCCCAGATCAACTTCCACGCAAGCTCGAAGATCAGCAGCGGCAGCATGCGAACGGGGTAACGGATGCCCAGCAGTGAGAGGACCGTCAGCGCTCCCAGGAAGCTTAGGCCGACACCATTCCAGAAATCCCACGGGTGCGTTGGATGAAGGATTGCAGGCCAGGTTCTCGCGCCTTGGGCAAAGGCGATCAGCGCGTAGGACGCGCGCAGGACGTAGAGGCGGATGAGCCCCAGCTCGGGCAGCGGGCGTGCATCGATCATATCGTTGATACGGACCACTTCCCCGTCACATGAATACACCCTAGTTGGAATAGGTGCGCCTTACCGGTAAGCGAAACCGGACTCTTTAGAGATGGCTAGACAGAAGCTTGGCCCTGTTCACAGCATGCCAGCAGACTTGCGCAAGGCAATTGAGTCTGACTCGATTGCAAAGGGGGTATGGGCCGACATTACGCCGCTCGCCCGCAACGAGTGGATCTGCTGGGTTACCTCCGCGAAGAAAGACGATACCCGCAAACGCCGCATTACGGTCGGCCTGGATAAAATGCGCAAAGGCATGCGCCGGCCGTGCTGCTGGCCGGGTTGCCCCCATCGTTAGCTAGGGGTGCGCGTCGCTCGAACTAGCGCGGTAGATGCATCGCAAAGCATTTGACACCGACGGCGCGCACGCGCGCTTCGATGGCATCGGAAACATCTAAGGTCAGCGCGGCAACGCCAAGGCGTCGCGTAATCTTCCCTTCAGCGCGCAACCGCTGGACCATCGCGCGGCGACCGACATCGTCGGTGTTGCCGAGGCCCCACTTGTCCCGCGGAAGGCCTGGATCGTTGTAGAGCGCCTCGATCACCGCGGCCAGTTTATCCGCTGGGCCTTCCAAAGTGATCAAATGCGGCCACACCGCAAACCGGATCGTCCGATCGTCAACAGTCATAATTCAGCACCCCTCACCTTAATATATCGGGTGAGAAAGCGCTTGCGTGAACGCGCTTTTGCTAACGAGCCGTAAGCGCTTTATTCAGCTTGTGTAAAACAACGACCACAGCGGCGATCAACGCTACCACGTAGAGCAAGGCCGATATATTGACTCTAGACATATTTCTCCATTCGTACGACTTCGATCGAGGGTCCGTCGCCGAGCTGTACGTCGAGGCTTTCAAGCCGAGCGTATCCCCGAGCGGCATAGAACGGCACGCCGGTGAGCGTCGCGGCCATCTCGAGCCGCTGGAATCCCGCGTCAGTCGCAGCGCGCTCGCACGCGTTGAGAATTAGCGTCCCGATGCCGCGTCGCGCCCATGCCGGATGCACGAAGAACGCGCGAATCTTCGCGGCGTCGCATGCCGGGTCGAGGAACATGTTGTCTCCCTTGTGCCACTGATCGCCGCCAAAGAGCGTCTTGCGACGGCTCCAGCCGCCGCAACCGACGACCAGCGCGGGCTGCGCCTCCCCCACCGGAAACTCCGCCGCGAAATACGTACCGTCGTCGATCAGCGTTGTGTCGACGCCATAGACGCCGAGGATGGCCGCTTCGATCTGATCGTAGGAATAATCTCCCGCCTGAAGGCCTCGGACCGAAGACGCAATGAGACGCTGGAGTTCCACGACGTCTTCGCGTCGCGCCAGGCGAATGCGAGCCGGCACAGGCCTATGGCGTTAGGCCGCGGTACTTGAGCAGCGGCGCAACGTTGGGATCCGATCCGTAGAACGCCTTGAACATCGGGCCGTAGTCGAGCGAATGACCGCGCGAGAGGATCATATCGCGGAAGCGCTGGCCGTTCGCGCGCGTCGGGCCGCCGTGATCGACGAACCATTGGAACGTGTCGTCATCGAGCATCTCGCTCCACGCATAGGCGTAGTAGCCTGCCGCGTAGCCGCCCGTCCAGATGTGCGCGAAGTACGTTGAGCGATAACGCGGTGGCACCGCGGCGAAATCGGTACCCGAATCAGTGAGTGCCTTCTTCTCGAACGCATCGGCGTTTTGTTTCGGCGCGCTTGCCGGCAGCGTGTGCCAGGCCATGTCGAGCTCGTCGGCTGCGAGCGCTTCCGCCGATCCGTAGCCTCGGTTAAACTTTGCTGCGCGGAGCATTTTGTCCATGAGCGCCTGCGGCATCGGCGCACCGGTACGATAGTCCACCGCATAGTGCTTGAGGATCGCGGGATACATCGCCCAGTGCTCGTTGAATTGCGACGGATATTCCACGAAGTCGCGGGCGGTGTTGGCGCCTGAAAGCGACGCATATTCCTGGTCGGCGAAGAAGGCGTTGAGCGCGTGGCCAAACTCGTGGAACATCCCCGTCACGTCGCCCGCAGTCAGCAGCGTCGGCTGCCCGGGTGCGCCCTTGGTGAAGTTCTCCACGTTGTAGACTACCGGCTTCGTGCCCCACAGCTTCGACTGATCGACGAACGTGCTCATCCATGCGCCACCCGACTTATTGTCGCGCTTGAAGAAATCGAAGTACATCAGCGCAAGCGGTGAGCCGTCCTTGTCATAGACCTCGAATACGCGCACGTCCGGATTATAGACAGGAATATCGTGACGCTCTTTCAGCGTAATTCCGTAGAGCTGATTGGCAGCGTAGAACAGGCCGTTCTTGAGCACGTTGTTGATCTCGAAATACGGCCGCACTTGCGCGTCGTCGAGGTCGTACTTGGCCTTCCGAACAGCCTCGGCGTAGTGATTCCAATCCCACGCCTCCAGCATAAACGTCTGCCCTGAGGCGTCGATCTGCGCCTGGATCTCCTTGCTGTCTTCTGCCACTTTGCTGCGGGTCGCCGGAATCAACTGGCCAAGGAATTGCTGCACAGCCTGGGGCGTCTTAGCCATTTGGTCGACCAGCGCATACGCCGCGTAATTCGGGTAGCCGAGCAATGCCGCCCGCTGCGCCCGCAACTGCGCGATCGTCGCAATCGTGTCGCGCGTGTCGTTTGCGTCGCCCTTCTCGGTGCGGTTCCAGGATGCCAGAAACAGCTTCTCTCGCGTGTCGCGGTTATCGAGGGACTGTAGTGCCGGCTGCTGCGTGGTGTTTTGCAAGGAGAGCATCCAGCCCGTCTTGTGGTGCGCCGCGGCCGATTGCGCAGCAGATGCAAGCGCGGCATCGCTCATCCCCGCCAGATCCGTCTTGTTGTCGACGACGAGCGCGCTCGCCGCGTTCGCCGCGAGCAACTTCCGTTCGAACGCCGACTGCAGAATTGAAAGCTGCTTATCGATATCGCGCATCTTTGCCTTGCCGGCTGGACTCAGTCTGGCGCCGGCTTGCACAAAGTCTTGATAGTCAACACGCACGAGCTGCTGCGACTCCGGATCCAGGTTCAGCGTTCCGAGCCGGTCGTACACGCTTTGCACGCGAGCGAAGAGCTTGGCATTGAGGTAGATCGCGTCTTGGGCCTCCGCCAGCTCCGGAGCGGTCGTGTCCTGCACGCTTTGGAGCGTGTCATCGGTGTTCGCTTGCGAGGCCGCGGCGAACGCCTGCGAAACCCGGTAGAGCAGCGCCCCAGCTTTCTCCATGGCGACGAAGGTGTTCGCGAACGTCGGGGCTGCTGGATTATTGGCAATCGCTTCGTACTCGCGCTCTTGCTGCGCGATACCGGCTCGAATCGCCGGCAGGTAGTCGCTGTCCTTGATTTGGTCGAATGGCGGTGCACCAAACGGCAGCGAACTCGGAGCGAAGAACGGGTTGGTCGCGCTGGGCGCCGGCGCCGACGGGATCGCGACAAGGCAAAAGAGGACGAGAAGTGCAGCAAAACGATACATGCGCTTCCAGATACGACGGAAAGCGCGTTTTACCTTAGCGCGCAGACGGTGTCAGCCGACTGACACATAGCGCGTTCGCATCGAGGCCGCCCCCTCGCCGAGAGCGCGAAGTTTCCCATAAGCGACATCGCGCGACATGGGGGCCATGCCGCAGTTCGTGGTAGGCGAAATTGCTTCCGCCGGCAGATACTCGAGTGCCGTTTCGATCGTCCGTGCAACGTCTTCGGGCCGTTCGATCTCATCGGAGGCAACGTCGATGCAGCCGACCGCGACGGACTTATTCTTGAGATGTGCGAGCACGTGCGGCGGGACGCGCGATCCGGCAAGTTCGATTGCAACTTGGTCGACGTTGCTGCGCGCTAGCATCGGCAGCACGATGTCGTATTGATCCCAGTGCTCACCAAGCGAGTTCTTCCAATCGAGGTTCGCTTGAATCCCGTAGCCGTAGCAAACATGGACGGCCGTCTTGCACGACACGTCGCGAATGCAGGCATTGAGCGCGTCGATCCCCCACTCGTCAACCTCTTCGAAGAATACGTTAAACGCTGGTTCATCGAGCTGAACCACGTCAACCCCGAGCGCGCAGAGGTCGAGAATCTCGTCGTGGATGACGTCGGCGAAGGCGAAGGCGAGATCACGCCGCGAGCCATAATGGCCGTCGAACAGCGTATCTACGATCGTCATCGGCCCGGGAATCGTGATCTTGAGCGTGCGATCGGTCACGCTGCGCGCGAAGCGCACCTCGTCCGCGTGCACGCTGTTCGGCCGGCGAATCGGGGCGACGACGCTGGGGCAATCGGCTTCGTAGCGATCGCCGCGGATACCGCGTCGCACCTTCTTCTCAAAGTCGACCCCTTCGAGCCCGGCGACGAAGCCATGGACGAAGTGTTGGCGCGACTGTTCGCCGTCGGTCACAACATCGATCCCGGCATGCTCCTCTTCAAGCAGCGCGACCCTCGTCGCGTCGCGCATCGCCTCGGCGAGCGCATCCCCGCTCTGGCGCCATTGCGGCCAGAGCCGCTCCGTCTCAGCGAGCCACGATGGTTTCGGAAGACTACCGGCGATCGTCGTTGGAAAAAGCATTGCTACCGCTTCTCGCCAGGGTGCCGTAGCACCCGCGGCGGAATACCTCCGCGTGCCCAAGGACGATTGGTATCGAAAAACTACGTGGACGCATGACGATGCGAACGACTTCTTCGCGCAGCTTACTCGCTCGCAAACGGATATCCATCGCGCCCAATACCTGAAGATTCAGGCGCTCACACTCAAGGACGCAAGGCAATTCGATGCCGCGCTCGAGTTGGTTGAGGCGGCGATCGAGAGGTTCCCTACCAGAGAAGTCACGCAGCTTCGCAAACTGCGGGCGGAGTGCCTTTGGGCTTTGGGCCATCGCGAACAGTCGTTGGAAGCATACCGCTGCGCGTTCCAGGCGCAACGCGAGCAACGCAACGTCCTCTGTAACGTTGCCCTGACATTCGCTGAATCGTTTCACGACGCTGACGACGGCGCGCACCGCGCGGAACTCCTCGAGTTGCTCAGAGAGGAAGTCACGCAGCCGGAATCATTCGGCCCATTTCTCGAATTCCGGTACGCATTGATGTTCACGCGGCTTCACGCAGGTCTCGGGCAAATGAGCGCTGCTGCGAAATGGGCGGATCGTGCGCTCTCGGCGCAGCGTGCCGAAATCTCCGGGCGTCGGAATTATCAACCCGTTGGCTCGGCAAGCGGCATTGATGAGGGGACTGAAATCTGGTTACGGCGCCTTGCGGCATGGACCAACGACTAAAGGTCGATAAGTTGCAGCCCGCTCGCCGGGTCAAATTTCCGGCGCAAATAGGCCGGGTCTTCCGAAACGATCGCTTCGAACGTTGGGCGAACGTGGGCTTCGAGCAAATGCCCGCCGCGCGTCGTCCCGTCGGAACGACCTAGGGCGACGTGCGCATGCAGCATCGGCTTCCGATCGTCCGTAAGGGAGAAGTCGCCGATGCACGAGAGCAGCTCCACCTGCTCATCGATGGGAATGGGCCGATATTGTTTGGCCCCGATATCGTACCAGGCCACCGTTGCGCGTTCGAATGCGCCGATCGCGGTAAAGCTAGCTGCGGTGAGCTTCTCCGTCACCGCGAAGCGCATCAACGCATCTTTGACTTCATCTCCGGTCTGCAGCACGACGGCGAAGAGTTTTAGCCCGTTGGTCTCGTCGAGTAGCTTGCTACGCATTCACGCACCCTACTAATAGCGCGGTGAGATCGTTTGCAGCTTCATTTGAATGAGATCGTAGTTGTAAACCGATTGCTGCGGAAAATGTGCGCGCTTTTCATTGATGTAAACCGGCGCTTTCTGATCCGGATCGTAGGCGATATCGGCTTTTTCCGTCGCACTCAGATACCGGGCGCCTTGCTGATCCATCTTGCCTGTTTGGTGAACCAGGATGAGCGGCGCGGAGCCGGCGATCGGGCCTTTCCCAACTAACGTGAATACACAATCCCACGTAATCACTTTCCCGGCGAACCCCGACGCACCCGGAATGATCGCGCCCGTCACGGTAAACTTATTGGTCCAGGTGGACCTCGAACCCGCAGCCAGGCCGCTAAAATATCTTCTCGCCAGTAACGGAAACAGGGTGAGTTGCATCGGCGACATCGAGTAGGGGGCCTGCGCGCAATTCACACCGCCGCTTGGATAGACTTCGCAGGTATTGGTCGCTCGCGGCCGCGCGGTGTTCCACCAAAAGTCCGTCCCACTGATCATCACGCCGCCGTCAGCCGCGCGCCCGAGGATATCGATGGTGGTCGTTCCCGTACCGTTTCCCGATTCCGCGACCTTCGTGTTGTAGCCAAACCGGTACACCAGATGGCGCGCCGGCGCCGAGGTCGGCGTTTGCGCGGTCAGGGTAAACAGCGCAGCCAACAGTAATCCAATGACTTTCATTTCATCAATATAGCCTACTAGGCAGGAGGAAAATAGGCCCAAAATCTACAGCGGTAGCATCATGATCGAACATCAGGTCGATATCGTCACCGCTGCCGGCGTCATGGACACGTTCGTCACGCACCCAGAGCGCGACGGACCGTTCCCGGTTATCCTCTTCTACATGGATGCGCCCGGTATTCGCGAGGAACTACGCGACATGGCGCGCCGGCTTGCGACCGTCGGCTACGCCGTGCTGCTGCCGAACCTCTACTATCGCGCCGGGACCGGCACGACGTTCGATCAGCCGCAACTGCGCACCGAAGGACCCGAGCGCGAACGCATGTGGCAGCTCATGGCCAGCCTCACCAACGCGCTGGTCATGGACGACACGCGGACGCTGTTGACGTTCATCGATGAGCAACCGTTCGCGCGTGCCGATCGCGTCGGTTGCGTCGGCTACTGCATGAGTGGCCAGTTCGTCTTCACCGCCGCGGCGGAGTTTCCCGATCGCATCGCAGCAATGGCCTCCATGTATGGCGTGGGGCTGGTGACCGACCGCCCCGATAGTCCGCACTTGTGTGCCGGCCGCGTTCGGGCGGAAATGTATTTCGGTTGCGCCGAGGTCGACAGCTACGCGCCGCCCGATGTCGTCGTTGCGCTCGAGCGTACGCTCCTCGCAACGAACACCGAATTCGAACTCGAACGCTATCCCGGAACCGAGCATGGATTTGCGTTTCCTAAACGGCCTGTCTACGATAAAGCCGCGGCCGAGCGCCATTGGGAACGGCTATTTGCGCTCTTTCGTCGTCGTCTTTCCTAACCACGCATTGATGTCACGCACCTCGGCGTCGCTAATCTCATGGGCAATGGGGTACGTGCGCGTCTCCAACTTTGCGCCGCTACTCTCGAGCAAATACTTCGCGCTTCGCGTCACGAGATCGGCTGGGATCACGCGATCGAAGGAGCCGTGCCCGTAAAAGATCGGCACGCCGGCAAGACGGTTCTTTAGCATCGGCAGGTCGGTATCGAAGGGAAGCGTCCCGCTCAAAAGAACGGCGCCCGCGTAGCGAGCCGGCTCATCTAAAACTAACGCGCTGGCCATAGCCATACCTGCGCTAAAGCCCAAGAGGTACACATCCTGCGGCTCCGAACGCCCGCTCGCGAGCGAGACGAGCCATGTTTGAAACCACGTAAGCGACGCGCGCAGACTTTCACCGATATAGCGGCCGGGCGAGCGGCTTTCGCTCCAGGTATATCCGCCTTCATCCGTCGCCAGCGGCGCTCGCACCGACGCGACGGCAATTCCGGGATCGATCGCCGGCGCCAACGCGAATAGATCGTTCTCGTCAGCGCCACGGCCATGGAGCAGCACGAGAAGCGGCGGCCGTTGCGCACCAGCGCTCTGCGCCTTACGCCAGCGGACAATTGGCGCGTTCAGATCTGATGCCATGCGCTCCTCGGATAGTTGGGTCAGCTACAAAGACGTACGCTTGAGCTTACTCATGAACCGGCGCACATTTACCTCCCTCGCCATGAGCGCGCCGTTCGCGGCGATCGTCCTCGGCGATGCGCAGGCCGCCGCCGATCCACTTCCCTCGTGGAATGCCGGTGCAGCCAAGACAGCGGTCCTGAACTTCGTTCGCGCGGCGACCGACTCGAGTAATGCCAACTTTGTACGGCCCGAAGAGCGCATCGCGACGTTCGATCAAGACGGAACGCTGTGGGTCGAACACCCGGTCTATTCACAAGTGGACTTTGCGTTGGATCGCGTCGTCGAACTCGCGCCACAACATCCCGAATGGAAAACCACCGAACCCTTCAAATCGGTGCTCGACGGCGACAAAGCCGCTATGGCGAAGTTCTCGATGAAAGACTTCGAAGCTATCGCCGGGGCAACGCAGGTGGGCATGACGACCGACGCGTTTACACCGATCGCGGCCGCATGGCTGGCGAAGGCGAAGGATCCGCGCTGGCACCGTCCTTATACCGATCTTATCTATCAGCCGATGCTCGAAGTCATGCAGTATCTGCGCGCGAACGGCTTCAAGACCTACATCGTCACCGGCGGCGGCCAGGCATTCGTCCGCGTGTACTCACAGCGCGTGTACGGCGTGGCACCGGATCAGGTGATCGGCTCGGCGCTCAAGACGAAATACGCCTACGGCGAGCATGGCCGCGCCATCCTCATCCGTGAGCCCGCCCTGCTACTCAACAACAACATGTCGGGCAAAGCTGAGGACATCTATCTCTTTCTCGGGGCGCGCCCACATGCGGCATTCGGCAACTCGACCGGCGACCAGCAGATGCTCGAGTTCACGCAAGGGAACGCCGGCGCGCGTCTGATGGGGCTCGTGCTGCACGACGATGCCGCGCGCGAATACGCGTACGGTCCCGCGCAAGGCTTACCCGACACAACGATCGGAACGTTCACCCAGGCGCTTTACGACGAAGCCACCACCCGAGGCTGGAACGTCATCAGCATGAAGAACGACTGGAATCGGATCTTCCGCTTCTAATCGTCGCGCTCGGCCGACTCCACGACGGGATCGCCCCCTTCTTCAATCCGCACCGCAAACGAAATTGGACTACAACACACCGGGCAATCCTCGGTAAAGCGCTGGCGCGAGCCGGCACTTGGGTCGACGCCGACGTAATTGCTCTCGCCGCAATACGGGCACTCATAGGCAGCATCGACTTCTAGTGGCACGATGTGATCACGATCTCAAGAAGGGGAGCAACGCAGCAAAGAATTGCTCTGGCTGTTCGAGGTGCGGAATATGGCCGCTGTCCGAGACGATGACAAACTGCCCGTGCGGGATGTCTGCCGCTGCCTCACGCGCGAGTTCAGGAAAGTTTCCCATCGTCGCGCGAACCTCCGGCGGTGCATACGTGCCCATCGGCACGGTGCGGTCTTCAGCGCCGACGATAATGAGCGTCGGCGCCGCAATACGATGGTATTCATACCGCACCGGCTGCTGATAGATCATTTGATAGGCAAGTGCCGACGCGCGTGCCCACTGCTCGTAGTCAGGACTGCGCGATACGCGAATCTGGACGTCGGCGAGCGGTTCGTAAAGCGACGGTGTCGGATGCGCGAAGTAGTGCGCGTAGAACGCTTCGATCGCCGCAGGCTTGGTATTGTTCAGTTCCTGCGCGAAGAGCGTGTCGTCGGATTGCGCAGGAATCTTGAGGCGGTAGTCTTCTAGCCCGACCGGGTCCTCGAGAATCAACTGCGTCACGCGCTGTGGATACATCAGCGCGAAACGCACGGCCAGCATCCCACCCGTCGAGTGGCCAAGCACCGCGACGTTGCCAACGCGCAGACTGTCGAGCAGCGCGGACGTATTGGCGGCAAGCTGCTGAAAACTATAGTGAATGTCGGGCTTGGGCGACTTCCCCCAGCCGATCTGGTCCGGCACGATCACGCGGTATCCCGCCGCACTCAAGCGCGCAATGACGTTGCGAAAGTAGTATCCGCCGAAGTTCTTGCCATGCATCAGCACGACGGTGCGGCCATTCGCGTTCGCTGCCGGCGCAACGTCCATGTAGGCCATCGACAGGCTGCGGCCATCGTTGACAACGGTGAAGTACTGCACCGGATACGGATAGGCGTATCCCTCGAGCGCGATACCGAGCGCCGGCAACGTCACGTCTTGCGCCACGGCCAGCCCGGTAGCGAGGGCTACCGCGGCAAGACCCGCGATGACAGCACTTCGTAGCATCAGTTTCCTTCGCAAGGTACACTCGGGGAGTGCAAATTATTATCGTCGGTGGTTCTTTGAGCGGACTCAGCGCGGCTATCGCATTAGCCCGCGATGGACACGAGGTTCGTGTACTCGAGCGCGCGACCATTCAGCCTGGCGGGGCCGGCCTCGGCGTCGATCTCGACCTGTTGCATGAGGTGACCGGTGCGGACACCGCTACGCTCCCCGTCGTTCGTGGAAATCGCTATTCATCGAGCTGGAATTTGGTGCACCAATGGCTCTTCGATATCGCCTCGCAGACACGGCGCACACCACGCGGACCTGCTCATCGGCGCCGACGGCTATAAAAGCAGCGTGCGAGCCTTTATCGACCCCAAACATCACGACGCACTCTATTCGGGTTACATGCTGTGGCGCGGCATGTGCCGAGAAGATGAAATGCCGGCGACGCGTTGGCCCGATGGCTACGTCGACGCGCAAACGACGCAACGGTATCGCCTCGTCGCATACGCCGTGCCGGGGCCCGATGGCGCGCTTACGCCCGGGCATCGGCAGATCAGTTGGGCGTGGTACGATCCGGACCGTCGTGCGTTCTTGCAAGAGCGAAACTGCATTGCGGGCGATCGTGTCATCGGCACACTCACGGGCGATCGCTTCGGGCGCGCGCTTCGCGCGTTCGAACGCGAGCGATTAGAGGACGACCGCCAGCTTGTACTGGCGGGTCACGCCTGGGGACAACGTTATCTCCGTGACGCAGCAAAGTCCTAATATGGTACGCTTAGCCCCCGAGAGGAGACAAACACGTGACAAGTACTGCATCGACCACCGAACGGCATCAACATAAGGCGCCGCAATGTAAGAGCAGCGACGCGGGCACGATCTGTAAAGAGGAAGCGTGCAAACACGACCATCACCTATCAAGCCACGTCGAGGTCAGTTGTGCTCCGGTGAAGGGACAAACCGATCTCTACGACTGCGTCCACACCCATAAGTAAGGTACCGATCGAAGGCAATGCGCTGACGATCAAGCTCTCGCTGCTCGATCAGCTGCCGGCATTTCACGGCTCGCTAGCGCACCAAATCATGGCCAAACTTCCCGATAGCGGGCCGATCGAATAGCCACCCCCGGCGGCGGCTAGACAAATGGCCACAAAGAATGCCGCCGTCGGGCCGAAAGGCCGCACGATGCAGCCTTTGCTGGAGCTCTATGAGCAGATCGCCTGCTATGACGAGTTCGCCGGCGAGAACGGCGTTCCGCGACCGCATTACGCCGGCTTAGCCGCAACGCTCCGCGCAATCGACTGGAGCGACATGCGCGCGCGTGAGCAAACGGTCAATGCCGTTTTGCTTCAGCGCGGCGTGACCTTCACGGTCTACGCGGACAGCCAAGGCACCGAGCGGATCATGCCGTTCGACCTTATCCCGCGGATCATTCCGGGGAGCGAATGGCGGCGGCTCTCGCGCGGCGTCGCGCAGCGCGTTCGTGCGCTCAACGCTTTTCTCGCCGACGTCTACCACGAACAGCGTATCCTGCGCGAAGGCGTCATTCCGTGGGAGCTGGTCTACTCCTCAAAATTCTTCTGTCGCGAGATGATCGGGGTGCGCGTCCATCGCGACATCTACATTCACGTGTCGGGCATCGATTTGATCCGCGGCCGGGACGGCACGTACTACGTCCTCGAAGACAACTTGCGCTCGCCGTCGGGAATTTCGTACGTACTCGAAAATCGCGATGTGCTCAAGCGCTCCTTCCCCAAGCTCTTCGAAAACTATCAGCCGCTGCCGGTCGACGACTATCCGCTGCGGCTCCGTGCCGCCCTTCGTGCCAGTAGCCGCAATAGCGACCCAACGGTCGTGCTGCTCACACCCGGTATTTATAATGCCGCATACTTCGAGCACACACTGCTCGCGCGACGCATGGGGGTAGAGCTGGTCGAAGGCAGCGATCTCATCGTGCGCGACAATGTGGTGTACATGAAGACAACCCGTGGCCTGCAGCGGGTCGACGTCATCTACCGCCGCATCGACGACGACTTTCTCGATCCGCTCTACTTTCGGCCCGACTCGGCGGTTGGAATACCGGGGTTGATGAACGCCTACCGCGCAGGCAACGTCGTGGTCGCCAATGCGGTCGGAACCGGAGTAGCCGACGATAAGGCGGTTTATCCGCACGTTCCCGCGATGATCAGCTTCTATCTCAGTGAAGAGCCGATTCTTGCAAACGTACCAACCTTCGATTGCACCGTCGAACAAGAGCGCGACCATGTCCTAGCGCATCTCGAAGAGTTGGTCGTCAAGAACACCAATCAATCTGGCGGCTACGGCATGCTCATGGGTCCGGCCTCAACTGCTGAAGAGCGCGAACTGTTCCGAGACGCAATCGGCGCGCATCCGCGCGACTTCATCGCGCAGCCGGTTATCCAGCTCTCGTCGCATCCCACCATCGCCGGCGAACGGCTTGCTCCGCGTCACGTCGATCTCCGTCCGTTTGCGTTGTACGGGCACGAGATCGATGTGCCGCCCGCAGCGCTCACACGGGTGGCGCTCACGGAGGGCTCGCTGGTTGTAAACTCGTCACAAGGCGGCGGTAGCAAAGACACTTGGATCATCGAGGACGACGCCTAATGCTCTCTCGCGTCGCTGCATCGCTGTATTGGTTGAGCCGGAACATTCAGCGCGCAGAATCGCTCGCGCGCATCGTCGATGTCGCCTTCAATCGCACCGTCGACCGCAACGTTGCCGGCCGCGACCAGGCTACTGCAATGTGGCGTAACGTCCTCGGGCTCGTCGGTGTGCCGGGAGACGCGGACTACCCTGGCGGCTCGCGCTTCGCGACCGACGCCTTCGCGCTGGCCACGTTCTCACGCGAACACAATAGTTCGATCGTCTCCTGCATCCACATCGCTCGAGCCAACGCGACCAGCGTACGAGCCGAGCTCAGCAGCGAAGCGTGGGAAGCCGTCAACGCGCTCTACCTTTTCATCGAGAAACAGTCGCCTCGCGCCGTCGTGCGCGCCGGACCCTCATCGCTCTTGCGCGAGATTCGCGACGCCGGCGTCGCCTTCGGCGGCATTGTCGATGCCACGATTACGCACGGCGAAGAATGGAACTTCCTTCAGCTCGGAAGGTTTATCGAACGCGCTGCGATGACCACAGCCGTCCTGCAAACCCACGACGAAGCCGACGATTCCGTCTCCGAGTGGCAACGCATCCTCGAGATGTGCTGCGCGAGCGAACCTTTTGCGCGAACGCTTCGCCATTCAACGGACCCGCAGGACGCGCTCGACTTCCTTCTTCTCTATCGCACGTTTCCGCGCTCGGTGCGGTACTGCACGGCCGAAGTCGACCAGGCGCTGCACCGCCTCTCCGAAACACAGCCTGGGACATTCAGTAACGACGCCGAACGCGTAACCGGGCGCCTGGGTGCGATGCTCGACTATGTGCGACTCGGCGAGATCGTCGACGACGGCCCGGTCGCGTTCGCGCGACGGCTGAGCCGGCGCCTTGCCGAAATCGGCACGGCCATCGAGACGACCTACTTTCCGCTGGTCCCGGCGGCGTAAGTGCTATACACCATCGATCATGAGACCGCGTACTCGTACAGCGAACGGGTCCGCGAATCATATACGGTCTGTCATCTGCAGCCGATGAGCGATATCACGCAGTATTGCACCGGCTTCGATCTCACGATCGAGCCGAGCGCGCAAATCTTCTTCTATCGCGACCGCTTCGGCAACGAGGCCCAACACTTCAGCTATCTGGCCAACCACGACGCGTTGAAAATCTCGGCGCGCTCGAGCGTCGTGACGGCTCGCCCCAGTAGACCCGAACCGCCGGGACCCGTCTATCGCGAAGCGCTTATTGCCGATCCCCTGCTTCCCGAACTCTACGACTACCTGCACGAAAGCACGTATGCGACCTTTGGACCGGCGCTGCGCGACTTCGCTGCGTGGCTGGGCGAACCAGGAGATGATCTCGCCGCGTACTTCATTCGAGCCGGCGAAGCAATCCACGAACTGTTTCGCTACGATCGCGACGCGACCGGCGTGCACACGATTGTCGACGAGGCGGTCGAACTGCGTAGCGGCGTGTGTCAGGACTTCGCGCACGTGCTAGTTTCGCTGTGTCGCTTGCATGGTATTCCCGCGCGCTACGTCAGCGGATACATCCACACGCGCTCGGGCGACGACGTGCTCGGCGCGGAAGCTTCGCACGGGTGGTGCGAGGCATACTTGCCGCCGTACGGCTGGGTCGGCTACGATCCGACCAATGCGCGTCTAATCAACGACGACTTCGTCAAGATCGCCGTCGGCCGCGATTATCGCGACGTTAGTCCGGTGCGCGGCGTGTACAAAGGCGCATCTCAGGGTTTGCTTTCGGTCAATGTCGCGGTCGAGGCCTTGACCACGACCCAGTAGGACCGCGCTATCTTGTCTCGAGTACCTGCGGCGCGAGGTCGAGATTGTGTTTGATCTCGTCGGTGAGGAGATTGCCCTCGCCCGACGTGATCTGCCGCCAGGCGCTGAGCGTAAAGCCGACGGCTGTCTCGATCGGGATGTGCGATGGAATCGAAAGTCTGAATGGATCGACGACCGCATCGACGACGACGGGACCGCCGGTGTGCGCCAACGCCTCGCGTAGTGCGCTCTCGACGTCGGCGGGATCCTCGAGACGAATGCCCTTGGCACCCATCGCGGCAGCGACGTCGGCGAAGTTGCAGTTCTTGAAATCGACGCCGAACGGCGCCACACCGGCTTCTTGTTGTTCGATGCGCACGAAGTCCAGCGAGCTATTGTTGAAAATGATGATGACGACCGGCAACTTGCGCTCAACCAGCGTGAGCATGTCGCCCATGCCGAGCATCGTGAAGCCGCCGTCGCCGCTTAGCGCGATCGTCTGACGCCCGGGATGCGCAAACTGCGCGCCCATCGCGTTAGGCGCAGCGCACGCCATCGAGGCCCACGTCAACGATCCAAAAATCGTCCGCTTGGCGGTTGCACGCAGGTGGTGAGCGGCCCAGATGCACGGCGTGCCGGTATCGAGACCGAAGAACGCGTCATCGGCCGCGAGCTTATCGAGCGTGGCCACCAAGTATTCCGGTCGAATCGGCTTATGCGACGATCCTCGCTCAACATTCTTGGCAAACGACCGTTCCCAAGCGCGTGTCAGATCGAGCGCCCGTTCGAGATGCTTCGTTGCCGTCTTTTCCGCGACCATCGGTAGGAGCATGCTAAGGGTCGGCTTCACGTCACCGACCAGTCCCAGATCGATCGGCGTGCGCCGGCCAAGATGCGTGTCGTCCAGGTCGATCTGCACTTTTTTCACGCCGTGGTCAGGCAGAAATTCCGGAAACGGAAAATCCGTCCCCAGCATCAGCACGAGGTCCGCTTCGTGGATTGCCTGGTAGGCGCCGCCGAAGCCGATCAATCCGGTCATGCCGACGGCATTCGGGTTGTCGTATTCGAGATATTGCTTCCCGCGGAACGTGTAGCCGACCGGCGCCTTCAACTTGTTCGCTAGCGCAACGACCTCGTCGTGCGAATTGCGACAGCCGTCGCCGCCGAAAATCGTCACGCGCTCGGCCGCGGCGATCATCTCGGCAAGCCGTTGCATATCCGCATCAGACGGCCGAACGACCGGCGGATTCGTGCGCACGATCGGATCGAGCGTCTCATCAACCGCTTTCACGGCAACGTCGCCGGGCAACGAAATTACCGTCGGGCCACGATCACCTATGGCCGTTCGCAGCGCCGTCTGCACGATCGCGCGGGTTTGCTGCGGATTGATGATGCGTCCGGTATAGAGCGACGCCGTCGCAAAGAAGAGATACGGATTCAACTCCTCCAGGGCTTCGGTATCGATGATGCTCGTTTCAACGTCGCCTGCAATCACGATCAGCGGCGCGCCTTCTTTGCGAGCGTCGATCATCGCGTTGATGAGATGCGTGACGCCCGGCCCCGCCGTGCCGCAGATCGCTACCGGGTCGCCGGTCAGATACGCGTCCGCGACTGCTGCAAAGCCGCCGTACTCCTCGTGTCGTACGTGAATGAGCTCAATCTTGCCGTTTCGATGCAGCGCATCGACCGTCGGGTTGAGCGCATCACCGACGATGCCATAGCAACGACGCACACCAGCTGCGTACAGCAGTTCCCATAAGGCGTCCGCAACATTCTTACTCATGCCCGTATCATAAGTCGGTCGTAGAGCCAGAGCAATATGGTCGTGCCGAGCCCGACGGCGGTTACGATCGGCCAGATAAGCGCCGGCTCGTGCGCGACCTCGCCAAAGCGATGCAACAGCGTCCCGCCAAACCAGCCGCCTACCAGCGACCCGATCCCAATCGGCAAAAACGCGAATCCCATGTAGGTTCCCTGTTGGGCGGCCGGCGCAAGTCGTGAGATGTACTCGTAGTACCGCGGCGATTGGGTGATCTCGCCGAGTGCAACGACGGCGAGGCTGAGCACGGCCATCAGCACGCTTGGTTTGGCGGCGAGCAGTAGCCACCCAAGCGACGTGATGAGCGTGCCGATGGTCAGCGCTCGGAACGCGCTGATCCTCCGGGTAAGCGCACTCACGGCGACCGTCAGCGAAATCACGATCAAGGGGTCGGTAATGAGGATCATTGCCGTGTTCGCATTCGGATCGACGTAGTCGTGGATATAGATCGGCATGATCAAGTACTGCTGCCAAAAGACGATCCAGTAGCCCGAGAAGATCACCAGAAAGAGCACGAAGCGCCAGTTGCTGAGCACGACGAGGAAATTACGCGCGACCTGCCCGAGCGATTCGACCGATTCCGCACTTCCGCGCGGGTCGCGCGGCTCTTTGAAGAAGAGCACAACCACGAAGAACATCGCGAAGACGCTGATCGCGGCGAGCATGAAGACGTTCTCGGGCCGCATGCGCTCGTTGACCCAACCGGCGAGGAACGGCCCTGCGGTGCTGCCGATATTGACCATCGTGTAGTAGATCGCGTAGCCGATCGAGCGAACGTTTTCTTTTGACGCACGAGCGGTCGTGCCGACGACCGAGGGCTTAACCAGAGCCACGCCGAGCGCGGGCAGAAACAGAATGATGCCGGCCAAGAGTCCGAGCGGCACGACGCTGCGCACCGGCGCGAGCCACGGCGCACCGATCGAACCCACTAAAAAGTAGGCGCACGTCAAGATGAGATATGCGCTCGAAAGCGCACGCCGAAAACCGATGCGATCGGCAACTGCGCCGCCGAACACTGCCATCACCCACACCGCACCACCGAAGATGCCGCTAAGCGTCGATGCCTGTTCCGTTGGGAACGCCAGCGTCTTGTTTAGGTAGAGTGCGAGTGTCGAGAAGACAGCGTAGTACGACAGCCGCTCGAAGATCTCGCTGGTGTTGGCGATCCAAAAGGGCCGCGTGAACCCCGAGCGGATTTCTGCGAATCGCTCGATCACGGAAAGATCACGAATCGACCGCCATCAGTGAAGAGCACCATGAACAGCATCGACATCATTGTCAACTCGTAGTACCAGCCGGGATGGCCTTTGCCCCAGAAGCCGGTTTTCCAGACGAAGATCTTCTTCTGCAGGGCCCCGAGCATGATGAGGATGCAGCCGATCGCCGCCAGCTGTTGCAATATCCCCAAGATGACGGCGGCACCGCCGGCAAGCTCGGCGATTGCGAGGAACATCGTGAAGCCTTTCGGCAAGCCGAGGTCCTTGGCTCGCGCGTCGGGGTCCTTAATGTCGTTGAAGCCGCTATCAACGAAGATCGCACCGACCATGATGCGCAGAAAAAGCAGCCCGTAGTCAGTCAAGCCGTCGAGATGAAACATGTGCTTCGCACCTCCTGCGCGAGACTTTTCCACAACTCCCGCTCGCATCTTTGCGACATGTGCTAGTTGCTGTTCGCGGTCTTTGCCCATATAATCCGAACCTAATATCCGTCAATCCGTGGAGGCTCGATGCTTATCCGTCGCCTACTCGTTATTGCTTTGGTGTTATGCACATTTCCACTCGCAGTTTATGCACAGGGGACGCCTTCTGGTACGCTTACCGGCTCGGTGCGAACCGGCGGCGGCACGCCGATCCCAGGCGCGCACGTCTCCGCCGAAGGTCCATCGGGCGCCTCAACGGCGAGTGACGCGCAAGGCAACTTCAAGCTGACGCTTGTGCCCGGTGTGTATCGTCTAAACGTTTCGAAGGGTGGCTACGTGCCGGCATCGCTCACCGACATCGCTGTGCTTGGCGGATCCACACAGGCCGTAGCGGTGACGATGACGCAGGCTGACTTGACGTCGCTGCGTACGATTGCATCGGTCAGCACTGCCGCGCGCGGCAGCTCGATCAATACCGGCGCCGCGTCGAGTGATTACATACCCGCCGTCGCAATCCAGAATCTCGCCAATCCCGGCGTCAACGACGTGATCCAGCACCTTCCCGACGCAGTCATCCAGCGGATTGGCAGCCAGCCCGATACCACGATCGTGCTGGGCGGGGTGCAGCCCTACGAAACCCAGGTGCTCATCGACGGCCACCCCCTCTCGCTGGGTGAGTACGGCGTGTGGCTGAGCGAATATTTCCCGTCGGCGTTGCTCGGCGGTGTTGAAACGCAAGTCGGACCAGGCAACACGACGCCGTTCGCCTCAACGGCTGTCGGCGGCACGGCAAACCTCGTTACACCGAGTTTCACTACCGGACAAACGTTCAACGCGATCGTCGGCACCGACTCATATCAATCACAGTACTCGAGCATCCTCGCCACCGGATCGGTAAAGAAGCTCCAATACGTCGTCGGCGCAAGCTATGGTAGCGCGAACGGTCCGCTCTATCAAACGACGAAATTCGCCGTAAGCCCGGATTACAACTCGTTTGGCCAGCAGAGCGCGAACCTTCCGGGCAACACCGGTATCATTCAGTTTGCCGGTGACGCAAGCGGTACGTTTGGAACCAAGGGCGATCTCTTCAAGCTGCGCTATAACTTCTCGCCGTATACCGCATTCGAGGTCGGCGCGATCAGCATCGCCGGCGCCTATAATCCGCAAGGGACGGCATACGGCCAATACGTCGGGCAAATCACGGTCGAGCCGTGTCTCACCTACGGCTATCCGGGACCGTATTACACCTGTAATAACCCGGCCTACAACGGCTTGATCGGCAAGTCGGTCCCGGGCTACGTGTGGTACCCGGGATCGGAATTCACGTTCAACCAAACGATCTTCACCGGCCAGTTCCGCACCTCGATCGGTAATGACACGCTGCTCGTTCGTCCGTATGCCGGAAGCATCACGCAGTACGGCAACGGCTCGAATGAAGATGCCTATCCGCTCTTCTGGGCGCCGCAAGGCGTCTGCGGCGCCTCCACCGGCGGTCAGGGCACACCGAGCTGTCTGGCGTTCCAAAATAACTGCAACGTGACGAACGCCGGCTACGGCTATTACGCGGGCGTCGTCAACGGTACCGGCCTCTGCAATCAAACGCAGTTCTTCGAACTCAACCAAGACCGGCTCTACGGCAACACGCTGACCTACCTGCATCCGGCCGGGAACAACCTCTTCACCTTCACCTACGACTTCCACGGCGATAACAGTTACGGTTACTACGCCTATTCCGGGAACGTCACCGTGCCGCCCACGCTCGAGCACTACAATACGCTCTCCCTCGTCAGCGACATTCGCGCCACGAGCACTCTCGATGTGAAGGCCGGCCTCTACTACTCGATGTGGTCGGTGAGCGGTTCGCAAGACATCACGCCGCAGGCGACGCCCAACCCTGTTACCGGTGACGTACCCCAAACGGGACTCCAACGCAATGTCTCGCGCTTCGATCCGCATATCGCCCTCACGTTTCAGCCAACGTCGTCATCGTCGTATCGCGCAGCGTGGGGCACCTCGGAAACCTTTCCCTTCGCCGGCTACATCAGCGGCCAAGCGTATTACACGCTGCCGTCTGCAACGACCGGAACACTGGCACCGAACGGCTTCGTCACATTCAAGTCACCGGACCTTGGACCGGAGACCGCTAGCGAGTTCAGTATCGGCACCGATCAGCGCCTCGCACGCAACGGTATTCTGCGCCTTGATCTGCAAAGTACGAACATCGCCAACGTCTTCGAACTCCTCACGACACCTGGTGGCATCGCGACGTGGCCGGGCGCCGTCGACAACGTCCCGAGCGCGCCGATCGGCGCGCTCGTGCCCACGAACTCCGCGCGACTTGCCGTGATGCTCGCGAAGATCGGCTACTACTATACGCCGCCGACGGGCTTTGGCTACAACGGCTCGATGGTCTTTGAAAGTTCGCAGGTCAAAGATATTCCGAACGCGTTTTACGGAATCGGGCCGTCGCTACCCGCGAACAATCAACAGACTTGCGGATTCGGCAACGCGATTCCCGGCAGCACGACGTGCATTCCGTATATGAAGGGCTATTATCAGGTGAACTACACCTGGAGAGGCGGCGCATATGCCGGCCTGGGCGCTGACTTCGAAGGCAAGAACAACACGTACTTCCAGCCACCGTTCCTGCAGTTCGATCTGACGACGAAGATGCCGGTCACGAAGAACCTCGAAGTGCAAGTCGCGGTTCAGAATCTCTTCAATACGAACGATTTCTTCTACTTGCCGCAACCGAACTCTGGAACGACGACGACGCTCGGCGTTTCGGGCTCGGCCTACTGCGGGACGAGCACATACTGCCAAACGACGCTG
Organism: Candidatus Aquilonibacter sp.; assembly: GCA_050015295.1. Lineage (GTDB taxonomy): Bacteria > Vulcanimicrobiota > Vulcanimicrobiia > Vulcanimicrobiales > Vulcanimicrobiaceae > Aquilonibacter. The sequence goes on along the minus strand of JBEKBR010000017.1, from coordinate 38,123 downwards.
CCGTCAACCCTCGTGCCCGCACCGCCGCGCACGCTTCGCGTCCAGCTACGCTGGCACGACGGACGGCCATAGCGCTTATTGCAGCGTAGCGAGATCGATCTTGGTCGAGCAGTCGGCTGCGGAGGTGCCGATGTAACGCGGATACGCGTCTTCATCGTCCATGCGATTGACTTCGCAGCCGCCGACGTCGAGCGTCGACGTGTACGCCTCGGGATTTTTTGGCATGATTCCGACCGGATGGCTTGCGATTTTCCAGCCCGCCGGTACGATCAGCATCGAGTGCTTCCCAAAGATGACTGCCTGACCGAACGGTGCGTTGGTGATCACACCGCCGGGTCCAAGCGCGGTTTCGAACGGGGGCTGATCGTCGCTCGACGGCCGCGTGATCGTCACGCGAAAGACCGGCTGTAGCAGCGTGCCCTTCGGATAGATCAGACTCTCCGGCTTCGCGTCGATCTTGCCCACGCCGCCATCGCGGTTGCGACAGTAGAGCATCGCGTCCGGCGGCCCTTTCGCACTGGGTTCCTCGTCAAGGATCGACGGCTCAGTCGTCGCGCTCGTACCGCTCACGCGCTCCCAGCTGCCGAGCGATCCATCGAGTGCCCGGCACGTCGCGGTGACGGTTGTATTGGTGCCGGTAGTAAGTTGTATGGGGTTGGGAATGGCGAGGGCGAGCAGCGCCGCAAGAACGATCATCATGCCCTAGGTATTCGACGCGCCGGCGATTGCCGCATCCACCAGCTCGATCGGATGCACGAGGCGCACGCCTGAGCCCTGCTCGCGCAACAACGCCTGCATCTGAAGCGAGCAACCCGGGTTACCGCTCGCAACGATGCCGGCACCGGTCGCGAGCACATTCGCAACTTTGCGTAGGCCGATCTCGCGCGCGCTCGCCGGCTCCAACAAGTTGTAGGTACCTGCGCTTCCGCAGCACTGATCTCCGTCGGGAATCTCCACCAGCTTCAAACCAGGAATGCCACAGAGAAGATCGCGCGGTTCTTGCCGTACGCGCTGCGCGTGCGCAAGGTGGCAGGCATCGTGATAGGCGACGGTTGCGTCGATCGGATTGCGTCGTGCGCGCGGTTCGATGTCGGCGAGGAACTCGCTGATATCGCGGACCTTCTCGCTGAAGGCCTGCGCGCGTACCGCCCACGCGGGATCGCCGGCAAACAGTTCGTCGTACTGCTTCATCGCCGAGCCGCAGCCGGCGACGTTCACCAGCACGGTGTCGACGTGTGCATCTTCAAACTCGGCGATAATCGCTCGCGCAAAACGCTTGGCCTCGTCCGCGCGGCCGGTATGCAGCGACAGTGCGCCGCAACAACCCGCTTGCGCGGGCACGATCACGTCGCATCCCTCCGCGCTGAGCACGCGCACCGTCGCCGCATTAACCTCCGGAAACATCACGCGCTGTACGCATCCGGCAACCAGACCGACGCGCGCTCGCGCGGGACCCTGCGCCGGCGTGCGTTCGGGCAGCGGCCTCGACGCAGCGCCAATGTCGATGTGCTGGAGCAAGGCACCGCCGGGTACGAATCGCTGCAGACCGAGTTTCGTCATGAGATTCGTGAGGGGCGCCAGACGCAGGAGGCGCTGCGGATACGGAAAGATAGCAAAAATCATGGTACGGAGCGCTCGCTGGAAGAGTGAGCGCGGTGCTTGCGCTTCGACTTTCGCGCGAGTGGACTCGATCAGCAAGTCGTAGCGCACGCCCGACGGACACGCGGTCAAACACGCCATGCAACCCAAGCACTGATCGAAATGCGCGACGACGGAGGCATCGAGCGCAATCGTCTCCTCGGCCAGGCCTTTCATGAGGTCGATCCGCCCACGGGGTGAATCGGCTTCGAGGCCCCAGGAGCGGTACGTCGGGCACGCAGGCAAACAGAAACCGCAGTGCACGCAGTCCGATATCAAGTCGACCGTCGTGCGCGGTACGAGTGTTTCACTCATCGTCAGATGCCACCGACAAAGCTGCCCGGATTCAGCCGGTGATCCGGGTCGAAGCGATCCTTGAGCGCGCGCATCAGCGCAAAGGCCGCCGGCGGCGCACCCCACGCATCGAACGCGGCCCGAATGGCGGCCGGAGCTTCTTCTACGACCAACGTTCCGCCGGCGCGCTCCGTCCACGCGCGCGCTGCGGTGAGTGCGCCGAGCACACCTGCGATGTCCTCGCAATCGCCCGTGATAAACGCGGCGGCGACCGATGGGTACACCACGGCGGCCGCGCGCACGAGCGCAGCGTGCAGCGGTGCAACCGCTTGCGCATGCAGCGCCTCGAGCATCGAGGGCGCGGCGGTAACTTTGATCTGCAGCGTCCCGCGCGTGCGTGCCGCCTCGTGCTCGGCGGCAAGCGTCGTGTCGTCGCGATGCTCGCGTTGCGTCAGCCGCCCCAGCGTCGCGCACTGGGCAACGACGCCGGCGGGAAATCCCTCGAAGCGTACCGCACAGGCGTAGCTGCTGCCGTCATAGAGGGCGTACATCGCGCTCGGCTCGAGTTGCGCCTGCGTCATCGCCGCGCGCAGCGTCCGCAACGCCGCCGCATCGCATCCCGGAAAGACGATCTCCGCCGAGCTTTCCGGTAACGGATGTAGCCGAAACGTGACGGTGCCGACGAGCGCTAGCGTTCCGTGCGTCCCGACCATCAACTTTGGGATGTCGAAGCCGGCGACGTTTTTCACAACCTTGCCGCCGCCACGCGCGATCGTTCCGTCGACACGGACAATCGTCATCCCCACGATAATGTCGCGCGCCGTACCGTATCGCGTGCGTAGCGGACCATAGCTTGCCGACGCAACCGCACCACCGACCGTAGTGCGTTCGGGCGCCGGTGGGTCGAGCGCCAATCGTTGTTTTTGCTCGCGAAGCGCGCTCTGCAGCCGCGCGATCGTCATCCCGGCCTGCACCGTCACAATCTGATCGGCCGGCACGTAGTCGACGATCGCGTTGAGCGATCGCGTCGAGACCGTTTCATCGACCGGCACACACGCCGGTCCGCCGGGCGTGTTTGCGCCGGTAAAGCAGACCGATCGTTGCGTCGCGTCGAACTCGCGCAACAGCGTCGAAGCTTCCTCGACCGATGCCGGCGCGTGCGTCATCGCGACCCCGCACGGTCGCCGCACATCCGCGGCGTCGGAAACACCTTGGTCGGATTGAACGTCTGCGACGCATCGAACGCGCAACGCACGTACTGCATCGTCTCCAAGTCGTCGTCGCTGAACATCTCGCCCATGTAGGCGGCCTTATCCGCACCCACGCCATGCTCGCCGGTAATCGAGCCGCCATACTTCACGCAGATCTTCAGAATCTCCGAGGCGACGTGCTCAGCGCGTTCGGATTCGTCGTTTGCGCGCGCATCGTAGAGTACGAGGGGATGCAAGTTTCCGTCGCCGGCGTGAAAGACGTTGGCGACGCGAAAGCCCGAGCGATGCGAGAGTTCTGCAATCTCGCGCAGCACGCGTGCGATGTCGGAACGTGGAATGACGCCGTCTTGCACGTAGTAGTTGGGGCTGATGCGGCCCATTGCGGCAAATGCGCCTTTGCGTCCCTTCCACATCAGCGCGCGCTCGCTCTCATCGTGCGGGTCGCGGATTTCGAGCGCACCGCATCTCTGCAAGATCGCGACGGCAGCCTGCGCGGTCTCGTCGACTTCGGCGCCGATGCCGTCGACGTCCATCAGGAGTGCCGCGCCGACGTCGAGCGGCCAGTCGACGTGCGTCGCCGCGACGATTGCCTCGATCGCGAGCGCATCCATCATTTCGATTGCGGCGGGCACGATCCCGGCCGAAATGATTTGCGAGACCGCTTCGCCGGCCTCGTCGGTCGATGGAAAGGTTGCAAACACCGTGCGCGTCGCTTGCGGCTTGCGCAGAAAACGCACGACGACCTCGGTGACGATCCCGAGCAGCCCTTCGCTGCCGATCACTGCGGCGGTCAGATCGTAGCCCAGCGGATCAGCGACTGGGCTGCCGATCTCGACGACCTCACCGCTCGCCAACACCATCGTCAGCGCCACGACGTGGTTGATCGTGAACCCGTACTTCAAACAGTGCGCACCACCGGAATTCTCAGCCACGTTACCGCCGATCGAGCAAACACTTTGCGAGCTCGGATCGGGTGCATAGTAATAGCCAAGCGGCGCAAGATGTTTGCTGATATCGAGATTGATCACGCCGGGTTGGACGCGCATCCGCTGGTTTTCGAGGTCCACACCGAGGATCGCGCGCATGCGCGACAACCCGATCACCAAAGAACCTTCAATCGGAAGTGCGCCGCCGGACAGCCCGGTACCTGATCCGCGCGGGACGATCGTCATGCCGCGCTCGCGCGCACGCACGATGCAACGAGCGACTTCGTCGGTTGTTGCCGGAAGAACGACGGCCGCGGGGCGCACTCGGGTGCCGGTCAGGCCATCGCATTCATAGACGCGCAGTCCGCCCGGGTCGGTAATGCAGTTCTCAGTGCCGACGATATCTGCAAACATCGTGCAGCCTTCGCGCTAGCGCAGCGAATCTCCACCGCCAAGCGGTATGACCGTGCCGTGACTCCGCACGATCGCCTCGGCGGAACCAATCGCGAACTCTGGACCGCGGACGTCGATCCCGTAACCACAGAGCATTTCAAAATCAACGGATCCGCGCAGGCGATTGCAACACACCTCGAGCTCGATCGCTGCCTCGCGTTTGCCGACCCTCCACAAGAGGCCGGCGACCTCCCCATAGGCGCGCACCGGGCCGTGCTTGCGTAGCGGGGGCACCAGCTCGCCGAACCTGCCTTCGAACGCAGGCCATGGAAGCGGGCCGTTTTCAATAATCTCTTCCGCGGCGGTCTTTGCGTCGAGACAGGTGAAGAGGCCGCGGCGCTCCATCACCGCGATATCGATGCCGGTCCGATGAAGCCCCGCCGCGATCGTGCGGCGGCGCGCCGGTGTCACTGCTACGAGCACCGGGAACTCCTTCGCGAGATGCTCGGCGAGCCGGTCGACGACGTATGCGACGAGTTGCTGGTCATCGTTGCCGTAGAGCAGCGCAGAGTGACCTTCGAGGGCACGAATTGGGTCCCGGGTCATTGATTTGTTTTTGCCTTTAGACTGCGCGCACGCAGTTTCGTCCGCTCGCCTTTGCTTGATACAGTGCCTTGTCGGCACGGTCCACCAAAACGTCCAGCGAAATCACGCCTGGCGGCGCTTGCACGACGCCGATGCTCACCGTGTACGGGATTGTAGCAGCGCGGGCCTCTACTGAGGTCTGACTAGCAATGTTACGAATTCGTTCGGCTATTGTTGTGGCTTCGCCGATCCCCGTGCCCGGGAGCAGCACGCAGAACTCTTCGCCTCCATAGCGCCCCACGACGTCGAAGGGTCGCAGACTCGCATGGAGCACGTCGGCAAAGCTGGCGAGTACCAGGTCACCGGTCGGATGGCCGAAGCTGTCGTTGATCTCCTTGAAGTGATCGAGATCGAGCATCAGCACGCAGGTTTGCAGATGTTGTCGCTCGGCACGATGTAACTCGCGCTGCGCCGACTCCATGAAGCTGCGGCGATTGAACAGACCCGTGAGAGAGTCGACGGAAGCGGTTCGAATCAATTCGTTGTCGGCCCGCTCCTTCGTCATCAAGATGAAGCCGAGCGACGTACCGAAGAATCCAATGTAGTCGACGGCAAGGACGATCGATTCGGCAAGCCCGTTCGTCATCGGGGTGATCGTCAGATCGCCCGCAAAGCGCATGTAGATCGCAAAGGCCCCGTTGGCGATGGCGAGTGCGCCAAAGAATCCCGCGGTCATCAGGTGCGAGGTGCGCTCCGCCACGCTGCTCCACATTGCCAGGGTCAGCGCACAGCCCGCGAACCATCCGGCAAGGATCAGCGACGAGGCAACGATCCCCGACGCGGCGTGCGCGGGATCGGCCAGGTGGATGCCCGTATCGAGCGCGACACCGGCCACGCCGAGGGCAATCAGGAGCAGCGGCCGCACCCGCCGCCCGCAGAAGAGCGAGAGCGCGGCAAACTCGAGCGCGTAGCCGGTGACGAAGAACGCAAACGCCACCTCCACGCTTACAAACTCCGGGACTGCGCCGCGCAGCACGTAGAGCCCCCAGCCGATGAACAGCGCGAAGTTGGCGATCACCCAGAGCGTCATCACGCGCATGTGCGCGGCCCGAACGTTCGCAATGAAGAGACCGACGGCCATAATGAGGCTGCCGATTGCAAACGAAAAGAGCATCGTCCGCGTGTCAAGATACATGCGAGCAATTACCCCTTCGACGGCTACGCAGAGGGACTCCCTCCGATGTGCGTTGTATCGCCCCTCTCGTGATGAAGCGTCTTCTTCTTACTTTATTGGCGTGCGCCGCGCTAAGCGCGCGTAGCACCGCCGCCCCGGCCGACGCCCCAGCCGATCCGTATAGCGCGTTTACCGCATCGGCCGCCGGCCAGCACGGGCTCTTCGGCATCTGGCACAAAAATGGCCACGTGTACATCGATATCACAACCGCGCAGCTCGACACCGACTTCCTTGAGACAATCGTCCCCGGCAACGGCATGGGCGGCAGTTTCATCGTCTGGGGCAATACCGATCACTTGCCGGCCATGCTGGTTCGCTTCGAGCGCGCCGGCGACGGCATCGCGATCGTTTGGCCCAACACGTCCTTTGTCGCGCCGGGCAGCGAATCGGGGACACTGGCGGTTCGCAGTAACTTCCCGCAATCGGTCGTCGGCGTCGGGAAGATCGCAGCCGAAGGTGCCGGCCACATCGTGTTCGATGCATCGCCGCTCTTCAGCGACGCGTTGGACTTGGACCACATCATCAACGGCTCGCTGCGTACCACGCCGCAGACCGCCTATCGCCTCGACCCATCGCGGACGTACTTTGGCTCGACCAAGGCGTTCCCCGAAAACGTCGTCCTGGACGTCGAGCAGCTCTGGGCGACCAACGCGCCGCACGTCGCGCCGGACACCGCGCCCGACGCGCGTAGCGTGCAGATGCAGGTGGTGTACAACTTCGCGCAACTTCCGCACGACGACTACGTGCCGCGCTTTGCCGACGACCGCGTCGGCATTTACGACGACATCTATCTCGATTTCTCGCCGGCGTTCGATACCGCGCCCAATCGCTATCTACGCTATCTGGTGCGCTGGAACTTCGCACCGGCCGATCCCACCAAACCATCGAAGGCAACCCATCCGATGGTGTTTGTGATGAGCGACACGATCCCACCGCGCTTTCGCAAGCCGATCGCGGACGCCGTGCTCGGCTGGAACGTCGCGCTCGCGAAGGTCGGCATTCTCGATGCGATCCAAGTGATTCCGCAGCCGAACGATCCGAACTTCGACGCTGACGACATCCGCTACAACGTCCTACGCTGGGTCGCCGAACAGCGCCCGAGCTTCGGCGCCGATTCACAGACGCTCTTCAATCCGCTCACCGGTGAGGAGTTTCGCACCGGCATTTTGATTTCGGCCGATAGCGCGACCAGCGCCGCCAACGCTTGGCGCGACGTCGTCGACCCGGTACGTTATGGGCGCAATACGGATCCCGTGCCCGAGCAATTCATCTACGACCACTTTCAGTCCGAGATCTTGCACGAAACCGGTCACAATCTCGGCATGCAGCACAACTTCATCGGGCACGACGCCTACACCGCGAAGGAGTTGCAAGATCCCGCGTTCACCGCGAAGTATGGCGTCGCCACGACGGTGATGGAGTACGCGCCGCTCAACATCTGGCCCAAGCGCTACGGCCAGGGATCGTATTACCAAACCGTTCTCGGACCCTACGACTACTACGCGATGAAGTTCGCCTATCAAGCGGTCCCGGGCGCGAAAACGCCCGAAGATGAACTACCCACGCTCGAACGTTGGGCGTCGGCATGGTCGAACCCACTCTACCGCTACGCGTCCGACGAAGACGTGTCGTGGAGCGATGGCCACGCTGCCGATCCCCGCGTCGAACAAGGCGAGCTCTCGAACGACCAATTGTCCTGGACGGTCGTGCAGCTCGACATGAACCGTGCGTTAATGGACCGCGATGCGCAGCTTCTGCCGCACGGCGGAAGTGCTTATGAATCGGCGACCGTCGCGTTTCGTGGCGCCTACATGCGTTACATCTCGCTCGCCTCGAAGACGCCGCACTGGATCGGCGGACAGTATCTCTCGCGCGCGCACCGGGGCGATCCGGGAGCGGAAGCGCCGATCGTTCCAGCTCCACTTTCGATGCAACAGCGCGCCTTTTCCATCCTCAACGACTACCTGTTCTCCGACAAGCACCTGACATTTTTGCCGCAGGTGCTCGAACGGCTCGGGTATTCGGAGTGGGCCGGTTATGGGTACGTCGGGTGGGAGAACTACGGTAATCTTCCGGTCTGGGCGTACAACCCGCCGCAACGGCACGACTACCCGATTGTCGACAACATCGGCCACGCGCAAGCCGCTGCGATCGACTATCTGTTCCAGCCGGCCGTGCTCGCGCGCCTCGAACAAAACCCGCTCGAATCGACCGGGCCGACACTCACGCTGCCGCAATTCTTCAGCTGGATGCAGCAATCGGTTTACCGCGAGCTCGGCGAGCGCGCAAGCATCTCGCTGCTGCGCCGGAATCTCCAGTCGATCTACGAAGACAAGCTGATCGCACTTGCGACAGCGCCCGCGGCCGCTGCACCGCCCGACGCGCAGGCATTCGCGCGGCTCGAACTCGGTCGAATCGCTCAAGCAGCTAACGCGCGCGTCGCCGGCGGTGGACTCGACGACGCTACCCGCGCGCATCTCGAAACCCTCGCGCAAAAAGCTCAGAACGCGTTGAAGCCGAAATGAAGCCGCGTCTTGGCGCGCTCGCGTTAGCACTCGCCCTCCTGGCGCCGGCAGTTTCGCCCGCGTCGACGCGCAGCCCGGTGCGCGCCGAAGATCTTTTTGCGCTCTCGCTCGTCTCCGCGCCGGCTATTTCGCCGGATGGGCATTCGGTCGCGTTCGTCGTCGCGCGAATGAACGGCCCGCACGATCGCTACGACAGCAATCTGTGGCTCGTCCCCGTCAGTGGTGGAACACCGCACGCGCTTACCGCTGACGGTGCGTCCGATAGCCCCGCCTGGTCGCCTTCCGGCGCGCGCATCGCGTTCGTGCGCATCGTTGCGGGCGTACCGCAGATCTTCGCGTACCTGCTCGATTCGCGCCGGACGATCCAGCTCACGCACGTGCCGAGCGGCGCGTACGGCCCGGTCTGGTCACACGACGGAACCCGAATCGCCTTCGCCTCGGTCACGACCGACGCGCAGCCGCCGGCGCAGGTCGATTTCGCTGCGGCCAAGTTCACACCGTCGCCGGCACAGCGGAAGAGCGATATTCGGCAGATCGACGTCGAGGATTACGAAGCCAACGGCATCGGCTACACGTACGACAAACACCAGCATCTGTGGGTGATGCGCGCCGACGGATCGCAACCGCGCGCGTTAACCAGCGGCCATCGCTGGTCGGAGGACCAATTCGCCTGGTCGCCCGACGACAGCCACATCGCGTTTAGCTCCACGCGGCGCGAATCGCCGAAGGTCGGCCTCTCGGATATCTACGTCATCCCTTCGGCCGGCGGCGAGATGCAGCGCATCGAATCCGCCAAAGAGGCGAACGTCCAGCCCGCGTACGCGCACAGCGGGACTCGAATCTACTTCTTCTCGAGAGACGTCGAGGATAGCGCCGAATATCCGGCGCTGGTTTCAGCGTCGCTGGGCGATTCCATCGCTACCACGCTCGTCGGCCCGAACGTCTATCAATGGGGCGACTGGGTGCTCGCCGATCTCAAAATGCCCGGCGCCATCTGCGGTCCGATCTTTGCGCCCGGCGATCGCGCGATCGTCACCGACATTTCGACGCCGGGCGGGAGCACGCTGATTGCGATCGATACGCATTCCGGATCGGTAAGCAAGCTTACCAGCGGCACGGGCGAAGTCGCGGACTGCACGATGAGCGCCGACGGCAGCACGATCGCCTACACCTGCGCAGACTTCTTACATCCCGCCGAGGTCTGCGTGCTCGACCGTCGCAGCGTTCGCAGTCGCGCCGTCACCGCGCTCAACGCTGCGTATCTCTCGCGCGCCCTGCTCTCGACGCCGCAAACCCTCTGGATTACCGATGCCGCGGGATATCGCGTGCAGGCCTGGTTCATGCCCGCGGTTGGTGCGCATGCCGTTGGGCCGCGACCGACGATCCTCGATATCCATGGCGGCCCGCAAGCGGAGTTCGGTTCCACTTTCTTTCACGAGTTGCAATACTGGTGTGGGCTCGGCTATAACGTCGTCTTCATCAATCCCGAGGGCAGCATCGGCTACGGATGGCCGTTCGAGCACGCGCTCGAAGGCAACTGGGGACCACCGATGTTTGACGACGTCATGCGCGTCATGGACGCAGTCGCCACGCGACCCAACGTTGACCCGAATCGCTTCGGCGTCATCGGTGGCAGTTATGGCGGCTACGCGACCCTGTGGGTCATCGCGCACACCGATCGCTTTAAGGCGGCGGTCAGCGAACGCCCGGCAAGCGATCTCGCGACCGAATCGCTCGACGCATTTTTCGCAAGTTCGAATGGCCTGGGCGGCGAGTATGCCTGGGGCAAACCCTGGGATGCGACCAGCAAGAACTACGCCGACTCACCCTTGAACTTCGTGGAGAACGTGCACACACCGGTGCTCTTGCTCCATTCGACCGAAGACACCGAGACCCCGATCGACCAAACGCTCGACGAGTTCTCAGCACTCAAACAGCTTGGACGCACCGCGCGGTTCGTCGAAGTTCCGAACGAAAATCACGATCTCAATCGCGTCGGTCACCCAATCCATAGAGTTGAGCGCTTGCATATTTTCGCCGACTGGTTCGGCACCTACTTGAGGCCATAACACATGCTCGATTGGCATACCACGCTGCTGCACTGGATCACGGTTGCACGCGGCCGACAGTTTCGGCCCGGAGCCACCGTCGCGCAAGTGCGCGCCGGCTACGCCGAACTCAACCGCCGCTTCGGCATGCCGCCGGTCGAGGACGTCGAGACGACCGCACTCACGATTCCTACGCGTGACGGCGCAACGATGCTCGCGCATTTGCATCGCCCGGCGAACGCGACCGCACCGCTCCCCGTGCTCCTCTTCTTCCACGGCGGCGGTTGGGTGATCGGCGACGTGCCGAGCTACGATCATCTCGCGCGCTATTTTGCCCACGAGGGGAAGATCGCGGTGCTTTCGGTCGAGTATCGCATGGGGCCGGAGCATCGCTTCCCGGTGGCGTACCAGGACGCGTTCGACGCGCTGCGTTGGCTGCAACAGGAGGCCGCGTCGCTCGGACTCGATCCGCGCCGCATCGCGGTCGGCGGCGATTCCGCGGGCGGCGCGCTGGCAGCCACGCTGAGCTCGTTTGCGCCCGACGAAGGTCTCGAGCGCCCGGCCTATCAGTTTTTGATCTATCCGCCGCTGGACGCGACCGAACGCTTTCCATCGCGACGCAAATTCAACAAGGGCCTTCCACTCACACCGGAGCTGCGCACGTGGTTCATGCAGAACTTCTTTCGCTCGAAGGACGACGCGGCGAATCCGTGGCTGCGGCAGATCGACGCTCCCGAACCAGCGGCTTTGCCTCCCACGTACGTGCTCGCTGCCGGATACGATGCGCTCGTTGACGAGGGACGCGCGTACGCCGATCGCTTACGCGCTGCCGGCGTGCCGGTTACGTACGACCTGCGACCAACGCTAGCACACGGATTCGTCAACATCCCGGGCATCGTGCCGAAAGCGCGGCGCGCGCTTCGTGAAAGCATCACCGCCGTTGCCGCGGCACTTCGCGGCGAAAAGGATCGATCGCAATGATTGCACTGATATTCTTACTGGCGCAAACGATCGCTCCGCCGGCCGGAGCCGTGGCTATCGCCGAAGTGCAAGGCGGAGGCGCGCAGATCTACGCCTGCCGCGCAACCGCGCAAACATTTGCATGGAAGCTCGTCGGCCCCAAGGCTGTCCTCGTGAACGACGACGGCACGGACTTTGGAACGCATAGCGCGGGCCCAACGTGGACGGCCAAGGACGGAAGCTCGATCGTCGCTGACGGAGCGAATCCAATCGCGCGCGCCGACAGCCCGAACAGCGTGCCCGAGCTGGTGTTGCGCGTGACGTCCGCAACCGGCAACGGCGTCCTGAGCGGCGCGCGATTCGTCGTGCGCTCGAACACGTTGGGCGGCCTTCCTCCGGCAACCGGTTGCGATGCGGCGCACGTGAATGCCACGGTCGCGCGCCACTACAGCGCGCTTTACACGTTCTACCGCTAGAGCCGGTAGAGCCACGGAATGCGCGGCGCAAACACATAGTTGAGCTGAATCGCGAAAATCAGTCCGATGCTCAACCACGTGTTCACGAAGCACAGCAGCGCGGCGATCGCGTACATCGACTGCGAGCTTACGATCCGCCGAAATAGCGCGTAGTAGCCAACCAGCAGGTGTTCCTTGAACAGGTCGGCGCGAAACGCGTGCCGCGAAGCAAGATAGAGCATCAACCCTAAGAACGCGATGTTGCCCCAATAGATCAGGATGGCCACGCGAAAGGTGATGAATTCGGCGAGCAACGCGGTCGAGAACGGCGTGAGCACGACGGCGAACATGAAGCCGATGTGGAGCCACGCCACGTCGCGATCGGCCTCCCGCAAGGCATTGAGTTGCGTTTGCTGGCCGATCCAAAAAATGCCCAACGTCAGAAACGTCATGACGCAGGTCAAGAGGTGGGGAGCGAGCCCCAGCAACGCGTGCCCGAGTTCGCCTTCGCTGTGTATAGCAGCGGCGACGGGCACGCGAATGTTGAGCACGAGCAGCGTCATCGCAAATGCGAAGATGCCGTCGCTTAGCGCGGCGAGACGGCCCAGGTCACGACCAGCCACGTCGTTGTAGAGCTTCCCCACAACGGCGTGGCTTCGGGATCTACCGGTTACGGACCGCCCGAGCCGGTCGAGGTCGTTACCGTGGTCGTGACGGTGGTCGATGTCGAGGGCGTCGTCGGCGTGCCCGAACGCATCGAGTCAAACCGCTGCCACGCTCCCGGACGGAGCTGCGCGGCCGGCGCCACTGAGGCGAACGTAACCGGTGCGGGCGCCACGTAAACCGGCGTGACGTAAACCGGCGCCGCGGCAACCGGAACGGGGACCGGTACCAGTGTTCCGCCGGCAAACGTCATCGCGAGGATCTCGCTGGTTTCCGGGGCGTCGGGATACGCGCTCTTCATTTCGTTGAGCATCGCGACGGCACGATCGCTCGAGGACGCGCCCGCACGGTGATAGTCGTGCAGCAGGCGCGCGTAGAAACGCGGCAGCCACGGGTCGCTCGGGTATTGTGAACGCCAATCGCTCAGCGACGCCGCAACGTCGTCGAGCTCGACTGTGGCGTTATCGTCGATCAACTCGCGATCGCTCTTCGTGTCGATACGATCGAGTCGATTGCGAATCTCTAAGATGCTTTGTTTGTGGGGGCCAAAGTATTCGTCGGCGGGGGCGGGTCCGGAATAGGTCGCAGCCGGCGTGCTAAGCGGAACGCCGGCGAAGATCAAGACGGCCAAAAGGCCGATCATCATTCGCATTTTGGGGTGCCCTCAATTGTGGAAGAGACGCCGTCCTTAAAGGCGGCGTCTCCGTGCGCTATTTTTGTACTTTACGGTCTCCCTGGTCCACGCGGATGGTTTCCTCCGCGGTTGCTTGCTCCTGAAGGCGCACTCCGAGTTGCTTGTTGCGGCCGATAGGACTGGTATTGCCGCTGGGGCGCCGCGTACTGACGCTGCCCCTGATACGACTGATACTGACGTTGCGTTGGGTACTGGCCCCGCGCCTGGTACTGGCCTCGCGCTTGGTACTGGCCTCGCGCTTGATACTGGCCTTGCACTTGATACTGACCGCGCGCTTGGTACTGGCCTTGCGCTTGGTATGAACGCTGTTGCGCGTACGATGGATATTGACGCGCCTGCTGGTACGACGATGGATATGTCCGCTGTCCTTGATAGCCGGCATAGCGCTGTTGCGCACCGCTGTTGCCGCCGAAGCGCTGCCACCCCGATGGTGCGGCGTACGAACGGATCGCACTGAAGCGCTGGTACTGCGGCCGCGGGAAGTTCGAGGCGAGCGAGCGATTCGTGTATTGCGTGTTCGCTGCAAAGCGCGATGTCGGCATGGTTCCACGATAGAAGTTGGTCGACTGTAACGCACCCGCGCTCATCGGATGTGCGCGATTGACCACGCCGCGCTGCCACGTCGAATACGGCACGCCGACGAAGCCGTGGGCATAGTTACGGTAGCTGTTGAAGGAAAGACCGAACGAAATCGACGCGCCTGGGCCCCACCACGGGCGATAGGATTCGCCCGGCGCGAGCGGCACCCAGCCGACGTTTCCAAATCCGACGCCGATACCCACGCCGCCGCCGTATCCAAAGAAGGCGACGTTGGCGGGCGACCAAGACGGCCGCGCGTAACGCGGACCGGGCGTCCACGCCCAGCCGACCGTCGGCGCATAGAACCAGCGTCCGTAGTGATACGGCGCCCAGCCCCACGGCTCGGCCGCGACCCAGGTCGGGCCGTAGTAGTTCATTGACACCCATGAGCCGTTGCTATACGGCGACCAGCCGGGTGCAACGTCACTTGGAACCCAGGCATTGCCGTAGCCCGGAATGTCGACCCAGTTGCCGTACTGATTGAGATCGGCGCTGCCGGTCATGTCGCCCGGAACGCCTTGCGACTGCGGCCCGTTTTGCGCTGACGCGAGCATCGCATCGCGCTGATCGCCCCAGGCTTCAACGTCGCTCTGCGCGACTTCATCGATGTATTGGTAGCGCGGATTGTTCGCCTCACCGGCGACAACCATCGTCTTGCCGGGATCGACTTCTTGCGTGCCTTGCGGCGTTACGACCGAGAGGCTTCCGCTGCGCGCCGTCACCTGGGTGTTGCCGTCGCTCGTGACGCTGACGATATATTCGCCGGCCTGCGAGGGCTCGACGTCGGCCGACGGAGTTTCGAGTTGCACGTTGTCTTGGCCGGTGGCAAAGACGCGCAGCTCAACGGTTCCTTCGGCGATCTGCGCGACGTCGTTGGTACCGTCGAGTTGCGTGAAGCGCAACTGCGTGCCGGCGCCTGCACGAACGACGTTGGCGCCGTCAAGTTGAACCTCGGCGCGTCCATCGTTGCCGGTGGTAATGTAATCTCCCGCGACGATCGGCGTGTTAGCGGTTGCCGCCTGATCGCCGGCGTCGCCATGCTTGACACCCACCTGGCCATCGACGACCGAAAGTCGAGCGACACCGGGCGGCGCTTGCGTCGTATCGGGCGGCCCTTGCATTGCATCGGGCGGCGCTTGCATCGCATCGGGCGGCCCCTGCACCGCATAGGACGGCGGCGCACCGGGGTCATCGGCGCGAGCCGGCGCCGCGGCACCAATGTAAGATGCCGCGAGTGTTGCGGCCAGGACGAGCGCGAACGGCGCGCGGACGATCGACGTGTGCATCGTGTGCACTCCCATAGTGGTGACAGCGAGAACCTTGCATCGCGTCAACGTCGTAGACCTTCGGGTTGTCGCCGGCGCCGACGACATCTAATCTGAGCTTAAACTTTGAGAGCGGCTTGACTACTTGGTCTCGATGCGCTCGGCGCCGTCCCAGGACGCGGCACCGCCGCCTTTTAGGACAGCAAGCGAGCAGCTATCGCGGTAGTGCGCCGCCACGGTGTCATTGGGGTTCAGCTGCGCGACCCGCGCAAACGTTTTCCCAGCACTCAAAAAGAGCGCTTCGCGATACTCATTGATCGCGGTCGCGAAGAGATCGTTGCTGTTGACCTTGTGTTGCTGCAGCTCCGGTGGGTCGTTGTCGAAACACTCGTAGATTTCAACGTTGCGCGTCTTGCCCTTGGCTTTGACGGCGCCCAGGTGCCGCAGATGAAAGCCGTGACCAGGCGGCAGCTTGTCGACAATCGGCTTGCCGAGCAGCAACGACACGCCGAAGACCTTGGTCAGACCCTCGATGCGCGCGGCAACGTTTACCGCGTCGGCAATGACGGTCGTCTGCATGCGGCTTTCTTCGCCGATTGTGCCCAGGATGAGCTCACCGCTGTGCAAGCCGATACCGATGCGCACCGGCTCGTAGCCGGCTTTCGCGCGCCCTTGGTTGTATTTGAGCAGTTCGCGCTGCAACTCGACGCCGGTGCGCAACGCGTCGGCTGGATCGCGCGGGAAGAGCGCCATGATCGCATCGCCGATGTATTTGTCGATAAAGCCGTGATTCGCGCGGATGATCGGCGTCGCGCGTTTGAGGTAGGAGTTGAGGAAGTCGAAGTTCTGCTGCGGGGTCATCGTCTCCGAAAGCCGCGTAAACTCGCGAATATCCGAGAAAAAGACCGTCATCTCGCGCTGCACGTGGTCACCCAAACGGACGTCGGTGATCGTCTTGCGTCCGAGATGTTCGAGAAATTCCTGCGGCACGAACTTGTTCGACGCGCTCGAGTAGAGTTCGACGAGCGCGGTATCGTCGGGCTTGGAGGCACGCAAGCGGATGGTAAACTCGCGCAGGTTTTTGCGCTGCAAGCACAGCTCGATACGACGCGTCAGGATCAACGCATTCGTTGCGTCGAACGGCGTCGAGACGTAGTCCTCGGCACCGCGTTGTAGACAGGCTTGCACGCGATCGTTGGCGGTCACCGGCGCCGTGACGATCACCGGAACGCGCGACGTCTTGCCGTTCGCCGGTTGGGCTGCCCGCAGCACGTTGAACACGTCATTGCTGGGAGCAATCAAGTCCAGCAACACCAAGTCAATGCTTCGAGACGCGATCGCCTCGAGGGCCTCCGCGACGCTAGCGACCACGATCTGCGGATGTCCAGCCCCGCGCAAGAGCGCTTCTAGGGTCTGGTTCTCCGCAGCGTTCCCGCCAACACGAAGTATGCGTGACGATTGCAACCGTACACCTCCGGGGTGTAGGTTCACCGCCCACGAAGAAGGTTTCCCTCGTCCTTTTGGCCGGGGGCCAATGTACCAGAAGCTTGCTTACAGGAGCTTTACAATTCTAAATGATCGACCGGGCACCAGGCGAGCGCTCCTTGCTCCCTTAACGGCGCTCTTGGTGGCAATCGTTCTGATCGGGCTCCCGCTTGCTACCTGGCTAGATCTGCGCGACATCACGAACGCAAGCCTCGAGCACCAAGCCACCAACCTGTCGACGGTTATCACCGGCATCCGCACGTTCTACGCCAAGGACGTCGTCGATCGTGTGCTCGCTGCCAATGGTCACGCCTTCGTGACCGCTCACTATCTCGAGCATCCTGGCGGCATCCCGATCCCGGCGAAGTTTTCACTCGAACTCGGTCATGTGATCGGCAACGATCAGGCCACCTACCGGTATCGCTTCATTTCGCACTATCCGTTTCGCGGCTCGCCCGCGCATCCGTTCGACGCCTTCGAAGATGCGGCGCTTACGTCACTCGAGCGCAATCCGCATCAAGCCCTCACCAACGTAACGTGGACTGGTATGAATTCCCAGGTCAGCTACGTAACGCCGATAATCATGCAGGCCGGCTGCGTGGCCTGCCACAACGCCAGTCCCGATAGTCCGAAGCACGACTGGAAAGTCGGCGACGTGCGCGGCATTCAGGAGTTGATCGTCACCGAACCGGTCGGATACGACATCGGGCAATTTCGCTATCTCCTGATCTATTTCGTGTTCATCGCCATCGTCGGGTTTGCCGCGCTCTATGTGCAGCGGCGGCAATCTCGCGCATTGTCGAACGCTTACGATTCGCTTGCATCCATCTCGAAGAAGATCTCACGCTACATCTCGCCGCAAATCTACGACGCGATCTTCAGCGGGAAATCCGACGCGGAGCTTGCGACCAAACGCAAGAAGCTCACGATCTTCTTCTCCGACATCAAAGATTTCACGTCGACCAGCGAACGGCTGCAACCCGAGCAGCTCACCGCGCTGCTCAACGAATACTTCACCGAGATGTCCGCCATCGCGCTAGGCTACGGCGGGACGCTCGATAAGTTTGTCGGCGATGCAATCCTCGTCTTCTTCGGCGATCCGGAAACCAGCGGCGAAACCGAAGACGCCATCGCCTGTGTCTTTATGGGGTTGGCCATGCAAGCGCGCTTGATCGAACTCAATGCCCGCTGGCGCGCGCAGGGCATCGAGCATCCGTTCCAGGTGCGGATGGGGATCAACACCGGCTACTGCAACGTCGGCAATTTCGGTTCGGCACAGCGCATGGACTACACGATCATCGGTGCCGAGGCGAACCTTGCCGCGCGCCTGGAATCGATCGCCGAGCCCGGCACGCTCGTCGTCAGTTACGAAACCTACGCGCTGGTGCGCGGCACCGTTCGCGCGCACGCGCTGCCACCGATCCGGGTGAAAGGGATCTCGCGCGACGTCGTACCGTACATGATCGACGGCTACATCGACGGCCCCGAAGGCCCGACCGTCTTCAGCGAGCACGGCAACGGCATCGAATTCTACCTCGACGTGCATGCGGTCGCCGATCCGCAAAGCGCGCGCACCATATTGGAAGACGCGCTTCGCGCCTTAGATGAACGCCATCCACGTTAGCGCGGCGGTCCGCGACGCGCTCGAGCAGCGTAGGCCCGTCGTAGCGCTCGAATCGACGATCCTGGCGCACGGGATGCCGTATCCGCGCAATCTGGAAACCGCGCAAGCGGTTGAAGCCGAGGTGCGCGCTGCCGGCGCCGTGCCGGCAACGATTGCGGTGCTCGAGGGAACGATTCGCGTCGGCTTAGACGAGCACGAACTCGAACGTGTCGCAACGTCGCCGCAGATGCTCAAGCTCAGCCGAGCCGATCTCGCGTATGCGATCGCCGGACGACGTGACGGCGCGACCACGGTTGCTGCCACGATGCTCTGCGCGCATCGCGCCGGCATCGCGGTCTTCGCGACCGGCGGCATCGGCGGCGTTCACCGCGGCGTCGCGAGTTCTCTCGATATCTCGGCGGATCTAGCGGAACTCGCGCAAACGCCGGTGCTGGTCGTTTGCGCCGGCGCCAAAGCCATTCTCGACATCCCCAAAACGCTCGAGGTGCTCGAGACGCTCGGCGTGCCGACGATCGTGTACCGAAGCGATGAATTTCCCGCGTTTTGGAGCCGCGGGAGCGGCCTGCCGGCGCCGCTTCGCTGCGACGATCCGGCAGCGATCGCCGCGATCTTCCGTACCGCGCGTCAGCTTGAGGTCGAGAGCGGCATGCTGGTTGCCAATCCCATCGATGCGGCGCTAGAGATCCCCCATGACGTGATGGCAGAGATCATCGAGCGCGCTGTCGCCGAAGCGCAGGACGAGCACATCAGCGGGAAGGCGCTCACGCCCTGGCTGCTCGACCGCGTCTTTGCGTTGACGCAGGGACGCAGCCTCGAAACGAACGTCGCGCTGGTGCGTAGCAACGCGCGCTTGGCAGCAGAGATCGCGACGTCGCTACTTGTTGGGTAGCGGCGGTTCGGGCGCATCGCTGAGATGCTGCGCGTACTGGCGTGCATCAAAGTACCAGTCCGGAAGCGACGCCGGGAAGACCAAATCCTTGAAGTCGTAGTCGACCGTCTGGCCGTCCCCATCGTAGCTTCCGTACACGACGCCGTGAATGTGCGTGATGACCGGAATGCCCTCGTACATCGAAAATTCAATAGTGAAGAGCACGGGATAGGGATCGTGTCCCGGAACGAAGAGCTTGTCGGTCGCGACCAGTTTGCGCATCTCGAGCGTTTTTGCAGTCACCCACATTTCACGCAAACGATTACGTTCGGGATCGCGCCGCGGCACGAGCGTGAGGTGCAGCTCGTCGCCCTCGTGCTGAACGTTGGTGACGCGATAATCGAACTCGGCGTGCACCCGAACGACCGCGATCACCGGCGGAAGCGACGCTTCCGGCGTGGGAACGAAACTCGGCGGATACGTGTGGAGCGGCGCCGGCTCGAAGACGTCGGCAGTCGGCGGACCCGGATCGGTCGCGGCGTTGAAGATCGGGCGATCGAACGTCATCGGACCAACATCCCCGAGATCGCTGATGCGCCGCCGCAGCGCAGCGTGATCGGACGAGCGATACCAGACGTGGTCGGTGTAGCTGTTCACGTAATCCGGATAGCCGTAGTTCGTTTGCTGTTTGCGAACGATCGTGTACGTCTCGAACGGCGGCGGCGGGCGATGCGAGCGGAACTGGTCGCGGACCTTCGCCAGCAGATCGTCCGGTGAGGGGAACGGCGTCACGTCGGCCACGACCGACGTGGCGGCCGGCGAGGCTGCCGGCGCCTTGGCCGAAACCATCAGCGCAGCGCAAAGCACTGCAAGACATGCAAGCAGAATCCCGTGTGGAGATTTCATCCTTATCATGGTATCGGGTGCCGTCTTTGGGATTCCTGGGAAGTCATCCGGGAGCGGCGCCGAAGCGTACTCCTGCTATGAACCGTTTGCGCGCATGTACCCTTACAACGTTGGCCCTCGCGGGGATGTTCCTTGGCGGTATCGCCCCGGCACCGGCGGCGACGCAGCACGTTGTGCTGGCGGGCGGCTGCTTTTGGGGCATGCAGGCTGTTTTCGAATCCGTTCGCGGCGTGACGCACGTGGTCGCGGGCTTCTCCGGTGGCGCTGCCGATACGGCCCATTACGAGATGGTCTCGACCGGCACGACCGGACACGCCGAGTCGGTTGACGTCACGTTCGATCCATCGAAGGTGAGTTTCGAACAGCTGCTCGACGTCTATTTCCTGGTTGCACACGATCCGACCGAACTCAATCGGCAAGGTCCCGATGACGGCTCGCAGTACCGCTCCGAGATCTACTACACGACGGCAGAACAACGTGACCGAGCCCTTGCGTATATTGCCTCACTTGGCAAACGTCACGTCTATGCCGACCCGATTGTGACCAAAGTGGCGCCGCTGAACGGCTTCTATGCCGCCGAGGCCTACCACCAAGATTACTTGGTTCACAATTCCGATAATCCGTATATCGTCTACAACGATTTGCCGAAGCTGCGCGCGCTTCGCGAGAAGTATCCCGCGCTCGTCAATGAAACGGCTGCCCCCATGCGCGTCGTCGCCAAGAACTGACGACGAAAAGAAGCCGTTCTTATCGGGGGGCCAAACGGATTGCGCCGTCAAGCCGGATTGTCTCGCCGTTGAGCATCTGATTCTCGAAGATGTGACGCGCGAGCGCCGCGTACTCGCGCGGCTGACCGAGTCGCGCCGGAAACGGTGTTTGCTTGCCGAGCGACTCGCGTGCGGCATCGGGCAATCCGGCGAGCATCGGCGTGTCGAAGATGCCTGGTGCAATGCTGCAGACGCGGATCTGGGACTGCGCAAACTCGCGCGCCAGTGGCAGTGTAAGTCCTACTACCCCGCCTTTCGACGCCGCGTACGCCGCCTGCCCGATCTGTCCGTCGAATGCCGCGACCGATGCCGTGCAAACGATGACACCGCGATCCTCATTCGGATCGACGGGACGCTTCATTATTTCCGCCGCGACCAACCGCACGACGTTGAACGTGCCGATTAAGTTTACCGCGATCACGCGGCTAAAGTGCGCGAGCGGCTGCGGACCGTCTTTTCCGACGGCGCGTTCGGCGGTGGCAATGCCGGCGCAGTTGATCGCGCCGTGTAGTGCGCCGAACTGCGTGAGGGCGAGCGCAATCGCGGCAGACACCTGCGTTTCATCGGTCACATCGGTCTTGGCAAATCGGACGCGCGCGCCGAGCTCGCTCGCGAGTTGCGCACCGTGCTCGCCGATGTCGGCGACGACCACGTTCGCGCCGGCGCCGGAGAACTCGCGCACGCACGCTGCGCCTAAGCCTGAGCTTCCCCCCGACACGAGAATGGTTTTTCCGGCGACATCCATGAGGTGTTTCTCCTTCTTATCGTATCGCTGCAAGCGGCAGGTCGTGGTGCTGCGCGAGCGTTTCCCACTCCTGCGCCGTCCGCTGCGCGAAGGCCGCGCCGATCGACTCGGCGTCGAGACGCTCGACGCCCAGCATGGTTTGCAGACGCTGCGTAAAATGCGGTTCCAATGCGGCAACAGCGACCCAACCTTCACGCGCCTGGTAGATATTGTAGACCGGCAAGCCGCCACCAAGCGGCCCGCGTTCGGTGGTGAGGCCGTGATGGTACGGCTCGGCGAAATCACGCGCGACGTCGGTAATCGCTACGGTAGCGAAGTCCGCGTGCCCGGTGCGCTCGCGCTGCACGATCAATGCAAGCGCAACGTTGACGACGCGTTCGGCGGCAGCCATGTCTCCGACCAGCACGCGCGGCAAGGCGGGTGGCGCGATCATACCGGCACGCGCCTGATAGGTCAAATCGTGTCCAGGCCGATCGTCATCGGGCGGCGGTTCTCCAATGAGCGCAACGCTGCACAGCCGCGGATAGCGCGGGTGCAGCGCCGGCCAATCGAGTTCGATGTTTGCCAGCGATCGCGGACGTATCGAGGTAAGCAGCAGGTCGGCATCGCGTAAGCGCTCGGCGAGCAGCGGCTTTGCTTCAGGTTCTTGGAAATCGAGCTGCAAGATCTCCATACCGGTGATTATTTGCTCGTACCACGCCGGCGCAGCTGCGGCCAACGGATCGCCCCGCAGCGATTCGATCTTGACGACGCTGGCGCCGAGCGCGCGCAACCTCGCCGCGGCAAGCGGCCCGGGAAGATTCGTCGCGATCGCGACGACCCGAATGCCCTGCAGCAATTACCGGCGACGCGCCACTTGGGCGAGAAAGAACGCCATGGGCAGCGCGTAGAACACGTCGGTCCCGAGAAAATCTTGCGCAAACACCGCGCTCCACGGTGAACCTGTCTTCAACGCAACGAGCAACGACATAACCGCGGTCACGAGGACGCCCCACGCGACACCGCCGATGAGCCAGTTCTCCATCTGGCCGATAGTGCTGAAGATGTACGCGTAGAGTAGTGCCCACACGATGGAAGTAATGACGTGCACGACGAGGCCGATCCACCACGGGCTGCCGGGGCCGGCGGTTGTGGCCGCCATGCTGCTCCACAGCACGATCGGCGATACGTGATGCGTAAGCGACAAGAATGTATCGACGAAAAATCCGCCGATGATGCCGGCAATTATCGCAGGGACGACTAGCGAGGTCGTTCGAGCCTGAACATGCATTGCGAAACCTCCGCAGATCTATGCATTAGAGTAGGTCAAATGCATTGAGCATGAGAACTTGCGAACCTCGTGTCGAAACGCCGCGCGCGGCGCCGTCCATCGGGCGGCTGGCTCCCGCTCCTTGTCCTCTTCATCATCGCCTGCGCAGCTGGTTGGTACCTGCTCGGGCCAATCTCGCATCGCGTCGCGACCGCACCGCTGCAGTCGCCGGTCGCGCAAGCCACGGCGACGGAAACGCCGGCAGCCGCTGGTAGCACCGAATCGCCGCCGCTCACGCCGTCGCCGGCTGCGAGCGCGACGCCGACGCTCACACCAAACCCTAGCGGGCCCAAACTCGCATTGATCGTCGATGATTGCGGTCAGTGGGTCGATATCGAACGCGGATTCATCGCGCTGCCGGTTCCGCTGACGCTTTCGGTTCTTCCACACGTGCATGCGGGAACCAAAATCGCGCAAGAAGCGCACGACGCGGGCAAGGGCGTGATGCTCCACCTGCCGATGGAAACGCTTTCGGGCATGTATCCCGGTCCGGGTGAGGTGAAGACGTCGATGACCGACGCGCAGGTCGCCGCGCAAGTGCAAGACGACCTCGCGCAAGTGCCGCTCGCGCAAGGCGTCAACAATCACGAGGGCAGCAAGGCCAGCGCCGATCCGCGCGTAATGCGCGATGTGATGCAGGTGCTCGCGCAACACGGCGATCTGTTTTTCATCGACTCACGCACGAACGCAGCATCCGTCGGCGCGCAACAGGCAAACGCCGCGGGAATTCCCTCCGCGTCGCGGGACGTGTTCCTGGATAACCGCGAGGACGTGGCTTACACCGAAGGGCAGCTGCGCGACGCTGCTGCAATTGCGCAGCGCACCGGCAGCGCAATTGCGATCGGTCACCCACGCGCAACGACGCTCGAGGCGGTGCGTGCGATGATCCCGCAATTACAAGCTCAGGGAATTACGTTTGTATTAGCCGGGAGTCTGACTCGCCGGTAAACCCAGCCAACGCTCGGCCCAGCGGCCGAGTGCGTCGAGCGACTCTTGCAGTTCCGCGCCGGCGCAGGTCAGTTGATAGATGACCTTCACGGGCGAACCCGGCTCCACGCGCCGCACGATCAGTTCCTCGTGTTCGAGTTCGCGCAGCCGCTCCGTCAGGAGTCGATCGGAGATTCCAGGAATTGCCGCAAGCAGCTCATTGAACCGGCGCGGACCGCCAAGGAGCACGCGAATGATCGCCCCCGTCCAGCGGCGTCCGATCAATTCGACCGCGCGATGAAAGCGCGGACAAAGCGCATGTGGCACTCCATCGGTTTCCGTAGTACCTGCACCGTGCGTTGACATTGACGTTTCCTCGTGCTACCGTTTCAGCTATAACTTACCATAAGTATGTTACTAAGACAAGATAAGGGCGGAGGACCTTCAACATGGATGCAGCGCTACTCTTCGTTCGCCTCGTTGTGGGCTTAGCCATGGCAGCCCACGGGGCACAAAAGCTTTTCGGCTGGTTCGGCGGCTACGGCCTAGCCGGTACCGGTGGCTTTTTCGAAGGCATCGGCTTTCGACCGGGCCGAGTTTTCGCGTTCTTCGCCGGGCTCGGCGAGTTTGGCGGCGGACTGTTGATGGCGCTGGGCCTCGGTGGGGCGCTTGGGCCGGCTGTGATCGTGCTGGTCATGTTGGTCGCGATCTTTACCGTGCACATCAGCAAGGGCTTCTTCATCACCAACGGCGGTTGGGAACTCAACGCAGCCTACATCGCTTCGGCGGTCGCCGTGGCCTACGCCGGCAACGGCGCCTATTCGCTCGATCGCATTTTGGGATTCGACCTGCTCTCATCCACGCAAGCCGCAACGATCTTGATGATCGCTGCGGTCGTGCTCACGGGATTGAACTTGCTCGTACGCCGTCCGGCTCCGCAACAAACGAGCTAAGGCGTTGCCGACGGCGCCGCCGTCGGAATAGCCGTGCTCGGCGAGCGACCGGTCAGCGTTGCACTCTGCGCGTTGCCGAAATCGAGATAGTCGGGGATCAGGCTCGTTGGATCGTACCACACGATTTCGGTAACGCTGCCGAAGTGAATCGTTAGCGCCAGATCGCTTGCTGCGGCTTGGACCGGATGGGCGGCGGGCGTGGTCGTCGTAACGTCGGCAATGATCGCGTGCGGCGAGGTTGAGAGCACGTAGGTGCACTGCGTCGCGTGGGTCGCTTTCTCGATTGCGGGCAGCATCAAGCTCTCCGTCAAGATGTTGTCGTCAATGAGCGTACACGCCGGATGACCTAGTTCCGCGTCCGCGCTATTTCCCTCGATCGCGTAGTGCGCGGTCGTCGGCGAGACGTCGATCGTGAGCGTCTTGCCGTTTTGCGAGGCTGCGAAGGAGCGCTGGGCAAGGTCGCCGTCAAACTGCTGGTCGGTCTCGACCAATTGCGCCGCAGTCCCAAACGTCTCGTGGGTACGAAGGCCGTCGGCCGAGGGAGCGACCACGATCGTCGAGGTGAACGCCGCGCCGGGTGTCGCGATCTGATACGTGTACGTTCCGCCGGCCGGCATTGCGACCGCGGCCGCGAGCGCGACTGAAACAAGCATCCCCCGAACCATAGCCTGCAACCTCGGTGCCGTCAACCATCGTTTTGCATTCTGTTATGGCGTATAAAACAATTGCATTCTACGGGGCCGGCATGCTCGGCTCAGGATTCGTGAAATCCCTGCGGCGCCAAGGCTACGATGTGCGCGTCTGGAACCGCACCTTTGAGAAGGCGAAAGCACTGGAATCGGTCGGCGCGCATGCCTTTGAAGATGCCGCCGAAGCTGCACGAGGGGCCGACATCGTACACATCTGCGTGCGCGATGAAGCGGCTGTCGATGACGTGCTTGCACGCGCGCTGCCAGGCATCGCGAAAACCGCACCGATCGTCGATCACACGACAGTCAACATCGAAACGATCGCGCCGCGAGCAGCGCGCTTAAACGACGCCGGCTACGCGTTCTTGTATGCACCGGTCTTCATGGGACCGCCCCAGGCAGAGAACGCGCAGGGCATCATGCTCGCATCAGGTTCGCAACGCGTGTTCGACGCCGTGGAGGATCATCTCGCCACTATGACCGGCAAGGTAAAGTATCTCGGCGAGCGCGTGGATCTCGCCGGCGTGTACAAGCTCATGGGCAACGCGATGATCCTCGCGGTGATCGGTGGCCTTTCCGACACGCTCACCATCGCGCGCGCGCAAGGCTTGTCGCCGGTCGAAGCCTACGAGCTCTTTTCGTTCTACAGTGTCGAAGGTCAGATCACCGGACGCGGAAAGCGGATGGCCGAGGGCGACTTCTCGCCGTTTTGGACGCTCGAGATGGCCGAGAAAGATGCACGGCTCATGCAAGCCGCAGCCAAAGGCGCGCCGCTTCCGGTCATCGATGCGGTAGACGCAGCGATGCGCGAACGCATGGCGGAAAAACTTGGCGATCGCGATCTCGGCGTACTCGCCGCGCGTTAGCGTGGCGTTGGTGCGATAACTGGTAACGGCGTGCGACGCGGAATCGGTGAACCGCTCCACACCGGGCGCGGCGTCGGCGAGGGGATCGGCGTGAAGATCGTTTGCGGCGGCGCTGAGGGTTGCATCGCGTCAAACGGCGTCGGACTGGAGAGTGGTACGTATTTCACTTGCACGTCCAACCGGCGCGACGCATAGCTAACACGCGCGCCCAGTGCCCGCAGCACGTTTGCAATCGGTACGTAGACGTCGTCGAGCGCGGCGGGCTGGCGCGGCTGCAGACGAACTCGCGCTTCGCGACCGGCGCGGGAAATGACCAGTACGTCGCCCTCATACCAGAGGCGGTAGGCAACGGCGGTGACGAATGGCCGTAGCGGCGCGTACACGCGTCCATCCCGCAAATAGGGCCTGTGGTACGCGGCCACCGGGCGGCCGTTGATGGCGACGGTTACGTGAGCCGCCGGTGGGAATAACATCACGGCGTAGCGATATACCGCATCCGATGGGACGACTCATCTCCTGCCTGCGTTTGGCAGCCCAGCGATTCTCCAAAGACGGCTGCGCCTTCTTGGCGCAAGCGGTCGCGTTCAACGCGATCTTCTCGCTCTTTCCGCTGGTCGTCCTGATTCTCGCTCTCGCCTCGTACATATTTCCGTTCGCGCAACAGCGCGTCCTCAATTTTCTTGGAACCTTCAGCCCGACACTGCACCAGTTCGTTGCCGCGAACTTGGGGACGTATATCTATGGAAGCGGGATCTCCAGCATCATCGCGCTGATCTTCCTCCTGTGGTCGAGTAAAAATCTTTTCATGGGCCTCGCGTTTGCGCTCGATCGCGCGCTCGGCGTCCCGCAGATGCGCCCGTTCGTAAATAACCTTGCACTCTCGATCATCATGCTGCCGGTCATGGCCTTGATCCTCATGGTCGCGATGGCACTCCCGATCGTGATCGCGATCATCTTGGTTCTGGCAGAGGTACCGGACCGTCAGTACCTTTCGCACATCGGAGCGTATGCGATCTCGCTGACGCTGGTCTTTGTCGTCACGATGGTGCTGTACCGCTTCTTGCCTAACCGGCGTATATCGTGGTCGTTTTCGTTGCCCGGCGCCATTCTGGTCTCGATCTTGTGGCCGGTCGTCCAATTCGCGTTTACGCAGTACACGCTACACGTCAATTTCACGAAGATTTACGGCGCACTCTCGGTGCCGCTCGCACTTCTGCTGTGGTTTTACGTGATTGGCTCGGTGTTCTTTTTCGGCGCCGAGTTTTCGGCCGCATGGCACGCCGACGAGAGTGAAGCGCTGCGAAGCACTGAGGCAGCGTGACCCTCGTCTTCGTGCACGGTGCGGCATGCACCGACGATGTCTTCGCCGCGCAAATCGCCGCCTTCTCCGATTCCATCGCACTCACGCTTCCCGGACACACGACGCCCGGAACGCCGGCAAGCATCGGTGAGTTCGCCGATGCGGTGGCGCACGAGCTTAGCGCTCGCGATCTCGTCGACGTCGTGCTATGCGGCCACTCGATGGGCGGCGCGATCGCGCTCGAACTCGCGTTGCGATGCGAACCGCGCGTGCGCGCCATCGTCATGCTTTCGTCCGGCGCGCGCCTGCGTGTCGGATCGGCGTTCCTCGAGCAAATCGAGAACGACTTCCAGGCGGCATCGCGCGAGCTGCCGCGCTACTTCTACGCGCAGCCTTCCGTGGAGCAACTAGCCGCCTCAACGCGCATGATGCTCGCGGTTGGGGCTGCCCAGTCGCTGCGCGATTTTCGCGCCTGCGACGCCTTTGACCGCATCGACCGGCTGGAGGAGGTCTCCCTTCCGGTTCTGGCACTCACCGGCGACCGCGACGTGATGACCCCGCCGAAATTCGCGCAAGCCCTCGCCGACCGGGTACCGGGCGCACAGGCGCGAATAGTCCCGCAGGCTGGGCATCTGATCATGACGGAACGCCCCGCTGATGTGAACGAGGCGCTTCGCGCGTTCGTTAACCATGTAGAGTCGTCGATCTAGCAAAGGAAGTGCCGTTGCGCCGTCCCCTCGCTGTTTTTGTGCTGTTTGCGTGTGCGCTGCTCGTTGCAGCGACGCCAAAGCCGCTCCCGACCACCTCGACCTTGCGGACCCCCTCGCCGGCACCATCGCTGCCGGGGACCGCTGCGCCGGTCGTACTGATCTATCCGTTCGAGGCGCCCACCGATCTCGATCCTCGCTACGGCGCGGCGATCGCGCAGATTTACGCGCAGGTCATGGCGCAGACCGGCGGCGTGACCGTGCTTGCGATTCCAACCGGCATCAAGCGCGAGGACTACCAAAAGTTCGCGCACGTACAACACGCCGATTTCTACGTGAGCGGCTACATTCAGCCGATCGGGCAAGGCGCCGCGATCGTCGCGCAGGTCGTTGACGTCGCGAGCGACATCAGCGTCTTCTCGACCACCGCCCAAGTGAGCGGCGTGCAAGATGTCGCCTCGCAAGCGCTCAACGCCCGCACCGTCATTCTGGAAGCGTCCGGCATCTCGCGCCCCGATCTTAACGCCGGACCTGCGACGTCGCCGACACCAGAAAACAGCAATGGTTCATCGGTGCCGATTAGCAATGTGCTCACCGACCTGTTCAAAGGGAAGAAAGGCAAGGCGACGCCCGAGCCGACGCCAACCCCGCTCAAGCCCTTGCGCGGCGTGCTGGTCGTTCGCGTTACCGGAAATGTTCCGGCGAACATCCTCAGCGTCGCAACCGACGACCTGTACCGGACCCTGTTCGTCCACTACAACGCAACCATGTCGAACGTTACGTCAAACGATCTGACCAAGTCAGCCGACTCGGTCTGCGGGGCGCAACGCAACAACACGATTGCTTCGGGCGTACTTACGGTCAGCCACGTCGGCGGCTTCCGCCCGCACGACACGTACGCGTACACGCTCAACGTCTATGCGTGCTTCGGGGCCCTGCTCTATACCGACACTGAGTCGAATGACAACTTCGCGAACGCGATCAAGGCCGCCGTGGAGAAATACAACAGCGACCGCCCTGACAACAGCTAACTAAAGCGCTTCACCATCCAGCAAGCCCTCAGGGAGTTCGTCTACGACGATCTCCTTTTTTTTGACGTCGACGCTCTTGATGAACGCGCGCACCATCGGCAAGAGCCGGCCATTGACGACGAGCATGTCGCTCGACGGGTAGTGCTCGATGCGCTCGACGGTGCCGTAGCTGCGTCCGTCGGTGCCGACGACGGCGCATCCAACGAGGTCGACGTCGAGAAATTCGCCGGGCTCAACGTCCAGCGCGTCGCGCGAAGCGAAGAACGTGGCACCGATAAACCGCTCGGCGCTGGTAGCGTCCGGCGCCTCCTCGAGCGCGATCAGCAGCCGGCCCTTATGCTCGCGCACACTCTCGATGGTGACGACTTCGCTGCCGACGTCGAGCTCAGCGCGCAGGCGCGCACCCGCCGAAAAGACGGCGCGACCCGCACTGGTCGGGTCGCACTTGAGTTCTCCGCGAATGCCGAAGAGGCCGGCGATCCGGCCGACCGGCAACTCACTCTTCTGCGTCGCCGGTACCTTCGTCAGCCGCCGCCGCTTCCTCGACATCCAGAATGTCGACCGAAACGCGGCCTTCGGCGGTCGCGCGTACGATCGTGCGCAGCGCTTGCGCGACGCGTCCGCTACGGCCGATCACTTTGCCCAAGTCTTCGGGATCGACAACCAACTCGATGACCGGCTTGCCTTCTTCGTCGGTAAATAGTTCTACCGAAGCGACATCAGGTTTCGCGACGAGCTTCTTGGCCAAGAGATCGAGCAACGCCGTGGCGCGTCGTAACGATGCCCACGGATCGGCGGGCTGGCGATTCTCGCGGTGTTCGCGCCGTTGCGGATAGCCGCCGCCACCGGCACTGCCGCTGCGGCGCCGTGGCGCACGGTCGCTGCGCGGCGGACGTGCATCTTCGGGTTCGACGTCATCGATGACCGTCTCGTTGGAAGCGATCTTCCGTGCGGGGAGCGTTGAACGCCGCTCGGCTTCGCCGCCATCGTCACCAAAGAGGCCGAACTCGTCATCGAAGGCTGACATTACTCTTTGCCTTTACGCGGAGCGCGCTTGGTCGTCGGAATCGGACCACGCTCCATGATACCCTTCTCGGCGAAGAGACGACGAACGGTTTCGGTCGGCTGGGCACCCTTGGCCAGCCACTCCTTCGCCTTCTCCGCGTTCACTTCGAGTGTCTTCGGCTCGGTGCGCGGATTATAGTGTCCGAGAATTTCGATAAAGCGTCCGTCGCGCGGCGAACGCGAATCCGCAACCACGAATCGATAGGTCGGTTGTTTTTTTGCGCCCATGCGGCGCAGTCTGATCTTCACCATGGTGTATTGTACGTGTCTTTCTGCGTGTGTTGGTTAGCGAAGCATCCCCATCGGCATGCGCGGGCGTTTGCCCTTGCCGCCGCCGAGCTGCTTCATCATCTTTTGCGCGCCCTCGAAATTCTTGATCAGCTTGTTGACGTCGCTGACCTGCGTTCCCGAACCAAAGGCGATGCGTTTGCGCCGTGAACCGTTGAGGATCCCCGGGTTGCGCCGTTCCGCGCGCGTCATCGAGCAAATGATCGCTTCGACGCGTGCCAAATCTTTTTCCGGGATGTCGAAGTCCTTCGGCAGCGCGCGTGAGAGGCCGGGGATCATCTTCATGATCTCCGTCATCGAGCCGAGCTTCTTCATCTGTCGCATTTGTTCCAGAAAATCATCAAGCGTAAAGCTGCTCTTGCGCAGCTTCTCTTCGAGCTGCTTCGCCTGCGTTTCCGAGTAGAGACTCTGCGTCTTCTCGATGAGCGTCAGCACGTCGCCCATGCCCAGAATGCGCGAAGCTAGACGATCTGGATAAAACGTTTCGAGCGCCGAGAGCTTTTCTCCGACGCCGACGAACTTGATCGGTGCACCGGTTTCGCTAAAGATCGATAGCGCCGCACCACCGCGCGTATCGCCGTCCATCTTGGTGAGAATCACGCCGGTGATGCCGAGCCGGTCGTTAAATCCCCGGGCGACGTTGGTGGCCTCTTGTCCGGTCATCGCATCGGCGACGAACAGGATCTCTTTCGGAGCGACGGCAGCCTTGATACGCTCGAGCTCGCTCATGAGCGCATCGTCGATTTGCAAACGGCCGGCCGTATCGATGATCACGGTCGAGATCCCGAGACGCTTCGCCTCGTTCACGCCGTCGCGTGCGATCTTGACCGGATCGCCGGCACCGGCCTCATAGACCGGGAGGTCGACCTGTTTGCCGAGCGTTTGCAACTGTGCGATCGCGGCCGGACGATAGACGTCGGCAGCGACGAGCATCGAGCGCCGGCCCTGTTCTTTTAAACGCAGCGCAAGTTTCCCGGCTTGCGTCGTTTTTCCCGAGCCCTGCAGACCGACCAGCATGATCACCGACGGCGGCGCGTCGCTGAACGTCAGCCGAGCTTGTGCTCCGCCCAGCAGCTCGACCAGCTCGTCGTGCACGATCTTGACGATCGTTTGCGCCGGCGTCAGCGACTCGAGCACGTTTTGCCCGATAGCCTGTTCTTTGACGCGCGCGACGAACTGCTTCGCCGCAGCCAAAGACACGTCGGCCTCGAGCAGAGCAATGCGCACTTCGCGCATCGCCTCGTTGACGTCGCCCTCGCTGAGTTTCCCGCGTCCGGTCAGTCGCGAGAATATCGCGCCGAGCCGATCGCTGAGTTGATCGAACATGATGCTGAGTGGCTACGCTCCCGCGGCCGTTGCCTGATCGATGCGCGCAACAGCGTCACCGACGGTCTTGATCTTCTCGGCTTCCTCGTCGGGAATGTCGATGTTGAACTCGGTCTCGAACGCCATCACGAGCTCGACCTGATCGAGCGAGTCGGCCCCAAGGTCATCGGTGATCGACGCTTCGGGCGTGACTTCGGATTCGTCGACACCGAGCTGCTCGACGATGATCTTCTTGACTTTGTCGAACGTGGACATTACAGCTCCTTATTAAAAGAAAGTTACATTACCATGCCACCGTCGACCACGATGGTCTGACCGGTGACATACGAGGCGGCATCCGAGCACAGGAAGGCAACGACACCGGCAACATCTTGCGGCGTCCCAACTCTTCCCAGCGCGGATTGTTCGATCTGGGCTTTGAGGGCCGCCTTGGCGGCGTCGGGCAATTTTTCGGTCATGGCCGTCTCGATAAATCCCGGCGCGACGGCGTTGACTCTTATGTTCCTTGAACCCAACTCCTTTGCAACCGACTTCCCGAGTGCAAGGAGCCCGGCTTTGGTGGCCGCGTAGACGGCTTGGCCGGCGTTCCCCGTGAGGCCGACGATGCTCGAGACGAGGACGATGGCACCTGAGCGCTGCTTCATCATGGGTCTGGCAACGGCGGCGCACAGGTAAAACGCGGACTTCAGATTGACCGCAAAGAGCTGGTCGATGACCTCGGGCTTGAGGCGCAGGAGCAGTCCGTCGATCGATTGGCCGGCGTTGGCAACGGCAAAATCGACGCGACCGAAGCGCTTGAGCGTCGCTTCGACGGCGCCGTCGACCGCCGGAGCATCCGCGACGTCGGCGATCAACACTTCCGCTGTCGCCCCCGGACGCACGGACGCGCACTCCCCGGCGGTTTCGTCGAGCGCCGCACGATCGCGCCCGATCAAGGCCACCTCGGCGCCCTGCCGGCAAAGCTCAACCGCAATCGCACGACCGATGCCGCGGCTCGCACCCGTGATGAGCGCGACCTTGTCATTGAAACTCATGCCGTTACCGCGTTACGCAATTTTTGTGCGCCGGCGAAGTCGCTGACGACCACCACTTCGGGCGCACCGGGGAGACGCTTTATCAACGGGCCGAGCACCGGGCTTGCGCCGCATTCAATGATGAGATCCAGTCCGTAACTTACGAGGCGCTCCGCGGTCTCGTGCCAGCGGACTTCGTGCGTAACCGAGAGCACGAGATTCTTCTTGATCGTCGCGACATCGCGGTACGGTTGCGCGTCGACGTTTGAAACGACGTCGAACCGCGGCAGCGTAAACGGCGCCGCCTCAACGACGTGGGTGAAGTGCTCGAGCGCGGGCTCCATCAGTGCGGAGTGCCAAGCACCCGAGACATTGAGCGGCACGACGCGCTTGGCGCCCGCCGCCATCAAAGCTTCACCGGCGGCCTGCACGCCCCGAAGGTCGCCGCTGATGACGATCTGTGCCGGCGAATTGAAGTTTGCGAGCTGCACGCGCAGACCGGTTTGCGCGCGTACGTCATCGACGACGCGACGAATGTCGGAGGCGTCCATCCCGAGGACAGCCGACATACCGCCCGCGGCGAGTTCGGCGGCGCGCTGCATCGCGATGCCGCGCGCATTCACCACGCGCAGCGCGTCTTCGAAGCCGATCGATTGCGCGGCGTAGAGACTGCAGTACTCGGCGAACGAGTGACCTGCGCTCACGATCAAGGATTCGGGGGGCAGTTCGAGCGCGGCAAAAATCGCAACATTGCTCACGAAGATCGCGGGTTGACTGTACTGGGTCTCGCGCAAGCGCTCTTCGGGGCCGTGCCGTTGCAGTCCGAGCAGATCGTAGCCAAGCACGGTCTGGGCCATATCGAAGAGGTCGCTTGCCGCGGTCGAATGGTTCGCGACGTCGACGCCCATCCCGAGCGCTTGCGAACCTTGTCCGGGAAACACCACGCCGATGCGTGTCATGCGGCCCACTTCCAGACGACGGCGCCCCATGACAGGCCGCCGCCGAACCCGACGAAGACGATGACGTTGCCCGGTTTCACGCGGCCGTCCCGCACCGCTTCGGAAAGCGCGATCGGAATCGAGGCGGCCGAGGTGTTGCCGTATTCTTGAATGTTGACCACGCAGCGCTCAGGCGGAATCTCCAGGTATTTCATAGCCGCATCGATGATGCGCTTGTTGGCCTGGTGCGGGATCAGTACATCGACGTCACTCTTTTGCAAGTGTGCCTTCTCGAGCGCGCGATCGGTGGCTTCGATCATCTTGGTGACGGCGAATTTGAAGACTTCGCGGCCTTCCATGTGAATGCGATCGGCTTTGCGTTCGATGGTAGCGCGAGAGGCCGGCAGCCGCGAGCCGCCGGTTTCGACGCGAAGCAACTCCGGCCGGCTACCGTCGCTGCCGAGTTCTGAGCCAAGAAACGAATCGTCGACGCTAGCCTCGAGCACGACCGCACCGGCGCCGTCGCCGAAGAGAATCGCGGTGCCGCGGTCGGTGCGATCGACCAGTTTGGAGAGCGTCTCCGCGCCGATGAGCACGATGCGCTTATAGACGCCCGCGCGAATCAGGGATGACGCGACCGTCAAACCGTAGATGAAGCCGCTGCAGGCGATCTCCATGTCGAACGCGGCCTTGTCGCGCGCACCGAGTTTTGACGCGACGATGCAGGCGGTAGCGGGAAAGAGATAGTCGGGGTACACCGTGCAGAGAATGTACGCGTCGATGTCGTTGGGCTCGAGCTTGGCGCTCGCCAGCGCATTGCGTGCCGCAACCAATGCCAAATCACTGGTTGCTTCGTTCTCAGAAGTCCAGTGACGGCGTTTCATTCCCGTACGCGTCGTGATCCACTCATCGGACGTATCGAGCCACTGCTCGAGATCGTGGTTGTCCACGATGCGCTCGGGCGCGTAGTGCCCGACGCCGACGATCTTTACCCCGGTCAAGAGGCTTATCGCTTATTCGTGATCGTGACCGGCGTGCTGATCGCGGACCTCGACGACCTGACGGCCATCATACGTGCCGCAATGACCGCACACGAAGTGCGGGCGCTTGGGCTGATGGCACTGGGGGCATTCCACGGCCGTGACCGCGTTCAACTTCCAGTTCGCCGCACGACGGCTGCGCGTTTTACTGCGCGGCGTCTTCCACTTTAGATTTGCCACTGTTTGACTCTCTCGTCTCCGTTAATATTGTATGCCTGCGCAGTCCTCGCCGCAGCGCAGCCCCATTGGCATCTCGCTGAGCAGCACCTGTTGCGCTAAGTCCGCAACGTCCAGCCGGGTTCCCGTCAGGACGTTGTTCTCGTCGAATGGGTCGTTCTCGCGACCGGCATTCGGGTCGAGTCGCTCGTCAACGTCGGCGTGCACCGCCACGTCGACCTCTTCCAAGCACGCGTCACACGCGCCGTGCGCCCGAGCATCGACCGTCCCTACTATATGAAGTAGGCGATCGACGTAGCGCATTTCCAATCGCACCGTAGCCGGACTCGGAAACGAGATTCCCTCGAATTCCTCGATCGGCACCTCATCCTCGACCAGCATAAGCTGCCGGCCGCCGCCGAGGATTCCACTGATATCAATCTTGTGCGAGCGAGCCATGGCGTGTTTGTGACCTGTCGTAGGATGGGGGCCCACCCTGCGGCGAGCCCCCATAACGACTAGGCGATTGTAGAACCCCGCAGGGGTCTTGTCAAACACCGGGGTCGGCGGGATGGAGAGGCACGATGAACCCTCTGGGCTCCCTCGCCGGCCGCCTCGCGGCCGAGGGCGTGAACTACGCTCCCGAGATCGCTTCCGCAGCTTCCAAATACAGGGTCGACCCGACGCTCCTTGCGGCCGTGGCTGCACAAGAGACCGGTGGCCCCGGTGCCAACGGCGGCCGCAACGAGGTCGGGGATGGCGGCCACGGGCGCGGGCTCTTCCAAATTGACGATCGCTGGCACGACTTCGCAAAGAGCGCCGCGGCCATGGACCCCGCGCAAAACGCGGATTACGCCGCCGGCATGCTCTCCGGCTTGCTCAAGCGCTACGGCGGCAACGTGCGCGAAGCCCTTTCCGCCTACAACGCCGGGAGCCCAACCGCCGAGGGCACGAGCACGACCTGGGCCGATGGCCAAACCCTCGACTACGCGGATTCGGTGTTGCGTCACTATCAGCAGCTCGGGCAATCGGTTCCGCAACTTGGGCAATCCATGCCACAGGTGAGCGCACGCCCGAATGCCCCGCACGCCCATCACCACGCGCATCGCTGGCGTTCGTCCGAAAGCGTCGACGCCACCGGCCACAGTGCGAGCGCGAGCATGTCCTACGACACCTACATCAATGGAGGAGACAATCCATGAGCTTCAATATCGGCAGCGCGCTCCTGGGCGGCGTTGAGGGCCTGCTCACCGGCGGCCCGATCGGCGCGGCAGCCGGCGCGGTCGCTGGCGGTTGCACCGGGGGATCCTCGGCTACGTCAGCGTCGTCGGGCCTCGATCCGTCCTCGCTCGAGAGCGCGCTTAGCCAGCAATCCAGTGCGTTCACCAACATCAACACGCTCTCGTCGCTCGCGCAATCGGCGCCGCAAAGTGATAACTTGCTGGCCAGCCTGATCGACGGCGACAACGGCGACGGAAACTAAGGAGCCGCAGATGGGATTTTTCAGCGCGGGAACATCGCTGCTCGAGGGAATGGCGCCGACGCTCATTGGTGCTGCTGCCGGCGGCCTCACCTCAACGCTTACCGGCAATGGGCTCTCGGGAATGAGCCAAGGCGCGATGGGCGGATCGAACGCGAGCTTATCGAGCATGTTGAGCGCGAATGACGCGTTCAATACCGGCCTCATGGGCCAAGAGATGGGCGCGCAAGATCAACTCGATTTGCAGGCCACGCTCTTCGACGAAGCCATGGACCAGCAATCCGAAAACATGCGCGAGATCAATTCGCTGCGCGACGCGCAGATGGCGCAACGCAAAGCTGATGACGGCATCACCAAGAAGTTCATCGAGAGCATTGGCCAGTGATCGAGGCACTCATCATTGCGGCGCGCGCACCACGCGCGCCGCAGGCTAAGCCGGCAGCCGACCCGGCGACCGGGGCTGCAGGCGCAAATCCGGACGACACCACGACCGCACAAGAACGCGCCCTCGCGGCTATGAAAGCCGCTTTCAACTACGAGGCCGAACTCGACGCCGAGGCCGAACGCGAGCGTGCGGCCCTCGAGGCGCTATTGCTGGCGCAGCTCAAAGACGAGGACGAGGTCATGAAAAAATGGATCGCGATGATCGGCTAACCGAAGCCGATGACAAGGTCACTTCGGCTCGCGATTCTCCCGGAGACCGTCCCGCCAATTACAACCCTCGCACGGTCGCCGGCCGTCAAGTCTCGACGTGCATCACCCATGACTACGACACGCGCGCCACTTCCGGCGACGACGTCGCCATGAACGTCTTTCTTGACCACGACTCTCCCTACGGCCATGAGCGAACCGTGGACCGAGCCGCCCACGGTAGCCCTGCCGCCGCGCTCGACAACGAGGTCCGCCACCACGTCCTCGTCGATCGCAAAGCGTTGGCCCTTGCGTACGCGCACTTCCGCCATCTCAAAGCCCTCCAAAGGGCTTTACGTCGGCGCTATTTCAATGTTTCGTTCGCCTAAAGGGGACTTGCGCGGGTGTGCTATATTCTCACTTGTCCCCTCGCGGGCCATTAGCTCAGCTGGTTAGAGCGCATGCTTGATAAGCATGAGGTCCCTGGTTCGATCCCAGGATGGCCCACCAAGAAGATAAGCCCCGCGATTGCGGGGCTTT
>JBEKBR010000016.1:0-67052 GCA_050015295.1 Candidatus Aquilonibacter sp. | reverse complement strand
TCTCGCGAAGAAGGTCGGCCTCGAATATCTTCTGGTCCTTCTCAATGTCCCCGATATCGGCTCGATATGGCTCGGGCGACTGTCGAAGCTGACGAGTTGCATCGTATGCCCGCATTGCTGAGACAGAATGTGGTTGAATTGATCGCAGCCTCTTCTGAGCTGTATGAGGGAGTTGGTCGAGTCGCTCAGGCATTAAAAGACGTCAAGCTAAGACGTTGTGCTGAATCGATCGATATTACATAGATCATTTAAACACGCTGCAAGCGAGGTGTTGATTGGCAGGCGCAATGCTCGCTGTCCGATCCGTTACTCTTAATGAGTATTATCGCGTTAGGATCAGCGCGTTGTTGATTTGGCGGCCGGGGGAGACGAGATATTTCCCGTTCGCCCACAAGCCGGTCGATGCGCCGCCGTCGAGATTCATTGCATCGTAGGCGCCAAGCTTTTTCATGATGTGCGCGTCTTGATCGAGCGAACCGTCGGCTACCGCAAAGATCAGTTCGGATTGGTCCTGACTGATACCAACCATCGCGCGTTTACCTGAGCGGAAGATTTTCGGATCGTGGAATCCCTCGGCCGCGGGATTCGCGAACTCCATGCCCTCGACGAGCAGTTGCGGTCCGCCGCCGATCGCTTCCCACGCGTTAGTGATGCCCGGCGCCGAACCGTCTTCAGCGCGCACGGTATACGACACGCGCCGTCCGACCCAAAAGCGCGACGCAACCGGCCATTCGCCGTGGAAATAAATCACGTAGCCGTCGCTCGGAATGCGCGTCGATCCATAGTTGATTCGCGAGACCATGCCGTCGGTGACTTGGATCTGCGGGCCGCCATGCAGCCCCGTCGCACGACCCCAGGCCGGCGTGAAGATGGTGATGGTTTCGCCGGTTGGTCCGGGAAGCCGGTTAAACCAGTAGGCGTACCAGTTATTGGGGTAGGTCGAGCTGCCGTCGAGCGATCCATCGATGCGCAGCGGAATGCGTTCGATCGTCGCGTGATTGCCGCGGTCGAAGTAGAGCACGCTGCCGACGTCGCCTTTGAACACCATCGAGCCGTCGATCACCGTCGTCTGATCGAGGTTTTTGCGCAGCACGTGCTTGGCATAAGCCTCAAAATAGCCGCCATTGATGGCGGCTATTGCGTTTCCGTGCTTGGCAATGTCCGAGAGCCATGCCGTGTCCCCGACATCGGGACCCCCGAGCGCAGCGCGCACTTGCACGCGATCGAGCCGGGCAATAACATACTGAACCACGCGGCCATCGATCATCGTCGAGCCGACGTTGAGTGCAGGAGCGCGGTGCGCATCCAATGCGGTTGGCGACGATATAAAGAAAACCGCCGCCGCAAGAACGACGAGCCCGCGCAAAAGCCCCAGTGCTTTCACACTTTAGTGATCGACGTTTGTCAGTGTCAGCATTAGGGCATTTAGCGAACTCTAACGCGAATCACGACGCAACGCCTGGTTGCGTGTGCGGGTTGAAGCGTGACATGTCTGCCTTTCGCCTTGGCTTACTGGCCGCTCTAGCCGCCGCAAGCTCCTGGGGCATCATGTTTCCGGTTCTCAAGCATCTGCTGCTGACGCTGGATCCGTACTGGTTGACCTCGATCCGCTATCTCGCGGCGAGCGCGATCCTCGCGATTGCGCTGCTCATCTCCGAGGGACCGCGCGCCTTTGTGCCCGACCGGCGCGGATGGTTGCTCTTGGCGCTCGGCACCGCCGGCATCGCGGTCTTCAATCTATTCGTCTTGAGCGGACTCGAGCGCAGTAGCGCGGAGCACGGCGCGCTGGTGGTCGCGACGGGACCGGCCATGGTCGCCTTGTTGCTCTGGGCACGCAACGGCGCCGTCCCGTCGCGTCTGACCTTTGCGATGCTCGTGCTTGCGTTCGTCGGCGTGATGCTCGTCATCACCAAGGGATCGCTCGCGTCGCTGGCCGGCGGATCGGCGCTTGGCGATGCACTGGTCGCGCTCGGCGTCGCGGGCTTCGCGATCTATACCGCGTACACGCCGGCGTTCAGTGATTATTCGCGGTTGCGCTTTGCGACGCTGAGCATCATCCTGGGAACCATCGCGACCGTCATCGCTAGCATCGTCGCACAACTCGCCGGCGTGGCGCACACACCGAGCGCGGTCGATTCATCGGTGATCGTCGGAATGCTCTACATGATCATCTTTCCGGCGGTCCTCGCCTTCCTCTTCTGGACGTTTGCGATTTCGAAAATCGGCGCACAGAACACCGGACTGTTCATGAATGCGGTTCCCATCGTTGCATTTATCATCGGTATCTGCTCGGGACGGCAGTTCTCCATCATCGAATACGTCGGCTCCGCATTGACCATCGCAGCGCTCGTGATCAACAACCTTGCGTCGCGCCCGGCCGCGGTTGCGCTCAGCGTTCCTGATCGGTCGGGCGAACCAGCACTTCGTTGATATTGACGTGGGCAGGCTGGGCTACGCAAAAGGCGATGATGCGCGCGATGTCGTCGGATTGCAGCTGGCGCATCGATTCGGCCCACGCGTCGAGCGCGGTTCGCGTGTTCTCATCGGCAATGTGCTCGCGCAACTCGGTCTCGACCAGGCCGGGTTCGATCACGGTAACGCGGATATTGTCTTTGTAGACTTCCTTGCGCAGTGATTCGGAAAACGCCCCGACGCCAAACTTGGTCGCGGCATACCCGCCGGAGTTGGGATGCGCCGTGCGACCCGCGGTCGACGAGACATTGACGATGTGTCCATCCTTGCGCTCCCGCATGCCGTGCAGCGCAGCTTGCGTCGAAGCGATCATCCCCAAGATGTTGAGCTCGAACATGTGCCGCCAGCGTTCGAGGCTGGCGGTCTCAACGGGCTCGAGGTACATGACCCCGGCGTTGTTGACCAGGACGTCGAGCCGTCCAAACTGCGCTTGGGTCTGCGCCACAACGCGCTGCGCATCGGCTTCGCGCGAGAGATCGGCCTCGAGAACGAGCGCCGTTCCGCCGCTGGCCGTGATTTGCGCCGCGAGTTGATCGAGTCGATCGCGCCGGCGCGCCGCGATCGCGACGGCCATACCGTCTTTCGCGAGCGCTAGCGCGGTTGCCGCGCCAATCCCCGACGAGGCTCCGGTTACAAGAGCGATACGTTGTGAGTGTGTCGTCATATTAGATGAACAATACCTTGGCCATCATGCCCTTATCCTCGTGACTGAGGATGTGACAGTGAAAGACCGACATGCCGCGGATGTGGACGTAGCTCGCGTCGAGGATGACATCGATGCTTTCTTGGAGTGGAACGTTCATCGTGTCCGCCCATAGCGGATCGGTCACCGGTTTGCCGTTGGCGGCGTACGTCAGGAAGTGCACCTGATGTATGTGAAATGGATGAATCTCGTGCGTCTTGTTGACGATGCGCCAGTGAACGTAGCTGCCGACGCGCACGCTCGCCATCGGCGCATCGCTCGGCGAGTACAGCTTGCCATTGATGTAGAAGCGATGATGGCCTTCGGTGAAAACCACGGTGAACGCCGGCGGCGAATGCTCGAGCGCGGAGAGGTCGGGCGTCTTGTGCGTTGCGGGACCCGGGAAGGCGTGTATCGGAGCCGGTCGCGGAGCGTCATCATCGGAGGCAATATCCGCCAGCACCTGACCGTGCATCGGATCACCCTCCGGACCGGTATCAACGCAATGCGTGCGCAGCGCCGCATGGATCCCGGCAGGCGGCCCGGTGACAATCGCTTCTACCCGTCCCGCCGGCGGCACCACGAGGTGCGTGAACGTGCGCAGCGGATGCTGCGGGTCGTGTAGCGCGAGCGGTTCCCCATCGAGCGCAACGACGCGCATGGACGATCCGTCGACGCGGATATCCGCATAGTCGTCGGCGGACGCGTTGACAATGCGCCAGAATTGCTGCTCCCCTGGTGCAATCGCAATCGAGGGGCGAAAGACGCCGTTCACGGTGAAGAGCTGGTTGGGCGTTTGATTCTCTGAGTGGCACTTGCTCCCGTTGTCGACGTCGAGCGTGCGCATCAGCGGTCCAAGCGCCGGACTGGTCGGTGCGAATGGGGTCGTACGCAATACGATGACGCGTTCGGGCATGCTACGCAGCAACGGCACGTAGCGGTCGATGCCCTCAACGATGATCGCGCCCGACATTCCGTCGAGAGCTTGCTCGTCGCTTTCCGCCATCGGGTGCGTGTGAAACCAGTAGAGTCCTGGCGGCACGTCCGTTGGAACATGCACGTCGTAATGTAGCGTCTGCCCTGGCGCGGCAATCATCGTAATGACGTCATCTTGCCCGTAGTCCGGCGAGACTTCCATACCGTGAAAGTGGAGATTCGTCATGTCCATGCACGGCCCGAGCGCGCATTGCTCGGTGGAGTGGACCGGGAGGTCGTTTACGTAGGTCACGCGCAACTGGCCGCCGGGAATCACCCGGATCGTCGGCGGCACAAATGCGCCGAGATAGGACATCCCCGCGCGTCCGTTATTCGCCTGAGCGCGAAGTGTGAGTGTCGTGATGCCATTCGTCGGCGTTGCTTGTGGAAGTTCCGGAAGCGTGGTCGTCGCCGTAGCGGCACCGATGAGAAGCGCAGCGAGTCGTTGCATGCTAGTTCTCCCAGGTCATGGGCGAGGATTCGGCCCCCATTCAGATGGAATCCGCTATTTACGGAGGGCGACACATGATCGGTATTATTCTTGGGGCCCTGACCCTCGTTGCGGCGCAAAGCCCAACGCTCTTTGGCTCACTAGCCGGCACGTGGTCGTGCAGTACCGCAGGCGGCTCCGCCGTGAGTGCCAGCTTCACCGTCGTGGCGAACGGCGACGTTCTCGAACACCAGAATTGGATCAACCAAGGCGCGGGCGGAACGTGGGACCAGACGTTCAGCTTCGATTCGCGAGCCGGCGCATGGAACGTGAAGAACGTCGGTTCGAACGGGTGGGTCTTTACCGGGACCTCCAGCGGCGCGGTCGGCAACGTCGCGATCGTTACCGGTACGCAGAGCGAGGGCGCACAAACGGTCCCGATGCGCGAACGCTTCACCTTCGAAACGCCGACCGCGTTCCAGCACACGTGGGAGCAGCAGGTTTCGAGCGGCGACTGGCAACCAACCAGTTACGCCGAATGTAAACTTGCTTCAACCTAGTTTGTACGGAGATTGTCAGACCGCAAGGCGCTGACGCCGCCGAGCGGTAACTTGAGTCCCCATTATGATCTTAGCTCTTGCGTTGTTCGCGCAGCTTGCTGGCAAGTGGTGGTGCACCACCGCAGCCGGCTCGTCGGTAGCATCCACGTTTACCGTCGCCCCAAACGGCAATGTCAGCGAACGTATCGAGTTCGGCTCGTCCATCAAGGGCGGCTGGTATAACCAAACTTTCATCTACGACCCGCATGCCGATGTATGGAACGTCAAGAACATCGGCTCGAATGGTACGGTCTTTACGGGCACTTCGGACGGCGGCGATCACAAGCTTATCGAGATTAGCGGGACGCAGAGCGACGGCAAGACGGCGCCTCCGACCCGCGAGCGCTTCATCTTCGAGTCCCCGCAGAACTTCAGCCTCTTGTGGGAACAGCAAGTCAAGGGCGCCTGGCAGCTCGAGAGTTACTCCGACTGCGCGAAGCAGTAAAAGTCGTAAGGGACCAAACTCCTTAGCCGACGAATCAGCCCGCATGCTCCGCCGGGTTCTACCGCTTTTCGCCGCGCTGTTTCTGACTGCCCAAACGGCGCCGCCTTCGACTGTAGCCTCTGCCGGTATTCCGCCGGCCGTTATCGTGTCGTACGCGGGCCGCAACGCCGCCGTGCAACACTACACCTTTGATGTCGATGCGCGCATCGCGCTGCTGACGTTTCCG
This sequence comes from Candidatus Aquilonibacter sp., assembly GCA_050015295.1. Lineage (GTDB taxonomy): Bacteria > Vulcanimicrobiota > Vulcanimicrobiia > Vulcanimicrobiales > Vulcanimicrobiaceae > Aquilonibacter. Next base: position 61,223 of record JBEKBR010000016.1, on the reverse strand, counting down.
TGGATTCGCTTTACGTTGCACGGGCACGGTTCGTACACGCGCGGCGGCGAATACAGTGTGCACTTCGACGACGTGCCGTGGTTCGGCAAGGGCTACGAAACGATGCCGATGAGCGCACTCGATGTCTCCAATTGGACGTCGATGTACACGATGTCGGTCGCCGGTTCACAAGGCAACGCGACGATCCTCTCGATGCACGACGTGAAGAAGAGCAATCTGGTCGAAGCGCGCGCGCAGATCGATCCTGCGCAAGGTTTGCAACAGATTCTGTGGACGTATGATTACGGCGGACACGTCAAATTGACGATCGTGCCGCAAGCCGTCGGCGGCCTCTACTTCCCGGGATCGGAAGAAGCGGAAATCGTGATGCCGCACTATCGCGCGATGGCCTGGGCGACGTTTTCGAACTACCAGCTTGCAGTGCGCTCGTCCACGTCGCCCGGCATAACAGGAAAGCGTTAAGTACTGCTGCTGGGGGCGGGGCTTGCTTGCGCCACCGCATCGTTAACGAACCGTAGCACCACGATCGTACCGGGCTTGGCATCGACGTTGGTCTTCATCTGCTGCGAGAGCACGTAACCGCCCGCTGCGCCCGCCAGGCCGCCGTGATGCTTGCCGGCAACCATGTGCCCCGCGATTGCTCCGCCAAGCACCATCCCGAACGTCCGCCAATGGTGCGTCTTTGCGTCGAACGCGCTGATATTGACGACCTTCACGTCGATCGGTGCGGTCGTCCCGTCCGGCATGCGAATATCGTCGAAAACCACGGTTAACGCGGGCTTTTTGCCGACGCCGGCCGGCGAGACATTTTCGACGTGCCCCTCGATCACCGCGCCGTGCAGCGCCGGTTCCTTATGCAGCAACGTGTCTTGCTGTACGAGCGTGAACGCGTCGCCGTCGTGGCTCTTGTTGGTCGCTATCTCTTGCTGGAGCTTGCCCTGGAACGTCGTGCCGGATTTGACCAGCACGGCGCCGCCCGCTGCCGGAGCACCGGTCACCGCACTCTGCGTCGTGACGTTCGAACTTCTGCCGCATGCACCAAGCGCGACTAGCGCGGCAAGGCTAGCGGCAACAACGATCTGCTTCATGGCTGCCGAGTTGGGCCACCGCGAGAGGAGTCCTCTTGACGCGGCAGGGCTGACGCACAAAGCCACAAAGGTAGCAGTAGCATGCACCAACGGATCACCAACGATTTCACCATCCGGGTCGCGACAGTCAACGGTTCAGGGAGTCAGTCCTCTAATCTCGTTCTGACGAACGCGATCTTTCGTCTCGGTATTCCGGTCGCACCGAAGAACGTGTTTCCCTCGAACATCGAAGGCTTGCCCACCTGGTTCGACGTGCGCATTTCGTCAAAGGGCTATCAATGCCGCACGCGCGACGTCGATCTACTCGTCGCGTTGAACACCGCGACGTGGCGCAACGACATCGCCGGCGTTAAAGCGGGCGGTGCGGTGATTCACGAAGCGACGTATCCGGTAGCCGGCGAGAACCTGCGCGACGACGTCGTGTACTATGCGGTGCCGTTCAATGAACTCGCCAAGACGAACTTCAGCGACGGCGCGCTGCGAAAATACTTGCTCAACATGATTTACGTCGGCGTTGTGGCCGAATTGCTCGGCATCAGCGAAGCCGACGTCGAGGCGGCGATCTCGGGGCAGTTCAAAAAGAAGGCGAAGGCGGCCGCGACCAACGTCGAAGCGGCGCGAATCGGCTTTACCTACGCGCGCGAACATTTAAAGAAAGCCGATCGTTTTGCGCTGGAACCATTGAGCGGCAAAACCGAGGGGCTCTCGTTCCTCGACGGCAATCGCGCGGCGGCGCTGGGCTGCATCATGGGCGGCTGCACGGTCGCCGCATGGTATCCGATCACCCCGTCGTCGTCGCTGTGCGAAAATTTCATTGCGCTTGCCGACAAGTATCGCGTCGATCCGCAGACTGGTGAGCGGCGCGTCGCAATCGTGCAAGCGGAAGACGAACTTGCTGCGATCGGGATGGTGCTCGGTGCGGGCTGGGCCGGGGCGCGTGCAATGACGTCAACGTCGGGGCCCGGCATCTCGCTCATGGCGGAGTGGGCCGGTTACGGGTACTACGCCGAAGTGCCGGCGGTGATTTTCGACGTGCAGCGCGCGGGGCCGTCAACCGGCTTACCGACGCGCACGATGCAGGGCGACGTTTCATTTGCCTACACGCTCTCGCACGGCGATACCAAACACATCGTGCTGCTGCCGGCGAGCGTTGACGAAGCCTACGAGATGTCGATGGAAGCCTTCGATCTCGCGGATCGGTTTCAAACGCCGATCTTCGTGCTCTCCGATCTCGATCTGGGCATGAACTCGTGGCTGACGAAGCCGCTGACGTATCCGGAAAAACCGTTCGATCGCGGCAAAGTACTCACCGAGAAAGATCTCAACAAACTCGAGGGTTGGGGACGCTATCGCGACGTCGATCGCGACGGCATTCCATATCGCACGCTGCCCGGAACCAATCACGGGAATGCCGGCTACTTTACGCGCGGCACCGGTCACGACGAAGAGGCACGCTACTCCGAGATGCCCGACGTGTGGCAGCGCAATCTAGATCGCTTGGTGCGTAAGCATGAGACGGCGCGCACGGCCGTGCCGCAGCCGATTGTCGATGAGCACGGTTCGAAGATCGGCATTATCGCCTACGGAACGACCCACCACGCGATCGTCGAGGCGCGCGATATTTTGCGCGACGACGGGATCGATACGGATTATCTGCGCGTGCGCGCACTGCCGTTCGCGCCCGAGGTCGCGGCGTTCATCGCCCGTCACGATCGGGTGTACGTCATCGAACAGAATCGCGACGGCCAGCTCTTCGGCTTGCTGCGCATCGAGTTACCCGATCATCTCATCTCGCGGATGCAATCGATTCGTCACTACAACGGCGTGCCGATCGATGCGCACGCGATCGTCGATCCACTTTTGGAGGCCGAGCGCGAGCCGGCTGTGGCTGCAGAATGACCGTCAACATCATCGGGCTCTCCCGCGACGTCTACAAGGGCCTTCCCACCACACTGTGTGCCGGGTGCGGGCACAATTCGATCACCAATCATCTGATTAAAGCGTTGTACGAATACGGCGTCGCGCCGCATCTGCTCGCCAAGATGAGCGGCATCGGCTGCTCTTCCAAGACGCCGGCCTACTTCGTCGAGCAGGCGCATGGGTTCAATGGCGTGCACGGGCGTATGCCGTCGGCTGCGACCGGGGCGAAACTCGCGAACCGCGAGATGCTCGTGCTCGGCGTCAGCGGCGACGGCGACACCGCCAGCATCGGCCTTGGGCAATACGCGCACATGGTGCGGCGTAACGTCGATTGCGTCTACATCATCGAGAACAACGGCGTGTACGGCTTAACCAAGGGACAATTCTCGGCGACCGCCGATGTCGGCTCGACGCTCAAGAACGGCACCCCCAACGAGTACGCCACGATCGACGTGTGCGGGCTTGCGATCGAACTCGGCGCGACCTTCGTCGCGCGTTCGTTCTCGGGTGACGGCAAACAGCTCGTGCCGCTATTGCAGGCAGCCTTCGCGCACCGCGGCACGTCGATCCTGGACATCATCAGCCCGTGCGTCACCTTCAACGATCACGAAGGTTCAACCAAGAGCTATGCTTACGTGAAGGATCACGAGTTCACGCTCAACGCACCCGATTTCATCCGTCCTCGCGAAGAGATCACGGTCGACTACGAACCCGGCACTGCACAAGACATCGAGCTCGAAGACGGGTCGCATGTGCTGCTACGAAAGGTCGATCATGACTACGATGCCACCAGCCGCATCGGCGCACTCGAGACCATTCACGAGACACGCGGACGCGGCGAGTTCGTGACCGGATTGCTTTTCGTCGACACGAACGTGCCCGACTTGAACGAGCGCGAAAAGCTCACGCAGACGCCGCTCAAAGACCTCAAAGAGGATGAGCTGCGCATCAGCCGCGAGCAGTGGGACGCGCTGTTTACGCCTTGATCAGGTCGACCGAGAGCGGATATTTGTACGTCTCGCCCTGATTCGCTTTTAGCGCCGCGATGATCGAAAAGACGATGTTCGCGATCTCGACGGCCCAGACGATCAGGAAGCCGATTCCGATCACTTTCAAGACGATGCCGATGATGAACACAATCAACATCGTGAGCTGAAAGTTGAGCGCGTTGCGCGCTTGCTCTTTGAGCCACGGGTTGTCGTTGACCGCCAGATACACGATCAGCGACGGGATGGGCCCAAGGAAGATCCCGGCGACGTGGACGGCCATGGCCCCAATCTTGTCGCTCGAGCTGGGAGAGGTCTCGATCACGGAATGCTCCTTCATCGAAAGGCGCGGATGGCGATACTGGTCACTTTCGCTGCGCCGAAAGCCCGGGCCGCTTGACAGATACATAAGCATAGACTTATGATTTGCTCGTGACCGCCGCCCAGCCCCCGATCGATACCGTGATGCGGACCCTCTCCGACCCGACCCGCCGAGCCATTTACGAGCGAATCATCGCGGGCCGCGAGGCGAGCGTGCGCAGTCTGACCGAGTTCGCCGGCGTTTCTCAGCCCGCGGTCTCGCAGCACCTGCGGGCGCTGCTCGATGCGCAACTAGTGGTCGGCCGGAAAGAAGGGCGAAACACGTTTTACCGCGCCGATCCGCATGGATTACAACCGCTCGCCGCGTGGATGGAAGAGCATCGCCGCTTTTGGGAGGCGAGCTTCGACCGTCTCGGCGACTACTTACGCGAACTGCAAAAGTGAGACGACGGTCGTGCTCACGCCGATGGGCGAGCGCACCCAACTCGATTTCACCGAACAAATGCTATTTGACTTGCTCGGAGTGTATCTACGATGAAGATTGTCTCAACCGTCGCTCGCATCTTACTCGGTGTAATGTTCACCGTCTTTGGGTTCAACGGGTTCCTACACTTCATTCCGTCGCCGGCGTTCCCGCCGGGCTATCTCCTGGACTTCTTTACCGCAATCGTCGGATCAGGCTTCTATGTCGTGATCTTCGCGGTGCAGCTCATCTGCGGGCTGCTGTTGCTTGCAAATCAGTACGTGCCGCTGGCGATCGTGGCACTAGCCGCGGTGCTGGTGAATATCCTGACCTTCCACGCGACGATGAATCCGCAAGGGTTCCCCCCGGCTATCGTGGCGACGATCTTGTGGTTTCTCACCGCCTGGCCGATTCGCGCGCAATTTGCCCCGATCTTCGCTCGAAAGGCAAGCGTATGACGACGATGACGCTTCCCTCCGATCGCGAGCTGATCTTTACGCACGTCTTCGATGCGCCACGCGCGCTCGTGTTCGAAGTGATGTACGATCCCAAGCACATTCCGAACTGGTGGGGGCCGCGTCGTCTACGCACGGTGATCGACGCGATGGATTTTCGGCCAGGCGGCACGTGGCGCTTTCTTCAGTACGATACCGATGGCACGCTCCACGCTTTCAGGGGCGAGTATCTTGAAATCGAAGCCCCCGAACGCGTGACCGCCACGTTCGAATACGAACCATGGCCCGGGAAAGTCAGCACGCTCACGCACCGCCTGACGGAAGAAGCCGGCCGCACGACGGTGACGAGCCATCAGGTCTTTGCAACGCCGCAAGAGCGCGACGCAATGGTCACGACCGGCGCGCAAGCGGGCTACAACGAAAGCATGGAACGCCTGGCTGAGCTACTGGGAAATCCCTAGGCGCTGCGGCGGAACCCGCCGAGGCGGTCTTCCAACCGTAGCAGCGCATCGACGACGCTCGGATCGAACGCCCTGCCGCGCTCACCGCGAATCTGCGCGAGGGCGTGCGTTTGGGTGAACTCAATGCGGTGCGGGCGCTCCGACGTCAGTGCAACGAACGTGTCGGCAACGGCCACGATGCGCGCCCAGAGCGAAATGTCTTCGCCGGCCAATCCCTCGGGATACCCACTACCGTCGTAACGCTCGTGGTGATGACGTGCGATTGCTTCGGCCATGCGCAGCAAGGGACGCGTCGCTCCGCTCAAAATCGTAGCACCGGAATCGACGTGACTGTTGATCACGGTGCGCCAGCGCATCGGCAGCGCCGCCGGCATCGTCCGCACGCGCTCGGGAACCGAAAGCATACCGATGTCATAGACCAACGCTGCCGTGCGCAGCGCGTCGATGTCGTTTGCCGGCAGATGCAGTTGCTCAGCGATCGCCACCGCGACGTCGCGTACCGCTTCGCTGTTGTCGGCGAGTTCTCGGTTGGCCGCGCGCATCGCGCGGAAGAGACGCTCGAGCGTGTCGCGTTCGTCGGTAGGCATCACGATCTCACCAAAGGTCGAGCGACTTGAGGGAGCTGTCGCCGCAAAGCGGCGCAATTGCGCGGTAAAGTCCTTGATCGAGATCGGCTTTTCGACGAAGGTCGTCGCGCCGGCGTCAAGTGCGCGCGGCCCGAGGCTGAGGTCGCTGTGCGCGGTGAGCATCATGATCGGCGTCGTCTCGTGCGGCGCCTGAGCGCGAAGCGCCTTGGTAAATGCGACGCCGTCCATCTCCGGCATGTAGTAATCGACGATCACCAGCGCTGGACGCAGGTTGGGCAATTCGGCCAACGCAGCGCTTGGATCGCTGAAGGCCATGGGCGGCTCGCCCAGGACCCGTTTGATCACGGCACTGAAGAGTTTGAGGGTTGCCTCGTCGTCGTCGACGATCACTACGCGGAACATACAACTAGTGTGCCCACTTTTTGCGTCAGGCGGATTATCGGGGCGATAACCTTCGGCTGCGCCAACGTAAAGCGGGGGTCAAGAGGCCGAGCGTGCGTTCTCCCGCTTTACCTTCATCCGGGCGAAGAGATAATATACCGGAATTCCCGTGAGCAGCACTGCGATCCCAAAGGACGCATCCATTGGTGATTTGAGCACGACGTCGAGCACGATCGCCCAGGCCACCACCAGAAAGAGCAGCGTGCTCCATGGATGCAGCGGAATGTGGAACCACGGCTCGGGCGCGCCCGTCGCGCGGTCGCGCCGCCGAAAGATGAAGATCGCTAGCGCTGAGAAGCCGAAAAAGATGTAGTCGATGCTGGTGACCCAGTTGAGAATCAAATCGTAGCGACCCGAGCAAGCGATGACGACGGCCGCGGCGCCTTGCACTGCGATCGCAACGACCGGCACGTGGGTGCGCGGGCTGATCCACGCCAGCTGTTTGAAAAACGTGCCGTCGGCCGCCATTTGGAAATACACGCGCGGTGAGGTCAGAATTTGGTTGGCGATAAAGCCGAGCGTTGAGAGCGCGACGATCGAGGCCATGATCTTCGCGCCGATCGGCCCGACCGCTGCTTGCACGATGTCGGAAGCGGGCGTCATCGTGCCGGCCAATCGCGCCGGTCCGAGCACGTAGAGACAGACCGCGTTCATGCCGAGGTACAGCACGACGACGCCGAGCACACCGACGAGGATGCCGAGCGGCAGCGAGCGATTCGAATCGCGCGTTTCGCCCGCCATAAACGTCGACGTTTGCCAGCCGCTATATGCAAACATCACCGGCACCAGCGAGAGACCGATCGCGACAAGCGGATTGAAATCGGCGGGCACGATCGGCGCGCCATGTCCCGCCGCGGCTTGAACGGCAAAGATTCCGGTGAGAATCACCGCGCCGATTGCTGCGATCTTGGCGATCATGAAGCCGTTTTGCATGGTGGCGCTTTCACGCACGCCGAAGCAGTTGACGACGGTAAACACGCCGAGCACGGCGACCGCGACGATCGTCGCTTGTAGCGACGTAAGCGTGACGCCGGTAATCGCCGGAAGATAAAACGCGAAGGTGACCGCCGAGGCGGCCGCACCGCCGCTTTGCGAGACGAGCAGCAGCGTCCAGCCGTAGCAAAAGGCCACGATCGGGTGATAGGCGTCACGCAAATAGGCGTAGACACCGCCATCGTGCGCGCGTCGCGCTGCGAGTTCGGCGAAGACGCCTGCACCGACAATGGCCACGACGCCGCCGATCGACCACGCGAGCATGATCAAGAACGGCGTGTGCACCAGTCGTGCCACAACCGATGGGTTGACGAAGATGCCCGAGCCGACGATGCCACCCATCACGATCAGCGCGGCATCGCGCACGCCGAGGCGCCGCAACAGATGGGGCCGCTCAGGCCGCTGCGGCAACTCGCCTCCAAACATAAAAGAACACGATGCCCGCGACGATCACGAGCGCGCCGTAGAGCGTATCGAGCGGCACGAGGATTACTTCGGTGACGAAGATCGCGAGCAGCACGACCATGAGCAGAATCGTGGAAAAGGGATGCAAGGGTACGCGGAAGGCCGGCTTCACCGCGTTACCATCGCGCTTGCGAAAGATGAAGATGGCGCCGGCGGCGAGCACGACGAAGATCCATTCGGGGGCAACGATCCAGTTGACAATCTGTTCGAACGTACCGCTCCACGCGATCACGGCGGCAACGGCGCCCTCAGCGATGATCGCGATCGTCGGCACGTGCGTCTTCGGATTGATCCAGGCGAACTGTTTGAAGAACGTGCCGTCGGCCGCCATTTGAAAGTAGACGCGCGGAGTCACGAGCATGCGTGTGCTCATGAAGCCGAGCGTGGAGAGCGCGATCGCAATTGCAATCAAGCGCGCACCGATCGGGCCGAGCGCGGCTGACACCACGTCGGCGGCGGGGACCTTGCTCGCGGCGAGTCCCGCCGGTCCGAGTACGCGCAAGCAGCCGATGTTCACCAAGACGTAAATCAAAATCACGGCGAGAACGCCCACGATCAAGCCGCGCGGAATCGTGCGTTCGGGATCAACCGTCTCGCCGGTGATATACGTTGCCCCTTGGAAGCCGTTGTACGCAAAAAGCACCGGGAGCATGGCGACGCCGAACGCACCGAAGAGCATCGCGCTCGAGGTGAACCCCGGTAGCGTCGCGCTTGCACCCGCGGCCGGATGCGCAAGGAGTCCGGCGCCGATCAATCCGGCGATCGCGGCAACCTTGAGAATCACGAGCACGTTCTGCCACGTTCCGCCCTGGCGCACGCCAAGACAGTTGATCGCGACCAGGATGCCGAGTGTCACCACCGCGACGATTCGCGTGTCGACGGCCACGCCGGCAAGCGGCGTGAGGTAGGTGGCAAAGAGCACCGAGGCGGCGGCGGTTCCGCCGGTGTCGGCGATCAGTAGCAGCGTCCAGCCGAAGACAAATGCGACGACCGGATGATACGCGTCGCGCAGGTAGGCGTAGATGCCGCCGTTGACCGGGCGGCGCTCGGCAAGCTCGGCAAAGACGAACGCTCCGATGAGCGCGATCACCCCTCCGACGATCCAGCAACCGATGGCAAGCGAAGGAAGATGTGCTCTGCCGGCAACGAGGGCGGGGTTCTTGAAAATGCCCGATCCAATGATGCTGCCGATGGTAATCAGCGTCAGGTCGAAGACGTTCAACCGGCGTCGGAGCATGGACATGCCTGGCTGAATACTACGGAAGGGCTAGCTGGCCTGCGCGCTCCGTTCGGTCATTTCGTGCACGACCCGCGAGATTTCGTTCAAGTTGCCGCGAACGGCAGCGACCACGCTCGGATCGTAGAGCGTGCCCGCGCCCTTCTCGATCACTTCAATTGCTTGTGCGAGCGAAAGCGCCGGCCGGTCGTTACGCGCACGCAAGAGCGCGCTCATCGTATCCGAGACGGCGACGATGCGCCCCATGATCGGAATCGACGATCCGCGCAGCTTCTTGGGATAGCCAGATCCGTCGTAGCGTTCGTGGTGGGTTTGCGCGATCACCGCCGCGGCGCGGATCGCCGGATCCTTGCTCGTGCCGAGCAGTCGCGCACCGGTATCGGCATGCCGTTCGATCGAAACGCGATCGGCTTGCGTCGCCGGATTGTGGCTTTCCAAAATGCGCTGCGGAATCTCGGCTTTACCGACGTCGTAAATTCGCGACGCGAGCAAGAGCAATTGCTGCTCGTCATCGGTGAGTTTGAGTTCGCGCGCGAGCGCCATTGCGATCTGGGAGGAGAGGTTGTGATGCACGATGATCGCCGGGTCGTGCAGGACGGCGACGTCGAGCATCGCGTCGATGAGCGCGGGCGCGTCTGGTGCATTCCCGTTGCTCGCGGCGGGGGCGGCCGAGCGTGAGCCGGCTTCCTTGAGGCGTGCGGCCATGTCGGCGCGCTCGCGGCGGACGTCAACGATGTGCATCGCGTGCACCAGGAACTCCGACGGATTGATCGGCTTCTCGAGGAAAGCGTGCACGTCGAGATCGAATGCGGCGCGGCGCAAATCACGGTCCGGTTTGGCGGTTAAGAAAATTACCGGCGTTGAGGCTCGGCCGTCGATCAGGCGCATCCGGCGAATGAAATCGATGCCGGGAATGTCGGCCAAAGTACTGTTGACGACGACAAATGCGGGGTCGACGCCGCCGACCCAGTGAAGGGCATCGGAGGCCTTCTTGAAACAGATCGGCTCGACGTCAGCGATACGCCGGAGGATCTGCGAGAAGCCAGCGAGCGACGACTCCTGGTCGTCGACGACGGCAACGTGCATGCCCGTGTCCTTGCGGGGGCTAGCCCCACGGAGTAAGCCAGGGTATCTCGAAAGAGCACCCTCTAAGTAGAAGTAATCGGCAGTTCGGGCCCGCTCCGCCAGAGGGGGCTGGCAGACGCTGCAACCGAGTGCTAAGATTGCGAATCTAGGATGTAGGAGTCATGGAGTTTATCGTGCGGTCCCGGCTGGGCTTCGAGCCCAACGCCGATGTCGTCATCGACGAAGAGCGAGGTCAGGTAGTGGTGGCGGCAGAGGTCGCCGGCGCGGATCCTGACACGCTGCGCGTCTCGCTCGACGGCCGCGTGCTTACCATCTCCGGAGTGCGGGCCGAGCCGGTCCGGTTCCGCCGGGGCTCATTTATCCAAAAAGAGATCTCTTACGGGTCGTTTGCCAAGCGCATCCAGCTACCGGCGGTAGTGGATCTGCTGGGCGAGGCGCAAGCCGACTACGCCGACGGCGTGCTGGTGATTACGCTGCCGATTTCGTCGACGGCCTACGTGCCATCGACGCGTACCGAGATCCGTATGATCGTGAAGAGGACGCTATCCTAAATTATGGCTGAACGTAAAGCCAAAGAAATTGTTCCCGCCAACTTGATCGGCATTCTGCCGCTGCAAGAGGCTGTGCTATTCCCGAACACCGTGATTCCGCTCGCGGTCGTCAAGAAGCCGGGTATTCTCTTGGTCGAGGAAGCCTTGCGCGAAGGCAAGCCGATCGGCTTGACCGTGCTCAAGGATCGCGAGATCGAGAATCCGGGGCCGGACGACGTCCAGCGCATCGGCACCATCGGCGTCATCCAGAAGATGCTCAAAGTTCCCGACGGAACGATTCGTTGTATCGTCGCCGGCCAGAGCGTCTTCAAGATCGAAGAATTCACGCAAGAGCAGCCGTACATGGTAGCCGCATACACCGAGCTCCCCGACGTGACCGTCGATAATGAGGAACTCGTTGCCATGCAGCGTAATCTCGGCGGCCTCTTCCAGAAACTGCTCTCCTACTTGCCGCAAGCGCCGCGCGAGATGGAGATGGAAGTTCAAAACATCACCGATCCCAGCGTGCTGACGTATTTCGTCGCATCGACGATGCGTTTGGAGACGGCCGATCGGCAAGCGCTGCTCGAAGAGCGCAACACCGCGCGCCGGATGCGTAAACTCACGCTGCTGCTCACCAAGGAACTCGAAGTGGTCGAACTCGGCCACAAGATTCAGAGCGACATTCAGCGCGAGATGGAGAAGAATCAGCGCGAGTTCTACCTGCGCCAGCAATTGCGTGCGATTCAGGAAGAACTGGGCGAGGTCGATCCGCAGGTCGCCGAAAACAACGAGCTGCGCACCAAGATCGACGAAGCCAAGATGCCTGAGGACGCGAAAAAGGCGGCTGATCGTGAGCTCGACCGGCTTTCCAAAGTGCCGCAGGCAAGTCCCGAATACAGCGTGATTCGCACCTATCTCGATTGGCTCGTGCAGCTGCCGTGGAGCGCGGAGACGCCGGACCACATCGAGATCCGCAAAGCGCGCGAGATTCTCGACGAGGATCACTACGATCTCGAGAAGATCAAGGATCGCATCATCGAGTACTTGGCCGTCGGCAAGCTCAAGAAGAAGTTGACCGGTCCGATCCTGTGCTTCGTTGGACCGCCGGGCGTCGGCAAGACGTCGCTCGGGCAGTCGATTGCGCGAGCAATGGGACGCAAGTTCGTGCGCCTGTCGGTCGGCGGCGTTCGCGACGAGGCCGAGATTCGCGGCCATCGGCGCACGTATATCGGCGCGATGCCGGGCACAATCATTCGCGCGATCCGCGATGCCGGTACCAAAAATCCGGTGATGATGATCGACGAGATCGACAAGGTCGGCGCGGATTTCCGCGGCGATCCGCAGTCGGCGCTGCTCGAAGTGCTCGATCCGGAACAGAACAACTCGTTCCGCGATCACTACCTCGATCTGCCGTTCGACCTGAGCCAAGTGCTGTTCATCTGCACGGCCAACTCGCTCGACACGATCTCGCCGCCGTTGCGCGATCGCATGGAGATCATTCAGCTTGCGGGCTATACCGAGCTCGAGAAGCTACAGATCGCCAAGCGCTATCTCGTGAAGAAGCAGCGCACCGCCAACGGCCTCAAAGAGACGCAAGTCCAGATCAGCGATAGCGCGCTGCGCGCGATTATCAACGACTACACGCGAGAGGCCGGCGTCCGCAATCTCGAACGCGAGATCGGTACGGTCTTCCGTAAGGTCGCGCGCAAGATCGCGGAGTTCGCTCGCTTCAAGGCGCGCGTAAAACCGGAGAATCTTGCCGATTACTTGAGCCGGCCGCGGTTCTTCAACGAAGTGAAGAAGCGCGTGGCCTCGATCGGCGTAGCGACGGGCATGGTGTGGACGCCGGTGGGCGGCGACATCGTCTTCATCGAGACCTCGGCGATGCCGGGCACGGGCAAGCTCGTGCTAACCGGGCAACTGGGCGACGTGATGAAGGAGAGCGCGCAAGCTGCAGTATCATTCTTGCGCTCGCGTTCGTCGGAACTGGGTATGCCGGATGACTACTTCAGCAAGCACGATATTCACGTGCACGTGCCGGCCGGTGCGACGCCCAAGGACGGACCGTCGGCGGGCGTCACGATGGCAACCGCCATTGCATCGATGCTCACCGGGTTGAAAGTCGATCCGAATCTTGCGATGACGGGCGAGATTACGCTCACCGGGCAAGTGCTCCCGATCGGCGGACTCAAAGAGAAAGTGCTCGGCGCGAAGCGGGCGGGAATCAGTAAGATTCTCTTCCCGAAACGCAACGAGGCAGATCTCGACGACATTCCCAAGGAAGTGCGCGACACGATCACGTTCGTGCCCGTCGAAGAGATCAGCGAAGTGCTGCATCACGCGCTCGGCAAGCGCGTGATCTCGCCGGTGCCGCTCGGTGAAGACGTGCGCGCGACCAACGTCGTGCCGCTGCGTCGTCGCAACGGCGTGGCGAAGCGTCCTACGCGGGTTACCACGACGGCCGAACGCCGCCGCCGCACCGCGCGCAAACGCTAGCCCTTTCGACCATTCACCTCTAGATGAAACGTATAGGCGGTATACTTACCGCCTATGCGTTTATCCGAACGCCTCGCGGTAGCAACCGCTGCCTTGTCGTTCTTCATCTCAACGCTCGACACCGGCGTCGTGAACGTGGCACTCCCGCAGCTCACGCATGTCTTGCACGTCAATGCAGCACTCGCCGCGTGGACGATCAGTGCCTACGCGCTGGCGCTGAGCCTCACGATTCTGCCGTTCGGCGCGCTCGCCGATCGCCTCGGCGTCGTGCGCATCAGCGCCATCGGGTTCGTGCTCTTCGCGCTGTTCTCGATCGGTTGCACGCTTGCGCCGTCGATCGGCTGGCTCATTGTCTTTCGCGCGCTGACCGGCGTCGGTGCAGCGATGTTGCAGGCGACGGCCTCCTCGTTCATATCCCGCTACGTCGACAGCGCGCATCGCGGATCGGCGTTCGGCTGGGTGAGTGCGGTGCTCTCGCTCGGCGTCGTGCTCGGTCCGTCGGTGGGGGGTCTGATCATCTCGTTTGCAACCTGGCGTTGGATTTTTCTCGCGGCGGTGCCATTCGGAATCATTGGCCTCGCGACCAATTGGGTGCTCCGCGACGAGCGCGTGCTGAGTACGGAAGACACGCAGGCAGCGAAGGATCGCCCGCACGGTGTCGCGCGCATCATTCCGTTCGCCGGTGCGATTGCCTTGGGCGCGATCTTTATCGCCGTCTTTGTCGGATCGCCCTTCGAACTGACGCGCGAAGCGCATCTCGCCGCATGGCAAGTCGGGCTGGTGTTGCTCACGGCCTCAGTTGGTGCAACGATCGCGGGACGTTCGACGGGTGCTCTCGTGCAGCGCGGTCACGGCGTTGTTACGATGCTCGCCGGGCTCGCCGTGAGCGGGATCGCCGCGGGCGTATTGTTGCGCACGCCGGGAACGCAAATTGGACTCTTTGCGTTCTTGATGTTCGTCTTTGGTCTGGGGACTGGCTCACTGCAGACACCGGTCATCGCCCTTTCGCTCGCGGCGTTTCCGGCGTCCGCGCAATCACGGGCTGGCGCGTTACAGCGCTTCGTGCAAAATCTCGCGATTTCAGGGGGAGCGGCGTTGTGTGGCCTGTTGATCGACCGTGCCGGCATATCGAGCGTGTGGATCTTCACGGTCGCCGTGTGCGTCGTCGCGATCGCGGCTATCGCGGCGTTGAGCTACGCGGCTACTCGCGGAGCCACGAAAGCGTCGCGACGCCGAGCATCACAAACACCATGAAACCGAAGTAGGCGCTCGCGGGCGCGAACGTCTTGGCGAGCGGTCCGGCATGCATCGAAGCGGCGAAATACACCGCACTCGCGACCGCGACGCCGATGAGTTGACCGCTCGTTCGTCCAGTGGCGAGTGCGCCGGCAGCGATGCCGCGGCGATTCGGCGGCGCCGAACCCATGATCGCACTGTTGTTGGGCTGGGTGAAGACCGCCGTTCCGCAGCCGGTGAGGATCAACGCGCCAACAAGTTCGAGCGTTGTCGGGATCGGCGGAAGCCGCGAGAGCAGAAAGAGGCCGATCGTGACCATGAGCGCGCCGGCCGTCGACACGTAACGCGCCGGCACGCGATCCGAAAGTGCGCCGGCCGTTGGCGCCAGCACGATATTGAGGAGGGTGATCGGCGTGAGGAATAATCCGGCGGCGAAGGCGGTCTTACCGAGCGCGGTTTGCGCGGTGAGCGGCACGATGAAGATCAATCCGGAAAGCACCGTGAAATAGATGAACGCCGCCGAGATCGATACGGCGAAGATGCGGATCTTGAAAAGATTGAGATCCAGCGTCGGCGACGGCACGCGGCGTTCGACGTAGATGAATGCCGTCAACGTGACGATTGAGAGCCCGATGAGACCGAGCGTCAGCGGCGAGGTCCAGCCCCAGATGTGCGAGCGCGCCAGTGCGAGCGAGAGCGAAAAGAGCGTGATCACCGAGAGCGCCGCGCCGATCGGATCGAAGCCGCTGCTCTTCTGTTGCACCGGTTTGAGCACGAACATTGCGCCGATCATGGCAATGATCGAAATCGGTACGTTGATCAGGAAGATCCAGCGCCAATCGCCGTAGGTGACGATCGCGCCGCCGATAATCGGGCCGAACGAGAGGCCCACCGCAACGGCCGCACCGTTGAAACCGATCGCACGCCCACGCTGGGTGGACGGAAACGTGTCGACGATCAACGCTTGATTCGACGAGAGCAGCATCGCCGCACCGAGCGCTTGAATCGCGCGCATCGCGACGAGAAAGCCGAGCGATGGTGCGAGCGCGCAGGCGAGCGAACTCAGGCCAAAGATCGCAAAACCGCCGAGATAGATCCGCTTCTGCCCAAACATGTCGCCGAGTCGCCCGAAGAGCACGAGCGTCGACGCGGTGACCAGCATGAATGAAAGGATTACCCACTCGGCGTTGTCGACAGTGGTGTGGTAGACGCGAGCGATCGTCGGCATCGCAACGTTCGTGATCGACGCATCGAGCGTACCCATCGTGCTGCCGAGCATGATGACGGCCAGCGCGAACCATCGGTATTGTGCGTGCGAACGAAGGGTCGCTCTCACGCGACCCGGATACCTTTGCCTTCCGCTACCGTGCCAATCACGGCATCGAGCACGCCGGCGGCGCGCAGCGCCCGGCGCAACGATTCCAGCCACTCCGGTGCGATGCTGATCAAGAGCCCACCTGACGTTTGTGCATCGGAGAGTGCAACACGCAGCGCCTCATCGACGGATGCAGCGAATGTCGTAAATGTCGCATGCGTGCGCGCGTTGTTCCTCGTCCCGCTTGGGACGACGTCGGCGCGGATCAAGTCGAGCACGCCGTCCATGATCGGCACCGCGCTTGCATCGATAACGAGCGCAACGCCCGACGCGCGGGCGAGCTCGCCGCCGTGCCCCAAGATGCCAAAGCCGGTGATATCGGTCGCCGCATGCGCCTGCGCTTCGAGCATCGCCGCTGCCGCGCCGGCATTGAGCGTCGTCATCCATTCAATCGCTGGACGCAACGCATCATAAGAGATGGCATCGCGCTTGGCGGCCGTGGTAAGGATTCCGGTGCCGATCGGTTTGGTCAACACGAGCACGTCGCCGGGTTTGGCGTTGGCGTTGGTGACGATGTGGCGCGGATCGATGGTGCCGCTCACGGCCATGCCGTACTTCGGCTCGTCATCTTTGATCGTGTGGCCACCTAAAATCGCGACGCCCGCTGCGCGCGCCACGTCGGCGCCGCCGGCGAGAATGCGCGAGAGGATCGCGAGATCGAGTCCTTCGGGAAACGCGACGATGTTGAGCGCGGTGATCGGCGTCCCGCCCATCGCGTAGACGTCGGAGATCGCATTGGTTGCGGCGACGCGGCCGAAGTCGTACGGATCGTCGACGATCGGCGTGAAGAAGTCGACCGTTTGCACCAGTGCGAGATCGTCGCGCAACGCGAAGATGCCGGCATCATCAGCGGTTCCGAAGCCGACCAACACGCGGTCGTTCGCGGTCGACGGCAAGCTCCGCAGCACCGATGCAAGTTCGGCGGAACCGAGCTTGCTCGCGCAGCCGCCGCACGATGCGAGGGCGGTAAGGCGGACCGGAACTTCGACATCCATAACGAACTCTCCGAAGATGAGAAAGACGCTCTTGCTGCTCCCCGGCCCCGTTCCCGTCGCGCAACCGGTGCTGGAAGCGATGGCGTGGCCGATGATCAATCATCGCGGCCAGGAATTTGCCGAACTGCTCTCGCGACTCGAGCGCGGAATGAAACCCGTATTCGGCACGAGCAGCGACGTGCTCTTCCTCGGCGCGTCGGGCACGGGCGGTTTGGAAGCGGCGGTCGCAAGTTGCTTTTCTCCCGGGGATCGCCTCCTTTCGTGTCCGGTGGGCGTGTTCGGCAAACGCCTAGCCGAGATTGCCCGCGTCCAGGGCTGCACGGTCGAGGTGCTCGAGACACCGCTCGGCGCGGCGCTCGATCCGGGCGCACTGCGCGCACGCTTGCAGCAAAGCGACGGCAGCAGCTTTCGCGGGATCTTGCTCACCCACAACGAGACATCGACCGGCGTACAAAACGATATGGCGGCGATTGCCGCGGTCACGCGCGACCACGGCGCACTGACGATCGTCGATTCAGTGAGCGGCCTTGGCGCGTCACCGTTCGCCATGGATGACTGGGGCTTCGACGTCGTGGTTACCGCGTCGCAGAAAGCCTTCGCTGCGCCGCCCGGCGTCGCGATGGTTGCCGTGAGCGAACGCGCCTGGACGGCGATCGAGTCCGCGCGCGGCGCACGTTTCTACTTCGATCTGAAGAAAGCGCGCGAGTTCGCGAGCAAAGGCCAAACGCCGTGGACGCCGCCGCTCTCACAGTTTTACGCGCTGGCCGTAGCGCTGGAACGTTATCACGCGGACGGTCTCGACGCGAACTTCGAACGGCACGCCACCT
Organism: Candidatus Aquilonibacter sp.; assembly: GCA_050015295.1. GTDB lineage: Bacteria > Vulcanimicrobiota > Vulcanimicrobiia > Vulcanimicrobiales > Vulcanimicrobiaceae > Aquilonibacter. Next base: position 43,258 of record JBEKBR010000016.1, on the reverse strand, counting down.
ACGCGCGCGCGGTGCGTGCCGCCTTCGAGGCGCTTGGCTGTACGATTTTTTCGCGGCCCGATGCGCACTCGGTCACGGTCGTCGCCGCGTATCCGCCCGACAGCGTCGATGCAGCGGCACTGCTCAAGACCTTGCGTGAACGTTACGGTGTCGTGATCTCCGGCGGCCAAGGCGAACTGACCGGGAAGATCGTGCGCTTCGGCACGATGGGCGACGTGGCCGTCAACGACCTACTCGGAGCCATTGCAGCGCTCGAACTTGCACTTGCGGATTGCGGTGCTCGCGTCGAACTCGGCAGCGGCGTGGCAGCCGCGGCAGCCGCGTTAAACCTACAAATGATGGCGGTGGAAGTACGGCCATAGTGCCGGCCGCGCGAACCAGGGAATCACCGATTCGATCACACCGTCGATCTGCGCATCGGGCTGTACGAAATACGGTGCGAGGCGCGACTGGTGTAGACCGTCACGAATGTCGGGCGAGAGCGGGAAGTAGAGCGCGATGAAGAGCGCAAGCCAAATGAGCACCGCGCCCTTGGCGAACCCGATCGCGGCGCCGCCAAGGGAATTCCCGATGTTGATCAGCGGAAGTTTGGCAAAGCGGTTGAGCACCCACGCGATCGCCAGCACGATGATGTAGGTAATGAAACCGCACGCAAACATCCCAACCACGTGCGCCGAACCCGGACCGAGCTTGAGCACGCTCTCGATCCACGGATCGAACGACCCGTTGTAGTACCACGGCGTGATCAGCGCCGCCACGACTGCGACCGCTCCGCCGAGTTCCGAGACGAATCCGCGCGAAAAGCCCTTGTAGGCCGCGATCAACACGATGATCGCGATCAGAATGTCGGGCCACGGGATGCCGGCAATCACTGGCGGATCGTGCCTCCGAGTTCCTCGCGCACCGCAGCGACGGCGCGCGCGACCGCAGTGTCTGCCTGCTCGTCGGTGATCGTCGTGTCGAAACGCTGCATCGTCGCGCGTACCGCGATGCTCTTTTTCCCCTCACCGACCTGTGGACCGCGGTATTCGTCGAACACGGTAACGCCGGTACAGAGTTCTCCGATCGCACGCCGTACGACGCTGCGTATGCGCTCGGCGTCGACGTCGAGATCGACGACGATCGCAAGGTCGCGGTAGGTCGACGGGAAGCGCGACGGCGGACGATAGATCGGGCGCTGGTATTCCGGAATCCGGTCCAAATAGATGACCGACAGATACAACGAGAGCCGGTCGCCGAAGGCCTTGGTTAAACGCGGATCGATCTTGCCGAACGCCGCGACCTCGCTGCCCTTCCACATTGCAACCGCGCTTTTGCCCGGGTGGTAGCCGCCGCGCACGTCGCGCGCCGTTTCGACTTCAATACCCGCAATCGCGCGCAAGAGCGCTTCCACGTCGCCTTTGAGCCGCAAGAAATGCGAATCGTGCCAGTCCGGTTCGTCGAGCGGTTCGGCTGCGAAGCCGAATGCCAGCTGCGGCTCTTCCTTGGGGACGCCTTCGTCGCTAGAGAAGACGTGTCCGAGTTCGAAGACCCGAAATGGGCGATCGACCTTCGCAAGATAGTCGAAGATCCCCGGGCCGAGCGCCCAGCGCAGAACGCGCTGCTCTTCGGTGAGCGGATTTAGGACGGGTACAATCTTGTGACTTGCCTGCAGACCCGAGCGCTCCATCTTCGATAGCACGGTCGTGCCTTGCAACGCGTAGTTCACGATCTCGTGATAGCCAAGCCCGGCGAGAGTCGAAGCGATACGATCCTCGAGCTCGTATTGCGCGCTTGAGATCGCGTGCGCAGGCACCGCTGGTTCAACCGCTTCGATGGCGTCGTAACCCTCGATGCGCGCCACTTCCTCGACTAGATCTGCGGCAATCGTGAGATCGCGTCGCCACGGCGGCGGAATGACCATCATCGCGTCGCCACCGATCGCCACTTCGCAGCCTAAGAGCTGCAGATGACGCGCGATGCGCGCAACCGGTAGGTCGAGACCGAGCAACCGCGTCACGTCGTGACGCGTGAGTGCGATCGGCTCGGAGGCGGATGGTGGTTGACCGAAGGCGTGCGGCGCATAGGCGCACGCGTTCATCGCAACCAGCAATTGCGCGGCTCGCGCGGCCCCGATGTCGGTGAGGATTAGTGGCAGCGCCTTCTCGTGACGCGACGAGGCTTCGGTGCGCAAGCCGAGCTGTGTCGACATGCGCCGCACGCGCGCGCCGGTAAAGTTTGCCGACTCGAGGATGATCGCGCGCGTCGATTCGCGCACTTCGCTGCCGGCACCGCCCATCAGGCCAGCCAGTCCGAGGACGTGTTTGGCGTCGGCAATGACCAGCGCTTGCGTGTTGAGCGTGCGCTCCTCGCCGTCGAGCGTCGTGAGCCGTTCGCCCTCGCGCGCGTCGCGCACGATGAAGTGACGGCCGGCGACGTGCGCCTCGTCATAGAAATGCAGCGGCTGTCCGGTTTCGAACATCACGTAGTTCGACACGTCGACGAGATTGCTGATCGGGCGCTGCCCGGCGAGCGCGAGACGAATGCGCATCCACGCCGGTGCCGGTGCCGGTGCAATGCCGTCGAAGCGCTGCGCCACAAAACGCGTGCAATCCGGCGTTTCGATGGTGACCCGTGGCGGTGTGGGATCGGCCTGCGTTCCGGGATTTTCGAACGACGGCAAGTGCAGCGGCACGCCGTACGACGCCGCGAGTTCGCGGGCGAGCCCGATCACCGACATCGCATCGACGCGATTGCTGGTCACCTCGACGTCGAGCACGTCCTCGTTGAGACCGAAGAGCGCAACGGCATCGGCGCCGAGTTCGGTGTCGGCCTCGAGCTGCATGATCCCGTCTTCGAACCACTCGGCGGGAAGCGCCAGCTCGTCGGCCGAGATCATCATGCCTTGTGAATCGATGCCGCGCATCTTGCGCGGCTCGATGGTGAGCGCGGGCAGCTTTGCTCCGATGAGCGCGACTGGAATCGTTTGCCCTGCGGCGACGTTGGTGGCTGCGGTGGCGATCGTCAAGCGTTGCGGGCCGCCAACGTCGATCGAGCCGACTTGCAGGCGATCGGCGTTGGGATGTTTTTCCAGGGTGACGATCTTTCCCACGACGACGCCGCTGATGCGCGGACGCCGCGCGATCTCCGCCACCGGAAAACCAAGCATCGCCAAACGATCGGCAATCGCCTCGGCATCGTCGGGAAGATCGACATACTCACGCAACCACGAGATAGGAACGCGCATTTAAATTGAAATTTTTCCTTATGGACGGTCTAAGCGAGTTGCGCGAGAAAGTCGGGATCGCTTTCCACGAACCGGCGGATGTCGTCGATTTCGTAGCGCGCGAGCCCAATGCGTTCGATGCCGAAGCCAAAGGCCCACCCGGTGTAGACGTCGGGATCGTACCCAACTTCGCGTAAGACGTTCGGATGCACCATGCCCGATCCGCCAAGCTCGATCCAGCCCGATCCGCCGCACATGCTGCATTCGTCGGCCAGGCCCTTGCATTTTGGACAGGTCGTATCGAATTCCGCGCTCGGCTCGGTAAACGGAAAGAACGACGGGCGAAACCGCACGCGTTGATCCTCGCCGAAGAGCTCGCGGCACATGCCCGTCAGCATCCCCTTGAGATGGCCGAAGTGAATGCCTTGCGCAACGAGCAATCCTTCGATCTGATTGAATTGGAAGAGATGCCGCGCGTCGACCGCGTCGCGGCGGTAGCATCGTCCGGGCGCAACGATCGCGATCGGCGGCCGATGCTCTTGCATCGTGCGAATCTGCATCGGCGAGGTGTGTGGCCGTAACAGCATCGAGTCGGTGATGAAAAACGAATCGAACCCTTCGCGCGCCGGATGCGTCGGCGGAATGTTGAGCGCGTCGAAATTGTAGTATTCGGGCTCGATCTCCGGCCCGACGACGACGGCGAAGCCACGGCGCTGAAAATATGCGGCGGCATCGCGCAGCACCGCGCGAATCGGGTGAATGCTTCCGGTTGCCGGCGCAATCGACGGAAAGGTCACGTCGATCGTCTGCGCCAGTTCGTCTTCGAAGGCCGAGTTCTCGATACGCGCCTGTGCGACGCCGAGCGCGTGCTCCATCCGCTCGACCGCTTCGTTGATGACCTTGCCGGCGTTGGGGCGCTCGGCGTGTGGCAGTTGTCCGATGCTGCGGCGCAGTTGCGTCACTTCGCCGCTGCGACCGAGAAATGCGACGCGCACATCGTCGAGTTCGCGAGCGTCGGCCGCTCGCGCAACCGCCGCTTCGAAGCGGCGGTGAAAATCGTCAAGTTGGGTGGTTAAATTCGAAACGCCCGGATCCATATGCCGGGCGTTTCGGGGAAATGATGCTGACTTCTTGGTTCAGCCCGGACTCGACACCGGCTGGATCCGACGGTAAACAAGATAGGCACTGATCGAACCCGTTTGGGCGAAGAGTTTCCAGAAGAGATCGCTGGTTGCCATTGCTTGCTGACGTCTCCTTCTAGCCGCGGAAATCGGCCTTTAAACCGTGGGAATGCCGAGATTGTACCACGCGGCTTTTAGGGCCGGTAGTCTTGACTTTTCGGGCCTTCAAGGCTCTCTTGACAACGCCGTGCTAGGACATAGAGCCCAATCGAGCCGGCGACGGCGGCGTTGAGCGATTCAGCCGTCCCTTGCATCGGAATGCGGCCGAGCGGCGTACCAGCAGCCTCCCACGATCCCAGACCCCGGCGCTCGTGTCCCACGACCAGCACCGTCGCCGCACCGAGCGCGACGCCATCGAGGTCGGGCCCCGTGGTCGCGAGGCCGATTGGCCGCGCCCCAACGGCCGCGACTGCGCGCGCAAACTCTTCGGCGGTGGCCACCGCCAGCGGCAGGCGGAAAATCGAGCCCATTGCGGCCCGTACCACCTTGGGATGGTAGGGATCGACGCCGAGCCGGCCCAGGATCACCCCGGACGCGCCGAAGGCCTCGGCCGAGCGTAGCAGCGTCCCCACGTTCCCGGGGTCGTTGAGATCGGCCAATGCCAGGCTGAGCCGGCCACGCAAGATCACGAGCAGATCGGCGAGCGGCTGGGGCGCGACCGCTACCAGGCCGGTCGGGGTCTCCAGATCGGAGATCTTGCGCAGCGTGCGGTCGTCGACGATGAAGACCGGGGTCCCAAGCTCGTCGAGCTCGCGTACCCGCGCGTTGCTCGCGAGCACCGTCTCGGTGACGTAGATCTCCTCGACCGCGACGCCGCTCCGCAGCGCCTCCTCGAGCAGGGTCGGCCCTTCGAACGCGAAACGGCCGTGTTCCTTGCGCCCTTTCGCCGTCTGCAAATCGCGAACGCGGCCGACGCGGTCCGCGTGCGCGCCGGTTACCGTCGCCATCGAGCGCGGGTGACGATCATGACGATCGCGGCGATAATGGCGGCCAATAGAATCGCGATTTTGTCGTTGAAATGATGCGGTACGACGAAGATATTGAAGGCGTATACGAGGATGACGAAGATCGCGAAAAAGTACGCAAGCCAGCCGATCTCGGCCATGATCGAAGACCGTTGTTGCACGTGAGGGAGGTTATGGAAAGCAAGCCGCAAGTCATCTCGTCGGTCGAGCGCTTCACCGGACGCGTGTTCCGCGTGCGCACCGACGAGCTCGCCTTCGACGATGGTGGAACCACGCGCGTCGACGTGGTCGAGCATCGCGGCTCGTATGCGGTCATCGCGACACCGTCCGAAAATTCGGTGGTATTGGTGCGGCAGTACCGGCATCCGGCCGCCCGTTACATTTGGGAGATTCCGGCCGGCACCGCGGAGCCGGGCGAGGGTATGCTGGAAGGCGCGCTGCGCGAGTTGGCCGAGGAAACGGGCTACCGCGCGGCCTCGGCACGGTCGCTCGGTGCCTTCTATGTGACCCCCGGATTTTGCGACGAGGTGATGCATTTTGTCCATGCAGACGGGCTCTCGCCAGGCGCGACGAGTCCCGACGAAGATGAACGGATCGTTGTCGGAAAGTTTACAATCGACGAAATGGAGCAACTCGTGCGTAACGGCGAAATCGGGGACGCCAAAACGCTTCTAGCGCTACTTTGGTTACGCGGTCCGCGAGGTGAACTTGCGCCGAGCCGTGCCGATAATTGATGTACGGGGTTCGAACGACTGCAATGTTAACTAACAATTGCGGCCATTGAACCGTGGAGGAAGCAGTGGAAGTACCCCAGGACATCGACGCCGTATTGCGGCGCCTTTTGGAGGGCTCTTTAGAGGGTCCCGACCAGTCGATGCTCGCGCCCGAAGATGAGTCATATCTCTCATCGCTGATTGCCTCGGTTCGCTTAGGACGACGCGCTGTGTTGATCGTCGAGGATGCAGACGAGCGCTTGCGCTACATGTTCAGCAACGCGACGCGCGCTGAAGCCGTCACGATGCTCGGCAAGGTCGTGGAAGCGACGGGGCGCCGCCTCGCCGACGGCGACGAATAAGGAAGCACTGATTTAGCCAGCTCATCGTCAGCTCAGTCCTCATTTGCATCGTAGCAAACTTCGGACTTCGCTTCCTCAATCTGACTAAACCAGAGCTCCCTTATGGAAGCAGAAGAATTTCGTTTATCTTGCCGTCGGGCGTCAATCCAAAGCGATAGTGATACTGTCCGTGCGCAAAGCGCACCAGAAACTCGTACACCGTTCCGTCCTCAGTCTGGGTCCAGCTTGCAATCGGTATGACGTCAAGCGGTTTTCCCAATGCCGCAAAATCCGCGCGCGCAACCAAGTCATCGGTCAGATACGATGAAAACGCCGGCGTGAGCTGCGTGCGATCGATGTTCTTGTTGGCAATCCGCCCCAGCCACTCGGTAGCCCGCTCGACGATCGCGTTGTCGACGTGCGCCCGCTGCGGCGGCAGCACGATGTCGAGAATCTGTGCCGCGACGTCCTCGGGCGCCACGACGTCGCGCGAATGCAGCGAATCGGTGTTGGCCAGCACGATGACGGCGACGTGATCGTCGGGCAGAAGTGCGTTCATCGCGTAGTAGCCCGCGATTTCGCCGTTGTGCCAAACATAGCGCTTGCCCTCGCGCTCGTCGATCACCCAGCCGAGGCCATACTGTAAGGCGCCTGGCGCTCCGCTGGGCGTGAGCATGTCGCGTTCGGCATCGACGCGTAAGACCAGCGGCAAACCGATATCCCACTTCGCGAGATCGTAGACGTTCGTTACCAGGCCGCCGGCACCGAAGAGCCAAGCGGGATCCCACGGTTTAGCCGGCGTGAACGATCCGGCTGTGCCGGTATAGCCTATAGCGTGTTGAGGTGAGACGCCGCGATCCCCGGCAAGAAACGTCTGATTCATCAACAGCGGAATGAAGATGTGCTGCTGTAGATAGTCGGAGAGCGGGATACCGCTCGCACGTTCGACGATCAATCCGGCGATCGCATAGTCGAAATTGTTGTAACGGAACTGCGAACCTGGAGGCGAGACCGGCTGCAGTTTGTTCATTGCAGCGATCAGGTCGGAAAGCTTGATCGTTTTGGTGCGATCTTGATCGATACCTTGCAACGCGGTTTCGTCGGGAAGTCCGGCGGTTTGATCGAGCAACTGTCGAATCGTTACGTCTTTGGCGATCGTCAACTCGGGAACGTAGCGCGTCACCGGATCGTCTAGTTTCAATTTGTGATCTTGCTGCAGCAAAAGAATGGCTGCGGCGGTAAATTGCTTACTTATCGAGCCGGCGTACGTTTGCGTCGACGCCTCGAAGCGCACGTGTTCTGCCACGTTGGCGTAACCAAAGCCGCGCGCATAGACGATGCGTCCCTCTTCCACCACCCCGATCGCGAGACCGGGCGAACGCCGATCGCGCACGATGCGATTACCGAGATCATCGATCTGGTGCTCTATCGTCGCACTCAGCGAGCGAGTGGGCGACGCCGGCGTTACCGGCGTAATGGCGGCGAGCAGCGCGGCAAGAACAAAGCCCGTCAACATGTCGCGCCTTTTCGGCTAGAAAACGAGCAGGGCCTGGCCTACCTCGCGGTCACCTTGCATCAGCATGAGCTGATCCATGCGATGGCTCGTAGGCAAGTAAAGAAGCGCTACGTCGCCGTGCGGCATCGCGGTTCCGAGCATCGTCATTGTGCCGTCGTGCGCCCACAAGACATGCAAGGGTGCGCTTGCACCGCGTATGACGATACAGTACCAGGAGCCGTCGGGTGCATACATTACGCGCGCGTCGGCACCCGAGAACGTGGCCGTCCGATGCGGACTGGTCGCGACACGAGCCATCGCTTGTGCATCCGCGAGCATGTCTCGATGCATCGAGAGATTGGCTTGAAGCAGATAACCGGCCGGTAGCACGGCAATGAGCACAGCGGCAGCTACCGCGAGCCAGGGAGCGTACCGGCGCGCCGGCGCAGCAGCTCTCGGTGCAAAGTGGCGCAGCGGCGGTTCGAATTGTTCCTGCGCCGCAGCGACTGCGGTCACGTCGGATTCGGCTTGCGCGAGAAGGCGGCGACACGCGTCGCAGTACGCCAAATGCTCATCAGCCGTGCGTTGCTCAGCCGGTTCCAGCATCCCAAGCGCGTAGAGCGCGGCGAGTTCGCCGAGATGATCGGTCATTCGCTTGCTCCAAGCGACGCGCCGAGCTTTCGCAAGCCCAGCGCAATGCGGCTCTTGATCGTTCCGAGCGGCTCATTCAGCTCCCGCGCGATTTCGACGTGCGTCTTGTATTCGAAGTAGGCGAGCTCAAGCGGTTTGCGCTGCTCGGGTGGAAGCGTGCGCAACGCCGCACGGAGTCGATCGTGTTCGATCACGTCGCCGGCTTCCAACTCGTCGTGCTCTTGCGGCTCGGCAGCGACGCGCTCTTCAAGCTTGCGCCGGCGCGTCTTTGCCCGCAATCGCGTGATCGCCTCGTTGCGCACGCACACGGTGAGAAAGCTGCGCACCGCACCGCGTGAACGCGTGTACGAGTCGGGCGATCGCCAAACGCGCGTGAGCGCATCGTGTACGCAGTCCTGCGCATCTTCTGAGTTGCCGAGCACGTGGTATGCCGTCGAATACAAAAGCCTTCCGAAGCGCGCGTACGCTTCGTCGAAGGCCCACCGCTCCTTGGCGGCAAATGCCGCCGCGAGCGCCTCGTCACCCGGGGCAGAACGCATAGAGCGGGGGCGTTCGACGAGAAGCGCGCTCATCACCTAGGGAACGCGCTGCGCCCACGAATGGATGACTTCATGGAAAACGCGCTTTCGGCGGTACTAATTGCGGCGCTTGCGACGGGGCTCCCGGTCGGGCCGCATCACGTCGGCTGCAACGTCACCGAGATGTTCGCCGAGCACCTGCATCCGCACCTCACGATCGAGCATAGCGGCGTGCCGCTTGCGATCCCGGCGAACGTCGGGTTCGTGCAGGCTGGGGGCACCGTACTGTGCATCTACTGGCTGCATACGCACGACGAGTCCGGGACGATTCACGTCGAAGCCCCGGGCGGCAACTTCACCCTGGCCGATTTTTTCGCGGTGTGGGGCCAACCACTTTCGGGCACACAGATCGGTCCATACACCGGCCAGGTGCGCGCGTACGTTAACGGCGCGCCGTATAAGGGCGCGCCGCAAAGCATTCCGCTATTGGACGGTGAGCAGATTACGCTGCGGATTTAGCGAACGCGTCGGCGTGGTCGGCTGCCCATTGCACAAAACTGCGCGCGGGCTTTCCGAGAACGCGCGCGACTGTGTCGGTCACGAACGGCGGCTCGTAGGTCGCACGCTCCCACGACGCGAGAATCCCTTCGAGTAGCGGCGGCGGTAAGAACGAAAGTGCGGCGCGGGCCGCGTCGCCGTGGGTTTCTTCCCAGCGAAGGTCGCGGCGCGTGCTGCGCGCGATGGCGAAGAGCTGTTCGGCGGCGGTGATCGCTTCGGGCCCGGTCAGATCGTAGGTCTTCCGCGCGTGATCGCTGCCGCGCAGACCGAGCGCGGCGATCTCAGCCATGTCGCGTTCGTGAATTGGTGCAAAACGCGCGCCGGGATAAGGCCAACGCAGCACGTCGCTCGCGCGAAGCTGCGGGAGCCACCAACGCAGTGCATTCGCTGCGAAATACCCGGGCCGCAGGATCGTCCAGTCGGCTCCGGTGGCCTTGACGGCATCTTCGACCGAAGCATGTTTCTGCGCGATAAAGCTTGCGCGCGTGTCGTCGATGCTTACCAGCGCTGACGACAGGAAGACGATGCGATCGACGTGCGGTGCCGCCTGAGCGACCGCGCGCTCGAGATCGGCTTCCATCGTGGGCAGCATGAGAAAGATTGCGTCGGCGTCGCGCGCCGCTGCTTCAAGTGTTGAAGGATCGGTGAAGTCGCCGCGAACGACGCTGACGCCGCTCGGGAACGATGCGCGCTCGGGATTGCGCATGAGTGCGTGCACCGTCTCTCCAGTGCTTGCGAGGATGCGTGCGACCTGGTTCCCGACGGTGCCGGCCGCGCCTGTAACGAGTATCATGCGGGCCATCGTACAAGTTAAAGTGCACTTGAAGTCAAGCCTCCCGTGCGTTAGGATGGGACCGTGGACGAACTGCTCAGCATCGGCGACGTATCTGCCCGCAGCGGTGTCGCATCCTCGGCACTGCGCTTCTACGAAGACCGCGGCTTGATTGGAGCGCACCGCGCGTCCTCGGGACATCGACTTTATCCGCGCTGGACTCTGCGTCAGGTCGCGTTCATCGTCTTTGCGCAGCGCGTCGGCTTTTCGCTCGACGAAATCGGCGAAGAACTTGCCAAGCTCCCCGACGGGCGTGCTCCAGCCCGATCCGACTGGTCGAAGCTGTCACATCTCTGGCTGGCGCGCATCGATGAACGCATCGACGAACTGAAGCGTTTGCGAAAAGGGCTTACCGTGTGCATCGGCTGCGGGTGTCTATCACTACCTGCGTGCCGCTTCGCGAATCCGAACGACAAGATGGGCCGGGAAGGTCCCGGCCCACGCAATTGGGTGCGGAGAAAATAGGCCTAGAAGGCGCCGGCCCCGTTCGGACTGCCAAGTCCCGTCGGCCCGCTGTATCCTAACCCTGATGTGCATAGATACGTCAGGCATAGACCGTTCAAGCCGAGGATGATGTTGTTCAGCGATCCGCTGTTGGCGTAGAGACCTTGCGCGCTGTTGACGCTGCTCCCGTTGCCGGCGAGCGCGTACATACCCGCGATGATCGGCGTCGCGACGCTCGTGCCGCCGTAAACGTTCCAACCCTGACTCGAGCTCGACGTGAAGTAGGTGTCGTACACGGCAACGCCCGGAACCGGGTTGGCAATGGCCGCGACGTCGTTGACCGTGCGATGCTTACAGAGCGCGTCGTGCTGCCATGACGGCTTGGCGATATATCCGCTGCAGCCGCTTCCCGTGCCGGACCAGGCGGTCTCGAGCACCGCGATGCCGTCGAGAATCGGTACCATCGTGGTGCCGCCAACTGCCGTGACGTACGACGAACTCGCCGGCCACCCGACGCCGTAGCCGTTGTCGCCCGCGCCCGCCACGATCGGCACGCCGGGATGATTCCATTTCGGGTTGTCGGCAGCGGTCGCCGCCGTCTCCGCCGTCGTATAGCTGTTGCTCACGACCGTCGCGCCCAGCGAAACCGCCGTTGAGACGGATGTGGTGAGATCTTCGATGTTGGATGAATTCGCTTCGACGACGAGCAGCTTGCAATTCGGACAGATCGCTGACGCCATGTCGAGATCGACCGACATCTCTTGGCCCCACGTTTCGTCGCCGGCCGGCAACGCCGACGAGCCGTTCTCGTCTGCGAAGCGCAAGCAGCCGCTCGCGACGGTGCACGGCGGAAGAGCCGTCGTCGACCGGTAGACCGCGAGATCGGCGGCAGCGTTGGGATTGTTCATCGCGACGACGATCCCGATCGTCTGCCCGGCGCCTTTCTGCCAAGGGACGCCGTAGGCGCCCCACAGATCCTGTGGTTGGTAGCCGGCGATTAAGTCAGGGACGAGATTCAGTGCGGGCACGATGTCGAGCCGGCGAATCGCGTTGCACGATCCCGAGCCGGTAAGCAGGCTGCAGACCAACGTCGTCGAGGGTGACGACGTCGAGTTGGCGGCCAGATTACGGCCGACGATCGGAATTGCGGACGCGATGATTGGAATCGCTGATCCAATAATCGGAATCGCTGAGGCGGTAATCGGAATTGCCGAAGCGATAATGGGGCGCGCGCCGGCCGGAAGAACCGACGTGCTATCAGTGTGTGCAGAGGTGCGAGTCGTCGCCTGCGCTCCGGCTTGCGTCGCCGGTATCGACCCGCCGCCCGAGCATTGTACCAGTGCTACCAGCAGCGTTAGGGTGGCGAGCCGCTTGGCCGCGGACAAAAAATTCTTCGCGCGCATAAAGCCCTTCAAGCAAGAGACCGCACCCAGCACCTATTATTAACCAAGCGGGTGCCCGTTGCTTTAAGGTCAGAGTAAGCGCGGAGCCTTCTTTACAGAATCGCTACAGAGCCCGAACGGAATCCTTACACAATCCGGTGCTCGGTGACGACCTGCACCATCGCCTCTACCACGTCCGGATCAAAGTGCGTTCCGCGATGCCGGCGTAGCTCTTCGAGACCAAAGGATGGAGCCAGCGGCGGACGATAGGGCCGGCGCCCGATCATCGCGTTGAAGCAGTCGGCCACCGTCACGATCCTGACTTCAATGGGGATCTCATCCGCTCCGAGCCGATCCGGGTAGCCCATTCCGTCGAGTCGCTCATGATGCGAGCGCACCATCGGCATGTAGCGCGCGAGCGACGGCACATCGACGAGGATCTCAGCGCCCTCGACCGGATGGAGTTCGATCACGCGCCGCTCGTCCTCGGTTAGACGTCTGGGCGCATTCAAAATCTCGAGCGGCGTTGCGATCTTCCCGATGTCATGGAGAACGCCGCCGCGCTGCACAAGCGTCGACAGATCGTCGTCGAGATTCAGTTTGCGCGCGAGCCGGACGCACCAGAGCGAAACGGCCTGCGAATGCTCTCCGGTGAGGCGATCCTTCTCGTACAAACGCGCGAGCAGATTGTTGATTGCAAGATCAACATCGTCGATAGGTTCACCGGCGGACTCGATCGCCACGGGACGCGGCCGGTGAATCACCTTCCCGATTACATTGGTCACGGGGCGCAGTGCCGCGGCATCCCCGAGCCATCCTTCGGTCCGCCCAACGTCGATTAGGATGAGAGCGGTGTTTTCGAGGACGCTCGGCAAATACGCAAGCGCACCAAAGCGCTCAAAGATCGCGTCGAGCCAAGCCTCGAGTGGAACCGTGTCGCGTTCTTCCAATGCGCGAGCGATGCGTTCGCACAGCTCGGCCGCCACAATCTCCGCGGCCACGGTGCGATGTGTGGCCGCCCCTTCGCGCACGAGTACGCGCCGCGCGATGTCGGTGCCGACGATCCGAACCTGGCGTGCGATCTCGGGCGTCATACGGCAAGATCCACTAGCACATCGCGCGAGGGAAGCGACTCGAATACGCGGGCGAAGCCACCTAACGAATGGGTGTGAAGCGCTTCTAACGCAAGCGCAAGCGTTCGATGGTTGTCAGCTCCGAGCGCGTACTCGCACAACACGCCGACGGCTGTCCCGATCTCGCGGATGCGCTGCGGCACGTCGGCCTCGACCGAGACGGCTCGTAAGAGGTCTTGCACTTCGCTCGCGCGGCCCAAGAACGCAAGAGCGAGGGCGAGATAAAGCCGCGTTATCGACAAGCGTACTCCCGGCGCCTCGCTCGCCTGCATCGCCGAGAGCGCCAAATCGATTGCGCGCCTCGTGTCGCTCGTGCGCAGGCACCCCATCGCATACAGCGCCACTTCAGACCAGCGCTGGGCAACGCGTTCCGGCGTCGTCTGGTGCGCAGCGCTCGGTTCGAGCAGCCGATACGCTCGCTCGAAGTCACCGCGTGCGGCCGATCGCATGGCGTCGCCCGGCAGAAAGGCCTCTTCGGACGCGAGGTCGCCCAGATAGAGATCGAAATCCGCGAGCGTCGCGTCAATGCGTGCGATCGCAGTAGCATTATTGCGCTCAACTTCGATCTCGTACATAGTCGCAAGGCAATAGAATTGAACTTGGATATTGCCGCTCTTGAGGCAACTCTCCATCAAGTGTTCGATATGTCGCGACGCGGCGTCGACGTTGCCGAGGTTGGCCTCGATAACATAGAGGATGCTGTGGGCGCCCGTCGCTACCGTATAGGCGCACGCTTCAGTTGCAATAGATGCGGCGGTCGATGCGTAGAAACGTGCGGTTACGTAATCCTCTTGCAAGTGCAACACAAAGGCGGCCCGAGTGAGAATGCGCGCATGCAATTCCGGGTCGCCGATCGCGCGATCGAGTTCGACCGCCTCTTCGAGCCTGCGGCGCGCTTCGTCCGGCTGGTTGTCGAGTTGAAGCGCCTCGGCGAGTGCGGAAAGAATCCCGGCGCGCAGCGACGGCGAAATGCGTTCGTCGTCGAGGTGTTCGCGCAAGAGGCCGATGGAATCGACGCGCTGGCGGTGCAGCAAATCGCAGGCGTAGAGGTACTTTATCTCGATCATCCGGACGTCGTCGCTTTCAGACATGGCGATCGCCTGGTTGAACCAAGATTCCGCAGTGTCCAGCCGGCCAAGACGCGACTCTACGATTGCGCGCAACGCAATCACGTGTGCGGGCAACGTGACGCCCGCCCTATCGATCCGCACGATCGCCGCTTCAACGAGATCGAGTTCCCCACGTTCGAGTAGTCCGATTCCGTGTTCGTCGAGCACCTGCAACAGGCCGGAAACGCTGCCGCTGAGGCGGAAGCTCAGCACGTCAACATATCGCCCGAGCGCGAGGAGTGCTTCGACGACGCGCTCCTCGTCACCGGCGCGGCGTACTGCGTCACCTTCGCGGTTCAACTTGTGCAACGTTTCGCGAAATGAGCCGTGAAAGCGTAGCACCAATGGCGTTTCTACAAAAAGAAAGGGTTGTCGCGCACGCAATGCTTCGATCTGACGCACGAGAGCATCTGCACCGAGCGCCGAAAGCAACTCGATCGCGAGATCGGGGAGGTACGATGCTAGAGCCAAACTCGCTAGTTCGGCGGACGTACATTCCGCTAACACGTAATCAATAATCGGTGCAAAGCCGCGAGCTTGGCCAGCGTACGGACGACGCTCGGCACTTGTTTGGAGGAGAAACGCTACGCCCGTGGCCCATCCGTCCGTGCGCGAGAAGACGTCAAGCGCTTCGGCCGCGCCAAACGATAGCTGACGTTCGTAGGCGAGCTGCTCGATCTCGCCGAGCGTGAACGCCAGCTCGTCCTCCTCGATGGGCAGGCCCATGCGCGAAGAGGCGAGCCAATTCGCAACCGGCAAGTAGTCGCACGATCGACATGCGATTATCCAACGTAAGCGCGGACCGCTGCGATCGATGAGCTGGCCAAGGAACGTCTGAACGAGTGGGCTGTCGGCGTGGTGCGCGTTATCGACGACGATTGTAAGGCTGAGGTCCTTGATGTGCTCGTGGAGCCAATGTGCAAGCGCTGCGGCCGGTTTTTCCGATAGGATCGCACGCTCGTAGGCGCTTGCGAACGCGAGACGTACCCCCGGTGCGTGGCCGGTAAGCGCCTCGGCGAAGCCTGCGACGAAGCGCGAAAGCGTGGCCTGTTCAGGTGCAACGTCGAAGATCACGTTCGGTCGTGGGTCGGCGCGCAGCGCATCGTGCAAGGCGAAGCTCTTACCGCAGCCGGGCACGCCGTGCAGTATGGTTATGGGAAACTGCGCCGCCTTTTTTAAGCGCTCCCTAATCCGACCGCGCTCCACGTATCCTGTATCGGCCTTTGGTGGCCCAAAAGCAAGAGCGGGAGTCGCTCAAGCGACGTCCCGCTCTCATGAGGCTGGCCGTTGTGCCGTTATTTGCCGACGGCTTGTTTTGCGATCTTGAGCAGCGAACCGAATGCCTTCGAGTCGTTGATCGCAAGCTCCGAAAGCGCCTTGCGATTGAGCGTCACGCCCGACTTCTTCAGACCGTTCATGAAGACGGAGTACGTCATGCCCTCGCGGCGGACAGCGGCGTTGATGCGGCTGATCCAGAGCGAGCGGAAGTCGCGCTTGCGCACGCGCCGATCGCGGAACGCATAGGCGAGCGATTTGAGCAGCGCTTCGTTCGCGACGCGATAGTTGCGGCGGCGAGCGGCGCGGAAGCCCTTGACGAGCTTCATGACTTTGCGGCGGTGCTTGAGCCCAGCGACGCCACGTTTGATACGTGCCATGTGTTCGAGCCCTCCTTACACCAAGTACGGGATCGTCGGCGCCAAGCGCTTCAAATCGCCCTTGAACGTCGGCTGATCCTTGCGGAAGTTGCGCTTGCGTTTGCGCGTCTTCTTGCTGAGTATGTGGCCGCAGCCGCTGAACTGATGGCGATGCAGCACTTTGCCGGTCGCCGTCACTTTGACGCGCTTTGCGGTACCGCGATGGGTACGAATCTTAGGCACTGGTAGGCTCCTTCGTCGCTTCCTTTTGGTCGGCATGATCGGTGGCGTGCGCGCCGTCCTTATGCTCCTTGCCTTCCTTGTCTTTATGCAAGGCGAACTTGGGCGGACCGGTAGGCGTCACGCGCGGCGCCAGGATCATGAACATGTTTTTTCCTTCGAGCCGCGGTTCGCGTTCGACCGTGGCAAGGGGCGCCATATCTTCGGCCATGCGGTCGAGTAACCGCCGGCCAAACGCTGTGTATGTAATTTCGCGTCCGCGAAACATGATCGTGACTTTAATCTTACTTCCGTCGAGCAGCAGACGTTCGGTCATGCGTGCTTTCGTTTCGTAATCGTGGGTCTCGATCTTCGGGCGCAACTTTACTTCACGAAGTTCAAAGTTACGCTGTTTCTTGCGTGCGTCCTTATCTTTTTTCGACTGCTCGTATTTTAACCGGCCGTAGTCACCGATTTTTACCACGGGCGGCTGCGCGTTGGGCGAGATCTCGATCAGATCCAGGCCCGCACCTCGGGCACGCGCGAGCGCGTCCTCGGTCGGCAATATGCCGAGCTGTTCGCCGTTTTCGTCGATCACGCGGACCTGCCGAATACGGATTTGCTCGTTGACTCGCAGCGGTCGAGCTATGGCGTTTTCCCTTTCAAGAGAGACAAAAAATGGCGTTGCCGAAGCAACCCCACGCGCGGAACCTACCGACGGCCCCTCGAGTAGTAACCGGATCGCCCGCAGGCATCCGGTGAGCTCTTGGGGCGTACCCCAAGCGCTTCTTCGGCCTGCGCAGAATAGCACAGGCGCGGCGGCCGGGTCAAGGGCGAAAGGCTCGCTTGACTTGCTAGAGCTGTCAGCCCCGTTTCAAGCTGCGGCGCTACGAATGGGACGATATCACGACCACGAGCAGCCCGATCTGTCAGACCCCGCGCGAAAAGATCGCGCCGGCAATAGCGCGCGTCGTCTATGAAGATCAGGTGATGGCCCGATCCGGCAGAAAATCAGCGCATGGAATCGCTGCGCGAACGCCGAGAACAATTCGTTGAATATACTCTCGGGCTCAGCGTACACCTATGAAATGGAAGCGCTGATGTCGGAACCCGAGCTGCAAAACAGTGATCGCGCAATGCAAGTAGTTAGCGGCGGGCCTTGGTTTTTGATGCAGCAGTCGTACCGCGTACGGATTTCTTACGCGTTGCCGTACCCGCGCGCTGTGCCCGCGCCTTCGCCTTTTCCCAGGCCTCGCCGATCGCTTCGAGTTCTTCTTTATCGAGATACTCACGCGCAATGCCGAATACGGTCGACTCCTCTTCTTTTACGTGATGGGCGACGTTCTCACCCAGCACTTGCAGCTCGGCTTTGAATTTCTCGTCGGGTTTGCGGCCCGAGTCCAGCATCTCCATCAACGACCTTGCCGCCGCATGCTCGGTATAGGCCTCGAACATGTCGACGACTTCGTCTTGTTCCTCGGCGCGAGCGCGAAGCTCCGAGTAAAACAGCCGTTCTTCGATCGACAGGTGTGTCGAGAGCTTCTGCTCGATCTCACGAGCCAGCTCGTGGATCCGATCGTCGCCGGGATCGCATTTTTTCGCCTGGTCGAAAAGCGCCGAGACCTCGCGGTGCTCTTGCTTGATGATATCCAAAACGTTCATGCATCTGAAGTTCCCGAGCATCGCGCCGCTGAAACGACGGTTTGGAAAACCGGAGGTACTAGACGAAGCCACTCGAGCTGGTTGCACCCTTGCGCTGCAGTTCGAGCTGCCGGAGTTCGACGCGGCGAATCTTTCCAGAACGCGTCTTAGGCAGCTCGCTCACGAATTCGATCTCGCGCGGATATTTGTAGGGCGCGGTAACGCGTTTGCAATGCTCTTGCAACTCGCGAACCAGCGCATCGTTCCCCTCATGGCCGGGGCGCAATACGACGAATGCCTTGACGATGTTGCCGCGATCGGGATCCGGACTGCCGACGACTGCTGACTCCGCAACCGCCGGATGCTCGAGCAGCGCGCTTTCGACTTCGAACGGCCCGATGCGATACGCGCCCGAGCTGATGACGTCGTCGGCGCGGCCCACGAACCAGAAGTAGCCGTCTTCATCTATATAGGCTCGATCGCCGGTGAGGTAGTAGCCGGCCCGGTAACTCTTGGCCGTCTCTTCGGGATTGTTCAGGTACCCCTTGAAGAGCGAGGGAGGCGTCCCGCGCAAGGCAATGTCGCCGGTCTCACCGGTCTTGCACTCGTTGCCGTCTTCGTCGATCACGGTCATGTCGTGCCCCGGCGTGGGTTTGCCCATCGAGCCCGGTCGCACGGTGCTTCCATGCACGTTCGCGACGAGCAACGTGTTCTCGGTTTGTCCGTAGCCGTCGAGAATCTCGAGGCCGAACGCATCCTTCCACCGTGCGATCACTTCGGGGTTGAGTGGTTCGCCCGCGCTCACGCAATGGCGCAGCTTCGGTAACTGCCAATGCGCAAGGTCAGGAAGTTTTGCTTCGAGGCGGTATTCCGTCGGTGCCTGGCAGAGAATCGTCACCTCGAGCTGCGCAAGCAGATCCATGCGCTCCGTCGGTACGAACGCCCCCTCGTGCAATACGATCGTGCTGCCGTGCGACCACGGTCCGAGCAGCACGTTCCATAAGGACTTCGCCCAGCCGGTCGAGGCCGTGCACCATACTAAGTCGTCGGGGGTAGCGTCGAGCCAATACTGCGCCTGCATCCGTTTGGCGTACGTGTAAGCGCGATCGTGCACGACGCCTTTGGGATCCTTGGTCGTGCCGCTGGTGTAAACGATGTACGCCCACTCGTTCGAAGCGGTATCGACGCCTGCAAACGGCGCCGCTGCAGCGGCCAAGGCATCCAGATCGAGCCAGCCGTCCGCGCCGCCGCGTACGGAAAATCCCGCACGAACGGTTTTCGATTCCTTGCGCGCCGCTTGCAACTCGCCGAGATTCGTTGCGTCGCCGATCATCGCGACCGCTTCGGCGTGACCGGCGCGGAAGACAAGATCCTTGGTGCGCAATTGTTCGGGGCCGGGAATCGCGATCGCGCCGAGCCGGTCGAGGGCGAGCATCACGAAGAGCCACTGCGGAATCTTCGGCAACGCGACGATCACGCGCGACCCGCGCTCGATGCCCTGATCGCGCAGCGCAGCGGCGTAGCGTTGCGACGCGTCGCTTATCTGCACGAACGTGTAGTCGTGCCGCGTCCCATCGGCCGCGACGAACAACAGACCGCGCCGGTCGTGCGACGCGAGTTCGTCGATCACGTCCTGGGCGAAGTTGAAATGTTCCGGTACGTTCACAGCGACTCCAATGCCTCGCGATAGCGTGCCAGCAGATATTCGATCTCATCGTCGTTGATCACCAGCGGCGGTGCGATGCGTAGCACAAATTCGTGCGTGTCTTTGGCGGCGATGCCGCGGCGGAGCAACGCGAGGGAGAGCGCCTCGGCCGGCGTCGTCAGTTCGATCCCGATCAGGAGACCGCGTCCGCGAATCTCTTTGACCATTGGTGAATGGATCGCGCGCAAGCCTTGCATCAGCTTCGCACCGGCGTATCGCGCACGCGCGGCGAGCTTTTCGTCGACGATCACGTCGAGTGCCGCTTCGGCAACAGCGCTCGCGAGTGGATTGCCGCCGAACGTGCTGCCGTGATCGCCGGGTGCAAAGAGCGACATCAGTGCTTCGCTCGCGAGGACGGCAGAGACCGGATAGTAGCCGCCGCCGAGTGCCTTGCCGACGATCAAGAGGTCGGGCGTAATGTTATCGAAATCGCAGGCGAAAAGGTCGCCCGTCCGCCCGAACCCCGTTTGAATCTCGTCGGCCGTGAAGAGCACGTTGTGCTCCTTGCACAACGCCCACGCGCGTTTGAGAAATCCGTCAGGCGGAACGATCACGCCGCCTTCGCCTTGAATCGGCTCGATCAAGATCGCGCACGTGTTGGGCGTGATCGCGCGCTCGAGCGCGTCGGCATCGCCGTAGTTTACAAAGACGAATCCCGGCATGAATGGACCGAAGTCCGTGCGATACGCCTGATTGCTGCTCGCGCTGACGATCGCGGTCGTGCGGCCGTGGAAGTTGTTGGTGAAGACGATGATCTCGGCAGCATCCGCTGCGATGCCCTTGCGGCGATAGCCCCAGCGTCGTGCGAGTTTGATCGCCGTTTCCACCGCTTCCACACCGGTATTCATCGGGAGTGCGCGCTCGAAGCCGGTAACGTCGGTGAGCTTCTTTAGGAAGCCGCCCATCCGATCGTTACGAACGGCGCGCGAGGTCAGCGGGACCTTGGCCGCTTGCGCGACCAATGCGGCCTGGATTCGAGGATGGCAATGTCCCTGGTTTACAGCGGAATAGGCGCTGATGCAGTCGAGATAGCGCGCGCCGTCCACATCGTAAAGCCAGACCCCCTCGGCGCACTCGACCACCAGATCGAGCGGGGAGTAGTTGTTGGCGCCATAGGTTTCGTCAAGGTCGATGAAGCTTTGGCTGAGCTGGGAGCGCGGAAGCATGGTTCCCAAAGATTGCGCCGGGCGTCACGAGAACACTTCTTTCATAGGAACTACGGGGACCATGCACCAGCTATCCGATCAGACCAGCGCCCTGCTCGAACGATTCCGGCGCCGCGATCACGGCGGTGTCGCCGACGCAGGGCGCACCAAGCTCTTGCTCCACGGCGAGGTCCGCCCGGTCGCGGTCGTGCTCTTTCACGGCATCGCCGCGAGCCCCGAGCAATTCGTCCGTTTCGCGCACGAGTTGCACGCGCGCGGTCACAACGTCGTGGTCCCGCGCTTGCCGCGGCACGGCCACCGCGATCGCTTGACTGACGCGCTTGCCCGGCTAAGCGCCGACGACCTACGCGCGTTCGGCTCGGAGAGCATCGAACTCGCGCAAGGTCTGGGTGAACGCGTGGTGGTCGCGGGGTTTTCGCTCGGTGGCCTGCTGGCGACGTGGGCGGCGCAGCGCTATCCAATCGATCGCGCGGTGGCCATCGCACCGTTCTTCGGCATGTCGTGGATGCCGATACGATTTACCGCACCGTTTGCCGATTTGGTCCTGAAATTACCCAATGTTTTCGCCTGGTGGAATCCACTGGTGCGTGAACGGCAGCAACCCGAGCATGGGTATCCGCGCTACTCGTCGCACGCAATCGCACAGTCGCTGCTGGTTGCACGCGAGGTTTTCGCGCGCGCGGGCGAGAGCATCATGGCGCGCGAGTTAATTCTCGTTACCAACGCGAAGGAGGCAGCAGTGAGCAATCGTGCCGTACGGCGTTTAGCCCGGCTCTTGCGCGCTCGGCCGGGCGGGCGCCTCGAGCACGTCGTGCTACGCGGCATTCCGATCTCACACGACATCATCGAACCGCTACGCCACGTCGCGATCGCGGATCAAGTCTTTCCGGAGTTGCTCGATTTGATCGATCGTCCGCTATAATCTTCAGATGGCCGTTTCAACTGCAACCCGTCTGATCCAGCACTACATCGATGGCGCCCCCGTCGAGGGCCCCGCCGCCCGCTATGGCGAGGTCTTCGACCCGGCTCGCGGCGTGGTCCAAGCACGCGTCGCCTTCGCCGATGCGGCAACGATTGACCGCACTGTCCGCGCCGCCACCGCCGCCTTTCCGGGTTGGCGTGATACGCCGCTCGGCAAGCGCACGGAGATTTTGTTTGCGTTTCGCGAGTTGCTGCGCGCGAATGCGTCGCGCTTTGCAGCCATCGTGTCGTCGGAGCACGGCAAGGTCGTCACCGACGCAGCCGGCGAGGTCGCGCGGGCGCTCGAGGTGGTCGACTATGCGTGCGCGCTGACGCAAATGACCAAGGGCGAGTTTAGCGAGAGCGTTTCGCGCAACGTGGATACCTATTCGATTCGTCAGCCGCTCGGCGTCTGCGCCGGTATCACGCCGTTCAATTTTCCGATGATGGTGCCGGCGTGGATGTTTGCAATTTCGATCGCGTGCGGGAATACGTTTGTGCTCAAACCGTCGGAGCGCGACCCCTCGGCATCGTTACTGGTCGCCGAGCTGTGGACGCAGGCCGGCCTGCCGAAGGGCGTATTCAATGTCGTGCACGGCGATAAGGTCGCCGTCGATGCTCTGCTGACGCATCCCGGCGTCGCAGCGATAAGCTTCGTCGGCAGCACGCCGATTGCGAAATACGTCTACGCAACAGCGGCTGCGAACGGCAAGCGCGTCCAAGCGCTCGGCGGAGCGAAGAATCATCTCGTGGTGATGCCGGATGCCGACATGGACGCTGCGGCCGATGCGCTCGTCTCGGCGGCATACGGATCGGCGGGGCAGCGGTGCATGGCAATCTCGGCTAGCGTCACCGTCGGCAACGCGCACGAAGCGCTGATGGCCAAGATCAAGGAACGAATCGCGCGGCTGAAGATCGGGCCGGGCGCGGATGCAAGCAATGACATGGGACCGGTGGTCACCGCGCAAGCCAAGGAGCGGATCATCGACTACATCGCGCAAGGCGATAGCGACGGCGCGACGCTGGTCGAAGATGGCCGCGCGCTGCAGGTGCGTGGATGCGAAGACGGCTTCTGGGTCGGACCGACGCTCTTCGACAAGGTTACACCGGAGATGACGATCTACACCGACGAGATCTTTGGTCCCGTCCTGGTCAACGTGCGCGCAGAGTCGCTCGATGAGGCACTCGATTTGATCAACCGCAATCCGTATGGAAACGGAACCTCGATCTTCACCCGCGACGGTGGTGCCGCGCACAAATTCCAGCGCGACGTGCAGGTCGGCATGGTCGGCGTAAACGTACCGATTCCCGTTCCGGTCGGCTACTACAGCTTCGGCGGCTGGAAGGCATCGCTCTTCGGCGATCTGCACATCTACGGCGAAGACGGTTTTCGCTTCTACACGCGCGGCAAGGTTGTAACCGCACGCTGGGACGAGAGCGCCGGCGTAAACTTGGGATTCCCGACGCACAAGTGATGCACGATTTTGGACCATCGATTCAGCGCCCGCTGACCGAACTGGAAATCAAGCTCGAAGCGAATCGGTGCCTCTACTGTTACGACGCGCCTTGCATGAACGCGTGCCCGACGCATATCGACGTAGCATCGTTCATTGCCAAGATCGCCCAAGGCAATCTCAAAGGGAGTGCGCGCGACATTTTGAGCGCTAATCCGATGGGTGCGAGTTGCGCGCGCGTCTGCCCGACGAGCGAGCTGTGCGAGGGTGCGTGCGTCTACGCGAAGGACGATACGCCAATTCGCATCGGCGATTTGCAGCGTTATGCGATCGATGCATTGCAGCGCAGCGGCGAACAACTCTTCACCCCCGGCCCACCGACGGGCAAGAAGATAGCGATCGTCGGCGGCGGGCCGGCCGGTCTTTCGGCGGCGCGCGATCTGCGGGTCTACGGTCACGCGGTGACGATCTACGAGATGCACGACCGGTTGGGCGGCCTCAATACCTACGGCATCGTGCCGTTCCGTCTCGCGAATGACGTCGCATTGTGGGAGGCCGACTACGTCGTGCAGCTTGGCGTCGACGTCGAGACCGGCGTTGAGGTTGGTGTCGACGTTTCCGTCGATTCGTTGCTTGGAAATCATGACGCGGTGATTCTCGCGTGCGGCATGGGCAGCGTTCCGGCACTTGGCGTCGAGGGTGAGGACTACGCCTGGGATGCGCTCGATTTCATCGAGCACGTGAAGACGGGGCGCCGGATCGGCGATCTCGGCGATCGCGTGGCGGTAATCGGTGCCGGCAATACGGCGATCGACGCGCTCACCTGTGCAAAGCGCCTGGGCGCCGAGCGGGTGACGATGTACTATCGCCGTGGCGAGGAGCACATGACTGCCTACGACTTCGAATATGCGTTTGCAAAGGACGAGGGCATCGAATTTCGTTTCTACTGCACGCCGGTGCGCATCGGCAACAGCGAGGTTACATTCGTGCGTACCGAGTTGCGCGATGGCCGGCTCGTACCGATCGCCGGCAGCGAGTTCACCGAGACGGTTTCCGCCGTCATCAGCGCGATCGGCCAGTCGCGTTTGGAGCAAACGCTCAAGGCGTTCGGCGTTGCGATCGACGATGGCGTCGTGCGCGTCGACGATGCGCTGCAGACGACGCGCGCCGGCGTCTTTGCTGCCGGGGACTGCATCTACGCCAAGGGCGCGCGCGAAGCGATGGTGGTCGAGGCGGCCGAACAAGGTAAAATCGCCGCGCGCAGCGTCGATGCATATGTCCGCGCAAAGGCGGTCGCGTAACGATGGCGGATCTGCGCAGCACGCTCGCCGGCATCAGCAGTCCGAATCCGTTCTGGCTTGCGTCGGCGCCGCCGACCAACAGCGGCTATCAAGTGATGCGCGCGTTCGAAGCCGGCTGGGGCGGTGCCGTGTGGAAGACTCTCGGCACGCCGATCACCAACGTCACCTCGCGCTTCGCCGGCCTCGATTATAAAGCGTACAAGATGCTGGCCATGAACAACATCGAGTTGATCACGGATCGCCCGCTGGATGAAAACTTACGCGAGATTCGCGAATGCAAGACGGCGTTTCCCGATCGCACGATCATCGCGTCGCTGATGGAAGTCTGCGAACGCGAGGCATGGCACGAGTTGGTCAAGCGGGTGCAAGAAGAAGCCATCGACGGCTTCGAGCTCAACTTTGGCTGTCCGCACGGCATGAGCGAACGTGGGATGGGTGCTGCGGTCGGGCAGCATCCCGATCTGATCGAAGCGGTAACGTCGTACGTGAAAGAGGTTGCGCGCGTTCCGGTCATCGTCAAACTCACGCCGAATATCACCGACGTGCGCGTGCCTGCGCGTGCAGCTGCGGCCGGCGGAGCCGATGCGGTGAGTATGATCAACACGATCAATAGCC
Source organism: Candidatus Aquilonibacter sp. (assembly GCA_050015295.1). Classification (GTDB taxonomy): domain Bacteria; phylum Vulcanimicrobiota; class Vulcanimicrobiia; order Vulcanimicrobiales; family Vulcanimicrobiaceae; genus Aquilonibacter. Next base: position 18,036 of record JBEKBR010000016.1, on the reverse strand, counting down.
TGATGGGCGTCAATCTCGAAACCTGGAATCCGATCCCGCAGGTAGACGGGAAGAGTTCGCATGGCGGCTACTGCGGCCCGGCGGTCAAGCCGATTGCGCTCAACATGGTTAACGACTGTGCGCGCGATCCGCAGGTCAATCTACCGATCTCGGGGATTGGTGGCGTCGAATTTTGGCAAGATGCGGTGGAGTTTCTTTTGCTCGGTGCGAGCAACGTCCAGGTCTGCACTGCAGTGATGCATCACGGGTTTCGCATCGTCGAGCAGTTATGCGATGGGTTGAACACCTATCTCGATGAGCGCGGGCTCGCCTCGGTCGAAGCGCTGGTCGGCGCCGCCAAGAACCGCATCACGACGTGGGAGAACCTCAACCTCAACTACGCGGTCGTCGCAGAAATCGATCAGGAGACGTGCATCCACTGCAGCAAGTGTTACATCGCATGCGAGGATGCGGCGCATCAGTGCATCGATCGGAACGTTGTCGACGGAACGGCCATTCTCACGATCGATCAGGATCACTGCGTGGGCTGCAATCTCTGTATGATGGTGTGTCCGGTCGACGAGTGTATCACGATGGTGCAAGTCGACAATGGCCTGCCACCCGAGTCTTGGAAAGAACGTAGCAGCAAAATTAGCGCGACCCTCTCTTAGGAGGCCTATTGGGAACCGTAATCCGTGGTGGCGTCGTCGTCACGGCCACCGACACGCAGCGTGCCGACGTGCTTATCGAAGGCGAGCGCATCACCATGCTCGCCGAGTCGATCCCGAGCAACGGCCACACGACGATCGACGCGACCGGCACGTTCGTCTTTCCAGGCGGCGTCGACCCGCACACGCATCTCGATATGCCCTTCGGGGGCACCGTCACGGCCGACGACTTCGAGAGTGGTACGCGCGCCGCGGTTCTCGGGGGAACCACCACCGTCATTGACTTCGCGCTCCACACCCGCGGCGACTCGCTGCATAATGCGCTGAAAACGTGGCACGGAAAAGCCAAGGACAAAGCCTGCGGCGACTACGCGTTTCACCTCACGATCGCCGACGGCCGAGACGAAACGATGAACGAGATCCCGGTCATCATCAACGAGCAGGGCGTAAACTCGTTCAAAGTATTCATGGCCTATAAGCACGTGCTCTACGTCGACGACGAAACGATCTTCAAGACGTTGCAGGCGTGCCGCGATGCCGGCGGTTTGGTGCAGGTGCACGCTGAAAACGGTGACGTGATCGAGGTGATCACCAAAGAAGCTTTGGCGGCCGGAAAGACCGAGCCCGTGTGGCACGCGCTCACGCGGCCGGTCGAATGCGAAGGCGAAGCGACGCACCGCGCCATTCGCCTCGCCGAGATCGCGGGCGCGCCGCTCTACGTGGTACACGTGTCGAGCGCGATGGCGGCCGACATGATCAGCGATGGACGCAAGCGCGGACTGCCGATCTATGGTGAGACCTGTCCGCAGTATCTCGTTTGCGACACCGAGGACTATTTGCGGCCCGATTTCGAGGGCGCCAAGTACGTCCTTTCGCCGCCGATTCGCGACAAGTGGAATCAGAGCGTCTTGCTGCGCAAGCTCAAGAACATGGAGTTGCACGCCTTCGGCTCGGATCATTGCAGCTTCAACCTGTGCGGACAGAAAGACTTAGGACGGCACGACTTTTCGAAGATCCCCAACGGTGCGCCGACGATTGAGGATCGGCTGGCGATTCTCTATCACGTCGGCGTGAACGGCGGCGTGATTAGTCCGAATCAATTCGTCGCGCTTGGCGCAACCAACCCCGCGCGGCTCTTCGGGCTCTTCCCGCGCAAGGGCACGATTGCTGTCGGCAGTGACGCCGACGTTGTGGTGTGGGATCCGAATCAAACGCGGACGATTTCCGCCAAGACGCACCATATGAACGTCGACAACAGCGTCTTCGAGGGCATGACGGTCAAGGGCCGGCCGCGATACGTGTTCTCCCGTGGGCTCAAAGTCGCGGATGGCGACACGTTTACCGGTCGCAAAGGCCATGGCAAGTTCGCGCGCAGCGACAAATTCTATCCCGTCCAAGTTTAAGCGAGGAAGTGTGGATTCAAAAGTTACGATCGGACTGATTCAGGCCCGCAACGACGTCGACGGCGCGGAGCCGGTCGAGAAACACAAGACCGCTGCGATCGAAAAACACGTGCGCTTGATTCGCGATGCCAAGGCGCGCGGCGCGCAGATCGTCTGTCTGCAGGAAGTCTTTTATGGGCCGTACTTTTGCACGGAGCAGACGACCAAGTGGTACGACGCGGTCGAGCCGATCCCCGACGGTCCGACGACGCAGCTCATGTGCAAGCTCGCGAAGGAACTCGGCATTGTGCTCGTGGTGCCGATCTACGAAGAAGAGTTCTCGGGCGTCTACTACAACACGGCTGCGGTCATCGACGCGGACGGCACCTATCTCGGGAAATACCGCAAGCATCACATCCCGCAGGTACAGGCCGGGCCGCCAGGTTGCGGCTTTTGGGAGAAGTACTACTTCCGCCCCGGTAATCTCGGCTATCCGGTGTTCGATACGGCTTTTGCCAAGGTCGGGGTCTACATCTGTTACGACCGGCACTTCCCCGAAGGTGCGCGCGCGCTCGGACTCGGCGGTGCAGAGATCGTCTTCAACCCGTCGGCGACGGTTGCCGGGCTCTCGGAATATCTCTGGAAACTCGAACAGCCGGCACACGCCGTGGCCAACGGCTTCTACGTCGGCGCGATCAATCGCGTGGGGGTCGAAGCGCCCTGGAACATGGGTGAATTCTACGGTCAGTCCTACCTGGTCAATCCGCGCGGCGAATTCGTCGCCATGGGCAGTCGCGATAAGGACGAAGTCGTCATCGGGGTGATGGATCGCGATGTGATACGCACGGTGCGCAACACCTGGCAATTCTTCCGCGATCGACGTCCCGACAGCTACGACGCGCTGGTGGCGGAGTAGTGGCGTACACGCAGGAACGCACTGGCGACGTCGTGGTCTTGACGCCGTCGGAAGCGGCGCTGCTTTCGCGGAATCACGCGCTGTGGAACGACGACTTGCGCCCATGTACGCTGGCCGAACACTCATGGCCGGGATCGAAGTTCGCGGCGCTCTGGATCGGCATGTGCTTGTGCCTTCCCACCTATTCGCTGGCGAGCGGCATGATCGCGCTCGGCATGAACTGGTGGGAATCCGTGCTGACGATTCTGATCGGCTGCATCGTCGTGATGGGGGCGATTCTGCTCGTCTCGCACGCCGGGACAAAGTACGGCATTCCGTATCCGGTCTTTGCGCGACTCTGGTTCGGCACGCGCGGCGCGCATCTGCCGGCGCTTGCACGCGCGTTGATCGGAGCCGGTTGGTTTGGTATCAATTCGTGGTTTGGTGGCCTCGCACTCGATGCAATTCTGGGTCGCGCGCTCCCGTTCTGGAATGGCGTCGCATCCCATCAGGCGATTGCGTTTGCCGTCTTTTGGGCGATCAACGTACTGGTGGCGATGCGCGGACCGCAAGCGATCGGCCGGCTCGCGCAATTCTCGGCGCCGACGCTCGCGATTGGAGCTGTCGCATTGCTCGTCTGGGCGCTGCGAACCGCGCACGGCTTTGGGCCGATGCTGGCGGCGCCGGCAACGATTCACGGACCCGTGTTTTGGGCGGTGTTCTATCCTTCCGTCGTTGGCGTTATTGCGTTTTGGGCGACGCTCGCGCTCAACATCCCGGACTACACGCGTTACGCGCGCACGCAGCGCGGTCAGATGCTCGGACAGATCCTTTCGATGCCGTTGACGATGGCGCTATTCTCGTTCGCCGGCATCGCGGTTACATCGACGACCGTGCTCCTCTATGGCAAGGCACTGTGGAATCCGGTCGACTTGATCGTGACCTTCCCGACGCCGGTCGTGATCGTCGGCGGTATCCTTGTCATCCTATCATCGGTGACGATCAACGTCGGCGCCAACGTGATGGCGCCTGCGCGCGCGTTCCAAAACCTGTGGCCTCGCCGCATCGGCTTTGCCATCGGCGCGCTCCTTACCGGACTCCTTAGTTTGGCGATGCAGCCGTGGAAGATCTTGCACGACTTCGGTACGTACATTTTCACCTGGCTCGGAACGTATGGCGCAATGCTCGGCGCCTTCGACGGCATCGCGATCGCGGATTACTGGCTAGTGCGTAGCACCCGACTCGATCTCGCACAGTTGTATACGCCAGCGGGTCGCTACTCGTACGCGAGCGGGGTCAACGTGCGCGCGGTGGTGGCCTTGTTCGTGGGGTGGTGCCTCGCGTTGCTCGGTCTTGCGGCTCCGCCGCTCCATTTCTTGTGGAGCGGCGGCTGGATCTTTAGTTTGCTTGGCGGCCTTATCGCATATTGGCTGCTGATGCGCACGGAGGCGTCGGTCCTCTCCGCGGCGGAATACAATACGATAACCGAAGACGAAGGCGAAGTGCTCGCCAGGGGTGCATGACGATGGATACGGTGGCTAAAAAATCGAACGCGCAACGCGCAAAAGAGCATCTATTCCTAGCGCAGCAACCCTATTACGAGGAACCGCTGACGCTGGTCAACGGTGAGGGCACGCGGCTGCGCGACGACGAGGGGCGTGAGTACCTCGATGCGTTTGCCGGGATCGCGACCACAACGCTCGGCTACGGCAACACCGAAGTCGCGCAGGCCGTCGCGGAACAAGCCAAAGAATTGATTCACGTCTCGACGCTTTACCTCACCGAGCAGCAGCTCGACTTCGCCGAGAAGATCGCAGAGATCGCGCCGCCCGGTATGACGAAATCATTTGTAAGCAATTCGGGCTCGGAAGCCAACGAAACGGCTGCGCTGGTCGCGCGTACGGCGACGAATTCCGCCGATTTTCTGGCGCTCGAGCACGCCTATCACGGGCGCACGGTCTACACGGTGGCGATGGCCGGTCTTTCGAACTGGCGCAACTTCGGGCCGCAGATGCCGCACATCGCGTTCGTCCCGAATCCGTACTGCTACCGTTGCCCGCTCAATCTCACCTATCCGTCATGCGAGATTGCGTGCGCCAAATCCGCAAAGCGCGTGATCGAAACGCAGACCAACGGCGCGCCGGCAGCGATGATCGCGGAGACAATTGAAGGCGTGGCCGGCATCATCGCGCCGCCACTCGAATACTTCAAAGTGCTCAAGGAGACGCTCGCGCCCTTCGGCACGTTGCTGATCGCCGACGAAGTGCAAGCCGGTTGGGGCCGATTGGGCGACGGATGGTTCGGCATGGTGTCGACCTACGGTGTCGTTCCCGACATCATCACGTCGGCGAAGGGTCTTGCCAGTGGATTGCCGATCGGCATCACGATCACGCGTCCGGAGCTGGCCGACACGTTCAAAGGGCCGCACATCAACACGTTTGGCGGTAATCCGCTTTCGACACGCGCGGCGACGGTCACGCTCGAGGTCATCGAAAAGAAGCAACTTATCGCTAACGCGAAGAAACAGGGCGATGCGCTGCTCGCGGGTTTGCGCGAACTGCAGAAGCGGTTCCCGATCATGGGCGACGTGCGCGGCCACGGATTGATGATCGGCGTGGAACTCGTCAAAGATCCCAAGAGTAAAGTCTACGACGCACCGGCGGCCAATCGCATGCTCGAAACGATGCGCGAGCGTGGTGTGCTGCTCGGCAAAGGCGGACGCTGGGGCAACGTGTTGCGCATCCAACCGCCGCTGATTTTCAGCAGCGACGACGTCGCCGAATTTCTCAAAACCTTCGAAGCTTCGATCAAGACGATCTGAGCAATGCCTGATTCGGCGCGTTGCTCCTGGGCGACGACCGACTTGTCGATCGCATATCACGACAAGGAGTGGGGAAGGCCGGTTCACGACGACCGGACCTTCTTCGAATTCATCACGCTGGAGGGCGCGCAAGCCGGCCTGAGCTGGGAAACGATCCTGCGCAAACGCGATCATTATCGCAAGGTTTTCTCCGATTTCGATCCGCAAAAGGTCGCGCGCATGACGCCGGCGCGCGTTGAGAAAGCCTTGCTCGATCCCGGCATCGTGCGCAATCGTGCGAAAGTCGAGTCGACCGTCAGCAACGCCAAGTCATTCCTGAAGATCCAAAAAGAGTTCGGATCCTTCGATGCTTACGTCTGGGGCTTCGTAGGTGGAAAGACCATAAACAATCATATTAAGCGCCGTGAAGACCTTCCGGCAGAGAGCGACGAATCGCGAGCGTTGAGCAAGGATCTGCAAAAGCGCGGGTTCCGGTTCGTCGGTCCGACGATTATGTACGCGTTCATGCAGGCCACCGGACTTGTGAACGACCACATCGCCGGCTGTTCATGGCATGCTAAAAGCGCCCGCTAGCCGGCCGGCGACTTCGTACGACGAAGGCATCACTCGCCTCAAGGCGATCATGGACCGTGACGACGAGCGCATTGCGCGCGGCGCGCACACGGCGCTCTACGTGCATGGACGGCGCGCGCCCTGGAGCCTCGTGCTCCTTCACGGGTTCACCAACAATCCGGGACAGTACGTCGATCTCGCGCCCGAACTCTTCGTGCTCGGTGTGAACGTGGTCGTCCCGCGTATGCCCTTCCACGGCTACGCGGATCGCATGACCGATGCATTGAAGGCGCTCACCGCCGAAATGCTGATCGAGAGTGCCTACGAAGCGGTCGATGCGGCTGCGGGTCTTGGTGATCAAGTTGCGGTGGCGGGGATTTCGATGGGCGGTTCGCTGGCCGCATACCTCGGCCAGCACCGCGCCGACATTGCCACGAGCATGCCGATTGCGCCGGACTTCGGACTGCTCAAGCTTCCGCGCGGCGTGCTTTCCGTGCTTGCGCGAGTCTTGCTCCTCGCGCCGAACCTGTTTCTTTGGTGGGATCCGCGCCTCAAAGAGAAACAACTGCCGTTGACGGCGTACCCGCGCTTCCCAACGCACGGGCTCATGCAAACAGTACGCATCGGCGACGCGGTCTACGCTTCGGCAAAGAGGGAGGCGCCGCGAGCCGGCCGCATCGCGACGGTCGTGAACACGCACGATCCGGCAGTCAGCGACGACGCAGCGCTACAGGTCGTACGCCGCTGGCAGCAGCACCGATCGAGTGGGATCGACTATGTCCAACTCACGAACCTTCCGAAGAATCACGACATCATCGACCCCGGGAATCCGCTCGCGCGAACGGATCTCGTCTATCCCAAGCTGATCGAGACCCTCGCGATTTAACCTATTTGTTGAACCAGAACCTATACCAGCCGTTGCCAAGCAGATGAAGAGTGCCGCTGAGCACCTGCGGATTCGTGCTGGTGTCGATGTCGTAGCGGTCGTACGTATTCGCCCATATCTTCCCGCTGCAATCAGGGCTTTGGTAGACGTCGACGTTCATCTTCGCGTAGCTCGCCTGTTTCCAGACGTAAAAGATGAACGACGCAGACTGCCCCGGAAGAATGATGTGACGTTCACCCGTAGAGTACTCCTGCGTGTTTATCCCGCGGGGGCGCTGGTACAACGTGAACATCGCGCACTTGTTCGAATTATTGATGGCCTTGATGGTGTCGAGATAGGCGGCGGCCGGACGCGGAAAACCGACGCCGACGAGTACCGTTGCCGCTACAATCCAATGGAAAAGCTTCATTTTGTCTCCGATGCCGCGCCAGTATAGCATGCTTTACTCGTAATTCTTCGATTCGGCCCAAAACCGAGCGACTGGTACTTTCAGACCACGGCAAATATTGATGGGGGCATCCTTCTCGTAGCTAATCGCCCACGGTGAGTGAAGGACAGCTGCAATTGTGCGGGAGGTGAAATAGTGTTCTTTGGCCCAGCACGTTCCGTTGATTTGCACCAGTACGCGGCCGTCATAGCCGTCTGGCCCCCACAACCAATATTGGTTGTGCGTGCCGATCACTGGAATCCCCGGCGTAAAGAACTGCACGGCTGCGGCTTCGCCGTAATTGCCGCCGAAGACCACCGCGACCGAACGATCGCTCGGCGGTAGCGATTCATAGACGCTTTTGACCGCGGCGGCCATCTCGGGCCAGCCGTGCATGTCGGCCCAATCGCCGGGAAGCGCCGAGGTTTCGCGGTTGTGTTCGGTGGCGAGCACGCCACTCGAGGTATGGGTGATTTCGCCAACCCGTGTTTGATATGCAACGAAGGTGGGTTCGGAAAGAATCGGCAGCGAGTATGGGATGAACAGCGGCCCGAGTATAAGCGTATACGCGACGATTGCAACTCGCGCGATCCGCGCACGTGACGTCCACGATTCGATTTGCACGCCGCCGGCGGCCAACAGAATTGGATACACGTCCGCCGGGTAGTAGTGCTTGCCGTGGGAAAGGACCATCTCTGCAATCAAAATCACGTACGCATAGCCTAAGAAACGATACGTGCCATTGCGCAGGAACCAATACAGGCCGATCACCCACACCGGAAAGAGGAAGAGGTTGGTGATCAGGACCTCCTGCAGCAGATAGACCAACGGCCCGACGATGACGTTCTTGCCGTTTTGGCCGTTGCGCAGCAGTTCCCACATCGGGAAACCGTAATGTGCTTGCCAAAGGAAATTCGGCAGCGCGATGACGAGCATCAGCGCGGCGCCGGCCGCGAACCACCAACTCGCGAGGATGCGGCGCTGCGGCGTTAGCACCAGAGCAATAAAGAGCGCGACGAGGAAGAACAGCACGGCATATTTGCTTTGGATCGCAATGCCGGCGACCACACCCGCCGCGAGCCAAAGCCGTGGGTTTGCGCCCTTCGTAATACGAACGACGAGCAGCGCGAGCAACGGCCATGCCCACAGGCCAATTTCGTCCGGCCCAACTTTTTCTCCGAAGCTCAACAGCACGCCGGCGAAGAGAAAGGCGAGCGATGCCATCACCTGGGCAAATACGCCGCCGCCGAACTCGAGGACGAGCAGGCAGGTGACGTAGACGCCGGCCGCCGCGCATAGCGCTGGGACCAGGCGAAGTAAGAACAGCGAGTGACCGCCGAGCTGGGTGAAGGCCGCGAGCAACGGCACCACCGGCGGCTGATCGACGTAGCCCCATTGCGGATGGAAGCCGCAGATGATGAAGTACAGCTCGTCACGGAAGAAGCCGTAATGTGCGTTGCCGAGTGCGTGCACGATGAAGACGACGGCCGCGGCAATCCAGGCCACACGTTTGGTCATGTTGCGAGGTCCTTTACTTCAACAGATCGGGTCGTTGCGATGCAAAGCGGCGGCTCCAAGCGATCTCGGCGCCGTCGCGCATCAGGATCTTGTAATCGCCGTGGAACCACGGGTGAATTTCGGCGATCTCGTCGATGTTGACGATGTGCGAGCGGTGCACGCGTGCGAACTGCGCGGGGTCGAGCCGCGCTTCGAGTGCTTCGAGCGTCGCGCGCAAGGCATGGCTTCCACGCGCGGTGTGGACCGCCACGCTGTTGCCGTTGGCTTCCAGGCGCGCGATCTCGCGTGCCGCCACGAAGAAGGATCGGCCGTCGTTCGGGATGAGCAGCCGGCGTACGAATTTCTCCTCGTTGCGCAGTTGCGAGAGCGTGTCCGCGAGCTTGGCCGCATCGGGCTTGGCGTCGAGCGATGCACGGGCGCGGCCGAGCGCAAGTTCAAAACGCTCGCGATCGTAAGGTTTGAGCAGATAGTCGAGCGCCGAGACCTCGAACGCCTTCACCGCGTATTGGTCGAACGCGGTTACGAACACGATCGACGGCGGCGCTTCGCTGCGCACCAGCGTTTCCGCTACGCCGAGCCCGTCGAGGTCGGGCATGTGGATGTCGAGGAAGACGAGCTGCGGTTTGGTCATCGCGATCAGATCGAGCGCGTCGATCCCGTTCGAGGCTTCGGCGATGAGCGTCACATCGTCGTGCTCACCGAGGAAGCGGGCGAGCTTGCGGCGCGCCGGCGTCTCGTCGTCGGCGATCATTACGGTCAGCGGCATTACGCGCGTTCTCCGTGCGCTGGGATACTCACGGTCGCGAGCGTTCCGCCGCCGGCGCGCGCGTTGATATTGAAGGTCGCCTCGGATCCGTAGAGATGCTGCAGCCGTGCCACGACATTGGAGAGCCCGATTCCGCGCGGCGCCGACGCATCGACGCCGAGACCGTTGTCGCTGACGCGAATCACGGTCGAGCCATTTGCGCGCGCGACGTCGATGCCGAGTTCGATCGAAGTACGTGCCGAGCCCATGCCGTGCCGGATGCTGTTCTCGAGCAGCGGCTGCAGCAGCATGAACGGCACCATCGCGTCATGCGCGTCGTCGGCTACGCGAACGTCGAGCGACAGGCTGCGTTCGAGACGCGTTTTCATGATGTCGACGTACATCCGTTCCATCTTGAGTTCTTCGCCGAGCGAAATCTCTTGCGCGCCGCCGGAAGCCAGCACGAGCCGCATGTAGTCGCTAACCTGCGCCAGCATCCGGTCGGCTTTGCCGACGTCTTCGTACATGACCGACGAGATCGCATTGAGCGTATTGAACAAGAAGTGTGGCTGAAGCTGTAAGCGCAGATTCTCGAGCTGTGCTTGCGCGAGTTTCGTTTCGATGTCGCGGGTAGCAATGAAGCGCAGCAGCAAATAGATCGATGTCATGATCAGCGCATAGTAAACGACGTCGCCCGCCGCTTCCTGAGTGTACGAGAAGAGTTCCGTGTACGTTTCGTGGACGCCCAACAGCGGCTCCAGCACGTATCGAAGGGCCGATTCGATCGTCGTATGCGCTAACGTATAGACGATCATGGCGGCGACGTTGACGAGGAGTGGCTTAACGATCATCCCTTGCTTGAACGGAAAGCGACGCGCGACCACCACCATGAATGGTACGAGCACCATCGCGCTCCAAGCACCCGTCATCTCGTCCAGGAGGTGGTGGCGAAAGATCAGTGCGCTGTGATCCATGTCGCCCAGGTAGGTGTGGAAGGTGAAAAAAATGCCGATCGCGGTGAAGATCGCGAAGAGGGCGAGGTACCACAACACTATCGGGCGATCGAGCTTCATACACCCCTCATACCGCGGCGCGGTCGAGCCGGTCAACCGGCTGGTGACGAGCGGGACGATTTCGGGGGCGAGCGGCCGAAATTTGTCGAAATCGCCTCTCCCCGCGCGTCATGGTGTCGAAGGAGATCACCACCATGCGATACATTTTTCACCTTTTTGCCGACCCGGCCGGCTTCGAAGCGCTGACCCCCGAGCAAAGCCAGGCTGCGCTCGAGTCGTACATGGCCTACACGCAAGCGCTCCAAGACGCCGGTGTGTATGTCGGAAGCGACCGGCTCAAGCCTGCGAACGAGTCGACGCAAGTGCGCGTCGATCCCAGCGGCAAGACGACGGTCCTCGACGGTCCGTATATCGAGTCGAAGGAGCAGCTCGGCGGCTACTACATGGTCGACGTCGCGAATCTCGACGAGGCGCTCAAGTGGGCGGCGCGTTGCCCGGGAGCAAGCCATGGCACCGTTGAGGTGCGCCCGATTTGGGAACTTCCAGTTCGAGCGTAGAGCGCGCCGCGCGCGAAAGCTACGGGAAGCTGCTCGCGTACTTAGCTTCTCGCTGCGGTCTCGACGCCGCGGAGGACGCGCTAGCCGACGCGTTCACCGCGGCGCTCGAACGTTGGCCGATCGACGGTGTGCCGCAACGGCCCGAAGCCTGGCTATCGGTGGTCGCGCGCAATCGCGCCCTCGACTCCATGCGACGCCGCCGCAGCGAAACAATTGCGCTCGAAAGCGTCGCGCACGTTGCGCGTCTCGCACAGACGGCCTACGAGGCGCAGCCCGAGCCGGAGGACGAGCGCATCGGCATGCTCTTTGCGTGTGCGCATCCGGCCATCGCCCCGGAGATTCGCGCACCATTGATGCTTCAAGTTGTGCTGGGCTTTGACGCGGCGCGCATCGCGTCGGCCTTTCTCGTTGCGCCGGCCACGATGGGCCAGCGATTGGTACGCGCAAAGCGCAAAATCGTCGGCGCCGGCATTCCGTTGACCGTGCCCCCCGGCGAGGAATTCCCGCAGCGCCTCGATGCGGTGCTCGCGGCGATCTATGTGACGTTTGGACAAGGTTGGGACGATCCGAGCGAAGCCGATCCCGATACGCGCGGACTTGCGCGCGAAGCGATCTGGCTCGGGCGCCTTGTCCAGCAGGCCTGTCCGAATCAACCCGAGGTAAGCGGACTCATTGCATTGATGTTGCACGCGCACGCGCGCCGCGATGCTCGCCGCGGCCCGCAGGGCTCGTTCATTCCCCTCGACGCCCAAGACCCACAATGCTGGGACCTCGCGCTGATCGACGAAGCGGAGGGACTTCTCGCACAGGCTGCGGCGGCGAAGAAGCTGGGACGATTCCAGCTCGAGGCGGCGATTCAGTCGGCGCACGCGGTGCGCCGTTTCGCTCGCGCGCCGGACTACGCCGCGATCGTCTTGCTCTACGATGCCCTACTTGCAATGACCGGGTCGCCGGTCGTCGGGCTCAACCGTGCCGTCGCCGTTGCGGCGTACCACGGTCCCGCCGCCGGGCTTGAAGCACTCGAACTGTTTGGTGCCGACGCGCGCATGGTACACTATCAACCGTATTGGGCCGCGCGCGCCGACATGCTCGCGCGTTGCGGCGAAACCGAAGCGGCACGGGTCGCGTTTGAACGTGCTATAGGTCTGACGATCGACCCCGCGGTCCGCGCGTACCTTGCCTCACGTCAGGAGGGCTTCATCCATGCAAACCACGTGGGATCCAGATAACAACGTCTACGCATTTCCACAGCAGCACAAAGAACCGCTGAGTGACGCGGCGCACGTACGCAACGCCATCGCGCGCTTCGATCAAGTTGAAGGCGTCTCGGATGCCGATCGCGATCTCGCCTGGGCGAATATTCTCAAAGCCGCAGACTACTACGGCGTGCACGTGTCGGAAGCATCGTGGCACGACCTCATGAGGGCGTAGTGATGCGCGCAACCTGGAAGCCGCACGAGAAACACGGTGAACTGACCAAGCGCAGCGACTTGCCCAACAGCGTCTTCGCTATTCCAAAAAAACGTAAAGAGCCGCTCACCGATGCCAAGCACGTGCGCAACGCAATCGCGCGCTTCGATCAGATGACCGGCGTCACCGCCGAAGAACGCGAACTCGCCTTTGCCAACATCAAGAAGGCCGCCAAGCACTACGGCGTCGATATGACCGAAAAGGGTGCCGGCGACTTCACGACGCGTCCGAAAACCGGACGTACCGCAGCTGATCGCAAGAAGTCGGCAAAGAAAGCGGCCGCGACGCGCAAGCGCCGCGCCGCAACCGGCACCCGCAAGAAAAAAGCGGCGAAGAAGAAGCGCTAGCGGCCGAACCGCCTATTTCGGGTCGAACGCTCCGGTCAGAATCATCTGCTCGGAGAGTTCGCGCGCCCGCTGATACTCCGCACCGAGCTTCGCAGTCTCCTCATCGAAGATTTGCGAAAGCGACGGCGGCGTGTACGGACCGGGGAAGCGTAGGCGCTGCGCGATCATTACGCGGTAGATCCGGTCGGTCGCCAGATCTTCCATGTAGCCGTCGAGCAAACTCGCGCCGAGGCCGTTGAGCACGCCGTGCCGATAGCGGATTACGGTGCGCACGGCGTCACGCGTTCCCTCGAGCGTCGTCGTGCCGACGCCCTTGGGGGCGGGGCGCAAGTCGAGGTGCGTCGTCGTGAGCTTCGGCCGTTTTTCGAGCTGATTGGGAAACGGAAATTGCGCGACGGCGATCTCGTTCTGGTCTGGATGCCCAGTCCACGCGCCATCCATCAGGCATTCCGCCTCGTTCTTCTTATCGCGTTCAAGCACGTCGAGTGCGCGTGTGTTGAGCCCCGGATTCGAGCGATCGGGAAAGAGCGCGGTCATGCCGCCGATGGCGAGTGCACCGTGCTTGTGCGTAATCTCGGGCATCAGTACGCGTAGATTCTGAAAGAAGGGGACATCGAACGGAATCGAGTTGCGGTCGGGCAAGATCCAATTCGGATCGTGCAAATTGAAGTGCGCGAGACTCGCCATGTAGTCCCAGCGCCCGAGATTGAGTCCTAGAATGTACTCGCGCAGATTGTAGAGGAATTCTTCCATCTCGTACGCGAGCGGATGCGCTTCGATCAGCGCCATCGCTTTTATCGAGCCGGCGTTCCAGCCTTTGGCCGCGATGATCGCGTCAAAGAGCTCTTTCCACCACAGCGCTTCTTCGGCCGATTCCGACTTCGGAATATAGATGCAGAGCGGATGTTTGAGCCGATCGTAATCGAGACGATAGGCAAGCAGGGCCGTGTCGAAGAGCGATGCGCTGGTCAGCTCGTCGCGCAACAGGCCGGCTTGCGACATGTGCAATCCGCGCACGCGATTCCACACCACCGTCGAACTGGGATTGATGCCGACGGTTTTGCCGCGCTTCTTGTCGTCGTACGTCAACTCACCATAGAGCGCGGCGACTAGATTCGCCTGACCGAGCATTAGGTGCTCCCAGGTGTTGGCCATCGAGTCTTCGAGATCGAGCATTACGCCGGGCGCGCCCGAGTTGAGCAATTTGACGACCAACTCCGCGTCGTCCGCGGGACCGGTCATCTGGTTGCGCTGATCTTGGCACCAGGCGGGCAGCTCGATGCGCCAGTCGGTGGTGGTGGCTTGCGATTCCGGCAGATAGTTCGGGAGATCGCCATTGAGCGCACGCGCGAGCCGCTCGGCTCGCGTACGCGCAAGACGCTGCTGTGCCGGCGTGAACCGTTCGTGCAGCGGAAGGTAGAACTCCGCGAACCCAGCCGGCAGATCTCGCTCGACGGCGAAACCCGCTGGGGCTACGTTCATTTCAGACGCTCAGGACCTCACTAGCATGACCGTTGCTATAGAACTGCTCGGCTTCGGTCGAACCGTGCAGCGCGGTCGTCGAGGATTGGCCCTCGCTGATCGTCTGCGCCACTTCGTCGAAGTAGCCCGTGCCCACCTCGCGCTGATGGCGCGTAGCGGTGTATCCGAGCGATTCGGCGGCGAATTCGAGCTGCTGGAACTCGGCGTAGGCCGACATTCCGCGGTCCTTGAAGTCGCGAGCGAGTTCGAAGAAGCTGTAGTTCAGCGCGTGGAAGCCGGCCAGCGTGATGAACTGGAACTTGTAGCCCAGCGCGTTGAGATCTTCGCGGTATGCGGCGATCGACGCGTCATCGAGCTTCTTCTTCCAATTGAACGACGGCGAGCAGTTGTAGGCGAGCAGTTTGCCCGGGAACTTCGCGTGGATCGCGTTGGCGAACTTGCGTGCATCCTCGATATTCGGCTCCGACGTTTCCATCCAAAGCAGATCGGCGTGGGGTGCGTAAGCAAGACCGCGCGCGATGCAAGCGTCAATGCCTTCACGCGTGCGGAAGAAGCCTTCGGGCGTACGCTCGCCGGTGATGAACTGGCGATCGATCGGGTCAACGTCGCTGGTTATGAGGGTCGCGGCTTGCGCATCGGTGCGCGCGATGATGACCGTCGGTACGTCGAGCACGTCGGCCGCGAGCCGCGCGGCGATCAGGTGGCGCACTGCCTGTTGCGTCGGAATCAGCACTTTGCCGCCGAGATGGCCGCACTTTTTCTCCGAGCTGAGCTGGTCTTCCAAGTGCACGCCCGCGGCGCCGCCCTCAATCAGGGCTTTGGTTAGCTCGAACACGTTAAGCGGACCGCCGAATCCGGCTTCCGCGTCAGCAATGATCGGCAGATAGTTCTCGGGCGTTCCGCGTCCTTCAACGGTTTCGACTTGATCGTAGCGTTGCAGCGCGTTGTTGATGCGCTTCACGAGTTGCGGCACGCTGTTGACCGGGTAGAGGCTTTGGTCCGGATAGACGTTGCCCGAACTATTTGCGTCGGCGGCAACTTGCCAGCCGCTGCAATAAATCACTTTGAGCCCGGCTTTTGCGGCCTGCACCGCTTGCCCGCCGGTCATCGTTCCAAGCCCGGCGGTCGCCTGTGGCTCGTGCAGTAGCGACCAGAACCGCTCCGCGCCGAGGCGCGCGAGCGTCTGCTCGGCGATGACACTGCCTTGAAGCTTGATGACCTCATCGGCCGTGTAGCGGCGCTCGATTCCATCCCAGCGCGACTGGTGTTTCCAGGCGTTGCTGAGGGTGGCTGCGCGTTCGTGCGTGTTCAACTCGGACTCCTTCGTCATTGGACCGCTCATTTTGTCCATTGGACCGGTGCAATTGGATGGCTTGCCTTTGATCCTTGGACTGATATACCCTTATACAAAGTTTGCCAAGCACGTGTCAATACAGCCCGTCGATAAATCGATGGGTCGTACGGCGCGGCCGGCGCTTGCTTTCACTGTAGCATGCAATCGCATGCCTTCGGGCGTATGAACTCGCCCATGACGTTAAGCCTTCGTTTCGCAGCGCTCATGGTAGCGTTAAGTCTTTCGTGCCCACTGTTTGCGCAGGCCGCGCCTTCGATGCGCGACGTGTTGCGCACCACCGACAGTCTGACCGACTACGGCACGGTCGCGATCTCACCCGACGGTACGCGCGTTGCGTGGCAACAGACGTTTCATCATGCCAACAGCGTATGGGTCGAAAGTCTCATGACGCAGCGGCGCACGCAGCTGAGCGTTCCAGGCGGAGCAAAGGCCGAAGCGATGTCTCCGGCGTGGTCGCCGGATGGTATGCGTCTCGCGTTCCTTTCTGATGCTCGGACGAAGGGCCGTCCATCGCTCTACGTTGCTGCAGCCGATGGGAGTGGCGTGCATCTGCTCGCCGCACTCGGCGGACTGCCGCAACGTCTCAGTTGGTCGCCGGATGGCAAGCATCTCGCGCTCCTCTATATCGCACACCCGCATCGCCTCGCCGGCGCAACGTCGGCTGGTGCTCGCGACGTCGGCGTGATCGGCAGCGTTACCGACGAACAGCAGATCGCCACGGTCGATGCGCGCAGCGGTGCGCTGACCCTGGTGACACCGGGTGCCGACTACGTCTACGAATACGCGTGGTCGCCGGACTCGTCGCGCTTTGCGTGCACCTATGCGCGCGGCAACGGCGACAACAATTGGTGGATCGCCAAGCTCGCGACCGTTCCCGCCGGCGGCGGTGCGCTGCACGATCTGCTTGCGCCGAAGTTTCAAATCAACGATCCGCAGTGGTCCCCCGATGGTTCGAAGATCGCGGTCGTGGGCGGGATCATGAGCGACTTCGGGCCGGTTGGCGGCGACGTCTACGTCGTCGATGCGAGCGACGGCACGTCGGTCGATGCGACACCGGATGCGAAGTTCAACGTCGCAGACTTGCACTGGACGCAGTCGCACCGAATCGTGCTCGTAGCCCACGTGCTGGGCACGTTGCACCTGCTGTATCTCGATCCGAGCACCGGGACGACGACGACCGTGCTCGGGCATGATGAAAGCTTGCGCAGTCTTTCGATCGCCCAGAGCGGTGACATCGCGGTGGTTCGCTCATCGTTTTCGATGCCGGCCGAAGTTTGGGCCGGCGCGCCCGCAAGCCTCCGCCGGATCACGAATGCTAACGCATCGGTCCCGAACCTCTCGGGCAAAGCGGTCTCGCTTACCTGGAAGAGCGACCCGTACACGGTGCAAGGCTGGCTGATCTATCCGCTGCAATTCGATCCGGCCAAGAAGTATCCGATGATCGCGATGATTCACGGCGGCCCGTCCTCGGAATTTACGCCGGCGTACGACTCGCGCTTCACCGCGGCGGTGACGGCGCGCGGCTACTTCGTCTATGAACCGAATCCGCGCGGCAGCTACGGTCAGGGTGAAGCGTTTACGCGAGGCAACGTCAAGGACTTCGGCTACGGCGACTGGCGCGACGATCTCGCCGGGCTTGATGCGGCGATCGCGCAAGCGCCGATCGATCCGAATCGTCTCGGGCTCTTCGGTTGGAGCTACGGTGGCTACATGGCGATGTGGGCCGAGACGCAGACCACACGCTTCAAGGCGATCGTCGCCGGCGCGGGCATCGTGAATTGGCAGTCGTACTACGGGCAGAACCAGATCGATCAGTGGATGATCCCGTTCTTCGGCGCCTCGGTCTACGACGATCCGGCGGTCTACGCGAAGAGTTCACCGATCACGTTCATCAAGAACTCGCACACGCCGGTGCTGATTCTGCAAGGCGAGCGCGACGA
>JBEKBR010000015.1:0-67296 GCA_050015295.1 Candidatus Aquilonibacter sp. | reverse complement strand
CCGCCGATCCACACGCGCGAGTCACTTTGCGCTAGGGCCCAAATGGTGACGCTGCGCGGCCCAGTCCGTCCGGTCGCATCGGTACGCCACGCTTGAAACGCTTCCGATGCGAAGTCGAATCGCATGAGTCCGCTCGACGCCGTGCCAAGCCAGAGGCCGCCTCGCGGATCGACCAACATTTTCACGATGTCGGGGGCCGGTTGCGCACCCTGACCGTTGCTCTTGGGGACGAAGCTTCGGAATTGATAGCCGTCGTACGACGCAATACCGCCCGCTGTTCCGACCCAAATCAATCCCGTCGCATCTTGCGCGAGAGCTTGAATCACGGAATTGGTCAATTTACCGGTGTCGATGCGCAAGAAAACGGGATTTGCACGGTTCGCCCATAGCGACTCGGGCGCCGCCGAAGCGCTCGCGGCAGTAATGAGCCCGAACAATAAAGGGACGCAAAAGCGAACGGCGCGCACGCGAGCCTACGTGAGCGTGGTCTGGAGATTACGCTCCGTCGTTACGAAGATCATTACAACGGCGATGACACCAAGCGCGATCGCTCCAGCGATAATCGCCCTATAGAGCCCGACGTAGTCCGCAGCGACGCCCACGCCCAGCGCCGGAAGGCTGAACCCCAGGTAGCATACGACCAAGAAAGCGGAGAGCGTCTCGGCGCGGTGATCCGGCGGCGCAATGGTGTTGACGATGTTCAGGCCGGCTAAGTATGAAAGACCGTTGCCATATCCGGCAATGAAAATGGCTAGGACGAGCAGCGCGTACACGTGCTGCGGTTCCGACAACAGCAAAATCCAGAAACCCACGCCGAGACCGAGCAGCGCGAGGATGATCGCCGTGCGATTGCGCAGCCCGCGGCCGGTCAGGGAAGCGACGAGCATGCCGAACATCATATCTGCAACGATCAGCGCTCCGAGCAAGAGATTGTGCAGGTTGAGACCTTGTGCCAAGAATGAGGGCAGCAGCGAGACGAAGATGGCCAATGTTGCCCAACCGACGAACGACTCACCCGAGGCGATGAGGAACGGCCGCCGAATCGCGCGCGGGATCGTCGGAAACTCCCGATGCGACGCCGGCCCAAGGTGTGGGCACGAGGGCACGCTTGCCACGGCAACGGCAAGTCCCGCGAGCAACACGATGTAGACGAGAAACGCGAGCGTGTTAGGGAGTGGCGCGTATTCGGCTAAAACGCCGGCGATCAGTGCACCAAACGCCGAACCGACGCTCGTGCCGACGATCGCAAGGGTCCCGGCGCGCGGGCGCATCTCATCGTTCATCCATTCGCGAACCGCGGCCACCGCGGTTGGAAGGCCGATGCCGAGCGCGACGCCTTGAAATGCGCGTGCGACGATCAACCACCATAGACCCGAGGCGAACGCGAAGGCAAGCGATCCCAACGCCGCGATCACGATAGCGATCAGAAGCGTCTTGCGCCGGCCAATTCCATCCGAGATTCCGCCCAAGAACAGCAGCGAAGGAATCAGCGACGCAGCGTATATCGCAAAGACGACGCTGATCTGCGAGGGCGTCAAGCCCCACTCGCGATGATACAACTGGTACAACGGTGTTGGCATGAACACGCCGGCGATGAGTAACGCGATCGACGCAACTGCGACCGGGTAGCGGCCTTCAGCCGGATTACCGCTTGCCATAGGTCTTTTCGAGATAGGCGATGATCGCATCGTCGTCATCGGCGATCTTCACGGCGCCATCCGTCATCGACGGGATGCCGGTCACGCCGAAAAGTTCTTTCAGGTTGGTGCGCTCGGAGTGCGCATGCGGCACGTTGACGTTCTTATAGTCCAACAGCATGTCGGTGAGCTTCGAACGAACCCGGGCGCAGTACGGACACCACTCCGCCTGATAGAGGACGATATTCGTGTCGATCATGCCGTCCAAGCTTGCCCGGTGCGCCAGATGCCCCCTCCCGTCACGCGCGGGCGGTCCGGACCGTTCGATCAGCGAAGAGACCTCCTTAAAGGTAAGCATGGGCCACGCCGTCTCACACAATCGCTTGCTTTATCGGGCGCTGCTGGCATCGCTCGCGCTGCACCTCGTGCTGCTCGCCCTCATTCCGCCGTTTGCGAACCTCGAGAGCGCACAGAACGTCGAGCTGCTCTCGTTCGTGCGCATCCAGACCGTACGGATTGCCACGCCGCTCCCGCGACCCGAACGTCGCGCCGCCGCACCGGTGCGCGCCGCCGTAGCCGTGCCTTCCGCCGCGAGCGCGCCGGCGCCCGCGCGTCGTCCGCTCAGTCAACGCACGACGCGACCGTCGCAACAGCAGGCCGGTGCGCCGATCGTCGCCTCGGCTGCCCGCGGTGGCAGCGTCACCGCGCAGCCGTCAACTGCAGCCGTTTCGGCGAGCGCGGCGCCACAAAATGCTCCCGACGAAACCAGCCGGCAGCCCGTCGGGGGCTATGAACCGCTCGGCGTGAATGACACGCCGGTCCTCGACCCGGCAGTGCGCAGAGCGCTCCTTGCGCTCGGCGTGCACGTAACGCTAACGATCACGGTCGACGGGAACGGACATACGAAGCGCGTCGCATTTGCGCCGCCGCTCGATCCAAGCGTCGAGCAACAGATCCAAGCCTTGCTCGCGGCGGCGTCGTGGGATCCCGCGGTGTGCGGTGGCGGTATGACCTGCGAAGGTCAGGCGACGATCACGCTGTAACGACGGCGCCTTCCGTTCGCAGGTCGCGCGCGGCGATCATCGAGCCGGCACCACTCGCGATCGTCGTGAATCCCAAATCAGCAAAGCTGATCGCGCCTGAGACAACGCCTGTCACGAACAGCAACGCTGTGCGGCCCGTCGCGCGTAGCACTGATCGTGCAAAGCGCACTTCGCGCACGCGTATCGCGCGCTCCGCCGCGAACTGCGTTGCAATCAACGCGAGTCCCGCGCCGTCAAGGCTGCCTTCGACCTGTAAGAGCCCGCGCCGATCGAACGGACGCAGCGGCGAATTCGGCAGGTAACGATCGAGCACTTCCCGCGCGACATAGCGCGCATTCCAAAACAACGCTTGACGCCCGCGGTACGCATAGCCGCAATCGAACCGCGTCGCGAGCGCGAGCGCGTCGCCCTCCTCGATCCCGTGCACGCAGAAAATCGCGGTTCGGTGCGAGGCAATCGAATCAGCGACGACGCGCATGCTGCTGCGCCGGCTCGGCTCGGTCAGCGAGAGCACGTGCAACGGCGTCGTCGCTAAAGGATCGATTTGCCCAGCGCCGAGCAGATCAGCCCGACGGCAAGTGCCGCGGTTTGGTTGCGCGTATCGAGAATCGGATTGATTTCCACCATTTCAATCGAGAGCAGGTGTCCTGATTCGTACAACATCTCCATCGCGAGGTGCGCCTCGCGAAAACTCAGGCCGCCCTTTACCGGCGTGCCGGTGCCAGGCGCTTCGCTCGGGTCGATGCCGTCCATATCGAATGACACGTGAATCGGACGGCCGCCCACGATGGTGAGCGCCTCTTCCATGACGCGTGTCATGCCCAACTTATCGACGTCCGTCATCGAAAACGCGCGCACGCCGGATTCACGTAATTGCTTCTTCTCGATTTCGTCGACGTCGCGCAAGCCGATTTGCACGGTGGTCTCCGGCTTCGCGAAACCGTTGCGAAGTGCGAACCACAACGGCATGCCATGAACGTTCCCGCTCGGCGAACTCTGCGGACTATTGATGTCCGAGTGGGCATCAATCCAAACCAAACCCGGTGGCGCACTCCGCGCGCGGGTCAATCCCTCGAGCGTGCCCATTGCAATCGAGTGATCGCCGCCGAGCACGATCGGCAGGCCACCGCTGTGCACGCTCTCCTCGACGAATTGCGCCAGATCTGCGCACACGCGCTCGATCACCTCGATGTATTTTGCCGATGCATCATTGGTTTCGAGCCCTTCACGGATCGGCACCGGAAGATTGCCGTGATCGAGCACCTCGGCGATACCGAGTTCGCGCAAACGATCGTAAAGCTGCGCGTAGCGCATTGCAGACGGTCCCATATCGACCCCGCGACGGCTGGCGCCCAAATCCATCGGGACGCCGATGACGTCGACGCGCGCGGTGCGGCTATGGCTCGTGCTGGTTACCATTTCGGTGTAATTCCCTCAGTCGGTCTTTTCGGAAACGCGCGTCGCGCGAACCAGGTGACGATGCTGGACAGCCCATTGGAAAATGGCTTCATAAAGCCCAAGCCTCTTGCGTAACCGTCGTCGATGTCGAGCAGTCGCATAAACGCGCCGTAGGTATGTGGACACTGCAGCGTCCACGCTCGGGCACGAGCGATACTTTCCGGATCGCGCGCGAGCAGCGCGTCGATCACGCCGCGGTCATCGGGCACATTTGCGACAATTTGTGCAAACTCACGATGGCCGACGCCGAGCGTGTGCAAAAAGTCGCGATCGACCGGCGACTGACCGTAAAGGTAGGTACCCAGCGTGCCATTGAGCGCCGCACGCGCCTTGTCGATCAAGCGCGGAAGCCACACAACGCCGTCGAGCTGCTCGTTCCAGCGACGGGGAGGGTGACGCCGCAAATCGCGAAGCTGCATGCGCGACCGCTTCGGTACGAAGGCATCGGCCTCCCCGAGTCGTACACTCGGGGCGATGAAGCAGTGGGGCGTCGCGGCACTCCTAGCAGCGGTCTGCGCGTTTGCGTGCGCCGGGTGCGCTCAACATCGCGGACCGGCACCGGGGCAAACCGCGCTCGGCATGGTGACCGACGTCGGCGGACTTGGCGATCGCTCGTTCAACGACTCCGCGTATCGCGGCATGCTGCGCGCGAAATCCGAGCTCGGCGCCTACATTCAGGTTTTGCAGTCGCGCTCCGCCGCCGACTACCAACCAAACCTGATTGCGCTCACGAACCTTCACTTTGGCATGGTGTACGCGATCGGGTTTCTCATGGGGCTCGATCTCGATTCCGTCGCGAAGCAAAATCCGAAACAGGCGTACGCCATCATCGACGCGGTCGTCGACGACCCGAACGTGGTCTCGATCACCTTTCGCGAACAGGATGGGTCGTTTTTGGCGGGTGCGCTCGCTGCGATGGTCAGCAGGACGCATCACATCGCGTTTCTCGGCGGTCTCGATATTCCGCTCATTCGCAAGTTCGAAGCCGGCTACATCGCTGGTGCGCGCGAGGTCGATCCGTCGATTCGTGTCGACGTGAAGTACGCGGGCAGCTTCGACGACGTCGCTGCCGGACAAGAACTTTCCAACTTGCTCTACGACGGTGGCGCCGACATCATCTATGCCGCGGCCGGCAAGGCCGGTCTTGGCACCGCCGACGCAGTGAAGCCGCGCGCGGGTTGCTACATGATCGGCGTCGACTCCAATCAGGACGGCCTCGTTCCCGGAAAAGTTCTCACCTCGATGGTGAAGAAAGTCGACGTCGCCGTCTTCGACGTCGCCAAAGCGCTGCATGACGGTCATCCGATGCACGGCCACGTCATATTCGGATTGAAAGACGGCGCGATCGGCTTGACCGATTTCGCGTACACGAAGACGGCGATCGGGCCGGCGAATCTTGCGCGACTGAACAGCATTGAAGCGGCGATCGTCGATGGGAAAATCACTCCGCCCGATACGCGCGACGCGCTGGCAGCCTTCAAACCGGTGGCGCTCTGATGGACGCCGCACTGACGCTGCGCGGCATCCGCAAAGCCTTCCCCGGCGTCGTCGCGGTCGACGGGGTCGACCTCGACCTCTATCCCGGTGAGATTCACGCGCTCGTTGGCGAGAACGGTGCCGGCAAATCGACGCTCTCGGCGATTGCCTTCGGCGAACTGCGGCCCGACGAAGGCAGCGTAACCGCACACGGCACCGTCGGGCTCGTTCATCAGCACTTCGAGCTGATCGGTCGGTTGCGCGTCTGGCAGAACGTTTTGCTCGGGCGCGAGCCGCATCGCGGTTGGCGCATCGACGAAGCCACCGCGCGTGCACGCGTGGTCGCGGTGGCCGAGCGCAACGGCCTGGAGATCGATCCCAACGCATTTGTCGAAACGCTGCCGATCGGCGTGCAGCAGCGCGTCGAGCTGCTGCGCGAACTCGATCGCGATCCGGCGGTGCTTTTGCTCGACGAGCCGACCGCGGCGCTTGCACCAGCTGAAATCGAAAGCTTCTTTGCCACGGTCGTGCAGCTCGCGGCGCGTGGCACGGCGATCATGATCGTGACGCACAAGTTGCAAGAAGTGATCGCTTACGCGACGCGCGTCACGGTCATGCGGCACGGTAAGGTGGTGGAGCGCACGCTGACGAGCGCGACGAGCATCGCTGCGATCGCGCGCGCGATGGTCGGCGGCGAGGTGCCGCCGGTCGCTGCGCGAGCACAGACGGACTCGACGCCGTGTCTGCACGTCAAGGATCTGTGCGCCGGCAGCGGAGCAACGCAGCTCAACGATTTCTTCCTCGACGTGCATGGCGGCGAGATCGTCGGCATCGCCGGTGTCGAAGGCAACGGCCAATCGACGCTGGCCGATGCGCTCGCCGGGTTGATCGACTACACCGGAATCATCGAACGCCGCGGGGCGATGGGCATCATTCCGCAGGACCGCCAGCGCGAAGCGTTGGTCATGGATTGGTCGCTGGTCGAGAACACGCTGCTCGGTCGCCAACACCGCAAAGCGGCGCGCCGCGGGCTCGAACTCGACCGCGTGCGCGCGCGTGCCGAAACCGAGAGCATTCGCGAGCGCTTCGACGTTCGCGCCGCTAACCTCGACGTCGCCGTGCGCACACTCTCGGGCGGCAATCAGCAGAAGCTCGTGGTCGGGCGCGCACTGATCGACACGCCCGAGTTCGTGCTCGCCTATAACCCCACGCGAGGCGTCGACGTCGGTGCTGCGGCGCTGGTGCAATCGCGATTGATGGAAGCGCGCAATCGCGGCGCGGCGATCTTGTTGATTTCCTTTGAGCTCGACGAGATTTTGACGCTTGCGGATCACGTGATCGTGATGTACCGCGGCGCCGTCCTCGGTAGCTTCGATCGCAGCGCCTTCGATCGCGCGGCGATTGGGCGTTTGATGGCCGGTTCAGCATGAACCGCTATCTCCGACCGCTCGCGGGCCCGCTGGGTGCGATCCTTCTGATCGTCGTGCTGATGTCGCTCGCCATGATTGTTGCCGGCACGAGTCCGGTTGATGGGTTTACCGCGCTCTTCGTGGGCGCGCTCGGCGGCCGTAACGAGCTCGGTGAAACACTGGTAGCGACCACGGCGCTGCTCTTTCCGGCGCTTGGCATCTGTCTCGCTTTTCGTGCTGGGTTGTTCAACATCGGCGCGGAGGGACAACTGCTAATCGGCGCATTGTGCGCGGGCGCGCTCGGTGCCGTGCTCACCGTACCGGGACCGCTCGGCATCCTGTTCATGCTCGTCGCCGGTGCACTCGGCGGCGGTGCGTGGGGTGCGATTGCCGGCTGGATGAAAGCGCGCTTCGGCGCGAACGAAATCATCGCGACGTTGATGCTGAACTTCGTTGCCTCCGCCTTTGCACTCGAGCTCGTGAGCGGTCCACTCAAAGGACCACTCGCCGCAGGCGCCGAGACCGCGTGGCTCGATCCGAAGTATTGGCTGCCCCCGCTCCTACCCGGCACGCGGCTTTCGATTGCGTTGCTCTTTGCGTTGGCGCTGGCGGTACTCTTACAATGGGTATTCGCACGCACCGTCTTCGGCTACGATCTCCGCGCGAGCGGCGAAGCGCCCGAAGCAGCACGGCGAAGCGGCATCAACCTGGGTCGATTGACCTGGCTTGCGCTCACGCTCTCCGGCGCGATCGCTGGTGTCGGCGGCGCAACCATCGTCTCAGGCGAGTTGCATCGCTTCAATACGCAGCTTTCGCCGGGCTATGGTTTTACCGCGATCGCGGTGGCATTGGTCGGCGATTTGCAGCCGCTGTGGATTTGTCTTGCTGCATTCGGGTTCGGCATTCTCGAGTCAGGTGGTCTTGCGATGCAGGCAAGCGCGCAGGTCCCTAAAGATGCCATCCACGTTATCGAAGGCTTGATCATCTTCGTGCTGGCGGCGCGTCGTTACGTCGCGACGCGTGTCGAAGGGACGCTCCCATGACCGAACTGATCGTCACACTGGTCGCGTTGACGCTCGTCAAAGCGACACCGATCATTTACGCCGCGCTCGGCGGGGTGATCTCGGAACGCTCCGGCATTATCAACATCGGCCTCGAAGGCATGATGGCGGCGGGCGCGTTCACCGCGGTCATTGCTTCGTTCGCGACCCACAATCCGGTGCTCGGCCTCATCGGCGGGATCGGCGCGGGCGCGCTCTTTGGCTACCTGCTGGCGTTTGCGGCAACGCGCTTCAAAGTCGATCAGATCGTCGCCGGCACCGGCATCAACCTGATTTGCGCAGGCGGAGCCGCTTATGGGCTCGTGCTACTCTTCAACCAACCGGGCGCGAGCGTGCAAGTCGCGAGCCTCGGCGACAAGTATTGGGTGCTCGTCGTGCTCGCCTTTGTACTCGCTGTGCTGCTGCAATGGATACTGTACCGCACGCCGTGGGGACTACGGATCCGGGCGTCGGGCGAAAATCCGAGCGCGGTCGTCTCGGCCGGGCTCGATCCGCTGCGTTTACGCACCTACGCGGTGATCATCAGTGGTGCGCTCGCGGGTCTCGGCGGCGCGTTCCTTTCGATCGGCGAGCTCAATCTCTATTCCGACGGCATGACCGCCGGTCGCGGATTCATCGCGCTGGCCGCGGTAATCTTCGGCCGCTGGCATCCGCTTGGTGCGACTGTTGCCTGCGTCGTGTTCGGATTCTTCGAAGCTTTACAATACGTTCTACAAGGCCAAATTGCGTGGCTGCCCGCCAACGCTATGCAGGCGCTCCCGTACATTGCCGCACTCGTTGCGCTCGCCGGCGTCACCGGCAGAGTTCGTGCACCCGCCGCCGACGGCGTCCCGTTCTAATCTAAGCCCCCAGAAAAAACTATTGCAGCCTGTGCTATACTGCGAACAACGTGGGCGATTCGCGGGCAGTACGTTTTGTCATTGCCATAATCGCGGGAGTGCTGATGCCCTTCCTCGGGCTTTGTGCACCCGCGCAAGCGACGCCCGTGCCTCCACCGCTGCAATCGCTGCGCGCCGATCTCCATCGCATGGTCGTACGCTTCCCCGCTTCGAGCGCGGTCGAAGTGATGGACCTTGCTACCGGCTTCCACGTCGGATATAACGCTGCGGCGGTGATGCCGGCAGCCTCCACGATCAAGGTCCCGGTGATGGTCGAGGTCTTTCGTCAGCTGGAAGCCGGCCGCTTCGAACTCGACCACCGCGTGACGTTGCTCGGAAGCGACAAAGATTACGGTTCGGGCGATCTGTGCGATGCGCCGTCAGGCAGCACGTACACCGTTGACGAACTGCTTGACAAAATGATCGACATCAGCGACAACACTGCGACGAACATGTTGATCCGTCTCGTTGGCCTGCGCAGCATCAATCACACGATGAATACTCTCGGCTTGGATCAAACGCATCTTCGCGGCGACGTACGCACCGCCAGCTGGTCGGTGCGACAGGCGCTCGAATCATCGCCGGCCGACATGGTGCGATTGTTCGCCATGATGGCCAAGCGCGAACTCGTCGACGGCTGGTCCTCGAACGAGATGATCTCGATTCTCGAGGGCGATCAAATTAATACGCTTCTTCCCGAGCCATTGCCGCCCGGCATCGCAATCGCGCACAAGACGGGCAGCTTTTTCGATACGCTCAACGACGTCGGCATCGTCTACGGCGACGATCCGTACGTCATCGCGGTGATGACGACGCATCTCCCGTCACTCGATATCGGGCGCACGTTTATCCGCTCGTTCTCGCTACTGACGTTTCAGCAGGAAGCGCGAATGACCGCCTGGCGCGGTCTCACCGGTATCGATGCATTCACCGAAACCAACGGCAGTGCATCACCCGATTTACGTTATTGGGACCGTAGTGCCGGGCCTAGCTCCTCACGTAACTAGCTAGACCGTTGCCTTCGTTCGATTAGAATACGTTGCGGTGAGCCAGTGACTCCAGGCGGGGTCTTGGTTGCGGACGGCGCGTTGATAGGTTTCTAAAAGCATCTTCGTTATCGGACCCATCGTGCCGTCGCCGACGATGCGGTGATCGACGGACGCGATATGTGCGACGCCGGCGGCAGTACCGGTGAAGAACAATTCGTCGGCGGCGTAGAGTTCGCCGCGGTCGACCGATCGTTCGATCGTCTCGATCCCGAGGCTTGCGCCGATCTCCATAATCGCGCGACGCGTGCAGCCTTCGAGGACGTTCTGCGACGGATCGGGCGTGAGCAATTTGCCGTCGCGCACGAGAAAGACGTTTTCGGCCGAACCTTCGGCGACGTGTCCATCGTGCGAGAGCAGAATCGCCTCATCGTAGCCGTTGGTGATCGCTTCGCTTTTCGCGAGCGCCGAGTTCACATACAGTCCGGTGATCTTTGCGCGCGGGGGCGCCATCGAATCGTCGGCGCGGCGCCACGAACTGATGCACACCTTGAGCCCTTTGCTCGTATCGAGGTAGTTGTTGAACGGCAGCGGGATGATCGCAAAGGCATCCGGCACGTTGTGCAGCCGCACGCCGATATCTTCGGCCGCTTTGAAGATACAGGGGCGGATGTAGATATCCGTCTCGAACCGGTTGCGCGCGCTCAGCTCGATGGTCAGATCGATCAGCTCATCGACCGAGTGCGGCACATTCATCATCAGAATCTTTGCCGATGTTTTCAACCGCTCGTAGTGCTCGCGCAAGAGCACGAGGTAGAGTTCGCGCTCGCTGGGACTCCAATAGCCCCGGATCCCTTCGAAACAGCCCGTGCCGTACTGCAGGCCGTGCGTCAGCAAGCCGACTTTGGCTTCATCGTAGCGGCAGAACGTGCCGTTTGCGTAGACGGTAGTTGACGAAAGATCCACGACGGTTTAACACTCCTTAACGGATCGAAGGTTGCCGTTTGGCGGGCGCCGCACCTGTCGCAGCATGCGCGAGGTCTTGGGCGTCTTCCTGACCTTCTTTCGTTTGGGCTGCACCTCGTTCGGCGGCCCCGTCGCGCATCTTTCCTATTTTCAGCGCGAATTCGTGATTCGTCGGCGTTGGCTTGACGACGCAGCGTTCGGCGAATGCGTCGCGCTCACGCAACTCTTGCCCGGCCCGGGCAGTTCGCAAACCGGAATGCTGCTGGGCTGGCTTCGCGCGGGGCCCGCCGGCGCGGTCGCGGCGTGGATCGGCTTCACCCTGCCGTCCGCGGTGTTGATGACGCTCTTTGCGCTCGTTGTTCCGCACAGCGACGTTCGCTCCGGGTGGCTGCACGGGTTGTTATTGGTCGCCGTCGCCGTGGTGGCGTCGGCACTTATTGCCCTGCGCCGATCGCTGGCCCCAGACTTCGCGCGTCTGCTGATTGCGGTCGGTGTATTCATCCTTGTCTTGGCTGCGGCGTTTCCGATCGTTACGCCGCTCGCAATCGCCGTCGCGGCGCTCGTCGGCCTTGCGGCGCTGCCTACTGCCCACCTCACCGAATCTCGCCTCGATTTGCATCTGTCGCGGCGCGCCGGTACCACCGTACTGGTGCTCTTCGCGCTCGCATTTGGCGTGCTGGCCGCGTGGGCAGCGAGCGGTGCGCATATGGCGATCCTAGTCAATACGCTTTTTCGCGTCGGCAGTTTGGTCTTCGGGGGCGGGCACGTTGTGCTGCCGCTATTGCAAACGCAAGCTGTGGCGGCGGGCATGGTCGACAGCCAAACGATTCTTACCGGCTACGCCGCCGCGCAAGCCGTACCCGGCCCTCTCTTCACTATTGCCTCGTACGTCGGCGCGACTGCGTGGCACGCATCGCTCGGCGTCGTGGGCGCACTCGCCGCGACACTCGCGATCTTCGCGCCGTCGTTCTTCTTGCTGGCCGGGATCGCGCCATTCTACCGGCAACTCTCGGTGAACCCCCGCTTTCGCGCGGCACTTGCGGGCGCAAACGCCGGCGTCGTCGGGCTGCTCGCGGCCGCGTTCGTGACGCCGATTTTTTCGAGCACCGTGCGTACGCCGCTCGACGGCGTGGCGGCGCTGGCGGCATTCGCTGCCATCCAATATGCAAAGGTCCCGGCCTGGGCTATGGTAATACTCGGAGCACTCTTCGGCTACATAGTGGAGCGATGATGAAGCGGCGCTGGTTTCTCGTAATGCCTCCCACGCTACTGTGCTTTGCGCTTGCTGCCATCGCGACACGCGCGATATGGCTTCCCACCGACTGGACACTGACGCCGCCGAGCGGCTCGGTGAGCACGACCGGCACGATGCCGCAGGGACTCGCGCTCTCGCCCGATGGCAGCAAGATCGCCATCGTCGAGAGCGGCGTCAATCCGCCGGCGCTGCGCATTCTCGCGACGCGCGATCTACACACACTGCAGGTTGTCCCACTCAAAGACGACTTTGGCACGCCGGCATGGCGAGGGAACTCGATCTACGTTCCGGGCGCAACGACCGACAGCGTCTTTATCGTGGATAGCACAGCCGGTAAGGTCGACAGCGTCGCTTCTACCGGCTACCCTTCTGCGGTCGCGCTCGGCAGGTCGCGCATCATGATCGCCAATGATCTGGCAAATACCGTGACGGTTCGCGACGGCTCGCCGAGCTCGGCCGACAATCCGCAAACCGTCATTACCGGCAGCCATCCCGCGGCTATCGTCTCTGTTCCCGGTGATCGCTCGTTCTATGTTGCCAATCGTGGCGAAGCAAGTGTCACGCACATCTTCGGCGCGACAACGGTAGCGACTATAACGCAAACGATCGCCGTCGACCTCCATCCGGCGGCGCTCGCGCTTTCCGCTGACAGTTCGAAACTCTACGTTGCATGTACGGATGCCGACACGATCGATGTCGTCGATACGAGAACCGATGCGGTCATTGCACACATCGACGTCGGTCTGCCACAGGGACGCGGCGCATCACCCAACGCACTTGCGGTCGCGTCCGACGGAACGTTGTATGCGTCGCTCGGCGCCGAGAACGCCGTTGCGGAGATTCGCGACGACCGCGTGATTGCGCGCGCTCCGACCGGCTGGTATCCCACCGGCGTTGCAGTTGACGCGAACACCGTCTACGTCTCGAACGGCCGCGGCGAAGGCTCCCGCGCGAATCCCGAGTTCCGCCCCGAACATCACCACGATCCGGAGTACGTTGCTTCCGCGATGACCGGATCGGTACGCGCGATCCCACGCAGCACATTCGACGCGACGAGTACTGCTGAGGTCGCGGCAAACATGCCGGTGCCGGTCGCGACGCCGGCGCAGACGGTCGTGCGCGCCGGCGGTCCGATTGCACACGTCATCTACATCATCAAGGAAAACCGCACCTACGATCAGGTCCTTGGCGATCTGCCGATTGGAGACGGCGATCCCAAACTCGCGTGGTTTGGAAACGACGTTACACCGAACGATCACGCCATCGCGCTGCGGTTCGGCGTCTTCGACCGCACGTTTACCGACGCCCAAGTGAGCGCTAGCGGTCACAACTGGTCGACCGCGGCGTTCGCCAACGACTATCTCGAACGTTTTTGGCCGCCTAATTACGGCGGACGCCGTAAACAGTACGACTTCGAAGACAGCGCGACGGCGAGCGCACCCGGCACCGGGTATCTATGGGATGACGCAGACAAGCACGGCGTTTCGTTGCGCGACTACGGCGAGTTCGTGACCGATCCGTCCAACCCGGGCGGTCTCTACACCACGCACATGGCCGGCTTGATCGGCAAAATCGACGGGCGCTTTCCCGGTTTCGATCTGAAAATCAGCGACGAGTTTCGCGTAGACGAATGGCAGCGCGAATTCACACAGTATGTGCGCGACGGCGATCTGCCGGCGCTAATCATCCTACGTTTGCCCAATGATCACACGTCGGGTACATATCCGGGTGCGCTGACACCTCAGTCGTATGTCGCGCAGAACGATCACGCACTCGGCCGTATCGTCGATGTCGTTTCCCATTCGCGCTATTGGGCGAGCACTGCGATCTTTGCTATCGAAGATGACTCGCAGAACGGTCCCGATCACGTCGACGACCAGCGCACCACATTCTATCTTGCGTCGCCGTACGCCGCACCCGGCATCCATCACGCGCACTACACGACCTCGAGCGTGGTGCGCACGATGGAATTGCTGCTCGGCCTACCGCCGATGACGATCTACGACACGCTCGCGACACCGATGTACGATGCGTTCGCGCTGCAGCCCGATCTGCGTCCCTATGATGCGATCGAGCCGACGATGGACGACACGACGAAGAATACGCCGCACGCCTATGGCGCCGCCGCCAGCATGCGCATGAATTTCCGCGATGCCGACGCGGCCGATCCGCGCGTGCTGAACGACATTCTCGCGCACGTTGCGGGGCACACACCACGCTGAATCTTGGCGAGCCAAGCGGCCAAGGTCTTACCAACCGTAGGTTAAAGTACCTACGAAACTTTGTAAGGGGGAAATGCGCATGGCTTCCAATCCCGCGTCCTCGGGTAATCGCTGGGGAATTTTGATCGCCGGCATCGGCGTGATGCTGTGCATCGGTACGGTGTACTCGTGGAGTATCTTCACGCGTCCGCTGCTCGCTGCATTCAACTGGAGCAACGCCGACGTCACCTGGGCGTTCGCCGTCGCAATTTTTTGCTTCGGCATCGGCACGGTCATCGGCGGACGCTGGCAAGATCGCGTCGGCCCACGAACGGTTACCACCGTCGGCGTTATTCTTTGGGGAATCGGCCTGTTGCTTGCCGGTCTCGGCACGGTCGCGCTCGGCAAATGGTGGCTCTACCTTTGTTATGGTTTGATCGGTGGCATCGGCGGCGGCATGGCCTACGTCACGCCGGTCGCGGTGATTGCGAAGTGGTTTCCAGACCGGCGCGGCATGGCGACCGGCCTGGTCGTGATGGGCTTCGGATTCGGCGCATTCTTCTATAACCAAATCGTTCCGCGCATTGCCGGATTTGCTTCGGCAGCAAAAGCATCGGGCGTGTACGCCGAAGCGCGCGCGGCAGCGATTAAGGCTGGAACGGCATTCGATCCGGCGCAGTATCAGCTCTCGGCCGATCAAATCCAGTCGGTAATGAACATCTTCATCTGGTCAGGGGTGATCTTCATCATCTTCGGTGGCATCTGCGCGTGGCTGCTGAGCAATCCGCCTACCGGGTTCAGCGTGGCAGGCGCGGTCGCGCAGGCCGCAGCCAGCGGGCCAAGCTACACACCCTCGCAAGCACTGGCCATGCCGCAACTCTATCTCCTCTGGCTGCTGCTCTTTCTCAACGTCACGGCCGGCATTCTGATCATCTCGAACGCCGTGCCGATTCTCAGTGACCTCACCGGTTTGACGGCCGCGATTGTGGCGCCGCTCTACGGCATTCTTGCAATCTTCAATGCCCTCGGCCGATTCTTCTGGGGATCGGTTTCGGATCGCATTGGGCGCGCGCTTACCTACACGGTCATGTATCTGGTCCAGGTCGTGATCTTCTTCGTCCTGGGAAGCTTGCACAATCCGACGCTGGTCTGCATCGGCTTCGCCATCGTGCTCGCCTGCTACGGCGGCGGGTTCGGCGTCATGCCCTCGTTCACGGCAGACTTCTTCGGCACGAAGTACCTCGGGCAGATCTACGGCTTCATCCTCACCGCGTGGGGCTTTGCCGGTCTGGTCGGACCGCTCGTCGCCGCGTTCGTGAAGGACCACACCGGGTCGTTCACCGGCGCGATGCCGTGGGTCGCGGTAATGCTGATCATCGCCGCAATCATCCCGTTCTTCGTGAAGAAGCCTACGGAGCAACCCAAGGCCGCAACCGCGTAGTTCTGGGGTACAATCGTCCAAAGAACACGGGGGCCGGCAACGGCCCCCGCTTGGACTCGGAGGGATGCGTGAAAACCACCGTTGACTTGACGAAACTGCTTCCGCACGACGGCGAGGAGCTGCTGCGTGAACGAGTCGGCATGCTGCCCAACGTTGCGTCCCAACGCACCAAATCGTTAAAGGCGCGCATCAGCGGCGCCAAGGCTCACACCAGTTTGTGCGGGTACTGCGCCGTCGGTTGCAGCACGCTCGCCTATGTCAGCGACGACGGCAAATTGCTCGACGTCGAAGGCAATCCTGATAGTCCGATCAACGCCGGGCATCTCTGCCCGAAGGGTTCAGCGCTGTTTGGGCTCACCGTCAACGAGGCGCGCTGGACGACGGTAAAATATCGCGCACCGTATTCGGATCGATACGAAGAACGCCCGCTCGCATGGGCGCTCGAACGCATTGCGCAACTGACAAAGAAGACCCGCGAAGAAACGTTCGTGCGCGAACGCAACGGCAAGCGCGTCAATCACACGCTCGGCATCGCCTCGCTCGGCGGCGCAACCTTCGGCATCGAAGAGAACTACATGCTGGGCAAGTTGATGCACTCGCTCGGCGTGGTCTCGATCGAAAACCAAGCTCGAATATGACACTCCTCGACGGTGCCGGGTCTCGGCACCTCGTTCGGTCGCGGCGGCGCGACGGTCTGGCTCCCCGATCTGGTGAACGCTGATTGTATCCTGATCGAAGGTTCGAATTTCGCTGAGGCACATCCGGTCGGTTTCCGTTTCGTCATGGAAGCCAAGGAGCGTGGCGCAACGATCATTCATGTGGACCCGCGCTTTACTCGTACCTCAGCGGTCGCGGACGTGTACGCGCCGATACGCAGCGGCACCGACATCGTGTTCCTCGGGGCGATCATCAACTATCTGCTGACCAACGAGAATTATTTCAAGGAGTATGTGGCGGCGTATACCAACGCGCCCTTCATCGTTGGCGCTGACTTCAAGGACACCGAAGACCTCGGCGGCATTTTCTCGGGCTACGATGCCGATGGACTGGTGTACGATTTCGGCACGTGGACCTGGGAACGTGACGAAAAGGGCCACATCAAGGCCGATCCGACGATGCAGCACGAACGTTGCGTGCTTAACCTGCTGCGCCGCCACTACGGACGATATACCGCGGAGATGGTCGAACAGGTCTGCGGTACACCGCGCGAACTTTTCGAGAAAATCGCGGAAACGCTGGCCAAGAACAGCGGGCGCGATCGAACGACGGCATTCGCCTATGCGGTCGGCTGGACCCAACATACCAACGGCGTGCAGTTCATTCGCACCGCAGCGATCCTCCAGCTACTGCTTGGCAACATCGGGCGCCCAGGCGGCGGCATCATGGCGCTTCGCGGACACGCCGACATCCAGGGCGCAACGGACATCGCAACGCTCTATGACTCATTGCCGGGCTATTTAGCGATGCCCTCGGTCAACCGAGACGAGCAAACCCTCGCGGCCTATCTCAAAACCAATACCAAGAAGACCGGGTGGTGGGCCAACACGCCGAAATACGTTATCTCGCTGCTCAAAGCGTTCTACGGTGACGCCGCAACCAAAGAGAACGACTACTGCTTCGAATATCTGCCGCAACTGATCGGCGATCACTCACAGCTTGTGACCACGATCGCGATGAAGGACGGCGTTGTCAAAGGCTACTTCTGCATCGGGCAAAACCCCGGCGCTTCCGGGCAAAACGCCGAGATGACCAAAGCCGCGCTGGAATCGCTCGAGTGGTTCGTCAACATCGACAGTTACGACAACGAAACGGTCTCGTTCTGGCGACGCGAGGGTGCGAATCCCGCGAAGATCGCTACCGAAGTGTTCTTCCTTCCCGCGGCAACCGTGCTCGAGAAGGAAGGCACGATGACGCAGACGAGCCGCATGCTACAAGCGCACGACAAAGCCGTCGAGCCCGCCGGCGAATCGAAGAGCGACGCGTGGTACTTCAACTGGTTCGCCAAACGGCTCAAGGAATTGTATGCCGGTTCGACCGACTCGAAGGATCGCCCGATCCTCGACATGACGTGGAGCTACGATAACGACGATCCGCACGAACGCGAGCGAGGCGAACCGTCGACGCTCAAAGTGCTGCAAGAGATCAACGGCTACTATACGGCAACCGGCGAGCAAGTCGTGGCGTTCGCCGATCTGAAGGATGACGGTTCGACCGCAAGCGGTGGCTGGATTTACACCGGTGTCTGCCCCGACAAACATACGAATCGAGCACGCAGCCGCGATGCGAGCGGCCCATACACCGCGCCAAACTGGGGCTGGGCATGGCCCGCAAACCGGCGCACGCTCTACAATCGCGCGTCGGCCGATCCGGCTGGTAATCCCTGGAGCGAGCGCAAGAAATACGTGTGGTGGGACGCGGAAGCAAAGAAGTGGACCGGCGTCGACGTGCCGGATTTCCCGCTCACCAAAGCCCCGGATACGCCGGCCAACCCGGACGGTCTTGGCATGGACTTTCATTCCGGCGCGGATCCATTCATCATGATGCTCGATGGCGTGGGGCAAATCTTCGTGCCTGGAGGCGCACTCAAAGACGCGCCGATTCCGGCGCACTACGAACCGCAACAGTCGGTGGTTGAGAACGCACTCTACAAGCAGCAGAGCAGCCCGGTGTTCGGACGATACGAGCGCGATGACAATCCGTATAACAAGCCCATTGACGAAAACTATCCACACGTTTTGACGACCTACCGGATCACCGAGATGTCCGGTATCATGACGCGCTACGTGCCGTGGCTCGCGGAATTACAACCGTCGGCCTTCTGCGAGATCGATCCTGAGCTCGCGGTGAGCAAGGGCATCAAGAGCGGTGATTGGGTGACGCTTTCGACTGCGGTCGGCGAGATGGAGGCGCGTGCGCTCGTAAGCGGACGGATGCGCCCGCTGCGCTTGGGCAAGGGGAAACGCGTGCACCAGATCGGCGTTCCCTACAACTACGGCAGCATGGTTGCCCTTGCGCGCGGCGATTCGGTCGGTGCGCTCATTCCGATCTCACTCGATCCCAACGTCTCGATTCACGAATCCAAGACGCTGACGTGCAATATTCGGCCGGGACGCCGTCCAGCGTATCACGAGGGCGCGCTCGACGAACCCGTGCCGGCGAACGAACGCTCGTCGTTCGGGCAACCGTTGGGCCGGTGGGCAGGCGCATCGCAAGGTGGCGGCCAGCGCCAGGAAGGCGAAAAGAAATAATGGCGACAGGATTCTTTACTGATACGACCCTGTGCATTGGCTGCAAAGCCTGTGAGGTTGCGTGCAAGCAGTGGAATGAGTTGCCCTCGGACGGTTTCCAGTTCACCGGCGACTCGTATGACAATACGAGCGAACTCTCGGGCACGACCTGGCGGCACGTCGCTTTCATCGAGCAAATGTCGGTCGACGACGGCGGCTTGCACGATCGGTGGCTGATGAGCAGCGATGTCTGCAAGCACTGCACCAATGCCGGCTGTATGGAAGCCTGTCCGACCGGGGCGATCATCCGCAACGAATTCGGGGCGGTCTTCATTCAGCCCGATGTTTGTAATGGTTGCGGCTACTGCGTGACCTCGTGCCCGTTCGGTGTCGTCGACCTCATCGAAAAATTCGATCCGAACGGTGTGCATTACAATCTCGCTTCACTCAACGAAGCGCGGCGCGAAGAAGACAAGACGGCGCTGCAAGGGAACGGCGGCGTCGCCGGTAAGTGCACGCTCTGCTACGACCGGCAGAAGGTTGGCTTCGAGCCCGCGTGCGCAAAAGCGTGCCCGACGCAGTCGATTCAATTCGGCGACGTCGACGTGCTCCGCGAACGCGCGCGTAAACGCCTGGAAACGGTCGTCGGACGCGGCGTGAGCGGCGCGCAATTATACGGTGCCGACGACGTCGGCGGCGGCGTCGGTCCGCTCCATGCGTTCTTTCTGCTCACGGATCGGCCCGAGACGTATAACCTGCCGGCAGAGCCGGTGCTTCCATCGACCCGTCAACCGGCCGGGTATTCTTCGGCTGCAATCGCCGCACTCGGACTCGCGATCGCCGGCTGGATGATCTTCCGCAATGCGTGATCTTCAATGAGTGATCTGCTCGAACCGCCGGGCCGCGAGGAGACGACGCCGGTTCCGACCTACTATGAGCGGCCGATGCTCAAGATGCCGCACTGGGACGGGTGGAACGTCGTCACCTATCTCTTCCTCGGTGGCGTGATGGGGGGGCTCGGCGTCATCAGTGTGCTTGCGAATCCCAAGCGCGAGAGCGATCGCAAACTCAAGCGTACGCTCGCGGTGACGGCGCTCGTGCTTGCCGCGGCCAATCCGGCGGTTTTGGTTACGCACCTCGGACGTCCCGAGCGGTTCCTCCATATGCTGCGCATCGTGAAGATCAAGTCCCCGATGTCGATGGGCGTGTGGGGCCTCGTCCTCTACTCCATGGCTGCCGGCATGAACGTGGCGCGCGAGCTTGCGCTCAGCGGCGTACTCCCGCGTTGGATGCGCTTTTTGGCGCCGGGCTTCTTTGCGCAGCTGCAAGCGCTCTTCGGCGCGTTTCTCATGGGGTACACCGGCGTCTTGCTCTCGGCAACGGCAAATCCGCTATGGAGTTCCGGTAAGCGCCACATCCCCGTCGCATTCGTTTGCTCGAGCATGAGCTCGGCCTGTGCACTCTCGAGTCTGCTCAGTACGCTCGAAGGCAACTATGAGGCGACGCACCGGCTCGAACGCCTCGAAATGCTGGCCAGCACCGCCGAACTCGCGGCGCTCATGAGTTTCGAACGGCACGCAGCGGAGTACGGGAAAGCGCTGTTTACCGGCGCAAAAGGCGACCGCCTCCGTACATATACGACGCGGACCGGCATCCTCGCGCCGCTCGCGCTCAATCTCCTGGGAGCGATCGTCCCGCTGCCCAAACCGGTGAACGCCGTGCGCACCGTCGTCGCATCAGTGCTGACGTTGGTCGGTGGCTATATCCTGCGCGATACCGTCGTTCGTGCCGGCCGAGTATCGGTAAACGACCCGCACGTGGCCTTCGTCCAACCGAAATGATCGACGACGGCATAGAGTATGCCGCGCGACCCGGACGCACGGTCGAGACGCCAATCGTACGTTACGACGGCTCGCGCAGTGCGCACGTCTACGACAGCGTCGTAACCGAGGAGCCGTTAGAATTGCGCCTAATGGCAGGCGCGACGACGCACACGCTCGCAATCACGATGCGCACCCCGGGCAACGACTTCGAACTTGCCGCCGGGTTCGTATCCGGCGAACGCATCGTTCGCTCGCGCGACGAGATCGCGGGCATTAGCTATTGCGTGGATCCAGCCATCGATGCGGAGCAACGCTATAACATCGTCAATATCGCCTTGAACGCGCGCACGCTCCCGGACCTCACGCGCTTCGAACGCCACTTCACCATGAACAGCTCGTGCGGCATCTGCGGGCGGGCGAATCTCGAGGCGCTCGCGGATCTCGGCGTCGATCCGCTAAACGACGCGGTACGAGTTCCCATCGCGCGTATCTACCAGTTGCCCGAGCAAATGCGCGAAGCGCAGCGCGTCTTTGCGCTCACGGGCGGCCTGCACGCCGCCGCGATCTTCGATGCGAACGGAAACGCGCTTGCCGTGCGCGAGGACGTCGGCCGCCACAACGCCGTCGACAAGCTGGCCGGCTGGGCGCTTCTGGAAGGCCGCGATCTCGCGGGATCGATCCTGTTCGTGAGCGGCCGCGCGAGTTATGAAATCTTGCAAAAGGCCGCGGTGGCCCGTATTCCGATTGTTTGCGCTGTCTCCGCGCCGAGTAGCCTCGCGGTAGATCTCGCGCGCACGTTCAATATCACGCTCGCCGCGTTCGTGCGCGGTGAACGTGCCAACGTCTATAGCGCGCCAGAACGAATTAGCTGAGGAGGCGCTCGAGCGCCGCAACCACATCGCCAATCGCCGGTGGGCGCATCAACGTAGCCGATGCACCGAGGCGCGGTGGCGCGGTCCCGATCGCGATCAACGGAACGGCGCGTTCACGGCTAAACGTGCGGAACTGCACCGCTGCCTGATTCGATAGCGCCTCGGGCGTCGCAAGCACGATCGCATCGAAGGGCTGCGAATCGGCGGCCGCAAGCGCTTCGTCGATCGTCGTTGCAATCAGCACGCGGTATCCCGCCTCTTGCAAGCCGTACGCCAAGAACGAACGGTCTCGATCCACGTCGAGCAGCAACACCGTGCGCGGTGCGAAGCGGCGATCGGCGCGACGCGGAAGCACGACAGTGAACGTGCTGCCGCGACCCTCTTCACTTTCCACGGCAATCGTGCCGCCGTGGAGCTGCACGAGTTGTTTGGTCAGGTACAATCCGAAGCCCGTACCCGAAATTCTCATCTTGCGCGCATTGGAGGCGCGGGTAAAGCGATCGAAGATGCGCGAGATCTCGCCCGCCGGAATACCGATACCGAAGTCACGCACGACAACCGTGACGTCGTCGGCGCCCCCGACGATGCGAACGAGCGGATCTTCGCCTTCTGGCGTATACTTGATCGCGTTGTCGATCAAATTCGCGAAGACTTGTCGCAAGCGATCCTCGTCCCCGGTGATGTGCGCGTCGCCCTCGATGGCGAGTTCCACGTGGCGACGATCTTTTTGTTGCGCGACGATCGAATCGATCAGTGCACCCAGGTCGGTTTCCGAGAGCTGAAGCGTGACCTCATTGCGCTCGAGGCGCGAAAGGGTCAGCGTGTCGGTCGCGAGCTCCGAGAGCTGCATCGCCGAACCTTTGATCGTTTCGAGAAAATCGCGCTGTTCGTCGTTGACGTCGCCGACTTCGGTGGTCAGATCGGCGAAGCCGACGATCGACGTCAGCGGACCGCGAAAGTCGTGGGCGAGCATCGTGATGAGGTCGCTCTTGGTTTGATTGAGCTCGAGGACAGCGCTGCGGCGCTCCTCGATCTCGTTATAGAGCGAGACGTTACGAACGGCCACCGCAAAATATTCTGCAATCAAATCGAAGACGAACAAGTCGGTGCTGCGCAGCGTTCGGCCGTGACGAGGGCGGATTTCCAACAGGTAGATCGCCTCACCGAACCGCCCAGCGTACGCGATCGCGCGCGGCTGGAGCTCATCAACGATGCGCACGCGTGCGCGCACTGCTTTGTCGGCGAGCGGATCGAACGCGCCCGTCGTCCAATCAACAGCGCCGAGCGCGTCGACCGGCACTGCGGTGCCGTCTTCAGCGACGGCGAGCAGTCGCGCGTCCGCGCCTATCAGCTGGCCGATCGCTTCGCGTACCGTCACGACGACCGCCGTGGCGTCGAGCGTTGTAAAGAGCCGTCGTGCCGTGCGGGTGAGCGCCAGCAGCCGATCGTGCTCCTCGGCAAGCACGCTCGTGCGCTCCACTTCGCCGGTGATGTCGCGCTCGGTTGAAATCCAATCCGTCACCGCGCCGCCGGCGCTGCGCACCGGGTGCAGCGAAACCGAGTTCCAATAGGTCGAACCGTCTTTGCGGTAACTGGCGATCTCGGCTTGGGTCGGCGTGCCGTGCTCGAGCGCTACACGGACGCCGCGCATGCCTTCGTCATCGGGCATACTCTTCCGGAAAAACGCAAGGCTACGACCGATCGCTTCGTCGCGCAAGTACCCGGTCTGCTGCGTGAACGCGTCGTTGGCGTAGGACAACGTCAATTCGCCATCCACTCCGACGGAATAGACCAGGATCACGTCGCCGGCCACGTTGATCGCGTCGAGCAAAAGCGCGATCTCGCGCTCGCGCGCCCGCCGCTGCGTCATATCGAACGCGATAGCGTGAATGCGTTCGCGGCCGCGCTCGACCTCGATGACGAGGCGGATCTCGACCGGGTAGCTAGTGCCGTCACGGCGCCGCAGCTCGGCCTCGCGCACGACCGCCTCGCCGCGCCGCGCGCGCACCAGTAGGTCCTGCATAACCGTCTGGGTCATCGCCGGAATCACATCATAGACCGGCATCCCGATCAGTTCCCTGGTCGTATATCCGAGCCGCTCGCCGGCGCCACGCGAGACGAAGAAGATCGCGTCATCGTCCGCCCTGATCATGAAGACGTCGGCACCGGCGGTTTCCAGCAGTGAGAGCATGCGGCGGCGCGTTTCGAAGACGTCGATCAGCGCGGCCGCGAGCGCGCTGAGTTGGTTGAGTTGAAGCTCGGTTAGCGCGCGTACGCGGCTGTCGAGCACGCAAAGCGCGCCGAGGATAAAGCCTTGCGGCGACACGAGTGGAACGCCGGCGAAGAAGCGTACCTGCGACGGACCAGTAACCAGCGGGCTGCCGCGGAAGCGCGTATCGGCGCGGGCATCCTCGACAAGCAGCTGCGCACCCGAAGCTACGATGTGCCCCGCGAACGATAGGTTACGCGGCACTTCGCGTACGTCGAGGCCTTTGGACGACTTGTACCAAACGCGTGTCTCGTCCACCAGTGAAATCGTCGCCATCGGCGCGCCCGCGATCTCACTTGCCAGCTCCGTAAAAGCCACGTACGTTGCGCCTTCGGTCGAGTCGAGAACCTGATAGTCGTATAACGCCTCGAGGCGTGCGGCCTCATTTGGCGACTTTGTGGCGGCACGCATTTTTAGCCCACCGCCGCGCGCGCGAGAAAGCGACGCACGAGTTCGTTGAATGCTTCCGGATTGTCGGCATTGGCAACGTGGCCGGCGTGCGGAATCAGCGCGAACTCGGAATCCGGGATACCGTCGGCAATTTCGCGCGAAAGCGCCGGCGGCGCGATGACGTCGTTTTCGCCGGTGCATACGAGCGCCGGCACGTCGATGGTCGCAAGCATTGCGCGATAGTCGCCGGTCCAGGTCGCCTCGGTCGCGGCGAGATATGATGCAACGCTCTTGCTCGCCATCTGATCGAGCGTTTCACGCAAGCGATCCGGCGGCATCGCGCCGAGCCGCGCCGCCCGCTCGCGTGCAAACATGTCCATTGTTCCCGCGGCGCGCACCGCGCTGCAAATACCGTCGGCATAGGCGCGCGCATTCGGATAGGCGGCAAAGCTGCCGAGAATCACCATTGCCTCGATGCGTTCACTCGCGCGTTCCCACAATTCGAACGCGACGACGCCGCCCAAACTGCAGCCCACGATCGTCGCACGGTCGACGCGCAACGCATCGAGCGCGGCGAGCACGTCGTCGGCATAACCGGCGCGCGTGATTGCGCGCGGATCCGGCTCGGGCTTCGGAACGCCGTTGCCGCGCAGTTCGATGGCAAGGGTGCGATATGCGCCCGAAAATGCGTCGAGCTGACGATCCCAGATCGCGGCCGTCGAACCGACGCCGTGCACGAAAACGAGCGCCGGACCATCGGTTCCGGCATATCGCACCGCGGAGTCGACGCCGTCGGGCGCCTTCACCGCCATCGTTTCGATCATGCGCGACCTCGCTTGCGGGCAATGAACGCTCGCACATCCTCGTAAGA
Source organism: Candidatus Aquilonibacter sp. (assembly GCA_050015295.1). Taxonomy (GTDB): domain Bacteria; phylum Vulcanimicrobiota; class Vulcanimicrobiia; order Vulcanimicrobiales; family Vulcanimicrobiaceae; genus Aquilonibacter. The sequence continues at coordinate 42,033 of JBEKBR010000015.1, read as the reverse complement.
ACGTGCGTTAAGCACATCCTCTTTAGTGAGGCCGGCCCTCCGCGCCTGTCCCACACCCAGCTCGATTTCGGGCAAATCTTCGACGCCGTGGGCGTCGGAGTCGACCGTGAAGGTCACGCCCAGCTCCTTGGCCCGACGTGCGAGCGGCGATGGCAGATCGAGCCGTAGCGCCTGCCCGTCGATCTCTAGCGCCGTGCCCGTTCGCGCCGCCGCGGTAAATACGGCGTCGTAATCGAACTCGTAACCGTGGAAACTTCCGATCATTCTCCCGGTCGGGTGTCCGATGATCGTCACGAATGGATTTTCACACGCCCGGATGATGCGCGTCGTCATCGCGTCGCGGCCGATATCAAATCCCGAATGCACGCTTGCAATGACGACGTCGAGTTGTGCCAGCACCTCGTCGTCATAGTCCATCGCGCCGTCGGGCAGAATGTCTACCTCGCTCGCACAAAACGTCCGCATCCCAATGCGTGCCGAGAGTTCCTTGACGAGCGCGCACTGCTCGCGCAGCTTCTCGGGATCGAGCCCGTACGTTCGTCCGCGCCCCCACGAGTGATCGCTGATCGCGTGATACTCGTACCCGCGCGCCTTTGCCGCAGCAATCATCGCTTCGAGCGAGTCGCGTCCGTCGCTCCAGGTGCAATGCATGTGAAAGTCGCCGCGCATGTCGCTCGTCTCGACCAATGCCGGCAAGCTTCCGGCCAGCGCCCGGTCGATCTCGTCGAGTCCACTGCGTAGCTCGGGTGGAATGTACGTCATCCCAAGTGCAGCATACACGCCCGCCTCATCGGCGCACGTAATCGCGTCGCCGGTCTCCAGATTGAGAATACCGTTCTCGCTGACACGCAAACTGTTGCGCACGGCATACTCGCGCAGCTTGATGTTGTGTTCGCGCGAGCCGGTAAAATGTTGCAGAAGATTCCCGTAGAGATGATCCGGCAGTACGCGCAGGTCGATCTGGAAACCGTCATCAAGCCAGATGCTGGTTTTCGTTCCACCCTCCGCCAAGACGGCGCGCGCGCGGTCCCACCTCGCAAAGTAGGCGGTGATTGCGGCGGCGTCCGACGACGTGCAGACCAAGTCGATATCGCCGACGGTTACTTCCTGGCGTCGGGCACTCCCGGCGTAGACCAGACGGTCGTGGGGCGGACCCGCGCGCAAATAGTCCATCGCCTCGTGCGCGATCCGCAGCGCGCGCGCGAGAGGCGTGCGCCGCTGACGTCCCTTGTAGGCCAGGATGCCACGCTTCCAATTCTCGATCGTCTTGGGCCCCAAGCGTGGAACCCCGGCAAAGGTATCGCGTTCGATGGCCGCCTCTAAGTCGGCGAGCGAACCGATCTGAAAATCGTGCCACAATGAGGCCGCCGTCTTCGCACCGATGCCCGATACGCCGAGCACTTCGACGATCGAGGGCGGAAAAATCGCGTAAAGTTCATCGAGCGCATCAGCGCTGTCGCGTTCGAGCAGCTGTGCAATCACGGTCGCGATCGACTTGCCGATGCCGGGAAGCCTGGTCAGCTCGCCCGCCGCGGCAACGTCGCGTAACGGCGGCGCGTTTTCCACCGACGCCGCAGCCTTCTCGAAGGCCATGTATTTATAGAAGCTCATCCCCGCCATTTCCATCAGCGTGCGGATCTCCAGGAGCTTCTCGGCGATATCGGCGTTGGAGCGCATCGAAAGTGTTTGAACCTCCTGCGGATTCTTCGCCCTTGGCGGCGAAAACGCCCTCGATGCACATCTTGCGCCTTCGCGATGCGGCTTACGTCCGCGGCGCACAGACAATCGTCGCGCCGGCGAATCTCGACCTTGCGCCGGGCGAGCACATGACGCGAGCCTGCGACAGCGCACTAGAGGCCGAGGCCCTCGCCATGATGGCCGCGGCGCTCGCGCGCGCCACGTCCGGGTCGGTCACGATCGGTGAATTCGATCCGCGCGTGCAGCCCGTACACTGCAAACGCATCGCGGCATTCGTTCCACACGATCCGCTGCCGCTTTCGCAGATCGATGCCGCGCGATATATCACGTACCGCGCAGCGCTGTGGGAGATCGATCCCGCGGTGGCACGAGCACGCGCGCAGCACCTCTACGAACGGCTCGAAGGAATGCACGAAGCCTTTGCCTATCCGATCCTCGGTGCGCTTCTCCCCTTACCGCAGTTACTCGTGCTCGATCGTCCGCATCCGGCATTCGTGCCGCAGATACTTGCCGCGGCGGACGGCTGCGCCGTGCTGATCGCACAAGCAGCGGTCCACTCGTGACGCTGCGAGCGTTGCGCGCCATCGTCGGCGCGCGCTTGCGCGCTGAGCGCCGATCGCTAGCATTTTCGTGTGCTGGTGCAGCGATCGTCGGTTTCGTGCAGCCGCACGGCATTACCGCGATCACCGATCCGTTGACGGCTGACATTGCAACGCGCAGCGTGTGGCTAGCCGGACCGATGTTCTTCTGCTCTACCATCGGTATCGCTATCGCACTGATGCAAGGGCCCGGGCGCCACGCATTTCTCGACACGACGGAACGCAGCGCTCCGCTCTTCGGTCGCGAGCTCGCTCGTGCCAAAGCGCTCGCGCCGGTGCTTTGCGCGACACTCGCAACACTGGTTTATTGGAGTGCGCAATTCCTCAGCGGGTTTGCCGCGCCGCCGACGTTCTTTTTGCTCGCGATCGCGTGTGTGCTAGCCAGCACGCTTGTCGCGCTCAACGCGACGGTGACAACCGGGATTGCGCGCACCGTGGCGCTCGTCTGCGCCGGTGCAACGATCGTCGTCGCCTACGTGCTGGCCGTGTACGCCGATGCATACTCGACGAAAAGTGGCGACGCCGTCGGCGTCGCCACTGAATTGGTCGTGTGTGCCATCATCGGATTCGTTGCGCTTCGCCAGTACGGCGAGTTGCTCGCGCGATACGATCCGTTGACCTAAGCCGAGAGGGCTGCTCCGGAAGCGGCGAGCTTTTCGAGCATCGTCCGGTTGAACTGTGGCAGGTCCTCGGCGCCGCGGGTAGTGACCCAATTCGAATCGCCAACCGTCGGCTGATCGCGATAGAGTCCGCCCGCGTTGCGAATGTCGTCAGCGATTGCGTGTGCACCCGTCACTTGGCGGCTGCGCACGAGTTGCGCCGAAATCAAGACTTGCGCCCCATGACCCACCGAAAAGATCGGTTTCTTGGCCGAATCGAACTCGCGCACCAGCCGTTGAACCTCTTTGTTCGTGCGAATCCGGTCGGGCGACGTCCCGCCCGGTAAGAGCAATGCGTCGAAATCCTCGGCCGTGCAATCCACCACCAATTCTTCAGCACGCACGCTTTGGCCGTCGTCGAGACCACGCTTGCCGCGGATGCGGGTACGCGCCTTCTCGTCGATACCGACCATCGTCACTATTGCGCCGGCCTCCTCGAGCGCCTTGCGTGGCTCGAATAAATCTGCTTCTTCAAATCCGTCGCCGATCAGCGCGGCGATTCGCTTTCCATCAACACCTTGCATCGTGGGGGCCGTCTTTCGCTCCGTCCGCTAGAGTGTCCCACCCGTTTGTTGCACGGCTGCTCGAAGGAGGTAAGCAAGCTCTACCTCTATTTTGCCGAGCGCGTCGAGCAGCTCGTCCGCGGTCACCGCCGCAAGTGCCGGATTGCGTTTGGTCATGTCCCCCTCGGGGACCCGGTGGCGCGGATTGATCTCCCGCATGTAGATCCGTGCGTCGTAGCGGATCTGGCCGTCCGGCAAAAAGTACAGCGGATCGAGCCCAAACGCGTAGACCTCGAGCGAGAGGATGCCGGCGCGCTGCAAGAACTCGATCGGACGCGTTCGCAGCGCCTGTGCTAGGCGCGCGAGCGCCGAAACGCCGACGCGTTCGCTGCCGGCAAGGACGGCCGCAAGCCGTTCCAGGGGCAAACCGATCGCCTCGGCCAGCCGGCCATGACTGACCTCGCGCTCCGCAGCGAGTGCCGCGAGCCCGCGACCAAAGGCCGGGCCGCCGGCCGTCCCGACGCGGCCATCCCAGGCCGGTTCATCCGCATTGATCATCGCGCCACCGGCTCCGTGGAAAGATAGACGCCGTCCTGCTCCACCCGCACGTCAAAGCACGGAATGACCGCAAAATCACCTAGCGTCATCCGGCCGGTGCGCATATCGAAGCACCACGCGTGCCACGGGCACGAGACGGTGTGGCCCATCACCCAGCCGTCGACCATCGGGCCACCCTGATGGGGACACGCATTTTCGAGCGCGTAAAATACACCGCCCACATTGAACAACGCAACGTCATAGCGTCCAACGGTGACGACGCGCGAACTCCCCGGCGGGACCGCCGCAACCTCGGCGACGCGAATAAATTCCACTGATAGGATCGCGGCTAGAACAAGCCCTTGATCAAACCGCCATCGATTGCGATCGTCTGACCGGTGACATAACGCGCGGCTTCGCTGCACAAGAACGTCACCATCGGTGCAAACTCTTGCGGTGTTGCGACACGTCCGATCGGGACGTCGGCGGCAGCAGCGGTCTGCATCGCACCTTCGCCCGGATAGAGCTGCCGCAGGCGATCGGTATCGACCCGGCCGGTCGCGATCGAATTGACCGTGATACCGTCTTTGGCAACTTCGAGCGACAAGGTCTTGAGCGACGAGACGAGCGCAGTACGGAATGCATTCGAGAGTGTCAAATTCGGAATCGGCTGTTTGACGGAACTCGACGTGAGCGCGACGATGCGCCCCCACTGTTCCGCCGCCATGCCCGGCAGCACGCCGTTCGTCAGCTCGATCATGCTGCGCAACACGCTGCGGTAACCCGCGTCCCAATCGTCCAGCGTAATCTTGCTGTAGGTGCCTGGCTTGGGACCGCCGCCGTTGAGCACGAGGATGCCGATCGAGCCGTACGCATCGCTCACTGCGGCGAGCAGTTTACCGATCGACTTCGAATCGGTGAGGTCTACCTCGAAGGCGCGCGCATCGGTCGCGCCGGCCTCTTTCGCGCGCTGTGCAACCGACTCGAGTTTGTCTTTGCGTCGCGCCGCGACCGCAAGCGATACGCCTTCAGCTGCGAGTGAGAGCGCGATCGCTTCGCCGATGCCCGCGCTTGCGCCGGTAACGAGCGCCACGCGCCCGCGAATGCCTAAGTCCACCGATGCCCTCCTAGTGAGAATTGTAGCGGGGTTGTGCGAGGCGAGCAAAAACTCTTGCGCGATATGGATCCTATGGAAGCGATCGTCGAACGTCGCACCGAGCTTGTTTTCCCACAAGATGCCAACACGCATGGCACCCTTTTCGGTGGCAAGGCCGTCGCCATGATGGACGAGGTCGGCGCCATTGCCGCGATGCGCGCGTGCCGCAAGGCCGTGGTGACTGCCTCGATCGACCGGCTCGATTTCAAGGAGCCGATCCGGATCGGCGAATTCGTCGAGGTCGTGGCCCGGATCGTCCGGGTCGGCCGGACCTCGCTGGGGGTCTCGGTCGAGCTTTGGGCCGAGGAGCCGGCCAGCGGCCAGCGGCGGCTCTCGACCGCCGGCACCTTCACGTTCGTGGCGATCGACGAGGATGGGAAGCCGACGCCGGTCCGAGGCTAGCGCCTTAAGACTTGCGGTACCCGGGGGTCTTTGCTATGCTACGCCGGTCGCCGGGACGGAGCCGCAGCCGCTAGGCAAGCCGCGAGCCCTGTACCCGAGCGAGACCATCCTGACTCTAAGGAGCTACCTTTCGTGCCTCTCACCAAAGAACAGAAAGCGGAGATCGCCGCCAAATACGGCCGCGGATCGAACGATACCGGTTCGGCCGAAGTGCAGATCGCGATCCTCACCGCGTCGATCAATCAGCTCACCGACCATCTCAAGGTCCACAAGAAGGACCACCACAGCCGCCGCGGTCTGCTCTTGCAGGTCGGTCAACGGCGCCGTCTGTTGAGCTATCTCCAGAAAAAGGATCTCGAGCGCTACCGCGCGCTCATCGGCGATCTCGGGTTGCGCCGCTAAACCTTCGCCGGTTATTTCATCAAGACGGCACGCGCGTGACTTCCACGCGGGTGCCGTTTTGTTACGCTGAACTCGCGCGTCAGTTCGGAAACGATAAAGAGCCCGCGGCCGGATTCGCTCATCACGTCGATCGGCAGCATCGGCGCACGTTCGAAGCCCGGGCCTTCGTCGATGACGTGCAAGACGAGATCGCCGCCGGTATTGTCGAGCACGAACTCGACGGCGCCCGGGGCATGACGCACGATGTTGCCGGCCAGTTCGCCCACCACGAGCTCGGCGGTTTCCAAACGCAGTTCCGAGAGGCCGTAGCCGATGAGCAAGGCGCGAAACTCGCGTCGCATGCGCGAAAGTCCGTCGGCATCGAGACTCGCGAACGTCCAGCGCCGCATGTTGCCAACGCGTTGATCGCGATGCATGCGTAGGGTCAGAATCGCGACGTCGTCACGCGCCCCATCGGCGAGCATCCGTTGCCGAATGAACGCAGCAGGATGGTCGACCGCGTCGATCTGTGCATCCGCCAGCGTGGAGCGCAGCAATCGCAGGCCGCCCTCGAGATCGCGCAGCGACTCGATCAAGCCGTCGGTATAAAAGACGAGCAAATCACCGTCGCCGACGCTCACGCTGCAAGGACGAATCGAGACGCGATCGCGCAAACCGAGCGGAAGGTCGACAAAAACGAGTTCGTCCAGGCTTCCGTCGGTGCGCCGAATGTACGGTGGCGGATGCCCGGCGCTGGCGTAGACCATCGTGCTCGCAATCGGGTCGATCACGCCGACGAAGGCCGTGACAAAGCGATCCGGATCATCCATGCGCAGCGCGCGATCGGCGGAGTTCAGCATCAAGACGGGATCGGCGTGCACCTGCGCGATACCGCGAATGATCTGGCGCATGCTGCTCATCGTCACCGCGGCCTCGAGCCCGCTCCCCGCAACGTCACCGATCGACACGACGACGCGGCCGTCGGCGAGCGCAAACGCATCGTACCAGTCGCCGCCGATCTGCGCTTCACTCCCGCCGGGTACATACACCGCATCCAGTGCGATGCCGTCGATCAGCGGCAATCGTCGCGGTAACGACGCGGCTTGAAGCGCATCGGCGACGCGGTGCTCGCGCTGATAGAGCTGCGCGTTCTGAATCGCGAGCGCGCAACGCCGAGCGACCTCTTCGAGAAACGCGACGCCGGCCGCGCCGTAGGCGTCGGAGTCGCCCGGTCGCACAAACGAAATTGCGCCGATCGATTTACCACGCACGTGCATCGGCACCACGATCGTCTCGAGCACCGTTTCGTTCACGTTCTCGACGAATCGCGCCGCGCGCGCCTGCACATAAATGTGCGCGCGAATGCGCGATGCCGGTACCTCGTGCCGCTCACCGGAATGCGCAAACGCGGCGGTACGTGGAACGCCGTTCATGATCAGGTCGACTTGGCACGAATCGGCAAGCGCGGGAATCGCGGCCTCACAAATGTGTCGCAGCGTCGGATCGAGTTCGAGCGAGCTGTTGGCGATGCGGCCCAGTTCAGCCAAGTAGGCTTGCTCTTGCGACATGCGCTTTTGATCGTCGATATCGGTACTGGTACCAAACCAACGCACGATCTCACCAGCCTCGTCGTGCATCGGCGCGGCGCGGGTGAGGAACCAGCGAGCACGCCCGTCGGCGGCGATCAATCGATGCTCCACTTCGTAAGGCACGCCGGCGGCAATCGCGCGTTGCCACCGCTCGCGCGTGGACGGCCAGTCCGCCGGATGGACCAGCATTTCCCAGGCTCGTGCACCGGTCAACTCCGCGAACGAGCGTCCGGCGTACTTGAGCATCGCGTCGTTCGCGTAGTCGTGTTCTCCGCCCGCGTCGGTCGACCACACCAGCTCGGACAAAGATTCGGCGATCGTGCGCATTTGTCGATCGCGCATCTCATGCGCCGTGCGCTGATCGTGGACGTCCATCGCCGTGCCGATGCGATGGAACGGCGCGTTCGAACCAAGGTGCACCCATCGCAACAAATGCCAGCGGTACATTCCATCCGAGCGGCGGCGGAGCCGGAAGTCGGTTTCCGCACGGCCGCTGCGCAGCGCGCGCATCAACACCGGCAAGTCGAGCGGATGGACGAGCGCGTTGCGCTCCTCGATCGTCGATCCCGACGAGAGTCCGGTGTACTTTGTCCAGGCCCGGTTCACGAACGTCAGCCGGTCCTCGCTGTCGGTGGTCCACACCATGATGGGCAGCGCATCGGCAAGATTCCAGAACCGATCGTCGCCGATTCGATCGAGGTCGTTCCGGTCGCAAATCGCGAGCCACTCGTGCAAACGCCCGTTGCTGTCCCGGATCGGCACGAAGCTCGCGGAAAACACGGCATAGGAATCGTGCCCGGAACGCAATCGCAGGCGAATTTCGAAAGGATCCGTACCTCGCGACGCCGCTGAAAATTCGTCCAGCGCCTGGGGCAGGTCGTGCGGGTGTACGGCAAGCTGCCAGCCGTTCCCGAGGGAATGCTCGAGATCGAGGCCGGTAAATGCGGTCCACGCGGGATTGGCGTAGGAGCACACGCCCGCAGCGTCAGCAATGAGCACAGCACGCCCGGCACGTTGCGCGAACGTGCGCAGCGCGGAGGCTTCGAACTCGCCCATCGCACCGGAAGTCATGACCTAGAGTTGGTGTCTACCCAGGCTCCAACGGCAACTAAACGTCCGAGCGCTTATTCCCGCTTGCGGGCGTAGGCGCGTCGCGCCGCCGCCTTGATCGCTGACGTCCCCATGCCGTAATACTCGATCAGTTCGGCGGGATCGCCCGACTGTCCGAATTGGTCGTGCACGCCGATGAACTCGATCGGGACCGGCGCCTTGGCTGCCAGCGTTTCGGCCACGGCCGACCCCATGCCGCCGTGGACTTGGTGTTCTTCGACGGTGACGACCGCGCCGCAGGCACGAGCCGCCTCGACCATCGCCGCCTCGTCCAGCGGCTTTATCGTGTGGTTGTTGATCACGCGCGCATCGATGCCGTCTTCGCGCGCAAGTTCCTCAGCCGCGACCAGCGCGTTATACACCAGGATCCCGCACGCGACGATCGCGACGTCCTTGCCCTCGCGGAACGTCTGCGCTTTGCCGACCTCAAACGGCGTCGCCTCGGTGGTAACGATCGGCGACTTCTCACGCGCGAAACGCAAGTAGACGGGACCGAGTCGTTCGGAAAGCGCGAGCGTCGCCTGCTTCGTCTGGACGGAGTCGCACGGCACGACCACGGTCATATGCGGAATCACGCGCATGATCGCGATATCTTCGATCGCTTGATGCGTGGCGCCGTCAGGCCCGACCGAGACGCCGGCATGCGCACCTGCGATCTTGACGTTGGTTTCATTGAGCGCCATGATCGTGCGAACTTGCTCCCACGAACGGCCGGGATTGAACATCGCGTACGAGGCAATCCACGGAACCTTTCCGACTGCGGCGAGACCGCCGGCCATCGCGACGAGCATCTGCTCGGCAACGCCGATCTCGATATACTGCGCGGGATGTGCTTTCTTAAAGCCTTCCATGCGCGTTGACTCGGCAAGATCGGCGCAAATTGCGAGCACGTCTTTGTTCCGGTTTCCGGCCTCGATCAACCCTTCGCCGAAACCGTTGCGCGTCGGCAGCGATTTCAGCTCCCCCGCGTTGCGATAATCGACAAGCGCCATCGAGCGCGCGGCTTGATCCAGCGTCCCCGTGCTAGACATTGGCGAGAATCCTTTCCCGCGTCGCATCCAACTCGCGCAGCGCCTCGTCGGCCTGCTCCTTGTTCGGCGGCTTGCCGTGCCAGGTGTAATCGCCTTCCATATAGCTGATGCCCTTGCCGGGAACAGTGTGGGCGATGATCACCTGCGGCTTGCCTTTCACTTTTTTCGCACGCTCGGCGACGTCGATGAATTCCGCGATGTCGTTGCCGTCACACTCGAAAACTTCCCAATTGAAAGCCCGGTACTTGTCGGCAAACGGCTCGAGCGGCATGACGTCTTCGGTACTGCCGTCGATTTGAATCACGTTGCGATCGACAATGCAGGTGAGGTTGTCGAGTTTGAACTTTGCCGCGGTCATCATCGCCTCCCAATGGAGACCGCATTGGTGTTCGCCATCGGAGGTCACCACGTAGACGCGCCAATCCTTTTTATCGAGCTTCGCGCCCAGCGCCATGCCGGTGCCCTGCGCCAGCCCTTCGCCCAGCGGTCCCGATGTGGTTTCGAGTCCCGGCAACTTCAGGCGCTCGGGGTGTCCTTGCAGACGCGAGCCGAATTCGCGCAACGTCAGCAACTCGTCGACCGGAAAGTAGCCGAAGTTGGCCATCGCCGAATAGCGCACCGGTGCGATGTGCCCGCACGAAAGTAACAGGCGGTCGCGTTCGGGCCAGTCCGGCTGCTGCGGGTTATGGCGCATGATGAAGCCGTAGAGCGCCGTGAAGACGTCGGCCATATCGAGTGAGCCGGCGGAGTGGCCGGAGCACGCGGCCAGCAACGACCGAATGATGCCCTCGCGCACGTCGTTGGCCTTGAGTTCAAGCTCCTTGCGGCGCTCGGGAGTCAGGGTCTGCATACTGCCCGATATACCCGCGCTGTGCTGCGGTCTCCTCGCGATGGCAATTGAGACAGAGCGTTTCCAGGTTGTCGAGATGGTGGAGGCAGCTCAGCTCACGGTGCGTGCCTCGTGCTTGCGCAATGTGATTGACTTCGAGCCGGTCGGTCTTACGTAGCCGCCTGTACTTTGGGTGAGAACGTGGCGGCGGCTTGTGGCCGCAGCGTTTGCAGCGGTAGCGATCGCGCCGCTTTGCGGCGCGCCGCGCGAGCGTCCACCAGTGATTGGTCCAGAACAGCTGGGCGCAACGATCGCTGCACCACGTCCTTCGTCGAGCCGGCAACGGATCGCCGCACCAACGGCATGCTCCGTCGGTTCGCGCGGCAAGTAAGCAGACGGCGATTAAACGGACAGAGCGATGCGCGGGCTGGTTTCGATCCATTGATTGAAGTCGATGGCCGTCATCGGCTGCGCGACGGCAAACCCCTGCATATATTTTACGCCCGCCGTGCGAATCGCCGCGCGGTCGTCGGCGGTCGCCACGCGAGTGGCGACGACGTCCCACCCAAACACGCGCGCAAGCGCGACGATCGCCTCCATGCTCTTGCCGCGTGCACCGCCCGACGGGAGCAGCGAGCGCGACGGCTTGACGAAGCGCACCGCAAGCGACTCGAGTAACGGTAGATCGAGCTCGGTTTCGCCAAAGCCGTCTAAGCCTACGTAGAGGCCACATCGCTCAGCCGCCTCGGCTAAATTGTTATAGGCTTCGAGATCTTCTTTAAAGCGCGACCATTCTAGTTCGAGTGCCAGCATCGACGTATCGCATCCCGTGCTGTCGACCGCGCGCAGAACGTTGCCGAGAATCTCGTCGCTGGCTTGGCCGATGTTGACGTGAATTCGCTGCACACCTTGCGCCCGCCATTCGTTGGCGAATGCAAGCGCTCGCCGTGTTACCCACGCGTCGAGATGATCGATCGATCGGCGCGCGCGTGCGGATTCCATCGTAATGAATGCCGATTGCACGCCATCTTGCGGATGCAGCGAGCGCAACAGCGCTTCGGCCGCAACGACCATGCCTGACTCCACTTCGAAGATCGGCTGGAAACACAGCAGAAACTCGCGCGCGTAGGCTTCCTCGACTTCGATTGCGAGGGGCGCCCAATCTTCTTGCGACTCGCCCGGATTGAAGACGCAGTGCGATTCACGCTGGCGCTTGGCTTGATACATCGCAAGGTCGGCGTGATGCAGCCACTCTTCGACGTCGTTAGCGTGCTCGGGAAAGAAGGCGACGCCGACGCTAAGCGAGACCGAGCCGGCGCCGTGCACGATCTCGAGCGCGCGCACCGCATCGGCCAGCCGCCGTGCCGCCGAGGTTGCTTCTTCCGCGCTGCGAACCACCGGCAGAATCACCGCGAACTCGTCGCCGCCGATGCGTCCGACGAATTCGTTCGCGCGCAACGCTTCGCGCAACGTCGCCGCAATCGTCTTGAGCACCATGTCGCCGTGCGCGTGGCCGAACGAATCGTTGACGCCCTTGAATCCGTTGAGATCGATGAAGAGCAATGCAGCGTGCGTATTGTTACGCTTGGCCGCGGAGACGGTTTCGCTCAGACGATTCATCGTCGCCCAACGGTCTGGAAGCCCGGTGACGTGATCGGTTAGCGTGCGCGCTTCGACGCCGTGCACGAGCTGACGAATCAGTTGCGAGAAAACGTCCAGAATCGTTTCGACGTCGCTCTCGAACGCGGCGCGATTGATACGACTGTTGCGTTCGCCGAGCAGCAGCACCCACTCGCGCTCGCCCGCGTAGAGCATGGCGCACAGCGCGTCGGCAACGCCGGCGGCGTCGCGTAGCAGGGACGTTCCGTGTTCGTGAACTTCGTGTTCGTCGCCGAGCGGGATGCGTGCCTCGAGCAACGAGGGATCGGTGGAGAAAGCGCAGCGCAACACGTCGATTTTGACTTCGTAGATCGCCGCGACGTCAGCGCCGGTGATTCGGCCGACTTCCTCGAGCGCCTCGACGATTACTTGGGGGAGCTCGGTGTCCAGACGCTTGAGAAAGGAGCGCAGCAGAACGAGGCGCTCGACCGGGCGTGCGCCTTTCTTTGAGGCTGGTCCAAAGATGTCGTCCAAACCTGACCCTTCGCTCCTCTGGCTCCCCGTAGCCATCTTCATGTAGCCGCTACGTTACCCAAATGCCCTCCTTGCCATAGGTAGTCATAAAGTCCCATGCGCTCACGGGCCGACCGAAATGATAGCCTTGGAGCTCGCGACAACCGATCGCGGTCAAAAACTCCGCCTGACCCAGCGTCTCGACGCCTTCACCGATCACGTTCATGTGCAGCGAGTCTCCGAGGGCGGCCACGGATCGGCAAATTGCTCGACTGTATTGGTCATTTTCGGCATCCTTCACGAACGCGCGATCGATTTTGATACAACTGACCGGATACGATTTCAAATAGGACAGCGTATTGTACCCTGTCCCAAAGTCGTCGATGGCGATCGACACACCGTGATCGCGCAGCCGTTCGAGCGTGGCCACGGCGCTCGGGATATCTTCGATAAGCAGCTGCTCGGTAACTTCGAGCTGGAGCGACCCGGGATGCCAGCCCGAATCCCGGAGGGCCGCCGAGACGTGCCCGACGAGCCGCTCGGACTGCACGTGGCGCGGCGAGACATTGACGTTGAGCCGGACCTCCCGGCCCAGCGAGTCGCGGATCAACATGGCGTCCCGGCAGGCGCGATCGATCGCCCAGCGCCCGATCTCGACCACGGCGTCCGACTCCTCGGCAATCGTCAAGAAAACGTCCGGCGTCAACAGGCCGAGCTCGGGGTGCTGCCAGCGTATGAGTGCCTCGGCCGCGGTCACCATGTTGCTCGACGCGTCGATCAGCGGCTGGTAGTACATCGCGAACTCACAGCGATCGATCGCCGCCGGCAGATCGCGTACCAGCCGGCTGCGCACGCTCACCTTGCGTTCGAGTGCGGGGCCGTAGCGCACCAAGCCGCCACGCGCTGCGCCTTTAGCGGCGTGCAGCGCCATCGCCGCATTTTGCAGCAGCAGCTCACCCGCGCCGTCTTGTGGAAACCGTGCGACCCCCATCGTTGAGCGCAAAACAAATTCGGCATGTCCAACCGCAAATGGTGCGTCGAGTGCGTCGCGCAGTTGCTCGATGCGCCGCTCCACGATGTTGCCGCTGCGCGGCTCGATGAGCAGGCATGCAAATTCGTCCGAGCCCAAGCGCGCAACGTAATTCCCGTCGATTTCGAGAAAATGCATGCGATCGGCGATTGCGCACAGCAGCTGATCGCCGGCGAGATGACCGGCAATTTCATTGATCTGCGCGAAGCGGTCGATATCGAACAGCACCAGCGCACCACTGGCGCCGCCGGCGCGTGCGTAGTGATCGAGCACCTCGAGCAATTGATGTCGATTGAGCAGCCCGGTCAACGGGTCGTGCGTCGAAAGAAACAGCACCGCGTTTTGCGCTTCACTTGCGTCGATACCGACGGCCACCGCGCCCGCGATCTCACCGTCGTTGAGTGTCAACGGAAAGACGTGACCGTCGAAAACGATGCCGCCGAGTTCGGTTTTGATTGCGCGGTGCCGTCCGCGTAACGCGCTTCGTAGAGCGCGCAGCAGCTCGCCACTGGGCGGCCGCGCGTTGAGGTCCATCGCACGCGGACCAAATGCGGTGGTCACGCGCAAAGTCCGATCGGTCGCGACCACGATGGTCGGAACCGATCCACGCTCTGGCGCAATCGCCACGAGCACTCCCTTTCGCCACAAGCAAGCGGCAGGGTCACGCCGATCCCGCATCCGCCGGACCCTCTCGCGGCGCTTTTACGAACTCTTAACCGAACCCCTGCCAAACGGCCTAGTAGCCAAGCGCGGCGCCGGCGGGACGCCGGCGATCGGTACCACCTTGCAAGGTGCCGTCCGGCAGTACCACGATTGCCTGCGCCGATCCCCAAAACGAAACGTCGCGAAAGCTGTACCCGTCGCCGCGCAACGCGTTCATCGTTGCGTCTGTCAACGCATTGGGCTCGTAGTCGACCTCGTCGGGAAGCCACTGCATGTGAATGCGTGGGGCGTCGACCGCAGCTTGCGCGTTCATGCCGAAGTCGAACGCGTTCAAGATCGTCTCGAGTGCGATCGTGATAATGCGCGACCCGCCTGGGCTTCCCGTCACCATCGCGAGTTTGCCGCCGCGCAGCACAATCGTTGGCGCCATCGATGAGAGCGGGCGCTTTCCGGGCTGGATGTCGTTCATTGCGCCTTGCACGAGGCCGAATCCGTTGGCCACGCCGGGCTTCGAGGTGAAGTCGTCCATTTCGTCGTTGAGAAAAAAGCCGGTGTTGCCCGCGATGACGCTCGAGCCAAACCAGTCGTTGATCGTGTAGGTCACTGCTACGGCGTTCCCCGCGCTGTCCACGATCGAGTAGTGGGTTGTTTGTGCGTTCTCGTGGACGTCGATGTGCAAACCGGGTTTGACTTGCGACGACGGCGTCGCGCGCTGCGGATCGATCTGCGCGCGCAATTGCGCGGCATAGGCCGGATCGAGGAGTTGCGCAACCGGATTGTTGACGAAGGCCGGATCGCCGAGATATTCGTTACGGTCGGCGTACGCACGGCGTTCGGCTTCGATCACGTAGTGCGCTTCGCGCACGCTGTGCCAGCCCCAATCCGCGAGCGGATACGGCGAAATGATATTGAGAATTTCGCACAGCGTCACTCCGCCCGAACTCGGCGGCGGCGCCGAAATCACGGTCAGACCGTGATACTCGCACGTTAGCGGTGACGATTCGCCGACCGTGTAGGCAGCGAAATCTTGCATCGACAAAATGCCGCCGTTTGCATTACTCGCGTCGACGACGGCGCGAGCGATCGCACCTTTGTAGAATGCTGCCGTTCCGCCGTCGGAGATCTCTTGCAACGTATTGGCCAAGTTCGTTTGCACGATGCGCTCGCCAGCGCGCGGCATCTCCCCGTTCGGCATCCAGATCGCGCGTACGTTCGCTTGCGCGAACGTCGAGGCGCCGGTGTAACCTTGTGTTGGCGCTCCGGCAAACGGAACGAGATCGCCCGGATCAAAAACGAAGCCGTCGCGTGCGAGCGCAATCGCCGAGGCCATCACCTGCGGACGCTGCATCGTACCGAACTCGGTCAACGCGCGATCCAAGCCCATGACGGTGCCGGGAACGCCGATCGCAAGCCACCCTTTGCGCGAACGATTCGGTACCACGTTGCCCTGCGCGTCGAGATACATGTCGCGCGTTGCACGCAGTGGCGCCTTTTCGCGAAAATCGATGAAACGCTCGCGCCCGTCGTGCATGCGAATCAGCATGAATCCGCCGCCTCCGATGTTGCCGCAACACGGATCGACGACGGCCAGCGCGTAGCCGACGGCCACTGCGGCGTCAACCGCGTTGCCGCCCGACCGCAGAACGTCGAGACCGGCCTGCGAAGCGAGGTGCTGCTCGGTGACGACCATAGCGTGCGGGGCGGTGACCACGCCCAAAAGCGCGGCAAGGAGCAAAGCGTGCATGAACGCCTCTTTCGCGACCGCGGCGTAAAGATTTCCTGTGCGCACGTCTGTGAACTCGCGCCGAATGGTACGATGGCGCGGATGAGCACCTCGTACATCGGGTCGGATGCCTTGACCTCACCGGTGACCCCGCTGACCATCCCGGGCTTTGACGTGCTCAATCCCACGAGCTACGCCGAGACCTCGAGCGGCTCGACCGCCAACGCGCTTGCCTCGACGAGCAATACGGCCAGCTCGACCACGCCGACCGCATCGAGCACCTCGAGCACCGCCTCGACGAGCACGACCGGGCAGAACCCCTATCAGCAGGCCGTCGCGACCCTCGAACAGTGGCAGTATCAAGCCCTGACCCAGTCGCTTACCGGGAACACCTCGGACGCGACCTCGGCGCTTTACGCGTCAGCCGGCCTGAACGCCGATCAGTTTGCCCAGCTGGCAACCGAGCTGCAAAACCTCGGCTCGACGCCTGCCGCCGGCAGTACGGTCGACACGACCGCCTAAGACCACAGGGGCGCAGTGGCTGCTGCGCGAACCGAGCACGGTTCATTTTAAAAGCAAAACACAAAGAAACTAGGAGTTATTGTGCCCGAGTCCGTTACCTTAGAGGTCGGCGGGCGCACGATGGTCATCGAGACCGGCGAACTAGCGAAGCAAGCCAACGGCTCCGCGCTAATTCGTTATGGCGACCAAAACGTCGTGCTCTGCGCCGCCACTGCCTCACTCAAACCCCGTGAAGGCATTGACTGGTTCCCCCTCACCTGCGATTTCGAAGAGAAGATGTACGCTGCCGGAAAGATTCCGGGAGGTTACATCAAGCGCGAAGGGCGTCCGCCCGAGCACGCCGTGCTCAGCTCGCGTCAGATGGATCGTCCGATCCGTCCGCTTTTCCCCGAAGGTTTCCAAAACGACGTGCAAGTCGTTGCGACCGTGATGTCGGTCGATCCCGAACTCGACCCCGACATCCTGGGCATCTGCTCTGCCGGTGCAGCGCTTGCCCTCTCGGATATTCCGTTCGACGGACCGGTTGCCGGCGTGCGCGTCGGCCGCGACGAGAACGGCAAGTTCATTGCCAATCCTACGCTACCGCAATATGTGACCGGTGGCATGGAGATCGTGGTCGCCGGCACCGCCGATGCGATCATGATGGTCGAAGGTGGCGCGCTTGAAATTTCCGAGGAAGATTTCCTTGGTGCAGTCGAGTTCGCGCACGGCGAGATCAAGAAGATCGTCAAAGCGATCAATCAGCTCGTGAAGAAAGCGGGCAAAGACAAGCGCGAGTATCCGCTCAAGAAGGTCAACGCCGACCTCGACAAGTGGGTACGCAAGACGTTCGCCAAGGACGTTGCCAAAGCGATGCGCATCGTCGACAAGCACACGCGCGAAGAGGCTTTCTCGAACATCAACGTCGCTGAAGCGCTCGAGCGCGTCGGCAAAAAAGACGACGAGATCAAGGAACTTCTCTCGAACTCGGACACCGCCAAAGAGTTTGGCAAAATCGTCAAGTCGATGGAAGAGGACGAGTTGCGCGTGATGGTCGTCGACGAGAAGATTCGTCCCGACGGCCGTAAGCCCGACGAGATTCGCCCAATCTGGAGCAAGGTGCACTACGTGCCCCGCGTGCACGGTTCGGGCGTGTTTACGCGCGGACAAACGCAGGTCTTTACTGCGGCGACGCTCGGTTCGACCAGCGATGCGCAGCGTCTCGACGGAATCGTGGCGCTCGAAGACAAGCGCTACATGCACTTCTACAACTTCCCCCCGTTCTCGGTCGGCGAGACGCGTCCGATGCGCGGACCCGGCCGTCGCGAAATCGGCCACGGTGCGCTCGCTGAGCGCGCGCTGTTGCCGGTGCTTCCGAAGAAGGAAGAGTTCCCGTACACGCTACGCCTGATGAGCGAAGTATTCGAATCGAACGGATCGTCGTCGATGGCGTCGGTCTGCGGTTCGAGCCTTGCGCTGATGGATGCGGGCGTCCCGATTACCGAGCACGTCGCGGGCGTCGCGATGGGCTTGATTCTCAAGGGTAAGGACTACTCCGTTCTCACCGACATTCAGGGCCTCGAAGATGCGCTCGGCGAGATGGACTTCAAAGTCGCGGGAACCAAGAAGGGCATCACCGCGATCCAGATGGACATCAAAGTCCAAGGCATCACGATCGAGATCATGCGTGAAGCGATGGCGCAAGCCAAGAAGTCGCGCTTCTTCATCATCGATAAGCTCACCGAAACGATCGCCGAACCACGCAAGGAACTCTCGGAGTTCGCGCCGCGAATGATCGTGATCAAGATCAACCCCGACAAGATCAAGGACGTCATCGGACCAGGCGGCAAGATCATCAACAAGATCATCGCCGAAACCGGTGTCGAGAAGATCGACATCGAGGACGACGGCACGGTGTTCATCACCTCGCTCGACGGGAAGAGCGGCGAAGCCGCCCGTCAGTACGTTGAGAACATCACCAAAGACATCAAGGTCGGTGAGATTTACACCGGCACGGTCAAGCGCGTGATTCCGATCGGCGCCTTCGTCGAGATTCTTCCGGGCAAGGAAGGTCTCGTGCACATCAGCCAGCTCGCGCCCGAACGTGTCGCGAAGGTGGAAGACGTGCTCAACGTCGGCGACACCGTGCAAGTCAAGGTGCTCGAGATCGACGGCCAAGGCCGCGTCAATCTCTCGCGCAAAGCCGTCATCGCTCCGGGTTCGGAAAACAGCGGTGGTGGTGGCGGTCGCGAGAGCCGCGGTAACGGCGAGTTCCGTCCGCAGCGCCGTGAACGCAGCGAGGAACCAGCGGGCGCGCCCGCGGTGGCAGCTCCCAGCGGCGAAGGCGCACCACCGACCCGTCGCCGACGCCGTCCGCCGACGCATCGGGACGACGAATAGCCGGCTTTTACCGAGGTTGACCCACAAGGGACCTACATTGATGTAGGTCCCTTTTACTATGCGACTTTAGAGGCCGGGCACTCGACTGCTCGAATTTTTACTGGGAGACCAGAGCCGGGTTCATCTCGTTCGCCCAGCGCCACGCGCGCTAAGGAGGCTGAACATGACCCATTTACGCACCTGCCTCACGACGGCGGCCCTACTTGCTTTGTGCGCTTGCGGTGGAGGTGGCGGTGGATCGCCGATTCCCTCGAGCGGAACGCAGCCCTCATCGACGGGCTCGGGACCGGCGCAACTCATCGTGAGCATTCCACCGCTCAGCCAGCAAAATACGCATTTCCGACCCAACTATATTTCCGCTGGAACGCAGTCGATGACGGTTGGTCTCGTCTCGGGCGGCACGACGACATCGCTCGCAACGGTGAATCTCACCACCGGATCGTCGAGCTGCACGACGCCCAGCGGCGGCGGTTTGCAATGCACGGTGACGGTGCAAGCGCCATTCGGGACCGATCTGTTTGCGATCTCGACATTCAGCGCGATCAACGGCGGCGGTAGCGTGCTTTCGACCGGCGACGTGCAGGTCACACTGACGCGCGGCGCAGCGACGCCGACCGTGCAGCTCGATCTCGACGGCGTTCCATCGACCGTTGCACTCGTGCTCGGACAGTCAGAATTACCAGTCGGTAATCCCGGTTCCACCGCGGTGATCGTGCAAGCAAAAGATGCGAGCGGCAACCTTATCATTGGCCCGGGACTGTTCTCGTCACCGATCGGCCTCGCGATTAGCGGCGATACCTACGCTACGCTTTCGCTTTCGTCGACGTCGGTAACCTCGCCCGGACAAGTGGTGACGCTCGACTACAACGGCGGAACGAACGTCGGCTCAACGATCACCCCGAGCGCTTCAGGTCTCACTAGCGCGACGGGTGTCGCGTTCAACGCGAGCGGCGCGGTGTTGAATCTCTTCCAGTATTACGACTCGGCCGACGAAATCTATTTCTACCCGTACGGCATCGCGGCACTGCCGAACGGCACCGCTGCAGTGTTCCTCGCCGAAGAAGATCCGGAATACGCGCTCGGGATCGCTTCACCCAATGGCATGCGGTATGTCGTCACCGGCAATACGACGGATCCGTACAACCCCGGAACCGGCGAAGTGACGTTCAACGGCGGCACCGTCGTGCAAAACATGAGCGAAAATCTGCTCTACGACGAGAGCGGGTATCAATACAACGAACTCGCAGCCTTGCCGAACGGCGACGTCGCGTATGCGGGCGAGTTCGAAGATACTCCTCAACTCGCTTCGCCGTCGGGTCTCTGCTACGAAGGCGATCTCTACAGTGGCACGCTGGGTATCTTCAATCCGACGAGCAAGACGACGACGGAATACGTCCTGCACGGCTATCCCGAATTCATCCAGGCCGACAGTAGCGGCAACGTATGGTTCATCGAGTATACGGGAGAATGCGGTGAAACGGATTATTACAGCGACTATTACGCAATCGGTGAGGTGAGCAGCGCCGGCATTCTAACCGAGACGGACTTTGCGTCGGCCGGTATTTCTTACGGAGAAGGCCCTGATCCGAGCGCGATGTCGATCAAGCCGAACGGCTCGACGATGTACATCGCCGACTATGACAACGAAGTCATTGCCAAGGTCGCCCTAGGTTCAACGCCGGCGTTCCAAGGCGTCGCGAGTCCAACGGGCGCTGACACCATTCCTTACTACGGCGGCATGGCAACCGCACCCGACGGGACCACCGCATGGTTTAGCGACTATGACCCGGACGATGAGTATCTTTACGGCTACATCCCGGGGTCGGCAGCGTTTTCAGCCGCAAACCTCGCGCAAGCGACCTTCCCGATCTACGGCTTCGACAGCTACGGCATGGCCTACGGCGACCTCAGCTTCTGGAGCGCAAGCGAGGAGTACCAGACGGGAATCGGGCGCCTCTCGAACGTCGCAGCCGGAGCGCCCGTTGCCGGCTACTATGCGATGCCCGTTTCGGACGATGAGAGTCAGGAACTCTACGGAATCTCGTCGGGTGGCGGATACGTTTGGGCTATCGACGAGTACTACGGATTCGTCGACGTGCTGCAGTACGGCGCACCGAGCACGGGAACAATCACGTACACACGCGTGCGTCAATTGACGAACTTCGGCAGACATTCGTTCACGCCGCACCGGGCACCGCATCGACCGACCCATAAACGCGCGCCGATGTCGCTACCGCGCAACCCATAGAAAAAAGGGCTCGCAGCAATGCGGGCCCTAACACTTT
Source organism: Candidatus Aquilonibacter sp. (assembly GCA_050015295.1). GTDB lineage: Bacteria > Vulcanimicrobiota > Vulcanimicrobiia > Vulcanimicrobiales > Vulcanimicrobiaceae > Aquilonibacter. The sequence continues at coordinate 20,825 of JBEKBR010000015.1, read as the reverse complement.
GCAACGGAGGTATTTTGTATGCGTGCGCACATCAACGTAAACTGGTGGGCGATCCTCGTGTCCGCGATCGTGCTTTTTCTCTTCGGATGGCTTTGGTACGATCTGCTCTTCGGAAAGCTCTGGCTCGCCGAGATCACGCGCACCAACGGGGCCGGCGCGACGGGGCAAATGATGAGCGCGAGCCCGCTCTATCTTTTCTCGGTCGATTTCATCACCGCGTTTTTCCTGGCATACGGGCTCGCGCTGATTCTGAAATGGCGCGGCCCGGTCGGCCCGCTCGAGGGTGCGTGGATCGGCTTTGCCTTCGGCCTGCTGCTCTTTGGGACCACAACCTGGCTCGACTACGCGTATTCCGGCTGGGGCATCACGCTCGGTTTCATCAACGTCGGCTACGCGGCGGTCGGCATGGCAATCCAAAGCGCAATCCTCGCCGCCTGGAGGCCCAGAGCCGCCTAGCGTAACCTCTCAAATGAGAATCTATCTCATTTGAGAGGTTGTCTCATTTTCGCTCGCGAAACCGGCGGCCAATGAGACAGGTGGGTCCGCACGTGGCTTCGCTCGAGGAAGGCGTGCTCCAAAAGCGATGACGCGCGCCCAATTCTTTATCACGGTTACCGTGATGCTCGGCGTGTTCATGGCGATCGTCGATATGACGATCGTCAACGTTGCGCTGCCGACGATCGCCGGCAACCTCGGCGCGTCGCTCGACGATGCGGCGTGGGTTGCAACCGGCTACATTCTCGCGGCCGTGCTCGTGATGCCACTCAACGGTTGGCTTACCGCCTATCTCGGACGCAAGACGTTTTACTGCAGCGCGATTGCGATCTTCACGATCGCGTCGTTCATGTGCGGTATGGCGCACAGCATCGTGGCGCTCACGATTTGCCGCATGGTGCAAGGACTCGGCGGTGGCGTGCTGCAGCCGACCGCGCAAGCGATTCTCTTTGAAACGTTCGGACCAAAGCGCTCGGGCGCGTCGATGGCCATCTTTGGCATCGGCATCATGGCAGCGCCGGCGCTGGGCCCGGTGATGGGCGGCTACATCGTGGACAACGCCTCCTGGCCCCTGATCTTTCTTATCAACGTCCCGTTCGGCATCCTCACCTTCCTCATGGCGCTCGCGTTCATTCCAACGCCGCACTACATCGAACGCGCGCGGCGCGAGATCGATTGGATGGCACTCGGCTTAATGGCCATCGGTTTAATCTCACTGCAATACGTGCTCGAGCGTGGCCAGCACGAGGATTGGTGGGATTCGACCACCATCGTGACACTTGCGATCGTCTCCGTCGTGTCGCTCGTCGTCTTCGGAATCATGACCGCGCGCGATCGCTATCCCGTTGTGAATCTGCGTGTCTTTCGCATCCCGAGCTTCAGCATGGGGAACGTGATCTTATTCGTCGTCGGGTTTGGCCTCTTTGGCAGCGAGTTGATCGTTCCGCTGTTTTTCCAAAGCATTCTCGGGATGACCGCACTCGAATCAGGCAAGGCACTAATACCAAACGCGATCGCGACCGCTGTGGCGATGATCATCACCAGCCGTATCGTCAACAAAGTCGACGCACGCATCCTGCTCGTTACCGGCGCGCTGATGGCCGCATGGGCCAATTGGCAACTCGGTGGACTGACGCAAGACGCTGGACTCGATAACACGTTCTGGCCACGCGCGCTCATCGGCTTCGGTCTCGGTTTGCTCTTCATTCCGCTCACCCAGCTGATGCTCTCGAAAGTTCCGCGCGAAGAACTTGCCGGTGCGACCGGCATTTCGCAGCTCATTCGTCAACTTGGCGGAAGCCTCGGCATCGCGGTGATTACCACGCTGCTCACGCGCGAGACCGCGGTTGCGTGGTCGGAGCTCGCCGGCGGCATCACGCAAGCGCACGGCGCATCGCAAGCGACGCTGATGGGCTTGCTCGCGCAAGCCTCGAGCGTCATCGCCTACGACTACGTGTTCCGCTTGAGCGCGCTGCTCTTTATCGCCACGATTCCGCTGATATTGTTCGTGCGTCCCGGCACCGCCGCGCAAGCCAGCAGCGAGTCGCCGCAGATGGCGCAGGCCGCCTAATGGCCGGACTTCGCGAACGCAAGAAAGAGCACGTCCGCACGATGATTCAGAAGGAAGCGATACGCCTCTTCACCGAGCAAGGCTACGAGCAGACGACGGTCGAGCAAATCGCGGAAGCTGCCGGGGTTTCACCCGCAACCGTCTATCGCTACTACCGATCCAAGGAAGACGTGGTCGTTACCGACGAGTACGATCCGATCGTCATTCAGTCGCTTCTGGATCGTCCCGCCGACGAACCGATCATCGAATCGGTACGCGCGATGATGACCGGCGTGCTTGCCGAATATTTCGATCGCGATCGTGAGCTGCTTCTCGCGCGCCATCAGCTTCGCAGAAAGACGCCGGCGTTAGCGGCGGCGTTCATCGAGGAACAGGAACGTGCAATCGAGCTCTTTGCCGCGTTGATGGCCCGCCATCTCCGCAGACCAACCAACGACCTTGATGTTCGCATCGCATGCGGTGCCTTGACCGGCGCGCTGCAAGAGGCGTTCTCGCTCTGGTTCGAACAGGGCGCGACCGGGGGCGAGCGACGCATACGCGAGGTGCTCAATCGCGCCATCGACCGCGTCGAAAGCGCCCTCCAGTTCTAGCCCGGCCGGGTAAATATGACAGCGCCTGTCATATAGGCCGGTTACGCTTGGGGCACCTTCAAACGACGCAAAGGAGAACCCCGTGAGCGTTCAATCCACGCCCCGAGCCGCCAGCGCGGTCACCGGCACCGACCTGGCCGGCGTCACCGTCCGCGATCTGCAAACGGCGCTCGTGTTTTACCGCGATACGCTCGGCATGCCGCCATCGGTCGTCTCGGAAAACGGTGCCGAATTCCACCTTCCCGACGGCACCACGTTCGGAATCTGGCAGCCGCCGGAAAGCGAAAGCATGGAGCCGGGCTTCAGCGTGATGTTCGCGGTGGGCGACGCTGCCGCAGCGGTGGACGCCATCCGCGATCGTGGTGGTGCGATTTCTGACCCGTTCGAATCGCCGGTCTGCCATATGGCAATGGGCCAGGATTCCGAAGGCAACGGCGTGATCGTGCACCAGAAAAAAGCAAAAGACGAGCATAAGCCTTCGGGTCAAGCGCGCACGCTCACAACGATCAACGGCATCGATCTCGCCGGTTATATGGTGGCCGATCCTCAGGGTGCCATCGCATATTATCGCGACGTGCTCGCCTTGACGCCGACCGACATTGACGAGGAAGGGCGCGGGTCCGAATTCGAACTCGCGGACGGCTCGACATTCGGCGTGTGGCGGATGCCCGATAAGCGCAAGGGTGGGTTCGTGATGTTCGCCGTCGATAGCGTCCGTGCAAAAGCCGCAGAACTGCGTAGCCGCGGTGTCGAGCTCAGCGACGTCATCGAAACGCCGAACTGTCTAATGGCCTTTGGGCCCGATCCCGAAGGCAACGCCGTCATCATTCACCAACGAAAGGCAAATGGCTAACGACGCAGTTCTAGTCACAGGTGCATCGACCGGCATCGGCCATGCCATCGCGATGCACCTGGCGGCAAACGGATACACGGTCTACGCCGGTGTGCGCAAAGAAGCGGATCGCGAACGCCTAGAAGCCGAGCACACGCGCATCCGGCCCATCATTCTCGATGTCACCGTCCCGGCCGATGTCACGCGTGCAGTGCAAACGGTCCGCGAAAACGGCGATTCGCTCGTCGCTCTCGTGAACAACGCCGGCGTCGCGATCGCCGGACCGCTCGAGTTTCTGCCGCTCGAAGCCCTGAGGCATCAATTCGAAATCAACGTGATCGCGCCGATCGCCATGACGCAAGCGGCATTACCGCTTCTGCGTGAAACGCGCGGACGCATTATCAACGTCGGTTCGATTGCAGGACGCCTTTCCGCGCCGTTCGTGGGTCCGTACAGTGCGTCCAAGGCCGCGATCGCGTCGCTCACCGACGCCTTGCGCCAGGAGCTCGCGAAGTTTGGCATCGCGGTCTCCCTGCTCGAATTCGCTGCGGTCAAAACGCCGATCTGGCAAAAGGGTCGCGCCGGTCGCGATGCGCTCGTCGCCTCGATGCCGCCGCAAGCGATGACGTACTACGGCGGGCTGGCCGATGCCGTCATCGCGCAAACCCGCGTGGAAGAGCGCGAAGGCATGGATCCCCAAGTCATCGCCGCGACCGTCCTTGCGGCGCTGCGCGCGCCCAAGCCGCGCGAGCGCTATGTGATCGGCCGCCAAGCGCGTATTCAAGCCGTCGCCGCGATTCTGCCGCCGTCGACGCGTGACGCGCTGGTGAAGCGCGCGATGAAATTGCCGTGATCATCGTCGCGATTCTGGTCGCGGCACTCAACTGTGGTGCGACCGCAACCCAGCTCGACCTGGACGAATGCGCCGCGGGCGCACAAACGCACAGCGATAAACTCGAGGCGGCGGCGTTTCAAACTGCCGAGTGGCGCACGTACAACGATCCGCTCTTGCACTTGAGCGAAATGCGCTGGGACGACGCGCGCAGGGCAGCCTGCGCGTTCGATGCAGCCTTGGTTGCGGGCGGCTCGATGCAGCCGATGGTCGAAGCGCAGTGCAACGCCGCTTCCGCGCTCGCACGCGTTCGCGACATTAGCTTGTTCACCGGTCTGCCGAATCCGACGGCGGCCATTCCCGATCAACGGGTCCAAGCCGAACACGAGCGCATCTACGGTTTGCTCGAACTGCTCGTAACGCCGCAAGAACGAGGGCTACTCGCAGACTCGGAACGTGCATTCATGCGGTATCGTAATACGGCGTGTTCGCACGCAAAGGACGGCTGCGCGACCGCGCTCACAACCACGCGCACGCAACAGCTCAAAGATTCGTGGATGGCCGAGCCGTTCTGGAAATGACACTCAGAGATACTGTTTGAAGTAGGCCAAAACGCGGTCGTGCGCGTCGGCTGCGGCCTGCGGATTGTAACGCAGCGTGTAGATGTGACCGTTGACGTGCGCGTACTTGTTTGCCGTTGCGTCGTCGAACTTGTGATAGGTGCCGGGATACACGTGGATCGTCCCGACGGTGGCCGTGGGATCGGCGCTGTTAATAAAGTGCTCGCAGGTTGCGGCATCGGTCCAATCGTCATCCGCGCCGATGAGAATGACCAGCGGGTCGAGCAACGATTTCGCGACCACTTGATCGCAGGCGGACGGATAAAAGGCAATCGACGCGGCAAAGCCGTTCTGCGCAAAGCCTGCATCGCTTGCGACCTGTGCATTCTCGGTCCAAAGGACGGCGCCGCCACCGTGTGAGAAGCCGACGATCCCAATATGAGAGGGATCGACGTTCGGCAGGGTTCGCAAATACGCCAGCGCGCCGTACGCATCCAACGCGCGCACGCGCACCGGTACAGCCGGCGTGCCGCACACGCGTCCGACGTGGCGCGGACCAAAGCTATCGGGCGCCAGTGCAACGTAGCCGTTCTGCGCAAACCAATTTCCCCACGCTGCGATGTCCGAATCGAGACCATCACAGGCGTGCATGATCACGACGCCCGGCGTTGGTGCGGTCAATCCTGGCGCTTCGTAGAGCGTACCGGTCAGCGGCACCCCCGCATCCTTGCTCGGAAAGCTGACCGGTGAAAGTTGGATCTGCGCGGCGAGAAGTAATGCGATCATCGTTGCGCCGAGGCTTTAAAGACCCGCTGGTCGTCGGCATCGATGATGTCGACGATACGCTCGAGTTCCGGATGCAACGCCAGCGTCGGTGCGTAGAGCTGCGCAAAGAATTCAGGATCGTGCGCGTGCTTCGGCCGGATACGGCGCAAGGTTTCATTGAGCGCGGGATACAGCGACGGGTCGGTATGCTCGCGCAGCCAAACCGCGACCTCGCCCTCATCGGCGGCCCGCGCCACAACCTCGCGGAGCGCCTCTTCCGAAATTCCAAGACGATCCAACAGAAAACCGGACATGCCGGGAATCGCACCGTTGATAAAGTATTCGCCGGGGTCGCCGCCCGGCAGAAATCCGCGCAATTTGTCGATAGTGCGCGGCATCATCATCAATCCGTCGAGTTCTTCGTAGCACGAGCGCGGCGGTTGCCGCGTCAAATCGAGCGGTTCCATGCTGCGACGTTTTCGACGGGGAGGGTCGTGGAACTGCCGAGAAACCCCACGCCATGCCCTTCGACTCCCTGCGGCCCTTTCTCGACGCGTTGCGCCGCGCCGGCGAAGTCCACACGATCGCCACACGGGTGGACCCCTATCTCGAGATCGCGGAGATCACCGATCGCGTCGTGAAAGCCGGCGGCCCGGCGCTCTTCTTCGAGGACGTGAAGGGCTCGGCGTTCCCTGTGCTCACCAATCAGTTCGGCTCGCAACGGCGCATGGCGATGGCCTTTGATGCAAGCGCGCTTGACGCGGTCGCCGCGCGCTTGCGGGCGCTGCTCGATCTTTCGCCCCCGGGTGCATCGTGGGGTGAGAAATTCGATGCGTTCAAGCGTTTCGCGCCGTTAGCAAACGCGATTCCTAAAACCGTGCGCGATGCGGCATGCCAAGAAGTCGTGATCCGCGATCCCGACTTGCGCAAGTTACCAGTGCTCACGACCTGGCCGCTCGACGGCGGCCCATTCATCACGCTGCCGTTGGTGATCACGAACGATCCGCGCAGTGGTCGTCCGAACGTCGGCATGTACCGGATGCAAGTGTATAACGAACGCGAAACCGGCATGCACTGGCAGCGCCACAAGCAGGGCCGCGCCCACGCCGATGCCTGGGGCGAAAAGATTCCGGTTGCGGTGGCGATCGGCAGCGATCCGGTGTTGACCTACGCTGCCACCGCACCGCTACCGCCGGTACTCGACGAGTTTGCGTTCGCCGGTCTGTTGCGCGGTAAGCCCGTCGAGTTGGTCAAGGCGCGCACGATCGACGTCAAAGTACCGGCCGGCGCGGAGTTCGTGCTCGAGGGCTACGTCGACAACACCGACCTGCGCACCGAAGGGCCGTTCGGCGATCACACCGGCGTGTACAGCTTAGCCGACACCTATCCGACGTTTCACGTTACGTGCGTCACCCATCGGCGCAATCCGATCTATGCCGCGACGGTGGTGGGGAAACCGCCGATGGAAGACGCATGGTTCGGCAAAGCCACCGAGCGCATTTTCCTTCCCTTGCTGCAAATGGTGTTACCGGAAGTGGTCGACATGAACTTGCCGGTGGAAGGCGGGTTCCATAACCTAGCGATCGTCTCGATTCGCAAGCAGTATCCCGGTCACGCAAAGAAAGTGATGAACGCGCTCTGGGGACTCGGGCACATGATGATGCTCACGCGCGTGCTGCTCGTCGTCGATGCCGACATCGACGTGCAGGACGTTCGCAGCGTCGCCTGGTTTGCGCTCAACAATCTCGCGCCCGAGCGCGACGTGGTGATGATGCCGGGACCGGTCGACGATCTCGACCACGGCTCGTATTCGATCGCCTACGGCACCAAGGTCGGCATCGACGCAACGCGCAAGAGCGCCGCCGAAGGCTACACGCGCGAGTGGCCGCCGGACATCGTAATGGACAAAGCCACCAAAGAACGCGTCAGCAAACGCTGGCACGACTATGGGCTCGATGGAATCGCAAAATCGCTCGTGCCGGACGCCTGGTCCGGCCAGGGCCCAGAAGCGTTCCGGAGGACGCTGCGTGACTAGACTATTCTTGCGCGAGATTCGCATCGAGCACACGCTCTTCGCGTTGCCGTTTGCCTACGTCGGCGCCGTACTCGGTGCGCGCGGTCTCCCGAGCTGGTGGTCGTTGCTATGGATTACGCTCGCGGTGCTCGGCGCGCGCACTGCGGCCATGGCAGCGAACCGCTACTTCGATCGTGAGATCGATGCGCGTAATCCGCGCACCGCACGGCGCGCGCTCGCGAACGGCACGCTTGCGCCTGCGGTCATGATCTGGGCGATCGCGCTGGGCCTCGTGCTGTTACTGATCTCCGCTTGGATGCTCAATCCGCTGTGCGTCAAGCTGCTGCCGATTGCCGCCGTCGGCGTGTTGGTCTATCCGCTCTGCAAGCGCTTCACTTGGCTCGTGCATTTCGTGCTCGGAGCCGTCGACGGGCTCGCACCGCTCGGTGCGTACATCGGCGTGACCGGCACGGTGAGCGCAAGCGCGTTCTTGCTCTTCATTGCGGTGACCGTCTGGGTTGCGGGATTCGATATCGCCTACGCGCTCATGGATCTTCCGACCGACCGCGAGCAGCACATCAACTCGGTCCCGGTCCGCTTCGGTGAACGCGCCGGGCGTTGGGTCCCGATCGCGCTGCACGCGGTGATGGCTGCGGTGCTGGCTCTGGCGGGCATACTCGGCGGCGCGGGATGGCTCTATTACGCCGGCGTTGCCGCCGCGATTGCCCTCACCGTGTACGAAAACCGGCTGTACGGCATGTCCGAGAACGTTTTTGTATTGAACGAACGTATCTTTACCGGGAACATGGCGTTCTCGGTGGTCTTCTTGGCCGCCACGCTGGGAGGGTATCTCGTTCACTGATGGATCGCGCAACGTTTCTTGGGGGAATGCTGGCAGCGACGACCGCTGTGCCGGTCACGCCACTCCAGCAGCCGATCTTGCAGCAAGTCACTATCGGCGTCAACGTTCCGCTTTCGGGCGCTTACGCGGACTACGGACGCGGCGTGCTCAACGGCGTGACCGCCGCGATCAATGAAACCAATAAATACAACGCGCAACTGACCAAGGCGTACGGCGTCCGATACTTCGACGATCAGAATTCCGGCGCGATCGCGACGTCCAACGTCCTCGTCGCCGCCGCAGATCCGACCATCATCGGCATGGTCGGCGATCTGACGCTCGACGTCACCGTCACGGCCCTGCCGCAGTATGGCAACTCGGGCTTCGCGCTCGTCGCGCCGTGCGTCACCGGCGACAAACTTACGCAGCAAGGGTACCACAACGTCTATCGTCTTCCGTCAAGCGACTCGTCGGAGGGGCGGCTCTTCGCCAGCGCCATCCTGCGCGGGCGCACACTCTCGAACGTCCTCGGCGTCATCGTCGACGGCGACTACGGTCTCGACGTCACACGCGCCTTCATCGCGCAGGCGAAGGCGCTCAAGCACAACTCCGAATTGCTCACGCTCGAATCCAACGCCGACGTCGCCGATTCAACCGCGATTATCCAGCGACACGCGCCCGCCTACATCTTCTTCGCCGGGCGCCCCGACAAACTCGGGCCGATTGCGGTTGCATTGCGCACCGCCGGGTACACCGGCGATTTCGGCTTTGCCGATAGCTTCTACACCGCCGATGTGCCGAAGACGTACGGCAAGGCGCTCAATGGTGCGATCGTTGCCTCGGCGCTTCCGCCGTTGGACAAGGTGCCATCGATCGTCACCTACTTGCCCGACTTTCGCAATGCGGTCGGCGCCATAACGGCTTTTTCCGCTTACGGTTACGCTGCCGCGCAGTTGATCATCTTAGCGCAACAGCGGGCCAGTGCTTCGAATCGCTTTCAAGTACTCGAGCAGCTGCAGCAGGGCGGGACGTACCAGCTCATGGTCGGTAATTACTCGTTCAACTACGCCGGCGACGCCACGTTTCCCAACGTGTACCTCTTCACGATTACCGCCGACGGCTTCACCTTTTACAAGCCCGCGTTTTCCGACGGGTTCGTTATCTAGGCGCTTCTGCGGCTAGGCTTCGCGCCGCGAATACGTGTCCTCAGCGACGATGCGCACGTGGTGCGGCGGCGCATCCCGTACTTGCGGCGGCGTATCGATATCTTCGACGGCAAAGCCGAAGCGCAGACGCCACGAACCGAGCGTTATCGAAAAGTTCGTACCAAAGATCTCCATGATTACGCCTCCACCCGGCGCCACTGCACGATAGCAAGTGCACCGTAGACGAGAAAGAGTCCGGTAAGGATCGCCGCTGTCGTCATCAACTTGGGGCCAAGCGTACTGAGGTCGTCGCCGTGGCCTTCGAATTGGACGTAGGTGATTGGAAAGATCCGCGAGATGCTCCAAAAGATCGTATGAAAGGTCTGACCGGCGATCGAGGTTCCAAGATTCAGACCGGCGAGCGCCATGCTCACGAAGGCCGCCGGCCACGCCAGCCCGACCACGGCGCCGGCGCCACGCTTGAGCGAGGCCGTTGACGCGTTCAGGAACGTATACCACGAGAACGGCAGCGCAATTGCCAGAAGAATCGCCGTGCTATTGATGCCGCTGAAGTCGAAGTGCGGTATTTCGAAAAACGCTTGCATGATCGCGAACGCCACGATGGTCATCACCTCGGCGATGAGAATCCCGATGCAATCCGCGAGGACGACGCCGAGCGCATTGTTCGTTCGCGACACCGGCTTGAGAAACGCAATCTCGAGGTGGCCGTCGTTCTCCTTGGCAAACGGCGCTCCGAGCACGGTCGCGACAATCAAGGCGATGACTGCGGCGATAGCCGCGTAGATCCCGAATGGCACCGGGCGGTTGGTCTCGATCGTCGTCTTCTCAACGCCACCGCTCTCGCTCGTCGATACGCTCACGGGACCCACGCGAACGACGTCGGGGCTGCCGTGGTTGGCATGGCCGGGCTCGGTTATCTGTATGATTTTCGATCCGTCAGCCTGGTCTTCGATCACGACCACCGTATGTTCGCGCGCGTTGGTCAGCGTGGTGCGAGCGAATCCGTCGACCACCGAGTGCGTGGTTATCGTGTCCTTCTCGCTGCCGAGACGATTGACGATGTCGTGAGTGCTGCCGAACTGCGCGGCAACTGAAATCCTCACGATAAGCGCGATCACGATCGAGACGCCAAGGCAAATCGCCGTGACACGCAGCGCGTTCCGCACGCGCAGCCATTCGACGTAATTCATGAGCTAGTGTCCCTCCACCACGTCGGCCGTCGCGTCAGCAGGCGAAACCGCGTACAAGAAAATGTCTTCGAGATTGAGATCGACGATGCGCAGACCCGATGCTCCGAGCGCTTCGAACTTTGCCATCACCTCGGCTGCATCGGACGAGGTCACCGCACGCACGATGCGGCCATTGCGATCCAGCCGCGAGATGTGCGGATCGCCCGCGAGCCCGTTCAGCGCGAAGGTCTCGCTCGGAAGGATGGCCTCGACGATCTTGCGATCGGCCTTGAGGTCGTCGACGTTGCCTTCGAGCGCGAGCCGGCCGCGATCCATCACCGCGATCCGCTCGGCGGCACGTTCGACCTGACCAATTTGATGCGACGAGAAGATCACCGTTGCGCCGCGCGCCGATTCATTGATGATTAGATTAAGCACATGGCGCTGATTGATCGGATCGAGCCCGCTGGTCGGCTCGTCCAGAATGAGAATATCCGATTCGCGGGCAATCGCGAGCGCGACCATCGTCGCCGTACGCATGCCTTTAGAGAGCGCGCGAGCTTTCTTACGAAGGTCGATGCCGAACTGCGCGAGCAACTCACGTGCGCGAGCCACGGAAAACTTCCGGTAGGCGCGGCGCTGCATTTCGATATGCTCGGCAACCGTCATCCACTCGTAGAGCACGCTACGCTCGGGGACGTAGGCAATTCGCTCGAGCGTTTCGGGCGTAAGCGGTGCACCGTCGTAGAGCACGCTGCCCGATGTCGCGCGCGCAAGCCCCAGCATGCACTTGAAGGTCGTCGTCTTGCCGGCGCCGTTGGGCCCGAGCAAACCGAACACACAGGCGTCCGGGATCTCGAAGGTGAGATCGTCGACGGCCACATACGGGCCGTAAGTCTTGCGCAAATTTTTAATGCTGATCGTGCTCATGCGTCCTCCCGGAACCACCGGTCGATGGCGGCGCTTGCCAGTGTACGAATATCATCAGCGAGCAAGCCGATCGACTTGGCTTCGCGGACTGCAGCGTCGATGGCGTCGCGCGCCACGTCAGTCGCCGCAGTTTTGGTCGTTTCGATCGAGCCGTTGCCGCGCACGAACGATCCGCGCCCCGCTGCCGTCTCGATGACGCCGTCCCGCTCGAGTTCGCGGTAGGCTTTCGCAACGGTGTTGGGATTGATCGTCAAGTCGAGCGCGAGCTGCTTGACCGTCGGTAGTTGCTCGCCAGCAGCGAGAACGCCCAAGGCTACCGACCGTTTGACCTGTTCGATCACCTGGAGGTAGATGGGCACCCCGCTTCGGGGGTCAACCGTTAAAACGACCGGCATGGCGGGTTAGAGCTTCGGGCCCCAGCCTTGGAATAGGGGGGTCGACATGCGCTGCGGCTGGCAGACGCGTGATTCGCGAAGGTCTTCGGGGTGGTTGATGAAGCGTGTCATTTCTGTTCCTCTTGTTCTGTTGCGTCTAGTACTACTGTGCTGTCGTACTAGTACACTAGTACAATAGCACACTGACACGCGCTGTCAAGAGGGTCCGGCCAAAAATCTTACTCCCAGCGGCTCCCCCGATTGGAGTGTTCCGCAACGCGGGAAGACTCGGGTCGCGCCGGAGCCTCAAGTGCCTTTTCTCAGGGTGGGGTCGACGGCGGGGCGAGCGTCAAAGCGAGCCACGGTGTCGACCCCGCCCTACCCGTATAGGTACGGATATCTGGAGGTCAGGGGTTTCTACGGATGATGGCGGCGTGCCGTAAGGGCTAGGATGGGGTCACCCAGGGACGCTCACGGAGAGGAACATGGCGATGCGCAACCAGGCGCTGATCTGGAACACCGACACCACACTGCGGGTCACGTCGCTTACGGCTCGGCTGCGCGGCTTCGCAGAGGTCGGTGAGCACGCCGGATCCCTCCACGTGAGCGATCTCTGGGACGGTCAAGACCCGTTCCCGATCCTGGCCCACCAGTGGGCGCTCGGGGGCGAGACCCTCGCCTTCGAAGCGCGCGTCCGTGGGACGCACCTCGCCTTCGAGGTCGAGCCGCTGCTCGACGTGCACGGCGCCGTCGCCGGCGTCACCGGACGGGCGGTCGAGATCGCACTACCCGGCAGTTCGCTCACCGCCGCTTATCCGCACGCTGAACGCGCCGCGGGATTAGGCACCTGGCACGAAGATTTGCGCACCGGCAGCGTAACGATCTCCGAAGGCCTGGCAAACCTCTTGGGATTACCGTACGAAACGACGCACCTCTCACTACGCAACTTCGATCATCCGGCCGACCGCGAGCACATCGCGCAGACGCTGGCCGATGCCGCGAACGACTCTAGCTATCTCTGCGACCATCGCATCTTGTGTCAAGGTGGACGCGTCCGCGCGGTACGCGAGCGCGTGCGCACGATGTACGACGCGGCCGGCAACGCGATTGCCCGCGTCGGAAGCTTGCTCGACATCACCGATCTCAAGGAGCGTGAGGCCGAACTCTCGGAGCTCGCGCTGTGCGATCCGCTCACCCGCTTGCCGAACCGCTGCGCACTCGAGGAGCGCCTGCGCGCCGCATTTGGCCGCTGCGAGCGCAATGGCCGGCGATGCGCGGTTTTCTTCATCGATCTCGACGACTTCAAAGCAATCAACGACCAGTACGGACACGCCTATGGCGACCGCGTGCTCGTTGCCGTAGCCGATCGCCTGACCCGGCACGTGCGCTCATCGGATACCGTCGCGCGCATGGGCGGCGACGAGTTCGTGGTGCTCATCGACGATCTGTTCACCGACGAAGCCGCCGCCGACGCCGCACGCAAGATTCTGCGCAGTCTCGACGAGCCGCTTCGCATCGACGACCGTCCCGTTCGCGTCCGTGCCAGCATCGGAGTCGCGACCTATCCGGGTGCCAGCGCCACACCCCCCGCGCTGCTCTCGGCTGCCGATCGTGAAATGTACGAAGTAAAGCGGAACGGCGGCAACGGTATCAAACTTGCCACCGCATGGCAAGCCCACTCTTTACCGGCCCGGACTCGATACGAGAACCGCGAGAGCGCCTAGCCTTCGTTCTCACCCTGGTCTTTGCGTTTCCGATTGCTGCGCTGATCGGCCTAGTCATCCACCAGAGTGTCGGTATACCCGAGGTCGCGCTTTTTATCGTCATCGCGATGCTGTACGTCACGCTCGCGCGTGGACGCCTGATCGGCTCGTCGGTGATGATCCACGAGGCGCAATATCCGCGGGTCTTCGCAATCGTCAAAACTGCCTGCGCGCGGCTCGACATCCCCATGCCGCTGATCTTCGTGCGCGAAGACAACTACGTCCCGGTGGCGGCGCTTGGCTTCGGCGAGCCCTATTCGCTCGTGCTCTCGACGCACTGGATCGAACACTTCGAAGACGATGAACTTGCCTTTGCGGTGGGGCGCGAGCTTGGGCATATCGCGGCCGGTCATACGCGGTTTCTTTCGCTACTCAGCGTCAATGGTAACGAGAATCCGGTCGTCTCGCTGATCTTCGGCGGGTGGCTGCGCACCTGTAGCCACACCTGCGACAAGGTCGGCCTGCTCGTCTGCGGCTCGCTGGACGCAGCGACACGCTCGATCGTGATCGCCTCGTTTCACAGTTTCGGTCGCCACATCAGCACGGAGCAATTCGCCGAACAGGGACGCGAGATTGCAAGCGACGGCGTGCTACGCTTGGGAGAATGGATGGGCGGCGAGCCCTACGCCACGCGGCGTATCGCCGACCTGCGCGCTTTCGAAGGAACGCCGCAATACGCGGTCGCGCAAGCGTGGCTCGCGCGCGACATTCCCGAGGAACCCCCGACGCTGGCAGCGGGAAGCGCTCTCGTGACGCGCGCCGATTGCGCCGGCATCCTCCGCCGCTTTTGGTCGTTCGCGATCGACTCGGGTGTCGTAGCGGCCGTTGTGCTTCTGTTTGCCGGAGGGCATGCGCATTCGCCGCTGGGCTACTACTTCACCGATGAGGACATACACAACCTCACCCACTCGAAGTTTTTCGGCGAAGTGCTCTCGGTCGTAGGACGGTACAGTGCCAGTCCGACAATTTTCTTTACCGCGCTCTATCTGTGGCTGCTCGTCGGGATCGCGGGGCAAAGTTTTGGTATGATGATCACCGGCCTGCGCGTAGTCACGACCGACTTTCGCTCACCCGGCCTCCTGCGTTCATTCTGGCGCTATTTGATCGTCTTCTTCTTGTGGTGGTTGGTCTTGCTCTGGGCGCCGTTTTCACGGCGCATCATGCTGCACGATCGCTGGAGCGGCACGCGATTGATCCGCGCCGAGCGGATTATGGCGCGGGTTGCTGGACCTGCAACGCGTTGATCACGCGACTGAGGTAGTTGTTGAGGCCGATCGAGGCAATGACCTCGACGCAGCCGGCTTCGTCGTAGTTCGCGCGCAGCGCTTCCCAGAGCGGCGGCGGCAGCGCGCGCGGCTCACGCGTGAGCGCTACAGTGGCCGCAAGCGCAGCCCGTTCAGCCTCACAGAAGTGCGGGCTGCGCGCGAAGTCGCCGAGTGCTGCCAGCGTGACCTCGTCGACGCCGATGCTGCGCGCGATCTCTTCGTGTACGCAGGTGCAGTACTCGCAGGCATTGAGCCATGCAACCATCAGCGCGATCAACTCGCGCGTACGCGGCGGCAGCGTGCCGGCGTCAAAGTCACGTACGTGCGCAGCTAGCGAGCGCGCCAATGTTGGACGCGCCGCGAGCGCATCGGACAACCCGGCCACGTCTGCCGCTTAGCCGGCCTGCGTGAGCTGACGGAATCCCGCGTCGCCGCGCAACATGTCGAAGCGCGGATCGTTTTGGACCGACAGCCAGTCCGTCTGTCCGCGCATCCGGCGCAGCAGCTCGAGCGCGATCGTACGATCGCCTACTGCAGCAGCGGCAGCGGCGAGATCGGTCGGCGCGACGTAACGTGCGTGCAGCATCGCATAGGCGAGTTGCCCGCGCGCGTCCACCATGCGATGTTGACTGGCATAGGCGTGTGCGAGCAGTGCCGCGGCTTCGGCTCGGCAGCCGTCGCACGAAGCGGCATAGTGATTGTAGGCGTCAATCGCACGGCTAAAGTTGCCTTCCGCCTCGTACGCTTTGCCGATCGTGTTCAGCACGTCGGTGCGCTGCGGCGCGAGATCCAATGCTTGCCGCGAATACGCTATCGCCTCGACAAAGTGCCGATCCAGATAGGCGGCGTTGCCAAGCCACGCGCTCGTTGAGACGGAGAGCGGATCGAGTGCACCCGCGATCTGCAGTTGTGCAAATGCGCTATGCAAATCGCCCTGCTGAATTAGCGCGACGCCGTACCACTCGTGCGCCGGTCCGTTCGCCGGGTCGAGCGCGATCGCGCGCTGCAACTCGTGGATCGCCGTGGTGAGGTTCTTACCGTTGTCCATGTCGATCAGGCCAAGAGCCGCGTGCGCTTCGGACGAATTGGGATCGAGCCCCAATGCGATTTGCGCGTAGTTGCGCGCTAGGGAGAAGTACACGCGCGGCTTTTGGGTACCGTAGCGATAATCGCCCATGATCGCGTTCGCGTCGGCCAGCGCTGCGTAGCCGCGCGCGTCGCGGGGATCGGTGCGGATCACTTGCGCGAAATCGTCGAGACTACGCTCGAGCCCGACGCGCGTGCGCAGATTCCAATAGTAGCGCCCAATCTCGTAGGTCCGCGCGCCTTCCGCCGAGAGACCGGCACTGCTGCTGCGGTGCACCGCGCCCAAACTAACGAAGAGCACGGCCACCAGCGCGAATGCGGCCGCCGCGCTCGCGCCGATCCACCGCCGGCGTGACGCCACCCTCGGCGCTGCCGCGGGGCGCTCGATCTGGCGAACCTGCGCCGAAAAGCGGTAGCCGCGACGCGGAACCGTTTCGATCGCATCAAGCGAGGCAAGCGAGCGTAATGTCTTGCGCAGCACGTAGATGTTCTGCGCCAGGTTCGCTTCCTCGACGTACCCTTCAGGCCAGATCCGATCGATCAGCTGGTTCTTTGGAAGAACCTCACCGGGGTGCTCGATTAGCGCAAGGAGGGTCTCGACGACCTTGGGGCCGAGCGGCACCGTTTCGCCGCGGTGCAATAGCAACAATCGCTCGACGTCGAGACGGAACGATCCGAACTCATAGGTGCTCATCTTCTCGTTTCCTGTGGCGGGCGGACTCGTCTGCCTTCGTGTACGGCCCCGCGTAAGAAGAGGTTTCGCTCAGGCGAGATAGGGTTCATTCGGCGCCACCGGGACAAGGACGCGATCGATTGCCGCGATCAGATCCTCCCCCAGCTTCACCTCGGCCGCGCCCACGTTGTCCTTAACGTGCGCTGGACTCGTTGCGCCGACGATCGCACTGGTCACCGCGGGCTGCCGGAGCACCCACGCGAGCGCCAGTTGTGACATCGAAATACCCGCCTGCACTGCCAGAGGTTGCAGCTCTTGGACCGCGTCGAGCACCGGTTGCGTAAAATACTCTTCCATCATGTCGCGGTACGGACCGGCGGCACGCGTCCCGGCGGCCGGATGCGCAGCGTCGGTGTATTTTCCGCTTAGAATGCCCATCGCCAGCGGCGACCAGACAACGTTGCCGAGACCGTATTCGTGACAAACCGGCAGCACGCGAGCTTCGATGCGCCGCCAGAGGGCGCTGTACTGCGGCTGATTGCTGATCGGCACCGCCCACCCGCGCGCGCGGCACAGCGTCACCGCGGCGACGATCTGATCGGCGTTCCATTCCGAAACGCCCCAATAGAGGGCGCTACCGGCGCGAATGACGTCGTTCATCATCTCGCAAGTCTCTTCCAGCGGCGTGCTCGCGTCGTAGCGGTGGCACTGGTAGAGATCGATGTAATCGACACCGAGCCGGCGCAGTGAGTGGTGAAGCTGATCGCGGATATGCTTGCGCGAGAGACCGCGCTCGTTAACGCTGTCGCCCATCGGAAAGTAGACCTTCGTCGCCAGCACGAGCGCGTCGCGATTGAGTTCACGCACGATCGGTGCGAGCGTTTCCTCGGCCGCACCTCTCGCATAGACGTTAGCCGTGTCGATAAAATTGATGCCCTGCTCCCACGCCGCAAGAATGCACGCGCGCGACGTATCACGATCGACGCTATTGCCGTAGGTCAGCCAGGAGCCGATGCCAATGACTGAAAGCTTTAATCCGGAGTGTCCGAGCGCGCGATATTGCATGAACGTTTTACTGCGGCGTAAAGACGCGCAGTGCCTTCGGAAACACTTCGAAGCTCGCCGGCGTGGTACCGGCCGGTTCGCCGTCGGCCGCGATGTGGTGCGGACGGCGCGTGACGACGTCGAAGCGTTGCGATCGCAACCTACGCAAGCCGGGCACGTGAAACCGGCGGCCGGTGAGCATCGCATGCGCGATCGCGACCGCCTGGTAGAGGTGGCGAATGTCGACGCTGTAGAGCTCCAGATAGCCGTCGTCGATTGCGACGTCCGAGACGTTGAGAAAACCACCGAAATGCTGACTGTTTGCGACGGTCAGTTGAATCGTCCGCATCCGCTCGCGGCGACCCTCGAAACGGACCTCGGCGCGAATCGGCCGCGCATACCGCAGCGCGGTGAACGCCGTGGCAATCACGCCGAGGAAGCCGAAACGCTGTTTGAGCTCGGGCGTCTGTAAACGCGTTATCCGGCTCGAGATGCCGATGCTTGCTTCGTTGACGTAGTAGCGATCGTTGACGCGCGCCGCATCGATCGCGCGCTCGTGGCCGGCCGCGATGACCGCTACGGCTCCGTGGACGTCGAGCGGAATGCCAAGCGTGCGCGCCAGATCGTTGAACGTGCCGAGCGGCACGATACCGAGCGGAAGATTTCGCGCAATCGCCGATTCGATTGCGGCAAGGAGCGTACCGTCGCCGCCGGCACAGATAATGCATCCGGCTTCGGGGACGAGTTCATGCGGCCACGCCGTTTCAATGAACGCGATGCCGGCTGCCCGCAGTGCCTCGCGCGTCGCATCGGCATACGCGCGCGCGCGTCCCGACTTTAGGTTGATCACCAGTTGCGCGAGCATGCGTGCTAGCCGATCAAGTGCGCGTTGATCGCCGCGACCGCCGGGGCTTCGCAGGGTAGTTCGATCACCTCGACGCCGGCGCCGGCGAGCACCTCGGCGCCATGCCCCTCAACGAAGATCGACGGTTCGCGCAGTGCGAAGACCACGCGTGGAATGCCGGCATCGATGATTCGTTCGGCGCAGGGCCGCAGCCCGGACCCGCGCACGCTGCACGGTTCCAGCGACGTGTATAGTGTACTGCCGCGCAGGTCCGCGCCCGCTTCGAGCGCCTTCTCGATGGCGACTTGCTCGGCGTGCGATTGCGGCCCGCGCTCGCGGCTATACCCGTCGGCGATCATCACGCCATCCTCGGCCGCAATGATCGCGCCGACCGAGTACGCGCTGCTCGACGGCAGCGCGATGCGCGAGAGCGCAATTGCATCGCGCAGCAGCCGCAGATCGCGCGGTTCTTTTTCGATCACGCGCGTGGATGCTCGTATTCGAGTACCGCCATATCGCCGAGAGCCCGGACGCTGCGCAAGACCAGACGATGCTTCGCATCATTGAGGAAGGAGGCGGCGCTGACGAATCGTGGCGCTTGCGCATCGCCAACGAAGAAGGGCGCGATGGCGACACGCAACGCGTCGAACGTGCCGGCTGCAAGGAACGCGGTCAGGATCCGGGTACCTCCCTCGACAAAGAGCGAGCGCACACCGCAATCTGCTAGCGCGGCGATGATCGCCGCTGGATCGAAGCGATCGATCAGCACGATCTCGGCGCGGTCGCCGATTCGTTCGCGCAATCGCTGTTCGCCTTGCGACCCCGTCAACACGATGGTTCGCGCACTTCCATCGAAGAAACGCAGCGTGGGATCGAGATCGCCGGACTCCGTTACCGTGATGCGCGCCGCATTGGGCGACCGCAGCGACGGATCGTCCCGGCGCAAGGTTTCCGCGCCGACCAGGAGCGCATCACACGCCTCACGCGCGGCGCGCATATCGGCCAGATCCTCCGGGCTCGAGAGCGCGAGCCGCGCGGGGGAGCGATCGTCGATGTAGCCATCGAGCGAAACGGCCACCGATACGTAAACGCGCACCTTACGCCGTTCGATGACGGTACGTAACGTTGCCTGCGTTTCGTCGATCAGGGTCGCGGGGTGCGGGCTTTCGCCCCGGGTGCCGAAGACCGCACGGTGCAAGCGCATCGGGGGCGCCACCCGCTCGAGTTGCGTGAGGTGGTGGCGCAAATCGCGGTCGGTGCCGTCGCGCACGTCGCGCAACGCGGCTCGCGCCTCAGCGACACGCTTGCGCACGAGCAGCTCGGTGCGCACCGGATAGACGAACCACGTCGCCGCGATTGCGCACAGCGCGCCGATCACAATGCACAGCACGCGAATCGCAAAGAGCGGTCCGACGGTTTCGCCCTGCGAGCCTTGCAAGAGCGCAAAGATCAGCGTGGCGCAGGCCGCCCAATAGGCGTAGTTGATCGTTCGCAGCCACATGCCGAAGAAGAGCACGACGAAGATCACGGCCGCGTCGATCGCACTGTTCGCCGGCGCGACGCGTGAGACCACCGCGGCCACGAACGTACCGCCGATCGCTCCGCCGACGCGCAGCAAACCTTTGTAGATCGCATCACCGCGTCCCACCGCGCCGCTGCACACGATGAACGCGGTGAGGACGACCCACGACCAATGCTGCGGAAACGCGAGCATGCCGATCGCAAACGCCAGCGCCAGTGCGATGAGCATTTGCAGCGCCATGCGCGTGTGAATCGTCATCCGGCGATCCACTGCACCGCGTAGGTACAGGCGAAGGCGATTGCACCCGCGACGATGACGAGCAATGCGCCGAGCCCGGGGCGCCCACCGTCGACGTGGAGCGGCACGATCAGCATCACCAGGAAGGGCAGCGCGATGGTTCGCCCGATTGCCGCTCCGCGTTCGCCGAAGTTGCGTAGCCAAATCGAAAGCGTCACGCCGCCACAAAACAGGATCGCACCGAGTACCGGCA
>JBEKBR010000014.1:0-67457 GCA_050015295.1 Candidatus Aquilonibacter sp. | reverse complement strand
ACGATTGCTGCGAGTGCAGCAAATGCGAGCCGGCGTGGCAATCGTGCGCGATGCCGGCGAAAGTGCCGCACGAAGAGCAGACAAGCAATCGCGCACAGCGCGAGTGGAATCGTCATCCGCGGATGCACCAATGTACCACCATGCCGTGCGGCGACCAGCGCGCAGGCAAGCGCGAGCGCGCCGTACGCCCACGGGTCGTGCAACGCGCGCGGTGCATGCTGCCGCCGCCAGACGTTCGGCACGATGCCCGCCGTGCACAGCACGCCCGTGGCCGCAATGGGTGCTGCCACGTGCAGCGATGTGGCGAGCGCAATCCCGCCGAGGGCGCAGGGCGACGCAACGATGCCGAGCAGCGCGCCACCGATGAACAGCGCCGGCCCCGGGAGAGCACGCAGCGACAGTGATGGAAGCGTCAGCATGATTGCCGCGGAGAGCAGCGCGGCCGGAACGAGCGCGGCAAGCTCGCCGAACACGTCGACCGGCGCGTCGTGATCGTGCGCGTGGGCGAAGCGTGCTACCAGACTCGCGGCGGCGAGGCGCGCCAATGCGGCCGGCGGCCCGAAGAGCGCCGCCGTTGCAAGCGCCGCGGGAATCGATCGCGCGCTCGGACCCGCGGTGCATCCGCAGCCAGCGTATGCGACCAGCGAGCGCGCATACCGGCCGATGCATGCCGACCCAATCGCTGCCGCAACAAGATACGGCAGGGCCTCGAGCACGACGCTGGTGGTGCCGGCACTAACGGCCATCGCTGCCTGCGGAGCGACAGCGACAATGGCGATCGCGCTCGCAATGCCCAACCAATGGCGCATACGAAGACGATCACGTCAAACGCTCGCGGCATCTAGAGCCGATCGACGATTTGAGCGCGCGCTGATTGTCACGGCGCGCGCCTTGCGGCGTCAATAGGCAGTATGACGAAGCGGCTTTGGTTTTACGCGCTTGCGATGGTGCTCGTGCCGTGGAGCGCGGCGCGCGCGGCGGATCCGCATGCGGTGCTCCAGCAAGCAATGCAGGCGATGGGTGGCGAGACGCGGCTGCGCGCGATCCACGCTATCGAGTACACGGCGGTCGGCGAGCGCCAGATGGTCGAGCAATCGGAGCGGCCGAGTGGCCCGTACTTCCTCGATCACTATCGCGTGCATGAGGTCCGCGATCTCGACGGCGACCGCACGCGCATCGAATCGACGCACGAAGGCTACGTTGCGGATCATTGGTGGACCAAGGAAGTGCCCGGAACGAGTGTGCTGGTCATCAACGGCGAGGCGGCAGCGATCGTCAATGACGGCAAATTTCAGTATGCGGGCGGGGCCGGCGTCTCACAGAACGATGACCAGGCCGCCTTTGGGCCGGAACGCGTGCTGCTCACCGCCGCCGGCGCGAGCAATTTGCGCAGCCTTCCTGACGTGACGTTGCATGGCGTGCGACACCACGTGCTTGCGTTCACCTATCGCGGCATCCCCGTGACGCTGGCGATCAACGCCGACAACGGCTTGCCGTGGCAGATCACATACACGCGCGCCTACCCGTACCAGGTCTTCTGGAACGCGTGGGGCGACGTAACGACGACGCTGACGTTTACGGCATGGTCGCTCGAGCCGAACGGCGTGCCGTATCCGCGTGAGTGGACCTATCGCCGCGGCGATCTGCCCGATACGCAGTTCTTCATTGTCGACCTGCACGTCAATCCGGCGCTCGACGACGCACAACTGACGATTCCGCACGATATCCTTGCCGCGCATCCATCGCCCACGGCAATCGATGATTACAAACTCGGATACGCCGGCGACGGTCCGCCGCATGATCTTGCGCCGGGTATCACGCAGTATCCCGGCGGATGGAACGTCGAGTTCGTCAAGCAGTCGGATGGCGTGGTAATGATCGAGGCACCGTGGTCGAGCGATTACACGAAGCAGGCGATCGCGCAAGCGCGACGGACGTACGGGCTGCCGGTCAAAGCGGTGATCACCACCTCGGATTCATGGCCGCACATCGCGGGCGTGCGCGAAGCAGTTGCACAGGGCATCACGGTGTACGCGCTCGATCTCAACGGGCCAATCCTGCGGCGGCTGCTCGCCGCACCACATACGATGCGCCCCGATGATTTGCAGCGGCACCCGCGGGCCGCACGCCTTATCTTGGTTACCGATCCGACCACGATCGGCAGCGGGCCCGATCGACTCACAATCTATCCGTACCGCACCGAGACCGGCGAGCGCCAGATGATGGTATACGCGCCCGAATATCGTTTGTTGTATACGAGCGATCTGTTCTCGATGGACTCAGGGCCGACGGATTGGTTCACGCCGCAATATCTCGCCGAAGCGGTCAGCGCGATCGACCGCTATCATCTCCAACCGAAAACGGTCTTCGGCATGCACTACGGCGAGACGCCGTATCAGACCGTCCTGGATATCGTTCGTGCGATACCTTCGTCGTAGCCGGTGACGTGTACGCCGGGGAGTAAGGTGCGCAGCGCGCGGTCGTCGAGCAGCACGGGGTTGCTCTGAAGGTAATTCATCTCGACGAGCTCCCGCATGATTGGGTCAAACAGGCCGATCAGGCGCAACATGAAGGTGTTGACCACCATCATCTGCGGTTTACGGCCGACCTGCGCGAACACCTTATTCGCAAACTCGCGCTGGGTGATCGTGCCGGAGCCGGCAAAGTTCCACGCCTTCCCGTAGGCGCGTTGCTCTTCGGCCAGCGCGAGCACGACCGGTCCAACGTCGTCGATGAACACGTATTGGTGCGGGGTATCGATCGGGCCGATGACGTTCGCGCGGCGGTTCTTCACGGCCGCAACGAAAATGTCGCCAACCAAACTCTTCTTGGGATCGTTGCCGTAGAAATCCGGAACGCGCAGGATGGTCGCTTCGATGCGCCCTGACGCGTGCGCGTCAAGTACGAGATCCTCTTGCTCCTTGCGCATTTTGCCTTTGTAGGTGTCGGGATTGCGCGGATGCGACTCGTCGACGGTCGGCGATTGCGGCCGTCCATACGAATAGATCGGCGCGAGCAGTACGATCCGCCGGACGCCGGCCGCGATCGCGCCGTCGAGCGTCGCGCGCATGAGCTGCGGGTGCAGTTCGAAGCGATTGTACGGCACGCCGACCAGGTAGAAGATCGTATCGACGCCGGTCGCGGCCGCTCGCACCGATGCCGGATCGGCGGGATTCCAGATCGCGATTTCGGCCAGCGGCCGGTCGTCGAATTCAGCCTCCAGCAACGCGCGGTCGCGTCCGACGACGCGGTAGCGCGCGCCGGCGGCCTCGAGTGCCGCCGCGATGCTTGCGCCGGTTGAACCGGATGCGCCAAAGAGTGCGTAGGTACTCATACTTCCGTCGTAACACGCCGCTGCAGAAAATGTTTCACCGCGAGTGTCGCGAAGTCGGCCTTAAGCTATGCCCTCGAAAATCACCGCGCCGCGCGGCACGCAAGACATTCTGCCGCCGATTTCTCGCGATTGGCTCGACTTGGAATTCCGCATCCACGTGCTCGCTGCGCGCTTTGGCTACAGCGAGATACGCACGCCGATGTTCGAGTCCACCGAACTCTTCGTGCGCGGCGTCGGTGAGACGACCGACATCGTCGAAAAAGAGATGTACACGTTCGACGATAAGGGCGAGCGCAGCATGACGTTACGCCCGGAATGGACCGCGCCGGTTATGCGCGCGGGGCTCGAACACAACTTGTTCGCGCAAGGGCCGCAACGACTGTACTACGTGGGTCCGATCTTTCGCTACGAGCGGCCGCAGAAAGGCCGTTACCGGCAAGCGCACCAATTCGGTGTTGAATGCATCGGCTATCGCGGACCCGAGGCGGATTTCGAAGTCATCTCGCTTGCGTGGGCATTGGTGCGCGGCTACGATCTGACCGACGCGCAACTGCGACTGAATACGATCGGCGACGACGTGTGCCGGCCGCGCTATCGCGAGGCGCTAATCGCGCACTTCCGTCCGCATCTGGCGGAGCTCTCGCCGGATTCGCAGCGCCGGCTCGAACGCAATCCGCTGCGCGTGCTCGACAGCAAAGACGAGCGTGACATTGCTCTGGTGCGTACCGCGCCAACGTTTGAATCGGTCCTATGCGATGCGTGTCGCGAGCACTTCGATGCGCTGCGTGCCTACCTCGATGCGGCGGAGATTCCGTATGTCGTCGATCCGTCGATCGTGCGCGGCCTCGACTACTACACGCGCACGGTATTCGAGATCACCTCGAGTGTACTCGGCGCACAGTCGACCGTCTGCGGCGGTGGCCGTTACGACGGATTGGTGCGCTCGCTCGGCGGACCCGACGTTCCCGCGGTTGGCTTTGCGCTCGGTCTCGAGCGCTTCCTAATGATGCTCGACGCGATGCAGCCGCAGCGCGAGCGTCCGCGAAACGGCGTGCAAGCGATCGCTCTTGGCTCGCAGGCGCGCACCACCCTCGTTCCGCTAGTCGACGTACTGCGCCGCACGATCGCGCAGCCGGTGTTCATGGACTACGAGGATCGAAAGCTACTCGCGCACCTGAAGATTGCCGACCGGAACAACGCCCGTTTCGCGCTGATCCTCGGCAGCGACGAGCTTACCGCCGGTGAGCTGGTGCTGCGGGACCTCGAAACGCGGAGCGACCGGCGGGTGACGCTTGGCCGCGTGGCAGACGTTGCGGGCGCCCTTGCCGAAATGGCGCCCTAATGGCCTACGAAGAGGAAACCGAGACGATCCAATCGCTGCTCGACATCATGCACGAGCACGATCTCGACCGCATCAAGGTCAAGATCGGTGATGCGGTCTACGAATTGGTGCGCCGCGAGGCCGGGGCGCAGATCGTTGCGCCTATGACGATGGCCGCGGCGCCACCCACGGCAGCGGCGGATGGCTCGGGTGCGCCGGTTGCGCCGCCCAACGTCAAGCGCGTCACCGCACCGCTGACCGGCGTCTTCTATCGCTCGTCCTCTCCCGATGCCCTGCCGTTCGTCGAACTGGGCGATCGCGTCGAGGACGGCGGCGTGCTGTGCATCTTGGAAGCGATGAAGCTATTCAACGAGATTCAAAGTGACTACACCGGCACCGTGATGCGGATCCTTCCGGAAAACGGTGAGCTGGTCTCGCAGGGGGACGAACTGTTCTGGATCGCGCCATGACCGATTACAAAGCGCAGCGCAGCTTCGATGCGCTGGTGAAAGATCGAACCGTGCTGCGTGACTTCACCCCGTACCAGAAGGATGTCGAAGCGATCGTCGCTGCGATCGTGACCGCGTTGCGTGGCGGCAAGCGCATCTATTGGTGCGGTAACGGTGGCAGCGCCGCTGAAGCGCAGCACATGGCAGCCGAACTTTCCGGACGCTATCTGCGCGAGCGCCCGGGCCTGAACAGCGAAGCGCTCTCGGTCAACACGTCGACGCTGACCTGCATCGGCAACGACTACGGTTACGATTACATCTTTTCGCGACAAGTCGACGCCTTCGTGCAGCCGGGCGACGTGCTCATCGGCATGACGACGAGCGGAACGTCGCGCAACGTCGTGCTCGCGCTCGAGGCCGGCAAGAAAAAAGGAGCGATTACCGTCGCCTTTACGGGCAACGGTGGGGGCACGGTGATGGCGCACAGCGATCTCGCGATCGTCGGGCCCGACGGCTACGCGGCGATCGTGCAAGAAGTCCATCAGGTACTTGCCCACATCATTTGCGATCTCGTCGAACAGGTATTGATTTTCGAGGACCACATCGCGTGAGCGCCACGCTCTTGACCAGCGACGCGCGTGCGCTGGTCGAACGTATGCGCGGACGCTCGATCCTGGTGGTCGGCGATCTGATGATCGACGAATGGATCTGGGGCTCGGTAAGCCGGATCTCGCCCGAGGCGCCGGTACCGGTCGTTGCGGTCACCGATCATTCGTTCACACTCGGCGGCGCCGGCAACGTGGCGAACAATCTGGTTGCGCTCGGCGCACGGGTCGAATTCGTCGGAACGGTTGGCGAGGATGCGTTCGCGTCGGATGTGCGGCGCATGCTGCGTGAAGAAGCGGTCGACGATCGCGGCGTCTTTACGGTGGGCGATCGTCCAACCACGCGCAAGACGCGTATCGTCGCGCACAATCAACAGGTCGTGCGCGCGGATTGGGAGGATGCGGCACCGCTCTCACCCGCCGATCGCGTCAAGATCATCGCCTACGTTCGCGAGCGCGCTGCGTCGTGCGACGCGGTGATTCTGAGCGATTACGCCAAAGGTTTGCTGAGTCACGAGATCGTCGCGGCCGCGCAGGCGTGCCCACTCGTGCTCGCCGATCCCAAGCCGCAGAATCTCGACATGTTCTCCGGCGTTACGTGTGTCGCGCCCAACGAACACGAGGCGTCGGCCGCTAGCGGGATCAACATTACCGACGACAGCTCGCTAATTCGCGCCGGTTCGAAGCTGCTAGAGCGATTGAACTGCAAGTACGTGGTGATCACGCGCGGCGAACACGGCATGTCGCTCTTCGGCGCGCAGGGCGAGCGTTTCGATATTCCCTCGGTTGCACGCAAAGTCTTCGACGTTTCGGGTGCCGGTGATACGGTGATTGCCGTGCTCTCGCTCGCACTAGCCGGCGGTGCGCCGATCGAAAGCGCGATGCAGTTGGCGAATTTTGCGGCCGGCGCGGTGGTCGAGAAGCTCGGCACCGCCACGGCAAGCGGCGATGAGATCCTTGCGCTGATCGAACATGGCGGCGCCTGAACTCTTCGGCCGGCTGCTCGACGCCGATGCAGCGGCGGCATGGCGAGAAGACCAACGCGCGCACGGACGAAGCGTCGTTTTCACCAACGGCGTCTTCGACGTCTTGCACGCTGGGCACGTCGAGTATCTCGCCTGGGCGCGCGAACAGGGCGATGCGCTGATCGTTGGCCTCAACGTCGACGCGTCGGTGCGCGCGCTCAAGGGCGAGAAGCGGCCGATCGTGCCGTTTGCGGATCGAGCGAACGTGTTATGTGCGTTGCGCAGTGTCGATGCGGTTGTTGCGTTTGCGGAACACACCCCCGAAGCGCTGCTCGAACGCATCCGCCCCGACGTGCATGTGAAGAGCGCGCAGTACCGCGAAGAAGAGTTGCCCGAGCGCGCGGTTGTGCTCGCGCACGGCGGTGAAGTGCGGCTTGCACCGCACCTTGCCGGACTGAGCACTACCGATATCATCGGCGAGATCGTCAAACGGTACGGATCGTAGCGACGCGACGATGAAAATCGCATTTACCGCGAACGGTCCGGGCGAGGTCGCGGGCTGGTTTCGTCCGCTCGTGCGCCGGCTCTACGAACGCGATCCGGATCTCGGGGTGTGGCTGTTTTGCGTACCGGACGACTACGCGACGGGCTACGAGAGCGAACTCGCGCGCCGGCTCTTTCCAAGCGCGCACGTCTACGATCCGAAAACCTACCTGCGCGTTGCAATCGGCCGAGGCGCGCCCGACCTTCCCGACCGCGTGGACCTGGTGCAATATTTGGGCGGCGATTTGATGCACGCACTACGTCTGCATGCCCGCCTCGGCGGCGTCGCATCGACCTATAAGTTTTCCAAACGCGGATATCGCAACCGCTTTTCGCGCTTCTACGCCGTCGACGAAAAGAACCTCGAACAGTTGCGTTCGTGGGAAACGCCTTCGGATCGGATCGAACGCGTCGGCAACCTTGCGATCGACGGCGCACTGCTTGAAGCAGCGCAACCGGTCGAGCCGGGTGCGCCCGACGGCGGCATCTTGGTGATGCCGGGCTCGCGCGACTATGAAGTCGACAACTTGATTCCGTTTTTCTTCACGATGGCATTGCGCATCGCGCGCGAACGGCCCGACGTGCCGATTGCCTTTGGGCTCTCGCCGTTCACGCCGTTGGCCGACGTGCGCCGCGCGATCGAACACGGCGGCGATCCACGCGTGTTCGCGCAGCGCGGGACGCTCGTCGAAGAGGGCGGCCTTGCGTTTCTGTCTACCGCGGACGGCGCGCTGCGCTTTCCGATCTTGCACAATGCGCTGGCAGCGGCGATGCGGGCACGATTGGCGATTACCATACCGGGCACTAAGTGCATCGAGTTGGCGGCATTGGGCGTGCCCACAATCGCGATCACGCCGCTCAACGCGCCCGAGAAGGTCACGTTCAACGGACCGCTCACCTACCTCGACCGCATCCCGCTCGTCGGGCCACCGCTCAAACGGGCCGTCGCCATTGGCGTGTCACAACGCTTCATCTTTCATACGCAACCCAACATAGACGCGGGCGAGTCGTTGATTTGTGAATTGCACGGCACCCTGACTCCCGGCCGGGTCGGACGTGTCGCCCTCGAGCGCCTGGCCGATCAGGCCTGGCTTGCGTCGAGCCGCGAACGGCTCGCCGCCTTGTACGCGGATCACGTGGGGGCGGCGGACCGCATGGCCGAATCGCTCATCGAACTCGCAGGTTCATAGCTGACGCTAAATCCGTAATCATCATGCGCATCTCCATCGTCATTGCGACTAAAGACCGTTCCGCTTACGTTGCGCGCGCGCTAGCGTCGCTTGCGACGCAGATCGGCGCGCCGTCATTCGAGGCGATCGTTGTCGACAACGGCTCGAGCGACGACACGAAGGCGGTCGTCGAGGCGGCGGCTGCGCGCGCCGATTTTCCCGTACGTTACGCGTTCGAGCCCGAACCCAATCGAGGGAAGGCACGCAACCGTGGCGTCGCGATTGCTGAGGGCTACTTGGTCCTTTTCGTCGACGACGACGTACAACTGCCGCCGGGGTTCGTCGCAGCG
This sequence comes from Candidatus Aquilonibacter sp., assembly GCA_050015295.1. Lineage (GTDB taxonomy): Bacteria > Vulcanimicrobiota > Vulcanimicrobiia > Vulcanimicrobiales > Vulcanimicrobiaceae > Aquilonibacter. The sequence continues at coordinate 58,721 of JBEKBR010000014.1, read as the reverse complement.
CACGAGGCCGCGCATACGACGAGCAACCTGGTCGTGAATGGTCCCATCATCAACGTGCCTTCGTACGACGATCGGCCCAAACCGGCGATGGCGAACTACTCGCGTGCGTTCTTGTGCACGTGCAACGTCTCGCTCCCCAAGCACGCCATCGACGCCGTGGGCGGATTCGACGAAGCCTTCCATTTGTACGGCTGGGAAGACACCGAGCTTGGCGTGCGTCTGCGTGAAGCCGGCATGCGCTGGCGCTTCGCGTGGGACGCGTATCTCTGGCACATCAAGGCGCCGGCGCATAATACGCTCGAAGTCGAGACACGCAAGGTGCTCGAGCGTGCGCGAATGGCGCGGCACTTTCTCGAGAAGCAGGCTTCGCCGCGCGCGCGTATGGCGACCGGCGCGCATCCGGTGAACTTGCTGCGCGCACGCTATTTGCTGCCCGATTCGCTGCTCTCCATTTATGCCGGCATCGCGACGAGCGAAAAGGCCCCGGCGTTCTTGCGCTCGTTTGCGCGCTCGCAATTTCTCGACGGCATGTATGCGCGCGAGCTGGTGCGCGTGCTCGACGAGCCGGAACACGCATGACCCGTGCGCTGCTGTACTGCGCAGGCGGCGGCATCGGCGATTCGCTGGTCGCGTCGGTCGTCGCGCGCGCATTGCACGCCCGTTACGAGCGCGTCGATGCGCTGACGCTGCCGGCCCATCGCAGCACGCTCGAACGCGTGCCCGATCTCGATGCCGTACTCGTCGACGACGGCGGTGATGAGCATGCGCTGGCGGCGACGCTTCGAGAGCGTGGCTATAGCGCCAGTGTCGTCACTTGGGCAACCGCGCGTACAGCGCGGGTGCCGAAGCTTGCGAAGATACCGATTCGCGTCGGGCAGGCGCGCCGGCTGTACTCGAGCGACTTTAACAAACGGGTGGTCGTACGCAGCGAGCGCGGCGACGTGAGCTCGCATTGGTCCGACATCTTGCTCGACTACGCCCGTGCACTCGACTGCGACACGAGCGATCGTATCCCACGCTTCGTGCCAACAGCCGAAGATGAACGCGAGGCCGCCGCGTTATCAGAAACGTTGAGCCTGTTGAAGCGCGATTACATCGTACTCCATCCCACCAACGCGATCGCATCGCGGCGCGGCATTTGGCCGACGAACGGGTGGGCTTCGCTCGCGGACGCGCTCGCGGACAGGTTTGATGCGACCATTCTGCTCAGCGGCGCGACGAGCGATGAGGCAATCAACCGGGCTATTCTTGCGGAAACGGCACGCGAGCGGATCGTCGATATCGCGGGCAAGCTCGGGATCGGGGCGTTTGGAGCGCTTGCTGCGCAGGCGCGCGCGTTCGTCGGCATCACCACCGGAACGATGCACGTCGCGGCAGCCGCCGGCGCGCCGACGGTGGGCATCTTTCCATTCCAGAGCGACTTCCCCGAACGCTGGGCGCCGCTCGGTTTGCGCACCGAGGTCGTACGCGCGAGCTATCCGTGTCATCCCGGCGATACCAAGGAGCGATGCAGTGACTACGCGTGCATTGCGCACCTCGACGTTGAGCGTATTGTCGCCGCGACGCAAGCGTTGATCGGAGGGCCTCGTGCGCGCCACGATACAACTGTGCACCTATAATCGCGCCGCGCTCCTCGAGCGCGTGCTCGATGCGTGCTTCGAACAGACCGTGGATCCGAGCGAGTACGAGGTGGTGCTGGTCAACGATGGCTCGACCGACACGACGCCGGAAGTGATCGCGCGAGCAGCGCGGCGCGCGAGCTGCCGTTTCGTTGTCATCAACCAAGCCAACAGCGGGCTCGCGAAGGGCCGCAATGCGGGGATCGCGAGTTCAACCGGTGAGCGCATCATCTTCATCGACGACGACGTGCTGCCGTTACCCAACTTCGTCGAGGAACACTTGCGCTCGCACGCGCGGACGCCCAGGGCCATTGTGCGCGGCGCCGCGATCAACGTCGAAAACTTTGACGATCTGCCCATGGCGATCTGGGGACTCAAGGACTATAGCGGAAATTTCTTCTGGACGACCAACGTGTCGGTGCCGCTAGCGACGATTCGTGCGATCGGCGGCTTCAACGACTCGTTTTCGGAGTACGGGTGGGAAGACATCGACGTCGGTTTGCGTCTGCGCTTCGGCGGCGTGCGCGCGGTCTTCAATCGCAAGGCGCTGGTCTTCCACTATAAACCGCGGCCGCGCAGCGGGAACGTCGAAAAGATGATCGCGCAAGCTCGCGCGCAAGCGCGCACCGCGGTACAGCTTGCCGCGATCCATCCGCATTGGCGAACCTATCTCGCGACCGGAATGAATCCGTTGCAACGCACGTGGCACCACCTGCGCGACGGAAACCGCATGGTGCAAACGCTGCGTGCGCGCGTTGGCGATACCTCGGCGGATCGCGCGCTCTCGAACGGTGAACTGCGCGCAGCGCGCAGCCTCGCAGCCGCCGCGTACTTCGAGGAATTGGAAAAGACGCTGCGCTCGCAATGAAGATCCTGCTGAGCCGGACCGATCGCATCGGGGACTTGATTCTTTCGACACCAGCGATCGCAACGGTGCGGGCGTCCTTTCCAAGTGCGCACGTTACGATGATCACCAGTCCCTACAACCGCGTCGCGGTCGAACGCAACACCGATCTCGACGAATTGATCGATTTGCCGCGCGAGGTGCGTGGCGATGCGTTCGGCGCGCGGTTCCACGGATTCGATATTGCGATTGCGCTCGCACCGCGTGCGACCGATATCAGCTTGGTTGGTGCAACGCAGGCGCGTATCCGCGTCGGCTACACGTATACGCGCCGGTGGCTCGCGCGCTTGACCGCACGACTGTCGCTCAATCGCCTGATGATCAGCCCGGCCGATCCGGAGTTGTGCGAACGCGATCCCAATCGCATCGTGCCGCACGAGGTCGATCAACTCCTCGAGCTCGTCTTGTTGGCCGGTGCAACGACGCGGGTTACCGCGTTGCGCCTCGACGTCACTGACGATGATCGCGCCGCCGTTGCACAGGTTCCGCACGACCCGATTGTCCTGCACCTGGGCCAGCGGTGGTTTTCGAATGGCAGCACGCTCGCGTCCACGCTTGCGCTCGCCGGCGAACTCGGGCAACTCGGTGCGCCGTTCGTCGTGAGCTGCGCGGCGGAGTGTGACGAGTACGCACAAGCGTTCGAGGCACGCGGGCATACGGTGCTACGGTCGCTGCCGTTTCATCACTGGGTGGCGCTGTTCGAGCGCGCGCGCTGCGTCGTGACCGTTGATACTGGTGCGACCCATGTCGCAAGCGCGATGCGCAGGCCCACGCTGGTCGCTTTCGAACATCGCTACTTCCGGCTCAACTCGCAAGAGTGGGCGCCGTACGGCGTTCCGAGCGTGCTAGTGCGCAAGCCGGGGTCCGAGGACGAAGCCGCGCTCGTAGAATTTCGCGCGCAGATCGTCTGCGGCGTTCGTGAATTGATCGATGCCTGAAATTTCCGTCGTCGTTCCGACCTACAATCGGTTGGAGACGCTCGCACCCGTACTGCCAACGCTGCTCGCGCAAGATCTTGCGCCGAGCGAGTTCGAGGTGCTCGTCTGCGATTCGAATTCGACCGACGGAACGGCGGAGTTTTTAGCCAAGATGCGCGCCGAGCATCCGAACGTCCGGTACCTTCCGGGCGCCTATTCGGGCCGCGCGGCCGCGCGCAATGCGGGCATCGACGCGGCGCAGGGTGAGGTCGTGCTCTTCAACGACTCCGATATCTTCGCGTCGCCGGATCTGCTTTCGCAGCATCTGCGCCACCATCGTGCGCAGCACAAGATTGCGGTTGTCGGTCTCGAGGTGCAGGTCAAGGACTACGCCGACTACCTCGACAAACGGGACCATCCGCAGGAACGCGGGTCACTGCACAAGCCGACGCGCAAGACCTTGCCGTGGCTCTACTTTTTGACGGGAAATGCCTCGGTGCGCCGCGAGGACTTGCTGCGCGTCGGGCGCTTTGACGAAAGCTTCACCGGCTACGGTCATGAGGACTTAGAGTTGGGCTATCGTCTCGAGCGCGCAGGCGTTACGATTCTCTACGAGCCTAAGGCGATCAACTATCACTGCCAAGACATACCGCACGACGACCAAAAAGAGAAGATGCGGCTTGCCGGCCGATCGACGGTGCGTTTCTATCGCAAGCACCCGGATTTTGCCGTGCAGCTCAATCTGGGCATGACTCCGGTTTCGCTCGGCTTGCACAGCGTGCTCGAGCACGTGCCCGGACTGTTGGCATTCTTCGATGCGCGCTCGAGCCGTTCAAAATTTGCGCGCGATCTCGTGCAGCAATATCACTATGTTTCCGGCGTCAAGGATGCCCTTCGACAAGCTCAGGACAAGCCTGAAAAGGAACAACGCGTTGGCTGAACGATTTTCCTGTGGCGCGCTGCGCGCGAGCAATGCCGGCGAGACCATCGAGCTCAATGGCTGGGTCAACCGGCGGCGCGATCACGGCGGGTTGATCTTCGTCGACCTGCGCGACCGCGACGGCGTGACCCAAATCGTCTTCGATCCGCAGCAGCCGAGCTTCAAAGAAGCCGAGCATCTGCGCAACGAGGACGTACTGCGCGTTCGCGGTACGGTGCGTGCGCGCCCGAGTGGTACCGAGAACGATCAGCTCGACACCGGCGCTGTCGAGGTCGGGGTCGATGAGCTCGTCGTGTTCAATCGCTCGCAGGTCCCACCGTTTCAGGTCAATCTCGACGGCAATGTCGACGAGCAATTGCGGCTCGAGTACCGCTACTTGGATCTGCGCCGTCCGCGCATGCAGCGCAACATTCGCACCCGTCACAAGATCGTCAAGGCAATGCGCGACTTTTTCGACGAGCGCGAGTTCATCGAGATCGAGACGCCGATGCTGATCAAGAGCACGCCGGAGGGCGCGCGTGATTACCTCGTGCCGTCGCGTCTGCATCCCGGATCGTTCTATGCGCTTCCGCAGTCGCCGCAACTCCTCAAGCAGATTACGATGATCGCGGGCTTCGGCAAGTACATGCAGATCGCACGCTGCATGCGTGACGAAGACTTGCGCGCCGATCGCCAGCCCGAGTTCACCCAAGTCGATGTCGAGATGTCGTTCATCACGCAAGAAGATGTGCTCGAGACGATGGAGTCGTGCATGCGCTACGTCTGGAAGCGCTGTCTGGACATCGACCTCGGACCGTTTCCGCGCCTGAAGCACGAGGATGCGATCGCGCGCTACGGCGTGGATAAGCCCGACTTACGATTCGGTCTGGAACTGTCGCAGGTCAATGACATCTTCGCCGGCACCGAGTTCGGCGTGTTCAAAGGCCCGATCGAGAGCGGCGGCGCGGTCGTCGCATTGCGCTATCCCGGCGGCGCGACGCTGTCGCGGCGCGATTTCGATGCGCTGGTTGAGGACACGAAGCAGCTCGGCGGTAAGGGTATGGTGTGGATCGCGCTCGGCGCCGACGGCACCAAGTCGTCGGCATCGAAATTCATTTCGCACGAGCATGTAGCGAAGCTGCGCGAACGGACCGGCGCACAGACGGGCGATACGATTCTGCTCTTCGCGGATGAGCGTGCGATCGCACTCGCCGTCGCCGGGAAGATGCGCAACGTCGTTGGCGAGCGCTGCGGGCTGCGCGACCCGAACGTCTATGCATTTTGCTGGGTGCTTGACTTTCCGTACCTCGAGATCGATGAAGCGACGGGCAAAGCAGTTCCGTCGCACCATCCATTCACGTCGCCCGGTGAAGATCAGTGGCAGTTCATTGACACCGACCCGCGCAAAATGCGTGCGCAGCACTACGACATGGTGCTCAATGGCTGGGAGCTCGGCTCGGGATCGATTCGTATCCACAAGCCCGAGCTGCAACGGAAGATCTTCGAAATGCTCGGCATGACCGCGGAGCAGATCGAAGACCGCTTCGGGTTCTTCGTCCGCGCGCTCGAATACGGCGCGCCGCCGCACGGCGGTATGGCGCTCGGGATCGACCGCATCGTGATGCTCGCGTGCCAAGAGGAAGACCTCCGGGAGGTCACTGCCTTCCCGAAGAACCAGGTGGCTCGCGACGTGATGATGGACGCCCCCTCGCCTGTTCCCGAGGAGCTCTTGCGAGATCTTTACCTACGAAGTGCAGCGCCCACCCAGCCAAGCGGCCAATAAAATAGGCGTGAACCTTCGACTCGTCACCAGCGTGGCGGCCGCCGGCGCACTTGTCGTGCTGCTCGGCCTGCTCGCGCTGCCCGCACGCGCGGTGACGACGGGACCATCATGCGGCGACCACCTCTACACCAACGACCAAGGTATCCAGATCCGCGTCCTCTGGGCGAAAAACGGAGCAGTTCAGAAATTCGAAATCGTTGAAGCCAAAGAGAACCCCGAAGAAGTCAACGATATGGAAAAGGACCTGGAGCGCACGTATGGTCCGGAGGGGACCAACGCGCCGCCGCTGCGAATCGTGTCGTTCAAATCAGGTGGGAGCGGCGGAATGATGATTCCCGATAAAGCAGTCGATTCGTGCGGGCGTACGATCTCGTTCCAGTAGCGCTTATTGCGATCGCCGGCTGCGCCGGCGGACACGAGCAAAGCGACACGTCTCCCTCGCCCCAAAGCTCACCCGAAGCGCTTCGCTCCTGCGAGGTTCGCGAATTTTCACTCGACGGTGCCGATCTCGTCGTACAAGCCAACGCCGACGGGACGCCGGCATCGATCGTCGTCGTCCGCGCGCCGAGCGACGACGCGCGCATCAAAGCGTTTCAAGACGCGCGCACCGCCTTCGGCGATCCGCACGCTGATCCGCGCACCGAGGTGCGCGACTATAAAGACGGGCTGACGCAGCTCACCGATATGTGTGGGCGTCCGGTCATGCCGAGCGCGACACCGGGAGCAACTGCTTCGCCCTCGTAAAAATCGCATCGAACATCGGCACGGTCAATTTGCCGGTATTCGTATTTTGCCGGCTCGGATGGTAAGACGCGAGCACGACGATCCGTCGCGTGCCATTGGTTGCGATGCTCTCCGTTCCATGACCGAAGACCGGTGGCGATTTGAATGAGAATCCGCGCTCGCGCAGCACTTTGAGGATCGCATCGAATCCGATCGAACCGAGCGCGATCATGATTTCCAGTTTGGGCAGCGCGTCGAACTCTTGTAAGAGAAATGGAAAGCAGTTCCGCAATTGTTGCGGCGTCGGCTTATTTTTCGGCGGCGCGCACCGGCCCGCCGAGGTGATGAAACAGTCGATGAGCTCGAGCCCGTCGTCGCGGTCGGTGGCGTGCGCTTGTGAAGCGAAGCCCGCGCGATAGAGCGCCGGGTACAAGAACTCGCCCGACGCGTCGCCCGTAAATGGACGTCCGGTGCGATTGCTGCCGTGCGCACCCGGCGCAAGCCCAACTAGCATCACCCGCGCATCGGAATCGCCGAACGCCGGCACGGGTTTGCCCCAGTAGGTTTCGTCAGCATAGGCGCGGCGCCGCTCGCGCGCAACCTGCGCGCAGTACGCACGCAGTTCCGGACAACGTTCGCATGCAACAATGGCACGCTCGATCGATTTCAACGTGGGCATTTAGAGGTCGAGCATCTCCGTGCGAATGAAGTCGATGAAGTGGGTGGCGGCCGGCCCGTAGGGATCGTTGCGCGTAACGAGCGACATTGTGCGCATGACGCGTTGCGGCACGACCGACAGCAGTGCGACATTGGGGCCGGGCGTGTTCCCGATTACGCGCGGATACAGTGCAACGCCGAGACCTTCGGCCACCAGCGAACGCACGGTAAGCGAATCTTCGCTTTCGAAGGCGACACGCGGTTCGAAGCCGGCCTCACGCGCGACTTGATTCAACAAGTGCGTGCTCGCCGACCCTGGGCTGAAGATGACAAATGGCTCATCGCGCAGCTCGTCGATGCGGACGCTCGAGCGCAAGGCGAACCGATGCCGCGCAGCGACAGCGATCACCAGCTCGTCGTCGTACAGCGGCTCGGCGTGAAAGCCGGCTGGGAGCCTGGAGCCGGCAAAATGCCCGATGAAGACATCGATCGTGCCGCTCGCGAGCCGGCCGAGCAGTTCCGCGGCGATCCCCTCGCGCATCGCAACCTCGATGCCGGGCTGCGCAGCATGAAAGCGCCCGAGCAGCTTCGGAAGGATGTGCTCGGCAAAAGACTGATGAGCTCCGACCACCACCCGACCGCGTAAGCCGCCGGCATAGGCGCTCATCTCCTCGGCGGCCGCCGCGAGGTCGGCGAGCACCCGCTCGGCCCGCATGACGAAGGCGCGCCCCGCATCGGTCAAGGCCACCCTCCGGTTCGTCCGTTCGAACAGCCGCACGCCGAGCTCGCGCTCGAGCCCCGCGATCTGTTGCGAGAGGGCAGGCTGGGCAACGGCTAGCTCCTCCGCCGCGGCGGTAAAGCTCAGCCGCCGTGCGATGGTAACGGCCGACCGAAGCTGGCGAAACTCCATAGATGCATTGATCTTATCAAATTGAGTCTAATTATGTATTGGACTTATCATGAGTCGCCATGGCACACTAGGGCTATGACCGCCAGCGCGCAATCACTCGGCTCGGGTGCCGTCATGCCCTCGACGGACCGCGCCGGGCTCCGATTGCTGACCGTAGCCCATGCTTTTACCGATCTCAATCAGGGCGTGCTGCCGGTCATGATCCCGTTTCTCGTGGCGCAGCGCCATTTGAGCCTGACGGTAGCTGCGACCCTGGTGCTGGCCGCGAACCTGCTGGGATCCGTCGTCCAGCTCGCCTTCGGCCATCTCTCGGACAAGTATCCGACCGCCTGGGTGATCCCGGCCGCGGTCGTGGTTGCCGCGGGCGGCACGGCGCTGGTCGGCCTCGCACCCACGCTGCCGTTGATGCTGGCCGGAGCTATGCTGATGGGCTTCGCCGTCGCGGCATTTCACCCCGAGGGCTCGCGCTTCTCGAACTATTTCGCGGGCCGCAAGCGCTCCGCGGGCATGAGCGTCTTCACGGTCGGCGGCTTCGTAGGATTTGCCGCCGGTCCGGTGCTCGCGACGCCGCTGATGCTCGCGTTCGGCTTACGCGGCGTATCGTTCTTGCTGATCCCGGCCTGCGTGGTTGCCGTGCTGCTCTTGCGTGAACTTCCGCGCTTCAACGAAGTGCGCGCGACCGCGCATCAGGCCAGCCGCGAACGGCCCGGACGGAATGACTGGCGCGGATTCTCGATCATGTCGATCGTTGTCGCGCTGCGTTCGACAACCTTCCTTGCGGCGGTGACGTTTACGCCGATCTTCGTGCTGCGGGTCGTACACGTCAACGCGTTCTTGCAGTCGTTCACGCTCTTTGCACTGCTCAGCGGCGGTGCGATCGGCGTGATCACCGGCGGCTTGCTCGGCGAACGCATCGATCGGCGGCGCGTCGTCTCGATCTCAATGCTATTGACAGCGATCTTCAGCGCAGCAATCGCCGTCACGGGCGCGGGTCTACATCTCATTGCGCTCACCATCGTACTGGCGGCGCTCTTCGGCGTTTCGCTCGGTCTCTCGGCGGGCGTGCTCGTCGTACTCGGTCAGGAGTATCTGCCGAAGTCGATCGGTATTGCATCCGGCATGACGCTCGGACTTGCGAATACCGTCGGCGGCATTGCTGCCCCAGCTTTCGGCCACATCGGTGACCAATACGGACTGGTCAGTGTCTTTGCGACAATCGCGGTCTTCGCAGCTCTTGCGGTCGGCGGAGCACTCTTCATGCCCAAACCAGCTATTTTGGCGATGCCGCCGTTGGCGCAGGCTTAGGCGAAGGCCAAGCCGCGCACGACGGTTTCTGCTCGATCGGGATCAATCGTATGATCTGCCGGATCGCTTCAATGACGTCGTCCGGCTTATCACTCTGAATGAAGTGGCCGACGCCGGCAAGCACGCAGTTCACGCCGCGCGATGACTGTGCGGCGAGCTGATCGTGCATTGCAATCCATCCACTCTGCACGACCGCAACCTGTGCCTTGCTCGCACCCATGGTCGTCTGCACCGCTCCCTCGTCCGGTGTGGACGTGAGCACGATCAGCGGCATCGTGCCATAGCCGTGCGTGGCGCCGCTAACCTGCGTGCCATCCACGCTGATGCTCTCGAGTTCGGACGCCGGATCTTTCCAGGCAGCGGAGGTACGCTCCATCGTGGCCGGAAGCTGGCACTGCTTTAGCGACGGATCGTCCGCACATTCGTGCAGCTTGGTAAGTTGTTGTTCCCGATTTGCGGCGTACTTGGGATATTGGCTCGAGAAGAGTTCCTCTTGTCCCGCCGCGGACGGATCGACGAGCACCATGCCGGCAACCTCGTCCGGATAGCGGTCGGCAAAGAGCGGTTCGTACAGTCCGGCGGTCGAGTGCGCGACCAGGACGTAGGGCGGCGGGATGCCGGCCCGCGTGAGCAATGCGTGCAAATCGCTTACCACAGCGTCGGACGTCCGTGGAAGCGGACCCGGGTCGCTGAATCCGTATCCCGCGCGATCGTACGAGCACGCGCGCGTAAACTGCGCCACCGCGGGCTGCACGTAACGCCACGGCAGCGTCCCGCTACCTACCTCCGAGCCCGAATCGAAAATCACCGCCGGCGAGCCGTTGCCGATGCAGTAGAGATTCAGATGGCGACCGTCGCCGATATCGATTCGCGACTGCGCGTGCGTGTATGGTTCGTTGTTGACTGTTGGTGCCGGCGTAGCATGTAGCGCAGCAAGGAGCAGAAGTGCGATCACGCGCGTTCCATCACGATGTCGGAGAACGGCTGAGCGAGCAAGTGGGCAGCATCGGTCGAGACGAGCTTGCGCCGGCGATCGTCGATGCGTGAGAAGCTAAAACCGAGTGCACGCAGCTCGTCGAGCTGTTTCGATGGGTCCATCCCGGCTTCACGCATAAACGCGGGGGCAAACTCCATCATTACGGTCACGCGGTAGTTCGGATCGCTGAAGATCCGTTGGCCGCCGGTGATAATGTCGGTTTCCGCGCCCTCCGCGTCGATCTTGAGGAAATCGATCTTACGATCGTATTTCGCGAGAAAATCGTCGAGCGTCGTTGCTTGAACGGAAATCGTTTTGCGCTCGCTTTCCGTTAGCTCCGGAATCTGCTGCAAGCCGGCGACCAGCGTGCCGCCACCACGATGACGCGTCGTCGCGCGAAAAGTGAGCGTGCCGTTTTCCTTGCTGACAGCGCGCTCGTCGATCGTCCCGACGCGCGAGAAGCCGTTGAGCTCGAGGTTGTCGCGCGCGATCTGCGCGAGCACCGGATCGCACTCAAAGGCATGCACCGAGCCGCCGGCTCCGACGCGATGACACATCAGCAGGGTGAAGAGCCCGACGTTCGCGCCAACCTCGACAACCTGCATGCCGGGCGCAACCAGCCGCCGCAGCACGGCGTCGGTGTGCTCTTCGTAGACGCCCTCAAGAATGAGGTGCGGTGCGATCGAGACGTCGCGCGAATCCACGAACATCTTGTAGTTGTTCTTGGTCCACAACAAGACGCGGTTGTTTCCAACGTAGACCGCCGCGCGTTTCATAACGTATGCACCATCTGGTACTGGCGTTCGACGATGCGCCACCCCGCGTCCCCCAGCGCGCGGCTCAGCGGGGAACCGGCGGGCTCGTTGTTGAGCGTGAGGTCCAGCGGCACGAGCCTATCGAGCGTGCGCAGCAATGCGGCTGCCGATACCGCGTCGGCTGCGCCGGCATCGAGGACGTTCGCGAAATCGTCATCGCTACGAACGAATGCGTAGGCGCCGGGCACAGCGACGTGCGCAAGGCGCGTCGCGAGCGCGACGCTACGTGGTTCGCGCTGCCAGCACACCGGCTGGACTCGCGCAATCTTGGCGATCGCGCGTTCGCTGAAACGACGTTTCGGAAGTGAATCGGCGTTGACGGCCAGCCCACGGCGGGCCCACACGAGCAGCTCGCTGCGTTGCTCGAATCCAAATTCTTTCGCAAATGTGAGCGTCGGCGCGTTGCGCTGCGAGATCTCGAGCTCGATCTGCGTGACGGCGCGCTGATGCACGGCGTCAATCGCCTCAGCCATCATGGCTCGCGCGACGCCTTCACGACGGTGCTTGGGATCGACGCCGATCAACCCAAACCACGCACGGTTCCCGCGCACGCCGAAGGCGAGCGCGCCGATGGCCTTGCCGCCCGCCGCGCGTGTCACTGCAGCGGCGAGGTCGATGTCGTTCCGGCGAATGAAATCTGTGTACGAGCTCGCCGAAAAGATGTCGTAGTCGCCGAAGACCGTGCCGCGAAAGAAACGATTGAAGTCCGCAGCGGACGGATGACGGCTCACCGTAAGCCGGGAAAGTCGAGTGCTGCGAGCGCCGCGTAGGTCACGATACCGACTGCGGTCGAGAGATTGATGCTGCGCACGCTCTCGTCCCGCATCGGAATGCGCAGTGCGCGCTGCGGTTCGCGCTCGATCAACGCACGCGGCAGCCCTTTGGTTTCGCGGCCGAAGACCAGCACGTCGCCCCGCGCGAAATTGGCGCGTGCGTAGGGGTGGATTGCATGCGCCGAAAGGTACCAGCGTGACCGGCCGGCACTGCTCTCGAGGAACGCGTCGAGCGAGGGGTGCACCACGACGTCGATCGCGTGCCAATAATCCAACCCCGCGCGCTTGAGCTCACGGTCGTCGATCGAGAAGCCGAGCGGCTCGATCAAATGCAGCGCGCATCCGGTTGCGGCGCAGAGCCGCGCGACGTTGCCCGTATTGGGCGGAATCTCGGGTTCGACAAGCGCGATGTGCAGCGGCGCGTCTTCGACGTCGGCAAAGGACACAAGACGCTCGCGGGGCTGGGTCACACGAGCACGCTCTCATAGTCGATGCCCGCGGGCGCAATAACATACGCTACGCCGTTGTTACGCTGCCAGATCGCCTCGATCGCGCGGCGCGGATAGACGACCCGCACTCCGTGCGCCGCGGGATCGTTGATGGCGCAATCGCCGTTCTCGGTAAAACCGCGCAGCACGACGAGATGGCCGTCGGAATGCGGCAACGGCGCACCCGGCAATTCGCCCTCGCGCCACGAGTACGAGATCACCACCGGCACGTTGCGCTCGATCAGGCGCGCAGCGTGATCGAGGTTTTGCAGGTAGGCGACCGTGGCGCGCAATCCGAGGCTGCCGCTAAATGCCGTGTTGAACGCCCAATTGCCGGTGCCGTTGTAAGCGCGATCCATGACCGCCATCGCCGTCTCTTCGACGGGGCGATCGATGCCATGATACGCGTTGACCATCGACAAACTCGCCGCGCTGCACCAGCCGCGCTCTTTCTCCCGCACGTACTGCGTACGGGCAGGAACGTCGAGAATCATCGCGTCCCGCGCATAGGGCAGTGACGGTTCGGGACGTTGCGGCGCGGCAAAGGCCAGCAGGGTGAAGTCAATCTCTTCGCCGGCGAGTTCGACGCCGTCGAAGGGCTGCTCGGCGCCGAGCACATCGACGTCGACCGCGATGCCGTCACGATCGCTCTGGGGGCTAAACGACTTGCGGCCACTTGGCTGCCACTCCGCGTAATCGTACCATGCGCTGGCCGGCGCGCCCGCGCGTAACACGCGAAAGCGCAGCGTTCCGCTTGGTGCATACGTGTTCCAGCTGATCACGCCACCACGCACGGGCTCGAATCGCAGCGTCGCGCCGCCGCGCACGTTGAGCGCTTGGGCGAACATTATTTCACATTCCACTCCCACGCGTTCCACGTGTCGCCGATATACGCGCCAGGCCTGAAGCCTTGCACGTTGTCGCCCACCCCGTAGTACGCCGTTTCCCAATAAAAGAAGACCGCCGGCACGAGCGCACGGATGCGGGTCTCTTCCTCTTGATAGAGTTGTTTGCGCGCGGTTTGATCGAAGGTCGCAGCGGCCTGTGCACTGGTGCGATCCACGACCGGATCGCGTAGCCACGACGTGTTGGCGCCGTTGGGTGGAATGAACGCCGAATTCCAGTCGGGAGCGTTGTCGGGATCGGGCCCGTTAGTGTCGATCGACCACTCGAGGTCGTACGTACCCTTATACATCGGACCATCTTGCGCGAAGAGCACGCTGCCCGGAAAGTTGTGAATCGAAAGATCGATGCCAAGTGCATGAAGATCAGACTGCATCACGAGCTCCGCGTCTTGATTGCTCTTGGCGGAAACGGTGGCCGAGATGGTGAGATGCAGCGGACGCGACGGGCCATACCCGGCGGCTGTAAGTAACGCGCGCGCCGCGTTCGGATCGTAACGATAGGGCGGCAACGACGGCGCGGCCCATGAATCCGGAAAGATATCGGAGACCGCGAGCCGGTTGATGCCGTGGTAGACCGTGTGGTTCAGCCGGTTCCAATCGATGCCCATGGCGATCGCTTGGCGTACGCGGAGGTCCGAAAGACCCGGCCTGCTCATGTTGATCCCGAGGTGGCGCCAATTCGCGACCGAGCGATGCAACACGGTAATCCCGGCAATCTTCGCAAGCGCCGATACCGCATTCACGTCGACGGTGGGATAGATATCGATCGCATGCGTCTGCAAGGCTGCCAAGAGCGAGTTGGTGTCGGGAATGAGCGTCCAGACAAGCTCTTTGAGTTTTGGCGCGCCGCGCCAGTAGCGTGGATTTGGCACGAAGATCAGTTCGGCGCCGTGATTCCAGGTCTGCAACAAATAGGGTCCGCTTGAAATCGGATGTTGGTTGAATGGCGCCCGATTGATGTCGGGAAGCTTTGCCAAGAGATGTGCCGGCAGCGGTGGGTACGCATCGCCGCCCATGCCGAGGATGCCGAGTACGGCGACGTCGGGTTTCTTCAAGCGTATGACGAGCGTGTATGGGTCGGGTGCGCTCGCCGAGGCGATTCCGTCCCAGCCGTAGTTCGATTTCGTGTTGTTGCGCGGATTGCGCACGGCATCATAGGTGAAGATCCAATCCGCTGCGGTGAGCGGCGCACCGTCCGACCAGGTCGCACCGTGACGCAGGTGCAGCGTGATCGTGCGACCGTCGGCGCTGATCCCGCCGTTGTGCACGGTCGGCACCGTCATTGCGAGATCGGGAATCATGTTGCCGTCGGCGTCGAAGCGCAACAGGTGCGTGAAGAGCAGCGCGTCGATCTCATCGGTCGCGGCCGAGTGTGCGAACATCAAGTTGAGCGAATCGGGTTCGTTCTGCTCGCCCAAGCGCAACACACCGGAGATCGACGCCGGTCGCGCGCACGCGCATAGCAGCGCGAGCGCAACCAGTGCGATCAGACGACGCATGGGGTTTCTTTATGGAATTGCGGGGCGATCGCGGCGTAGAGTGTATCGGGGCCGTTGCGCACCACGTCGTCGGCCGGCAGCCCGGTCTCGTTGCACGCGCGCTCGATCTCGCTGCGCGCTTGCTTATCCGAAAGGTTGCGCGTATTGAGTGCAATGCCGACGGTACGCGCCGGCTTTACGGTGGCGAGCAGCGCCTCATGAATGCGAATCAGTTCGCGATAGCCGAGCGTCGGCGTGTCGTAACCGCCGATGCGCTCGCGCGTCGGATCGCAGACCAGCACCAGCGAATCGGGTGCCGCACCGTACATCAGCGCAAGCGTGACCGGCGCGTAGGCTGGATGATTGATCGCGCCCTGGCCTTCGACCACGATCAGGTCGGGCTGCGATTGCGCGGCGTAGAGCACGAGCGACTCGGTTGCGCCCGGCGCAAAGTCGGCGATCACACGATCGATCGAGATGCCCCAACCGGCGATCATGATGCCGGTTTGTCCGGTCGGCACGAAGCTTGCGCGCTTCCCAGCGCGCTGCGCCGCGGCACAGAGCTCCAGGGCGACCGTCATTTTTCCGACTGAACAATCGTTGCCGACGAGCAACAGCGTCGGCGCGGCGACGCGATAGACTGCACCCGAGAAGAGCGGCGTCTCGGGCGGGTCGCGCACATCCCAAATGCGTACGCCGGCGCGTTGCGCTGCGAGCTTGAATTCTTGATCGTCGCCGAGCATGTCGTGCAGGCCGCTGACGATTTCGAGCTTGGCAGCAATCGCGGCAAGAATCTCGGCGCGCCAGTCCGCCGGCAAGGCGCCACCGCGCGGCGCGGTACCGATTAGCAGCGCGGTCGGTTCGTACTGCAGCGCTTCGGCGACACTCGCGACGATCGGCGCATCGCTCTGCAAATACGGCACGACGTCACGGACACGTTTGCCGGCGTACTCCGGGTCAATCACCGCGACCGTGTCGTCGCTGCCGTAGGCGATGACGCCATGCGCCGTCTTTGCGTTATCCGCGAATTGCCCGGGCGCTAGTATCGCATAGCGCCGCTTCATGCCGTAACGCGTTCGCGCACGCCGAGTCCGGGCTCGCTCGGCAGCACGAGCTTGCCACGCTCGTATTGCACGCCGGCGAACGGATCGTCTTTGGTCAAGAACGGGCCGTCGATGTCGGCCCAATCGACGAGCGGCGAAATTTGTGCCGCGGCGGTTGACGCAATCGCGCTCTCGACCATGCAGCCGAGCATCACCTTAAGACCGAGCGCACGAGCCGTCGCGATCATCGCGAGCGCGCCGCGAATGCCGCCGGTCTTGGCAAGCTTGACGTTGACGCCGTCGACGCAGCCCATGAGCACGGGCAGGTCGCGCGCGTCGAGTGAATCCTCATCGGTGACGATCGGAATCTTCGTGCGATCGCGAATCGCGCGCAGCCCTTGCGGGTTGCCGGCGGGAATCGGCTGCTCGCAAAATTCGATCTCGTAACGCGCGAGCTCGTTGAGTATCGGAATCGCGCGGTCGACGGTCCACCCCTCGTTTGCGTCGATGCGAATCGTTCCGGTGTACTGGTGGCGGATTGCTTCGATGGTTTCGATCTGTTCGCGCGCCGTGCCGAGGCCGAGCTTCACCTTGAGCACGGGATGGTCGCCGATCTCCGCGAGTTTGCGCAGCGTCGTTTCGGTATCGCTAATGCCCAGCGTAAATGACGTGTACGGTGTTTTCGATGCATCCAGCCCGAGCAGTTGGTAGAGCGGTACGCCCAAGCGTTTACCGAGCAAGTCGTAGAGCGCGAGATCGAGTCCAGCACGCGCGGCGGGCGGAATGCGCCGGTCGATTAGCGTCTCGAGGTCGAAGGGGTCCTTCGACGTCAGCGGGTTGTTGCCGAAGTAGTACGCGACGCTGTCTGCCGATTCGTGGTAGCGCTCGATCGGCGTCGCCTCGCCCAAGCCTTCGAGCTCACCGTCGCTCAGGCGGAAGAGCACGCTATGGGCCACGGTCTCCTCGCCGCGCGCAATCTTAAACGGATGCTTGAGACGTAGATCCAGCGGCGCGAGCGAGAGCGAAAGAGCCATGCGGGCGCATTCTGCGCACGCCCGCTAATTCCTCAGCGCGGGAAAGGCCGCGACGATTGCGCGTTTGATCGCATCGTCGGAGAAGCGCACGGGGCGTCCGTCAACCACGCCGCGCCGGCCGAACGCGTCGAGATACACCACGAGACACGTCGATCCGCGCGCGTCGCGCAGGCGGACGGCATAGCGCAAATCCGCTGCGCGGGCGTCATCGCGCGTCCCGGTGCGTTCGATTGCGGTAACGATGTGGGCGACGGTTGTGCGATCGCGCGACTCGACACGGATGCGCGCCCGTTCGCCGACCTCGCGCGGCGAAAGCGCTGCGCGATAGGCAATGTCGTTTGGCACGTGATCGATTTCGATGCGCGATGCACCCGCGACCGAAATGGCGGCAGCCAAAATCAAGTGATCCATGTTACCTCGAAACTGGAGAAGTCACGCGGTAGGTAGTACCGCTGTGATCGTAGCGAACCGATTCACCCAACGTCTGCGCGGCGTGGCGTTCGCTGCCGGTGATGACGCGGCGCTCTTCGGCGTTGTCGTAGCGCGCATCAGGCGTGTCGCGCAAGCGATCGGCGATTCGCGGATTTTCCACCGCGTGATCGACTTCGTGCCCGAGACCGAGCGCAGGCGATTGCCGCCCGCCGCTCGAGGTGCGCAGCGCGCTGTACGGGTCCCACGCGATGTCGTTGCTATTGGGATCGAAGTGATCGTCGTTGCGATGGTTGATCGTGAGGTGGTAGTGGCGTCCGTCGCGCGAATGCTCGAGGGATTTGAAAAGTTTTGACTCGGCCGGATCGCGGCTGAGGTACCGCTTGGCTTGCTCGTAGAGTGCGTCGGCGGTGCGTGGAAGGATAAGCGTACCGTGTTGCATGCCCTTCCATCACGCGCAACGTGGTCGATGTCAAGGGCTTGACGGCGGGTGGTACGTTAGTAAGGCTCGACTGCGCCTAGCGCGCACCATGCTATAGGTGCCGAACCGACTTGGATACCTAGGGAGCACCAGCTCCGGATACGACGAGAGGGCTTGGGCCTCGTGCCTGCCCGCAAAGCGCCCGGGCCGCACCCACCTGCACACCGCAGGTTCAGTTGCCTCGCGTGGAAGACGCTACGTGCGGTTGAGTTTAAAGTCTTCGATAGTCGCGTTCCCGTCGGCACGGTCGAGCGCGACGAATCCACGAAAGTGCTCCCAACCAGGTAATTCCGGTTCGCCCGACGCGCTGTACCACAGCAGTACGGTTTTTTGCGCGAGTGCAAGCGGATCGCTTGCCGCGTCAAACGCAAGCGGTTCGAGTCCATAGCGTAGCCAAGCGGAGTCGGTTTCTTTGGTCACACGTTTGCAGTCGTGCGATGTTGCAGCGAACGTGTGCGGCGCGTTGCGCAGCGCGAGTGTGACGTTCGTGGATTTGGCGAGCGATGATGCGACCCCGAGCTTGCCGAGTTGGTCGCTCCACGAATACGCAGTTTCGGTACCGAGACGTCCGGTTAGCAGCGGGGCACCTAGCGCCAGCGCGCGATCGAGCGTCGCGCGCATCTCATCGGGCGTCGCGCGGAAAAAGCCGTCGCTGGCAAGGGCTGCGATGCACAGGCCCAGATCCGCTGTTACCTTTTTGACTTGGGCGAGGTAGTCACTGTCCGAGCGCGGAAAATGCCGGTCGTCCAAGACCACGCCGTCGTACGCCATTACGCGAGCGGCAGCGTCGAGAAATTCGAGCTGTGTTAGGTCACCGGTTTCAAAGGCTCGATGAAATGCACTGCTCGCACACGCGAACTTCATGCCGGGGGATTCAAAGCTCTATGCGCGTCGCCCTGGGAGCCGATCACGCCGGCTTCGAATTCAAAGATCGCATCGCGCAGATGTTGCGAGAAGAGGGCCATGCGATTCTCGATTTCGGCACGCACACCGCAACACCGGTCGACTATCCGCAGTACGGCTATGCCGTCGGCGAAGCGGTCGCCTCCGGTCAGGCGGATCGTGGCATCGTGGTGTGCGGATCGAGTTTGGGCATTTCAATCGCCGCGAACAAAGTGCCGGGCGTGCGCTGCGCCGTCGTCACCGAGCCGCTTTCCGCCGAACTCGCGCGTCGCCATAACGACGCCAACGTCCTTGCGCTCTCCGAACGACTGACCGGCTGGGAGATGATCGAGCGGCTCGTCGATGTCTTCATGCATGCGCCGTTCGAGGGTGACACGCCCCAAGGCGCTCGGCACAAACGTCGCGTCGACCAGCTCTTCGAGTTTGGCACCGCGCAAAGAGAACGGACATTGAAAGCGATCGAAGCCGGCGAAGTAACCGGCGCGGTGACACCGAAGGAATTGCTCTAACGTGACGGCGATGACGATTGTTCGCGCATCGGCGCTATGCTTTGTCGTCTTGATTCTCGTGCAGTTCGTGGCTTCGATGATCAGCGGTGTGCGCGGACGCTGGGTTCGCGAAAACAAGGGTATGTCACTGATGGGTACGATCTGGATCGTATTCGAACTCGCACGCCGCGAACTCCACGTCGTCTTCGATCAGCGAATTCTAGGCGTGCTCACTGTGGCGCTCGCGATCTTTTTCCTTGGCCGCAAGTCCGCGCGCGGGCAAACTTGGTCATCGAGTGAAATGAACATGTTCGCGGTCGGGTGCGTAGGGGCCGCGATTGTGCTCAACGCGCTCGTAGCGGGAGCGGTGCTGATGGTCGCCGGGGTCGTAGCCGCGGCAATCGCGACGGTGATGATCGTACGCGAGGTCTCCGGGAGTTCGGCCCCGGCTCGTTAAACCAGGACGTATCATGGATATTCTGACTCCCTCGCAGATCCAAGCCCAGGATCCCGACGTCTTCACCGCCATCGCCGGCGAGGAGCGCCGCCAAAAGGAAAACCTCGAGCTGATTGCCTCTGAGAATTACGCCAGCCGCGCAGTTCGCGAAGCGATGGCGAGCGTACTGACCAACAAGTACGCTGAAGGCTATCCGGGCAAACGCTACTACGGTGGATGCGAGTGGGTCGATGTTGCAGAGAATCTCGCGCTCGAACGACTGCAGCAACTCTTCGGTGCCGATCACGGCAACGTCCAGCCGCATGCCGGCGCGCAAGCCAACATGGCAGTGTTCATGGCGCAGTTGCAGCCCGGCGACACGGTGCTCGGCATGTCACTCGCGCACGGTGGCCATCTAACGCACGGCACGAAGGTCAGCTTCAGCGGAAAACTCTACAATGCCGTCGCGTACGGCGTGCGCAAAGATGCCGAATTGATCGACTTCGATGAAGTCCGTGCGATGGCGCGCGAGCACAAGCCGAAGATGATCATTGCCGGCGCCAGTGCCTATCCGCGGGTGATGGAGTACGCGCCGTTCCGTGAGATCGCCGACGAGGTCGGCGCAACGCTGATGGTCGACATGGCGCACATCGCCGGATTGGTCGCGGTCGGTTTACATCCGTCCCCGGTGCCGTTCGCGGAGTTCGTCACCTCCACCACGCACAAGACGCTGCGTGGGCCGCGCGGCGGAATCATTCTTTGCAAGGAACCGTTCGCGCAAGCGATCGATAAGAGCGTCTTCCCGGGGATTCAAGGTGGGCCGCTCATGCACACGATCGCCGCAAAGGCGGTCGCGTTCCGTGAAGCGCTGCTGCCATCGTTCAAGACCTATCAGCAGAACGTGATTGATAACGCTCGCGCGATGGCTGAAGAGTTCGTGCGTGGCGGCCTGCGTTTGGTAGCGGGCGGTACGGATACCCATCTCATGCTGGTCGACGTGTCGGTCAAAGGCCTGACCGGCAAAGCCGTCGAGGCATATCTGGACCGCATCGGCATCACCGTAAATAAGAATGCGATCCCATACGACCAGCAAAAGCCGATGGTTGCGAGCGGCATTCGCATCGGAACGCCCGCCATTACGTCGCGCGGGCTTGGAGCGAGCGAGTGTCGTGAGATCGCGCGCATCATGCTCGATGCGCTGACCGATATTGAAGCGCAAACCAAAGTCGAGCAGCTCCACGGTCGCGTGCGAGAACTCACCTCGCGGTTCGACGTTCCCTAAAAGCAAGCGAGCCGCCGACCTAATCCGATTCACAGGAATCCGTCAGCTATCGCGTCCCAGAATGGACGTGAATGGATCGGTCACGTCTGCTGGTCCTCTGCGATGTCGTTGGCGCCGAGGGCGGGTCCGAATCAGCGATGGAGCGTTACCTGCCGGCATTGCAGCGGACGGGATTCGAGATCCGCGTGCTCGCGCGGAACGTCACGGATCCAAGACGGTTCGGCGTCCCAGCCCGAGCGGTGGCGTGGGGCGACGAGTACGCTGAGCCGTCCAACGCGGCGGCTGACGAAATCTCACGCGAGATCGCGCGCGACGATATCGACGTCGTGTTGTGTTCCAACGTTTTTGATTCGGCTGTCCTGGACGCGGCGCGTCACGCGCGGCGCTGCGTCGTCCACGTGCGCGATCATCGCATCTTCTGCCCGAACGGCGATCGACTCTTTCCAAGCTTCTCGCACCCGTGCGAAGCGGCGATGGGCCGCGCCTGCCTGATAAACTCGCTGGTGCACGGCTGCGTGTCTGGCCCGCGGTCACGCACGGTCCAGCGCCTTCGTGCGCGCGAGCGTACAGCGGCGGCTACCCGCAACTGCGACGCGTTCGTCGTGTCGTCGCGCTACATGGCGCGTTCCTGCGAGCGCAACGGCATCGCCGCCGAACGGATCCACGTGCTGCCGCCGCCGATCGCGGACGGTAGCGTTGCCGCGCGTGTTGCGCCGGCGCCCGCACAGCGCAGCGTGCTGTTCGCGGGGCGCATCGTGCCTGCAAAAGGTCTGCGTTCATTGGTACGCGCGATCGCGCGGATCGCGCCCGATAGCCGTCCGGCGCTCCGCGTTGCGGGTCGTGCGACCCCAGAACTGGGGGAATGCGCGCAACTGGCCGCGCGTCTTAACGTGCGATTCGACGTGCTCGGATGGTGCGACGGCGCGGCGCTGCTGCGCGCCATCGATGACGTCCATGCCGTAGTGGTGCCGTCGCTCTGGCCTGAGCCGTACGGTCTGCTCGGCGCCGAAGCCCAGGCGCGCGGCCGTCCCGCTGTTGCTTACGCCGTTGGCGGAATCCCGGAGTGGGTCGGCGACGCCGGCTTGTGCGCGCCGCGCGGCGACGAGGCTGCGCTTGCGCGCGCCATTTCGACGGTGCTCGATCCGGCTCGTTGGCCCGAGTATAGCGCGGCGGCGCTGTCGGCGGCAAAAACGCATAACCTCACCTCATTTGGGGAAAGGCTGAAGAACGTATTATGCGCGTCCTGATCATTGGCGGCGATGGCTATTGCGGTTGGGCAAGTGCCTTACATCTTTCGGCACGCGGTCATGACGTCGCGATCTTCGACAGTCTGGTGCGCCGGCGCTGGGACAGCGAATTGGGCGTCTCGACGCTCACGCCGATTCGATCGATGCCCGAACGGCTGCGGGCGTGGGAACACGTCAGCGGACGCGCGATTCGGTTCTTCGAAGCGGACGCGACCGATTACGCCGCGGTCTGCGACGCGATCGTCGCGACGCAACCTGACGCGATCGTTAACTTCGGGCAGCAGCGCAGCGCCCCGTATTCGATGATCGACCGCGACCATGCGGCGCAAACGATGATCAACAACACGCTGGGCAATCTCAACGTGCTGTGGGCAATACGCGAATTTGCGCCGGAGGCACACCTAGTCAAGCTCGGAACGATGGGCGAATACGGTACGCCCAACATCGAAATTGAAGAAGGCTTCATTACGATCGAGCACAAGGGCCGGCGCGATACGCTGCCATTCCCAAAACAACCCGGCTCGTTCTATCACCTCACGAAAGTCGCCGATAGCGATCAAATTTACTTTGCCTGCCGCGTCTGGTCGCTGCGCGCGACCGACTTGAATCAAGGCGTCGTGTACGGTCTGCATACGCAAGAGACGGCGCTCGATCCGGAGCTCGTCAACCGCTTCGACTACGATGGGATTTTCGGAACCGCGCTCAACCGGTTCTGCGTGCAAGCGGCTCTCGGTCATCCGTTGACCGTTTATGGCCGCGGCGGCCAGACGCGCGCGTTTCTCAACATCACCGACACGGCACGCTGCGTCGAACTCGCGGTAGAATCGCCGCCTGCTCCGGGAACGTTCCGCGTGTTCAACCAGTTCACGCAGACCTTCAGCGTCTTGAGCTTGGCGCGTCAAGTCGCGCGCGTGGGTTCACAGCTCGGACTCAAGGTGCGCATCGATCACGTCGAAAACCCGCGGGTCGAACGTGAGGCGCATTTCTACAGTTCCCTCAACAACAATTTGATTTCGCTCGGACTCGATCCGGTATTGCTTACCGACGAGGTCGTGGCCTCGATGGTCGAGAGCGCCCAAACGTATCGTTCGCGGATCGATCGTGGCCAGATCATGCCGACCGTGCGCTGGAAGCGGGAAGCCGTGCACGGCACGGTCGAGGCGAGCGCAGAAGAACGCGTAGGTTAATCAGCGCGCAATTTGGTTTCGTCGATACCAAACCGGTCGGCGAGCGCCGCGAGCGCGGCGAAAAATGCGGACGCAAGTGCCACACCGCCGAATCCCGTTTCGAATGCAACGATCGAATCGTGCTGCAGCGTGGGATCGTTAAAGTGTGCGCCGCCTAGACGATCGCGTTGGTCCACCGCGGCCGCGTGCATCGCCGGGGTGGCATGCATCGCATCGAGCGATCGTTGCAACGATGCCCAATAGAGATTGGTGACGAGCACCGTAAGTGCCGCAACCGCCAGCAGCCCGGCGATGCGTGAGACGGCGTTGTTGATGCCGGACGCCACACCGACGTGACGTGGGTCGGCTGCGTTGATGACCGTGGTGGTGAGCGGCGCGACCGTAATGCCCATACCCAGACCCGCAACGAAAATGCCCGGGAAGAATCCTAACCAATACGAGGGCAACGGTTCGAGAACCGCGAGTAGCACGAATCCGACGGCTACAATTGAAGGCCCGACGGTCAACACGTTGCTCACCCCGAACCGTTTGGCAAACCCCGGAGCAAAGCGCGCGAGCACGATGATGCTCATGCCAAACGGCAGCAGACCGAGCGCCGCTTGCAGCGCGGAATAGCCATGGGCTTGAATCATAACGAACGGCAGCTCGTAGAGCGTCGCGCTCAACGCCCCGTACAAAAAAAGCGTGGCGAGATTGATGATGGCAAACGTGTGCGAGCGGAAGATATCGGGCGGAACCAGCGGTTGGCGCGTGCGGCGCTCGTGAATGGCGAACACCACGAGCAATGCGGCTCCACCGAATACCGATGCATCAACCGCGAACGTACGCCATCCGGCGGTGCTTGCGAGAATCGTGCCGTACGTCATTGCGCCCAGGCCCGCGGTTGCTAGCGCCGCGCCAAGCCAATCGAGGCGCTGTGGCGCCGCATCGTCGCGGCTTTCGCGGACATGACGCATCGCGACGACAATCACCAATGCCGAGAGCGGCACGTTGATCCAAAAGACGGAACGCCATCCGAAGGCGTCGATGAGCACGCCGCCCAGCGCCGGCCCGAGCAGTGAAGTCAACGAACCGAAGGCCGACCACGCCGCGATCGCGCGTCCGCGCGCGTCGCCTGAAAAATGGTCGCCGAGGATGGCGAGGCTGGCGGGAACGAAGAGCATGCCGCCTATGGCTTGGAACGTGCGTGAGAAGAGCATCGAGGGAATCGACCACGCGAATGCGCAGCCGATCGAGCCAACCGCGAAGAGCGCGGTTCCCAGGATAAAAACGCGCTTGCGTCCGTATCGATCGCCGAGCGCGCCGCCGAGCAGCATGAGCGCTCCAAGCACCAACGTGTAGAGCTCGACGATCCAAGCGACATCACCGGCACTGGCATGAAATTCGGTTTGGATTTCAGGCAACGCGAGAGAAACTACCGCGCCGTCGATAAACGCAAGACTGGAGCCGACGATGGTCGCCACGAGTACCCAGGTGTCGCGCCCACGCATACGAAATCGCACTTGCATGCCCGGGAGCCAAAGCCTCCACATCGTCGACCATCCGGCCGTCGCCGATCGACTAGCGCGACTACGCGATCGCTCAACATCGACACCGGTCTTTCGCGCGCTGATCGAAGAGCTCGGTGCGTTTCTCGCGTACGAAGCGACCCGCTCGCTGCCCTTGCGCGATGAGACGATCGTTACACCGCTGATCGAAACCACCGCGCGGCGCATCGCGACGCGTCCGGTGGTAGCGCCGGTCTTGCGCGCGGGTCTTGGACTCTTACCGGGATTTCTCGAGGTCATCGACGATGCGGTCGTGGCGCACCTGGGTTTCTATCGCGATCCGCAGTCGCTGCTTCCGATTCCGTACTACGCGAATGTTCCGCCCGATCTTGAAGATCGCCATGTCTTCGTGCTGGATCCGATGCTTGCGACCGGCAATTCGGGCGTTGCTGCGCTCGACGCGCTGGTCGAACGCGGTGCGCGCAAGCTAACCTTCGTCTGCGTGATCGCCGCGCCGGAGGGCGTCGAGCGCATCGCTGCGGCGCATCCGCATGTTCCGATCTTCGCCGCCGCGCTGGATGCGGGTCTCAACGATCATGCCTACATCGTTCCGGGATTAGGAGATGCCGGCGATCGGATGTTCGGCAGCCTTACTTCGGTGCCGGCCGCGGTACGCGTGCATAACGCATGAGCTCGCGCCCGGGCTGGGACGAATATTTCATGGAGATCGCGCATACGGTTGCGACACGAGCAACCTGTCCGCGCGCATCGGTCGGTGCCGTGCTTGTGCGCGACCATCGCATTTTGACGACCGGCTACAACGGTGCACCGCGCGGGGTCGCGCATTGTAGCGAAGCGGGTTGTATGCTGGTCAACGAGCATTGCCAGCGCGCCACGCACGCCGAGGCGAATGCCATCGTGCAAGGTGCGCTGCACGGTGTTGGCTTGCAAGGAGCAACGGCCTATTGTACGCACCAGCCGTGCGTCAACTGCTCGAAGCTGTTGATCAGCGCCGGCGTCACCAAGATCGTCTACGATCAGCCCTATCCTGACCCGATCGCTAACGAACTGCTGGCCGAAGCCGGCATCGCGCTCGTCGCATTTGCCTCGCTCGAAGGCGCGCGCTCGTGACCGCGGCGCTGATCTATTTTCTGACGTTCGCGATTGCGGCGACTGTTTCGGCGCTCGCGACCCCGCTGGTCATTCGCTTGGCCACGCATCTTCAGATCATCGATGCGACGAACGAAGAGCGGCGCGTGCACGAAGTGCCCACGCCGCGTATCGGCGGTATCGCCGTGTTTTTCGGGTTTGCCTTCGCGCTTTTTGCCGTGCTTGGGTTCGCCTTGAGTTCACCGTACGCGCTCTACCCTTCGATCGTGCATCTGGGCGCGCACCAAAAGATCAACGCGATCGCCGATCAGTTTGACGAGGTCCATCGCCTCGTCGGGTTGCTCTTTGGCGGCATGTTGATCTTGGGGGTCGGCTTGTGGGATGACATCATGCAGATGCGTCCGCGCAACAAGTTCTTGGCGCAGATTATCGTGGCGCTGGTCTCGATGCTCTACGGCTTCATCATCCCCGGCGTGACCAACCCGTTCGATCACAACCCGCACACGAATTGGATCGACTTTCCGCTCTGGCTCTCCGTTCCGCTGACACTGTTGTGGTACGTCGGCATGATGAACGCGATCAACTTTATCGACGGGCTCGACGGGTTGCTCTCGGGCTTCACGTTGATCTCATGCTTGTTTCTCTTTGCGATCTCGGTCGTGCACGCGAGCCCGGTCGTTGCGCTGGTCGTTATCGCGCTCGCCGGCTCGGCGCTGGGATTCTTGCCGTACAATTTCAATCCGGCCAAGATTTTTCTCGGCGACGCTGGCTCGCTCTTCATCGGCTACGTCTTTGCCACGGTCTCGATCATCGGCGCGAGCAAGACGGCGATTGCGATTTCGATCGTGGTACCGGTCGTCGTGCTGGCATTGCCGATTCTCGATACCGCCGCAGTCATCATACGGCGTGCAAGTTCGGGAAAACGCATCACCGAAGCCGATCGTGGGCACTTCCACCATCAGTTGATCTTTCGCTTCGGGCTCAACGTGCGGCAAGCCGTCTTGCTGATTTACGCCGTGTGCTTCGTGCTCGGCTTCGTGGCGTTAGCGCTTTCGGGTGATTTCACGCACGTCTTCGGGCGTACGCTGTAGGCGATGCACGAGCGATTGCGGGTAATGACGGTGTTCGGCACGCGACCGGACACGATCAAGATGGCGCCCGTCGTCCATGCGCTCCATGCCGAACCGGCGATCGACGATATCGTCTGCGTGACGGCGCAACACCGGCAGATGCTCGACGACTTGCTCGAACTCTTTGCGATCCAGCCGCAGTACGACCTCGACATCATGACGCCGGATCAAACGCTTACGCAGATCACGACCCGCGTACTCGAGGGTATGGAACCGGTGCTCGCGGAGGCGCGCCCCGACGTCGTCCTGGTACATGGCGATACGACGACCAGCACCTCGGCGGCTCTGGCGGCGTTCTATCAACAGATTCCGGTCGGACACGTCGAAGCCGGCCTACGCACGAGCGATCGTTGGCTGCCCTTTCCCGAAGAGATGAACCGGCGCTTGACCGGAACGATCGCGTCGTACAACTTCGCGCCGACGCCGCTCGCGCGCGAGCACCTCTTGCAAGAACACGTCGATGCGCAGGACATCATCGTGACCGGGAACACCGTGATCGATGCATTTTTGCAAACGTCGCAGCGTCCCGATTTGCCGCAACCGCCGCGCTTGAAAGAGCTAGATCCGTCGCGTCCGATCATCGTCGTCACCGCGCACCGGCGTGAGAACCATCCCTACATGCGCGAGATGTGCGAAGCGATGCGCGACATCGTGGAGTTGCCGATGCGTCCCCAGATCTATTGGCCGGTGCATCCCTCACCGCACGTGCACCCGATCGCCTATAAAGTGCTCGGCGGCATCGACGGCGTGACGCTGGTCGATCCGATCGACTATGCGCACATGGTCGTCGCGGTAAAAGCCTCAACCTTCGTGTTGACCGATTCCGGCGGCTTACAAGAGGAAGCGCCGACGTTGGGCAAGCCGGTGCTCGTGATGCGTGAGGAAACGGAACGCCCCGAAGGACTCGATGCCGGCACGCTCGAGCTCGTTGGTCACGATCGACGGCTGATCGTCGCCGCAGCCCATCGATTGTTGAGCGATCCTGATGCATTTGCGCGCATGGCGCGCGCGGTCAATCCATACGGCGACGGACACGCCGCACCGCGGATCGTCGCGTGGCTGTTAGCGCGCCTTCGCGACGGAGCGTATCCGCAGCCGTTTACTGCTGCCGTGCACTCAGGCGGGATGAACCACTAAGACCGGCACGTGCGAAGCACGCAGCACGCCTTCGGCAACGCTGCCGACGAACAGACGTGCGAGACCGGTGCGCCCATGTGTCCCGATGCAAATCAAGCCGGCGCCGTTCTCGTCGGCCAGCCGCACGAGCTCGTCGATCGCGTCGCCTTCGCCGATCGCCGTCGTGATCGTAACGCCGCTCGACGCGTACGCCGCCTTGGTTTCGTCGAGTAGTCGTTGGCCGGCTTGCGTGAGTGTCTCGACCGCCTCGACCGGGTAGGGTGTGTCGTAGCCCGCAACGGTGACGAGCTTGGCTACGTCGACGACATTGGCGAGCAGCACCGCGGCGTGGTCGATGCGTGCGAGCTCGATCGCGACGCGCGCGGCTTCCTTGGCGGCGGCGGACTCATCGACGGCAACGAGGATCGTGTTGAACATGGCGGTGTATCTCCATTGTAGATGAAAACGATTGTCCCGGTTCTGGCGGCAGGAGGTGCCTTTGCGGTGGCAACGCTGGCCGGACTGCTGCTGGGCGTGCTCGTTGGACAACGAACGGCTCAGCCGCTTTGGGCCTTCGCGGGTCTGTTGATCGGCTTAGGGCTCGGGGGCTATAGTGCCGTGCGCCTGCTCATGCGATCGATATGAGCAGTTGGGATGAGGAGGAGACGGGGCCTCCTGCGCGTAGGTACAGCGACGCCGAAGCGGCGGCCGATCTCGCCAGGTATGAATCCCTCAAACGGTCGGTCCCGATTCGATCCCTCCTTCTCGTTGCAATCGTCGGTCTGGTCTGCGTACACTGGTTCGCACTAGCGTCCCTCGCGCTCGTCGTGGGCGGCGCCTGCGGTGTACTGAATCTCTTGCTGATGATGCGGTCCGGAGAGCGAGTGGTCGAGCACCGCAGCGTGGGGGCCTTCGTCTTTAGTAGTTTCCTGCGAATCGCGGTCTTCGGTATAGTCCCGGTGGCGTTTGCCGCGGCCGGCCCCTGGTGGTCGATGGCGTGGTACTTCGCCGGATTTTTCCTCCCGCTAGCGCTCTACGCCGCAACCGTAGGGCGCGCGTTTAGATGAGAGTAGCTTCGTGCACGAGCAAATCGGCGAGCATATTCTCTGGCAGTGGCCGTTTCTCGGTGCCATAGGCCGGCTGCTGCATTTGCCGTCATGGTTCAATCTGGCAGAGGTGCACGCTGACACGCTGATGACGACGTGGCTGGTCATGATCGTCTCGCTGATCTTCTTCGCTTGGGTCGGTCGCAGCTACCGTTCCGCCTACGTCACGAGGCGTCAAACCATCGTCGAGAGCGTCATCAACTACATCGCCGATCTAGCGAAGAGCACGCTGGGCGAGAAGGGCGAGCCGTTCGTACCGTTCTTCATCGCGCTCTTTTTCTTTATCTTTCTAATGAATCAGTTCGGCATCTTCCCGTTCAAGGTGTTGGGATTACCGTTTGGAGGCTCGCCGACCGCCGATCTGAACACGACGGTGCCGCTCGCGCTGATCGTCTTCTTCATGACGTGGATCGTCGGTGTCCGTCAGAATGGTCCAAAGCAGTTCCTGCATGTGACCAAGCCCTTCGCATTTCTCACACCAATCAATCTCTTGGAGGAACTCGCGCGTCCAGTAACCCTTGCGGCGCGTCTGTTCTTCAACATCTTCGTCGGTGAGCTGCTCTTCATTATTATAGCGTCCATCGTTGTCGCCCACGTGAAGGTCGGCAGCTTTGACCTCTCGCTAGCGGTGACGGTGATCCCGTTCTTCATCCAATTTTTCAACTTCTTCGTCGGAACCGTTCAAGCGTTCGTCTTTACGCTACTCGCGATCGTGTATCTCTCGCTCGCGACGGCCGACGAGTCACATTAGACACTGTGTTACTAGGAAAGGTATCGTCTTGACCTCTGAAGCGTTGGTTGCAGGCCTCACCCTGCTGGCGTTCGGCCTTATTATCGCAGGCGTGGCGTTCGGCTCCGCGGTCGGCGACGGCATCGTCGCCAGCAAAGCCGTCGAGGCGATCGCGCGCCAGCCCGAAGCGCGTCCGAACATCTTCCTCTTCCTGTTCCTCGGCGTCGGCGTCCTGGAAGCGTTTCCGATCATCGCGCTCGGCCTCGCGTTCTACATGCTGCTCGTTGTCGCAAACGTCCCCGCCCTGCTACAGCACCTTCACTAGCATTCGATGTTCCTAACGCTCGACGGGACGCTTCTGGTCCAGCTCCTCAACTTCGCGATCTTCTTCGCGCTGTTGAGCGTGGTCTTCTTGCGCCCCGTGAGCAAGGCGATCCGCGAGCGCCGTGAGTTCATCAATAGCCTCACCACCGACTACGACAAGTATCAAGCGCAAGGCAAAGCGCTGCGCGAGCAGGCCGAATCGATTCGCGCTGCAGCACGGCGGGACGCTGAGGCGATCATGACCAAGGCGCGCGCCGAAGCGTCAAATGCCAGCGCGGAGCTGGCGACATCGTACGGTGCGCAGGTGCAGTCGACGATCGAACAGGCGGATAAGACCGTCGCCGGCGAGCTCGAGAAGGCGCGCGACAACGAGCACGAGACGGTCCAGCAGCTGGCTAATTTGATCCTCGAACGCACGCTCACGGAGCCGATCCGATGACCAGCTACGAACAAATTGCGAAGTGGAGCGACATTGTCTCGGCGATATTGTTCCTCGCCGTGCTGGTGTATCTGTGGTTTAAGTACATTCAGCCGGTCGTGTTGGCGGCGCAAGAGAAGAGTAACCTCTCGATCGAGATTGCCGTACGGCATCGCGACGAGGCAAAGGCGGCGATCGACGCGTTGAACCGCGAACTCGAGGGCGCGCAGCGCGATGCCGTGTTGATTCGCGAACGCGCGACCGGGCAAGCGCAGCGAGAGGCCGAAGCGATGATCGCCGACGCGAAGACCTCCGGTGAACGCGCGTTGCACAACGCGCAAGGCGAACTCGGGCGCGCGCGAGCAGCTGCACGCCAGCAACTGCGCGATGAGTTAGCTGGGCAGGCCCTTGACCTTGCGCGTAGCCAAGCGCAGCAGAGGGTCGACGGCCCGCTCAACCTGAAGCTTGTCCAGGCATTCGTGACGTCGCTCGAGCACGGGAACGCGAACTGATGCAGAACGAAACGCTTGCGCGCCGCTATGCCACCGCCGTCTTCTCGCTCGCGTCCGACGAAGCGAGTGTCGAGCGTGTCGGATCCGAGCTGGCGACAATTCTCCGAACGATCCACAGCGATCCGACTATTCTGCAATACTTCACGTCGCCGGTCGTCAACCGCACCGAAAAGGAACAGACGCTGCTCGAGGCTCTGCGCGGGAAAGTCGGTGACATTCCGTTGCACACGTTACTGCTGCTGGTGCGTAAGCGGCGCGAGTCGCTGCTCGAAGCACTCGTGACCGAGTACGACAACATCGCGCGCACCGCGCGTGGCGTCGAACCCGTCGTGATCGCGACGGCGCGCGGACTGAGCGACGACGAAGTACGGTCGCTGGTCGGGCAGCTCGAGCGAACGTACGGTAAAAAATTCGAAGCGAGCGTTACGGTCGACCCCTCGCTCATCGGCGGCGTTCGCGTTGCGATGGGCGATCGCTTGATCGACGGCTCGGTTGCCGGGCGTCTGGAAGAACTCACTCGTACTCTCTTTGGAAGTAACTAACATGATCAATGCAGACGAAATTGCTGGAATTCTCAAGCAGCAAATCGCGAGCTTTAGCACCGGCGTTCAAGAAGACGAAGTCGGCACTGTCATCGAAGTCGGCGCGAATCTCGCGCGCGTCTACGGGCTGCGCGGCGTACGCGCTTCGGAGCTGGTGGAATTCGAAGGCGGCCTGCAAGGCGTGGCGCTCAATCTCGAAGAGGACAACGTCGGTGTCGTGATCATGGGCGACGACGAAGCGATTCAAGAGGGTGCGACGGTTCGTCGTACTGGGCGCATCGCGTCGGTGCCGGTCGGCGAAGCGCTGCTCGGGCGCGTGGTCAATCCGCTCGGCCAGCCCATCGACGGCAAGGGCCCGATTGAGACGAAGAAGTTTCGCACGATCGAAAACGTCGCGCCGGGCGTGGTGCAGCGGCAAGCGGTCAAACAGTCGCTCCCGACCGGCATTCGCGCGATCGATGCGCTGATTCCGATCGGTAAGGGTCAACGCGAATTGATCATCGGCGACCGTTCGACCGGAAAGACCGCGATCGCGATCGACACGATCATCAACCAAAAGGGCAAGGGCGTCTTCTGCATCTACGTCGCGATCGGTCAGAAGAATTCGACGGTCGCGGC
Organism: Candidatus Aquilonibacter sp.; assembly: GCA_050015295.1. Classification (GTDB taxonomy): domain Bacteria; phylum Vulcanimicrobiota; class Vulcanimicrobiia; order Vulcanimicrobiales; family Vulcanimicrobiaceae; genus Aquilonibacter. The sequence goes on along the minus strand of JBEKBR010000014.1, from coordinate 25,926 downwards.
GCTCTCGCAAGTCCTCGAGCAGAAGGGCGCGATGGAGTACACCACAATCGTCGCGGTCAGTCCCTCGGAGGCCGCTGCGCTGCGTTGGATTGCGCCATTCGCCGGTTGCGCGATGGGCGAAGAGATGATGTACAGCGGAAAAGACGTGCTCATCATTTACGATGATCTCACCAAACACGCGCAATCGTATCGTGAGATGTCGCTCCTGCTGCGTCGCCCGCCGGGCCGCGAAGCCTACCCGGGCGATGTGTTCTACTTGCACTCGCGCTTGCTCGAGCGCGCGGCCAAACTCTCCGACGATCTCGGGGCGGGATCGATGACGGCGTTGCCGATCATCGAAACGCAAGCCGGCGACTTCTCAGCCTACATTCCGACCAACGTGATCTCGATCACCGACGGTCAAATCTATCTGACGCCCGAGTTGTTCTTCCAAGGCATTCGTCCGGCGGTCAACGTCGGTCTCTCGGTGTCGCGCGTCGGCGGCTCGGCTCAAACCAAGGCGATGAAGTCGGTGGCCGGTCAGCTCAAACTCGAGCTGGCGCAGTATCGCGACCTCGCGGCCTTCGCGAAGCTCGCGAGCGACCTCGATAAGTCGACCCAAAACCAACTTATGCGCGGCGAGAAGCTCACGGAGTTACTCAAGCAGCCGCAATACGAACCGATGGCGATGGAAGATCAAGTGGCCCTGCTTTACGGCGCGACCAACGGCTATGTGAACGACATTCCGACGCCGCGTCTGCAAGAGTGGTCCAAGGGCTTCATCGACTTTCTTCATCAGAAGTATGCGGCCGTGTCGCAGGCGATTGCCTCGAGCGGTCAGCTTTCCGACGACAACAAGAAAGCACTGAACGAAGCGCTGACGGAGTTCAACAAGAGCTTCTAATGCCGAGCGTCAAGGATCTTCGCGAGCGGATACGCTCGCTGAAGAATACGCAGCAGATCACCAAGGCGATGAAACAAGTCGCCGCGGCGAAGATCCGCCGTGCGGAGCAGGCGCAAAAGCAAGCGCGTCCATACGCCGACACGTTGTCGGAGATGCTGCGCGATCTGATGGCGGCGGTCTCGATCGTCGATCATCCGTTCATGAAACCGGGCGCGGACGGCGCGCCATCCGGCGTGATTCTCATGACCGCCGATAAGGGGTTGGCCGGCGCGTTCAATTCGAACGTGATCCGCGCAGGCGAGCTTTTTGCGCGTGATGCGAAGCACGTCGCCTGGTATACGGTCGGTATCAAGGCGCGCAACGCCGTGCGCCGTATGGGGGTGGCCGATCGGCCGGCGTGGGCAGTCAACGCGCCGTCGAAGCTCGACGTCGCGCGCGAGGTTGCCAAGAGCGTCACCGAAGATTTCACGAGCGGCAAGATCTCCGAAATCGTCTTGATCAGCTCCAAGCTGGTCTCGATGCTCTCGCAGAAGCCGGAAGTACGCAAGCTCGTGCCGATCCAGCGTGAACTCCTTGCTGACGATGACCACGCGCGACCCAAAGGGGCGGTCGAGTTCTCGCCATCGCCGGAGTTCGTGCTCTCGCGCCTACTGCCGAAGTATCTCGAGTTCACGATCTTCTCAGCGATCCTCGAAACCGATGCGGCGTTTTTTGCCGCACAATTGCTCGCGATGAACAACGCGACCGAGAATGCCGGCAAGCTGATCGACGAGCTTACGATTCAAATGAACAACGCGCGCCAAGCCGCGATCACCAAAGAACTGCTTGAAATCGTCGGGGGCGCAGAAGCCCTCGTAAAGGGATAGAAAATGGCTGCCACCGGTAAGATTGCCCAAGTGCTGGGAAACGTCGTCGACATCGAATTCTCACCTGAGACGTTGCCGAAAATCAACGATGCGCTGACGGTGCGCGTCAACGATGATGCGCAAGCCGGAAGCAACGGCCAGGCGCACACGTCGGGCGTCGAGCTCGGCGGAACGGCGATGCAGGTGCGCGATCTCGTGCTCGAAGTGCAAGATGAGCTCGGCAACAACCAAGTCCGTTGTCTCGCGCTCGGTTCGACCGACGGTTTGCGCCGCGGCGACGCCGTGACCAACACCGGCGGCCCGATCACCGTTCCGGTCGGCGAAGGTACGCTCGGGCGCATCTTCAACGTGCTCGGACAGACGATCGACTCGAACGAGCCGGTCAAAGCCGCAGCGTACTATCCGATCCATCGGCCGGCACCCGAATTCAAGAATCAGGATCCGACGCCGAAACTCTTCGAAACCGGCATCAAAGTCATCGATTTGATGGCGCCGTACACGCGCGGAGGCAAGGTCGGACTCTTTGGCGGCGCCGGCGTCGGCAAGACCGTGCTGATCCAAGAACTCATTCGCAACATCGCCAGCGTTCACAAGGGCTTCTCGGTCTTCACCGGCGTCGGGGAGCGCACGCGCGAAGGCAACGACCTCTGGCTCGAGATGAAAGAGTCGGGCGTGCTTGCGCAGACCACGCTGGTCTTCGGTCAGATGGACGAACCGCCGGGTGTCCGCTTCCGCGTCGCCCAGACCGGCGTCACGATGGCCGAATACTTTCGCGATGAGACCGGTGCCGACGTGCTGCTCTTCATGGATAACATCTTCCGCTATCTGCAAGCGGGTTCCGAAGTCTCGGCTCTGATGGGCCGCATGCCGTCCGCCGTCGGCTATCAACCGACGCTTTCGACCGACATGGGTGTGCTCGAAGAGCGCATCACCTCGACCAACAAGGGCTCGATCACATCGGTCCAAGCCGTCTACGTGCCGGCCGACGACTACACCGATCCGGCGGTGGCGGTGACGTTTGCCCACTTGGATGCAACGACGGCGCTCTCGCGTCCGATCTCCGAGCTTGGCATCTATCCAGCCGTCGATCCTCTCGCCTCGACCTCGCGCATCCTCGATCCGGCAATCGTCGGCGACGAGCACTACAAGGTTGCGACCGGCGTGCAAGAGACGCTCCAGCGCTATAAAGACCTGCAAGACATCATCGCGATCCTGGGCATCGAGGAGCTCTCCGAAGATGACAAGATCGTCGTCGGGCGCGCGCGGCGTATGCAGCGCATGTTCTCGCAGCCGTTCTTCGTGGCCGAACAGTTCACGGGTACGCCCGGCAAGTACGTCAAGATCCAGGATACGATCGCGTCGTTCCGCGAGATCCTCGACGGCAAAGTGGACGATCTGCCGGAGCAGGCATTCTTCTATAAGGGCGGCATCGACGAAGTCCGTGCTGCCGCGCAGAAGTTGGGCGCGACGGCCTAGTGCGAGCCTCACGACCGCATGCTGCGTCTCTCGATCGCTCATGTGCTAAAGCACACTTCGCTCCTCGATCCTTGCCTGCGGCCGCGATGCTCGCACTAGGATTAGGCGGGATTTAGCATGGCCTCTACTGTCCCGTTCAAGCTCATTACGCCGACGAAAGTGGTTTTCGACGGCGACGCCGAGCTGGTGATCGCGGTAACGACCGAGGGCGAAGAGGGCATCCTGCCCCAGCACGCGCCGTTTTTGGCCGTGCTCAAACCTGGCGTGCTGCGTGCAAACGTGGTTACCGAGGGGAAAGCCGAACGGCTCGAGCTTGCGACCCGCGAGGGCTTTATGCAAGCGTTGCCCGATCGGGTTACCGTCCTAGTTGATGAAGCGCTGCACTTCGCCGACGTCGACGTCGCCAAGGCGCGCGAAGAGCTAGCCAACGCGACCGACCAGGCGACGATCGATTTCGCCAACGCGAAACTGCGCTTAACGGGGCACTAGGGTTCAGCTTGCGCTGAACCCGTTACGTTTCCGGCTTCGCCGGAATCCGTGTATCTCTAGCGAAGATCAGACCTGATGTTAGATCGCTTGGAGACCACGCTACGGGTGCGTGGTGGCGTCCGCTTGGAGGGCTCGGTCGCAACGCACGGCGCAAAGAACGCGGCGTTGCCGATCATGGCTGCCGCTATCCTGTGCAAAGGCAAAGTGACGCTGCATCGCGTGCCGCGGATTACCGACGTTTCGGTGATGTGGTCGCTGCTCGAAGCGCTCGGCGCGCGCATTCGCTACGAAGGCGACAATACGGTGACGGTCGATGCAAGCAACGTTGCATCGTATCGCGCGCCCTACGCGTTGGTACGCAAGCTCGCAGCGTCGTTCGATATCGTTGGTCCACTGCTCGGGCGCTTCGGTAAAGCCGAGGTGCCGCTGCCCGGCGGCTGCGTGCTCGGCACGCGCGCAACGGACATGCACGAACAAGCCTTTTTGGCGCTCGGTTGCGACGTACGCAACGCGCACGGCTACTTGATCGCCGAATCGAAACACAAACGTCTGCACGGCGGGACGATCGAATTTCGCATGCCGAGCGTCGGCGCGACGAAGAACGCGATGCTCGCATCGGTACTTGCGCAAGGTACGACCGTGATCAAGAATGCGGCGATGGAACCCGAGGTTGTTGACCTCGGCTCTTTTCTCAACGCAATGGGCGCGAAGATCTCGGGCCTCGCCGGCGATACGCTTACGATCGAAGGCGTGAAAGAACTTACCGGCGGTGAATACTCGATCATTCCCGATCGTATCGTCACCGGTACCCTGCTGCTAGGCGGTGCGGTGACACGCGGCGACGTGACCGTCACCGGTTGTCGTCCGGAGCATCTCGAAGCATTCATGCTCAAGCTGCAAGAGTGCGGCGTCGATATCACCTACGGCGAAGACTGGATTCGCGTCGACGGCAGTGCGATCACGGGCGGCACCGAGATTCTCACCGCACCGTATCCCGGGTTCCCCACCGATCTGCAGCCGCAGATGGTTTCGTTTCTTACCACCGTTCCCGGCACCAGCGTGGTCGAAGAGTCGATCTTCAACGCGCGCTTCTCGTACGTGAACGAGCTCGCGCGTATGGGCGCTGACGTGCGCGTCTCAATGGAGAGCAATACCGCGGTCGTCAAGGGCGCCGCGCACCTATCCGGCGCGCCGGTTGAAGCACCCGATATTCGCGCGGGAGCGGCGCTGGTGATTGCCGGACTCGCCGCCGCGGGCGAGACCGAAATCATCGGGCTGGAATACATCGATCGGGGCTACGAGCGGCTGGAAGAATTGCTCTCCGCGCTCGGCGGTCAGGTGCAGCGCAGCAGCGGTATCACGCCGCTGGTCGAGCCGGCCGGCATTTTTGAAACGCGCGAATATCCGCGCGTAAGTTGATTACTATCACCATTAGGTCTCTGGAGTAACTCGTTTGGATATCGGCATCGATCTCGGCACGGCCAACGTGCTCGTGCACGTCAAGGGCAAGGGCATCGTTTTGCGTGAGCCCTCCGTCGTCGCAAAGGACATGAACACCGGGAAAGTTCTCGCGGTGGGCGAGGAAGCGCGACAAATGCTCGGCAAAACGCCGGCACACATTCAGGCGATCCGTCCGCTGCGCGACGGCGTGATCGCCGACTTCGAAGTAACTGAAGCGATGCTTTCATACTTCATCAAGAAAGTTATGAAAGACCGCTCGTGGTGGTCGACGATCGTGAAGCCCAAACCGCGGGTAATCATCTGCGTGCCAGCCGAAATTACCAGCGTCGAAGAACGCGCCGTCAAAGATGCGGCCAAACTTGCCGGTGCGCGCAGCGTGGACATCATCGAAGAGCCGATGGCGGCCGCGATCGGTGCCGGCCTGCCGATCGACGGTCCGTCGGGATCGATGGTGGTCGATATCGGCGGCGGCACGACCGACGTCGCGGTGATCTCGCTTGGCGGCGTCGTCGTTTCGCAGTCGCTACGCGTTGCCGGCAACAAACTCGACGATGCGATCGTGCGCTACATTCGTCGCGTCTACAACTTGATGATCGGCGAGCGCACAGCTGAAGAGATCAAAATCAAGATCGGTTCGGCGTACAAACTCGAACAAGAGCTGGCGATGGAGATTCGCGGTCGCGACCTCATCAATGGATTGCCCAAGACCGTCAAGATCACGAGCGAAGAGATTCGCGAGGCGCTGTCGGAACCGGTTGGTGCGATCGTCGAAGCGGTGAAAGCCGTGCTTGAAAAGACGCCGCCGGAACTGGCCGCCGACATCATCGATCGCGGCGTCATTCTTACCGGCGGTGGCGCACTGTTGCGCGGTCTGGATAAATTGCTGTCCGAAGTGACTGGGGTTCCAGCAATCGTTGCCGACGATCCGCTTTCATGCGTCGCGATCGGTACCGGGATGAGCCTTCACGTCTGATGGCGGTAGCCGACTAACATGGTAGTTCTCGACGCGCGCGTCGAATCGCTGGATCGCGTCGTCGAAGCATGCCGGGTCGAAGCGTTCGCGGGCGGGACGATTGTCTTTCCGAACGATACGGGCTACTGCATGGGCTGCGATCCCTACTGCAGCCCGGCCGTTGATCGCATCTACACCGCCAAAGCGCGTCCCGATCATAAACCGTTGACACTCTTGGTCGCGACTCCGGCGGAGTTTTTGGAATATGCGCCGGAGAATCCGCTCGCGCTCTTGGCCTCGAAGCGTTTGCTTCCGGGGCCGGTGACGCTCATCGTTCGCCGGCCGTCGTTCGTTAGCGCCGAAGTGACCGCCGGACACACGACCGTCGGCTTGCGCGTTCCCGACGAGCCGCTCGCGCGCGCAATCTTGGACAGCGCTGGGCCGCTCGCGGTGGCAAGCGTGGAACACAATAGCGAAATGGCCGCGGATCTCGTTATCGAGAATGGTCCGACACGCTACGACCGCGAATCAACCATCGTGGATTTGACCGGACGACGTGCCCGCCTCGTGCGCGAAGGCGTGGTGACTTACGAACAACTTGCCGATTTGCTTGGCCCGATCGAGCGCCAGACCGTCAAGGTACGTTCGCAGGCATGAAACGTTTTGTGATTGCGCTGATGGTAGCCGGCGCCCTGATCGCGGCGACGCCATCGCCGAAGCCAAGCCCAAGCTCGAGTGCGATACCGAGCCCGAGCGCCTCGCCAAGCGCGTCCTCGAACACGACGGTAAGTCAAGTTGGTGTGTGGACCGTTCGCGCGTCACTCCTCGATACAAATTTCAAGACTGGTGATTTCAGTACACCGCAGCAGCTCACGATGACGCGCGAAGGCGGCGACATCACCGCCGATCGCGCAAGCGGTAATTACAAGTCGAAGTCATCGACGCTGTACGGCCACGTCGTGATGCACGACACCGAAGGCAATTTCGCCGGCCTCTCGAGCACGAAGCCCGCGAAGTCGCGCGGCCCCTCGACGCTGACCGCCGATCAGGTGCATATCGACGGCGTGGGCAAGATCTACACCGCGACGGGCAACGTCCACTACGTCCAAGCCGATACGACGGTTGACGCAGACAAGGGTGTATTGAATGACACTAGCCACGATTTGGATTTGACCGGCAACGTGAAGATCGTCCAAGGTCAGCGCAACATGGCCGCCAACCACGTGCTGTACAACACGATCACGGGTCAGGCGCACGCTGAAGGCGACGTGACGATGCAGTTCCCGAGCGCTGTGACCACCCACGTCGCAACGCCCAAGCCGATTCACATTCCCAATCCGTTACAGCGCCACAAGGGCGGGACGCCGGCGCCCACCGCCTCACCAGGCTAACCGTGAACTCGCTCTTCGGCGAGCCGGATGCGCCGCTCGCGGCGCGCATGCGTCCGCGCTCGCTCGAAGAGTTCGTCGGTCAAAGCGACATCGTTGGCGAGGGCCGTGCGTTGCGCCGGGCGATCGAAAGCGATCGCGTGCCGTCGATGATTCTGTGGGGTCCGCCCGGTACCGGGAAGACGACGCTGGCGGAGATTGTTGCTCGTTCGACCGGCGCACACTTCGAGAAGCTCTCGGCAGTTAGTGCAGGCGTCGCCGATCTGCGTCGCGTGGTTGCCGAGGCGCAGGCGCGCCGCCGTGTCGGCTCGCGCACCGTGCTGTTTATCGACGAGATTCATCGCTTCAACAAAGCGCAGCAAGACGCGGTGTTGCCCTACGTCGAGGACGGGACGATCACGATGATCGGAGCGACCACCGAAAATCCGTCGTTCGAAGTGAACTCCGCGCTGCTTTCGCGCTCGCGCGTCTTCGTGTTGCACCCGCTCTCGGATGCCGACGTTGCAACGATCGTCGATCGTGCGCTCGGCGATCCGGAGCGTGGCCTTGGCACCCAGCCGATCGAACTCGCGCCGGATGCGCGCGAGACGCTGATCGGTTATGCGAACGGCGATGCACGCACTGCGCTCTCCGCACTCGAGTTTGCCGCCTCGAGCGCTCCACAACACAACGGCGCAAAAACGATCGACCGCGCGCTGGTGCTCGAGGCGCTACAGAAACGTGGCTCGACCTACGACAAGGGTGGTGAACAGCACTACGACATCATCAGCGCCTTCATCAAGAGCGTGCGTGCGAGCGATCCGGATGCCGCCGTGTATTGGCTCGCGCGCATGCTCGACGGCGGCGAAGACCCGCTCTTCATCGCGCGACGATTGGTGATCCTCGCGTCAGAAGATGTTGGCCTGGCGGATGCGCAAGGCATCCAAGTCGCGATCGCCGCGCAGCAAGCAGTCCATTTCATCGGCATGCCCGAGGGCTTCTATCCGCTTGCGCACGCGACGCTCTATCTCGCACGTGCAAAGAAGAGCAACAGCGTTGGGCGCGCCTACTCCGCAGCCATGCACGACGTGCAGGAATCGCGCAACGATCCGGTTCCGTTGCATCTGCGCAACGCCGCTACGGGTTTGATGAAGGGACTAGGATACGGGCGTGATTATCACTATGCGCACGACGACTACGCCATCAAGCAAGAGAACCTCCCCGAGAATCTTCGTGGTCACAACTACTATGAGCCCGGCGCAAACGACGAAAAAAAATAACGGTCCGGGGGTTACCCCCCCGGACCGCGTTCCCGTTGCTACTTCTCGGAGTGTGCAATGGAGCTTCGCACACGAGTTATCGTAGAATAGGGCTCTGAGATCGATCTGAGAATCGGATGAAAAATCGCATTTACCTGGACCATGCCGCGACGACGCCGCTCAATGCCGAAGTCCTGGCCGAGATGTTGCCGTACTTCATCGAATCCGGTCACAACCCGAGCTCGCTGCACGCTGAAGGCCGTCGCGCCCGAGCGGGGCTCGATCGGGCGCGCGATCGCGTGGCCGCCGCGCTCGGTGTCGCGCGTAAGGAGATTACCTTCGTCGGCAGCGGCTCCGAGGCCGATAACCAGGCAATTCTCAGCGTCGCGCGCACCTATCGCGAGCGCGGATCGCACATCGTGTCGACGCAGATCGAACACCATGCCGTGTTGCATGCGCTCGACGCACTACGCGACGAGGGATTCGACGTTACCTTGCTGCCGGTCGACGAGCGCGGGCTGATCGACCCGGCGGCGTTCGCGGCCGCGCTGCGCGATGATACCGTGCTCGCAAGCGTGATGTATGCCAACAACGAGATCGGCGTCGTGCAGCCGATCGCGCAACTCGCCGCCGCCGCGCGCGAGCGCGGCGTGATCTTTCACACCGATGCGGTGCAGGGCGCGGGCCTCATCGAGATTCGACCACGCGAGCTCGGCGTCGATCTGCTCTCGCTTTCGGCGCACAAATTCTACGGACCCAAAGGCGTCGGCATCTTATACGTGCGCGATGGCCTGGTGTTGCCGCCGCTCGTCCATGGCGGCGGACAAGAGTTCGGCCGGCGCTCGGGTACGGAAAACGTTGCGGGCATCGTGGGCCTCGCCGCCGCGCTCGAACGCGCGGTCGCCGGGACGCGCGAACGGGCCGCGCGCGTGGCCGCGCTGCGCGATCGGTTAGAGGGCGGCCTTCGCGCGCGTGCCGGTGAGGTGCGCATCAACGGCGCCGGTGCGCCGCGCTTACCGAACAACAGCAACGTGTCGTTTGCCGGCATCGATTCCGAAGCGCTGCTGATGCGCTTCGACCTGGAGGGCATCGCGGTTTCAGCCGGAAGCGCCTGCACCTCGGGTGCCTTGGAACCGAGCCATGTCATCGCCGCGCTCAACGCCGATCCGCGCTGGCATCAAGGCGTGATCCGGTTTTCACTCGGCGAGGCGACGACCGAGGAAGAGATCGACCGGGTTCTGGAACTCGTGCCTCGTATCACCGCGGAACTACAAGGGAGAGCATCGTGACCGCATTTGATTGGAACATCGTCCTCGACGGCGGCGTCGGCGTCGGCGTCCTTTTGGTCGGGATAGGCGCCCTCGTTGCGTGCATCGCGCTCGCGCGCACCCTAGGCCGGGTCGACCGGACCCTCGATGTGCTCGACGCGCAGATCGAGGCCCTGGGCAAGCCGATCGGCGAGACGCTCGACCATGTCGGCGGCATCGCCGACACGGCCGACCAGGCGCTCGCGCGGCTGCGGGGCGTCGTGGGGTCGCTCGAGGGCGTGGCCGATTCGGTCTCTGAGACTACTGACCTAGTCAAGGGGGTGCTTGCTCCGGCAATTCTGAACGTCGCCGCGACGATTGCGGGGGTAAGCGCTGGTTTGCGGCGCTTCGTGACGGGAAGAACATCAAGCGACGGAGCCGAGTGAGAGGCAGGTCATGAACGACGAAAACGGCGGGGGTAACGGGTTTTTTGCCGGCTTCGTTCTCGGGCTTATTGCGGGTGGCGCGGTCGCGCTGCTGCTGACGCAAGAGGAAACACGCGATCTCTTGGTTGGGAAGGCACGGGAAGCGGGTAACCTGGCGATAGACGCCTCGGGGGATATTCGGGAGAGCGCCGCCGATTTATACGAACGGGGCCGCACGATCGTCGAGAACGCACGCGCCACCATCGGTGACGCGGCAAATGAATAGCTAGGCCAGCAATAGATATGGAGAGGACGACGTTGGACATCAAAGTAAACGTGCGCGAGGCGCAAGGCGACTGCTACATCGTTGAATTGAGCGGCGAAATCGACGTCTACACGTCGCCCAAGGTCAAAGACGCGATCGGTGATTTGATCGATCGCGGCGTCTACAACTTGGTGATCGATCTCGAGAAGGTTCGGTACATCGACTCGACCGGGCTCGGCGTTTTAATCGGCGGGCTCAAGCGCGTGCGCGAGCATGGCGGCTCGGTAAATCTCGTCTGCACGAATCCGCAGATTCGCAAGATTTTCGACATCACCGGATTGGTCAAGATCTTCGGCATCTTCGAAAGTGAAGACGCCGCCACCAAGGCATTAGTGTGAATCAAGCGTTGCCGAACACCGACGATCTCGACGTCGTCGATCTTCGGATTCCGTGTAAGGCGGAGTGGGTCGCGCTCGCGCGGCTGTCGGTTGCAGCGGTGGCGAGCCGTTTGAATTTCTCGATCGACGAGATCGAAGACATCAAACTCGCCGTTGCGGAGGCGTGTACCAACGCCATTCAGCATGCGCATGGAAGCCCATTCATCGAAATCAAGTGCGAAGCAAGTGGTGGCGAATTGCGCCTGAGCGTTCGCGACTACGGTCGCGGCACGCGCCCCGAGCACATTCGTTCTCGTGAGCCCCAAGACGAGCGTGTCGGCGGGCTTGGCGTCTTTCTGATCCGTTCGCTCATGGACGAAGTGCAGTACGACGTTCATCCGGATTCGGGCACTTTACTCGTGATGGTCAAGCGGCTCACGGCATAACGTGCAGAATCAAAGCGGTGACGTGCGCTCAGTACGCGAGCGAACGCGTGAATTGTTCGCGCGCTTTGAGCGCGTGCGCCTGCGCCACGAGCAGAGCCCCGACGCGCTGGATCGCGAGTACGACTCGCTGCGCAACGAGTTGGTCATCGCGCACCTCAACCTCGTGCGGTTCCTGGCGCTGAAATTCGCCAATCGTGGTGAGCCGCTCGATGATCTCGTGCAAGTAGGAACGGTGGGGTTGCTCAAGGCGATCGACCGCTTCGAACGCGATCGCGGCGTCGAATTCACGACCTACGCGACGCCGACGATCGTGGGGGAGATCAAGCGCTACTTCCGCGACAAGGGCTGGGCGGTCAAGGTTCCGCGCCGTCTGCAAGAGCTCAATCTCGCCGTCAACCGGGCCAACGAAAAGATGTCGGTCGAACTCGGCCGCAGCCCCACCGTCCGCGAACTTGCGGTGAAGCTCGAGGCCAGCGAAGAAGACATCCTCGAGGCACAGGAACTCGGCCAAGCCTACAATCTGCTCTCGCTCGACTCAGAAGTGATGGGCGAGGGCGACAAGCGCTCGCAGAAGCTGGCCGACACGGTCGGCATCACCGACCCGGGTCTGGAGCTGCTCGAGGATCGCGCCAACTTGGAGCGTGCCTTCCACGTGCTCAGCGGCCGCGAGCGCGTGATCATCTACCTACGCTTCTACGAATCGGTCTCGCAGACCGAAATCGCGAAGCGTCTCAATGTCTCGCAGATGCATGTCTCCCGTCTGCAGGCCAAGGCGCTCGAAAAGCTCCGGTCCGCGCTCGGCGAGTAGCGGGCTCTCGCAGAAACGCTACGGCGCCAGCGCATCCGCCGGATTGGCCAGCCCGCGCTTGATCTCATCGACGAGCTCCGGATCCTTGGCTTTCGCCTGTGCGGCGGTGAGCGCGATCACGTATGCGCGCGTCAGCGCATCGGCGGCCGACGTGGCGATATCGGGAGCGATGCCCCTACCTTCCCAATTCGTCTTCGTGATCGGACTGTACGCGCGCCCGTTCGGCATAAAGATGCCGAACGCGTTACCGAGCGACAGCAACTCGCCCGGGTTTGCGCCACCACCGGTTGTTTCGCCGACGATCGTCACGCGCTTGAGGTTATGCAGGTCGTAGGTGAACTGTTCCGCGCATGAAAAGGTGCGATTGCTGGTGAGTAGATAGATCGTCTTGTTGAGATAGAGTGGTCCCGGAACGGTTGCATCGGTGTACTGTTGGGTTTCCGTGACGACACCGGTTTTTGGATCGCGGATCATGAGCGACGTTATCTGCTGCGGCTGGTCAAAGAAATATGCCTCGAGCGTTTGCGCTGCGCGCGGACTGCCGCCGCCGTTCTTGCGTAGATCGATGATCAGCGCGTCGGTGTGCGACACGAAGGTCATGGCAGCTTCGATCACGTGGCCAACGTCCGCATCGTCGGAGAACTCGCGAAAATCGATGTAACCGATATTTCCACGCAGGCGACGAACCGTGAGGAATCCGGAGTTGATCAACTGATCGAACTGGTGCATCTGCGCAGCATTTGGTTGCGATGCATCGCCGAACTGACTCGGGTCGAACGGGTACTCAATGTGAACGTGCTTGTCGTGCGTGACGGCAAACAGATCCGCTGTCATTGCCTTGGCGAGCGCTTCGGGATCAGCGATCGTCCGATAGGTCGGCGCCCGCTCTTTGAGAACGGTTACGGCCTTGGCGGCGACATCGGGGAAGATGTAGCTATGGAATGCCGCCTCGGCATTGGCTACAACGGAGTCCACCTGCGGGGGCGTGAGCGCCACCGCAGCAAGAATCAGTGCGTGAAACATCGTTTCTGACCTCCGAGGGCTTAGGTGGTAGGAAGCCGGCGCGGCCGTCTGCTATCATCCAGCATTAGCTCATGAAAAGCCAAGAACTCCGCCAGGCTTGGATCGACTTCTTCGTTGCCAAGCAGCACAAGCTGATGCCCTCCGCGAGCCTCATCCCCGACGAGTTGAGCACCACGCTCTTCACCATCGCCGGGATGGAGCAATTTGTGCCCATCTTTCTCGGCGACCAGCCGGCGCCCGCGCCGCGGGTCGTCACCGTGCAGCGTTGTCTGCGCGTTGCCGGCGCCAAGAGCGACATTGAGAACGTCGGGCGCACCGGCCGCCACGGCACCTTCCTCGAGATGCTCGGAAACTTCAGCTTCGGCGACTACTACAAGAAAGACGCGATCGCGTTTGCTTGGGAGTTCGTCACCAAGGTGCTCAAGCTCGAGCCGTCGCGCCTGTACGTCACCGTGCACACGGGCGACGACGAGGCTGCGGAGATCTGGCACAAGGACGTCGGGCTCGACCCGTCGCGCATCACCCGCTTTGACGAAGACAACTTCTGGACGATGGGCCCAACCGGTCCGTGCGGACCGTGCACCGAAATCTTTTACGACACGGGCGAAGCGTACGCAAGCGGTCCCGAAGATACCGGTCCCAACCTCGGCAATCGTTACGTCGAGATTTGGAACGTGGTCTTCCAGCAGTACAATCGCGGCACGGACGGCGTGCTGAGCGAACTGCCCAAGAAATCGATCGATACCGGCGGCGGTCTCGAGCGGATGCTCGCGGTCTGCAATGGTAAGGCCTCGATGTACGAGACCGATCTTTTCACCGACCTGATCGATGCGCAGCCGAACATTGCGAACGCCTCGATGCATCCCCAGGAGCAGCGCGAACGGCAGAACATCATCGCCGACCACGCACGTGCGGTGACGTTCTTGATCAACGACGGCATCTATCCGTCGAATACCGATCGCGGCTACGTGCTGCGCTTTTTGATTCGCCGTGCCATTCGCAACGGCAAACTGCTCGGCTACCCCAACGGCTTTCTGACCGGGCTGGTGCCCGCAGTCGTGAAGTCGCTTGCGCCAGGCTATCCAGAGCTGCGCGACAACGTCACACGCATTCAGCAAGCGCTGCGCACCGAGGAAGAAACCTTCGATCGTACGCTCGAGCGCGGCATGAGCATGCTCGACGGTTTGATCGCCGATGCAAATGAAAATTGCACGCGGTTGATCTCGGGCCACGATGCGTTTGTGCTGCACGACACCTTTGGTTTTCCGATCGAGCTGACGCGCGAGATCGCCGCGGATGGCGGTGTGGCCGTCGATACCGTCGAGTTCGAGACCGAGATGCAAGCGCAGCGCGAGCGCGCGCGCGCCGACGCGAAGTCGAAACGCGCGGTCGTCTCGCTCGCGGAATTGCCGGCGGTACGCTCGGAGTTCACCGGTTACGGCGGGCTCGAGAGCGACGGCGAGATCGTGGCGATCCTTCATGATGATAAACCGGTCGACACGTTGCGCGCCGGCGAGCACGGAACACTTATCCTCGATCGCACCGCGTTCTACGCCGAGCGCGGCGGCCAGATTGGCGACCGCGGGCGGATCACGCTCGCCGACGGCTCGGTATTCGACGTCGACGACGCCCAGTATATGGGCGAGGCGGTCGCGCATCACGGCATCGTCAAGAGTGGCGAATTCACGGTTGGCGCAAAGGCGCATACCGCGGTCTTCGATTGGTGGCGGCGCGAGATACGGCGGCACCACACCTCGGCGCACCTGTTGCAGCGCGCCCTCAAGGACGTACTTGGCGACGATGTGACGCAGGCCGGCTCGTGGGTCGGCATCGATCGCATGCGCTTCGACTTTCGCAACCCTGGCGGCGCGCTGAGCCCAGAACAAAAGCACGCCGTCGCAGCGCGGGTCAATGAGATGATTCGCGACGATTCGCCGGTGATCACGCGCGAACTTCCGATCGACGAAGCCAAACAGAGCGGCGCGATCTGGATGTTCGGCGAGAAATACGGTGAGAAGGTTCGCGTGTTGCAGGCGGGGCCATCGGTCGAATTTTGCGGCGGCACGCATGCGCACTCGACCGGCGAGTTGGGGCTGTTCGTGATTTTGAGTGAATTTTCGATCGGCAGCGGCATTCGGCGGATCGAGAGCTGCGTTTCCGCGTCGGCCGAGCATTTCGTCGTGCATCAGCAAGACCTCGTCGGCGAGCTTGCGACCTCACTTGCCACCACGCCCGACGAGCTGATCGATAGGGTGACTAAGTTGCAGCGCGAAGTGCGCGATCTGCAAGGCGCGGTCGGCCAGATGAAAGCGCGAATGGCGGCCTTCGAGGCCCAGAGTTATCTCGAGCGTGCCGAGCGTGCGGGGGATCGCACCTTCGTCGGTGCGGTGGTTCAGGAGGCGAACGCCGAAGCGATCCGTCATCTCTCAAGCGCCCTGCGCAGCCGTCTGCAAAGCGGTGTCATCGCCCTCGCCGGTGTCGACGACGGTACGGTCAGCTTGCTCGTGTCCGCTAGCGACGACTTGGTGAAGAGCGGCGTGCACGCCGGCAACCTTGTCAAACTCGCGGCACCGCTCGTCGATGGCAAGGGCGGCGGTGCGGCGACGCAGGCGCAAGGCGGCGGCAAGAACGCCGCGGGCGCTCCGGCGGCGCTGCAAGCCATTCGCGACGCCGTGCTGGCGGTGCCGAAATCCGCGTGAGAACACGGCTGTTCGCGTTGCTCGCGACGCTGGCGCTGTTTGGCGCCGCACCGCCGGAGACGCTCGACTCACAACTCGTGCTCGCGCGCTATCAACTCGAAATGAGCGCGCTGCACTTGCCCAAGACGATGATCTTCACCTATAACGTATCGCAGCTCGGCGGAAGCGATATCGAGGAGCGCCACGTCATCTATCGTAGCGGCTTGAACGTGCGCGACGAGACGATTGCGGTCGACGGTATTCCGCTCAAGCCGAAGATCGTGAACTTTGGACACCGTGAGGACCGTTATGCGGTCCTTCGGCTAGCCCCGCGCAGTACAGAGTACGCAATGCTGTTCGAGCATACGGTGCGCGACGGTGCGCACGTCAACTATCGCTACGAGCTGACGCCGCTAGGATCCGCCGCCGGCTTTGTGGTCACTGGACTCGTGATCGACGGGTTGTCGTTTCTTCCACGCGAGATCGATTTTACGACGGCATCGGCGTCTGCGCATGGCCACGGCGCGCTCGTGTACGGAAAATCCGATAAATATTGGATGCCGCTGTACGTCACGATCGAAGCCAGTGTCAACGGCAAGCCGGCGCGCGAGCGCATCACCTGGGGCGACTATCGCTTTCCGCCGGCGCTTCCGGCCTCGACATTTATTGCGCCCAAGCCGCTGCCGCACGCAACGCTGCCGCCGATTTGAGTCTCACCTGCGTGGCTTGTGGCGCCACGGCTTGAGCACACGATAGAAGGGAACGGCCGTCGGCTTTTCACGACGTGCATCGATCAGGCCGCGTCGTTTCAGCCACGCGATGCCCAGCTGGACGCCTCGCTTTGAGAGGCCCGTCGCGCTCGCGAGTTCCGCGTGACTGAGTGCGGTCGCGCGTCTCGAACGCGTTGCGAAATAAAGATAGATGACGTACGCCGACGGACGTGCGTCGTGGCCAACGATATCGCGCATCAGTACGTCGACTACATAGCGGTCGATGCGAACTGTCGTAGACATTACTATAGCAAGTACTACATTCTTGACGGGTCGGCCTCTCAGGCTCGACAATGACGTCGTGATTAAGTCGGTGAAATTCGTCGGCATACCGGTTCGCGATCAGGACGCCGCGCTCGAGTTCTGGACGCGTTCATGCGGCTTCGACGTGGTAACGGATCAGCCGATGGGCGCGGAAATGGGCGGTCAGCGCTGGATCGAACTCAGCGTCGGGACTGCTGAAACGAGAATCGTGCTTTTTACGCCGCCCGGTCACGAAGCTCGCATCGGAGAATTCATGAATCTATCGCTTGCATGCGACGATGTGGAGCGCACCTACGAAGAGATGGTGCGAAACGGCGTTGAGTTCGAACAGCCCCCGCGTAAGGAGGGTTGGGGAACCTCAGCGATCTTCCGCGATCCCGACGGCAATCGGTTCGTTCTGGGCTCGCGCTAGTCGAGCGCGGCGGGTAGCCCCTTCGAGTACATCGCGATCGCGTCGTCGTTTTCGACGAGCGTTTTAATGATCGCGGAATGCGGTTCAGCGTGATTCACGCGATAGTCGACTTCGTCGTACTCCGGGCGAATGCGAAACGCGAGTTGCTCGCGGTCGAGCGAAAATTGCGCGTCGACGCCCGGCTTGTTGCCGCGGGCGTCAAAGCGAATCCAGCGCTCTAGGGAGCGCACGTAGACGGTGTTGAGCGCGTGCACCGCATAGCCGGCGGAGTCATCGTCCATCAGGGTCAAACGCTGATAGCAAATCCCGGCCGGAACCCCGGCGCAGCGGAGCAACGCCGCCGCTAAATGGCTCTTGGCGTAACAAATACCCTCGCGGTAGGCGAGCACGTCGGTCGCCGTTCGGGTCACGCGCCGCCCTTGGATGTCCCAGGAGTGGTGCACGTCGTCGCGGACGAAGTGAAACACGCGGCGCGCGCTTTCGACGTCGTCGCAGTCCGCCAGTCGATCGGCGACGAACGCGCGGATCGCCGGCGCGTCCGACTCGATGAATGAGCTCGGCGCGAGAAATCGTTCCAGGGGTTCGTCGGTCCGAACGTGCATGACGCCGCTCATTGTACCTCGAACGGATGCTCGCGTGAAGGTCAAACCGTCGATTGTCGCCGGGGCGGTCGCGCTCCTCATCATCGCGATCTTCGCGCATGGTCGTTCCTCGCCGTACAACAACTACGTGCTGCTGGCGCAAGCGCTGCTTCACGGGCACACCTGGATCGCCTGGCCCGGCAACTACATCGACGCGCTACCCTTCAACGGGCAGTATTACATCATCGAGGGCCCGATGCCGGCCTTTTTGCTGCTGCCGTTCGTCGCGATCTTCGGGAGCTTCAATCAGACGGCACTGGCCATAGTGCTCGGCGCCATTGCGATCGGCGCGGCCTTTGAACTCGGTGAGCGCTATGGCGTGCCGGCGCGAACGAACGTGTGGATCTGCGCATTCTTGCTCGCCGGTACGGACTTGTTGTGGTGCGCGATGCTGGGCGACGTCTGGTTCATCGCGCACGTAAGCGCGGTGTGCTTTACGATGCTGGCGCTGGTCGAGCTGGCTGGCGCACGACGCGCGTGGCTGGTCGCGTTGTGGGCCGGTTGCGCGATCTTCTCGCGTTTCGATTTGGTGCTCGCCGTGCCGGTGTACGCATATTTGTTGGGCGACCGGGAGCGCTTGCGAGCGTTCGGAACAGCACTGCTACCCATCGCACTTATCTGGATCGGCTACAATCTTGCGCGCTGGGGAACGTGGTACGACATCGGCTACACCGCGTGGTATCACCAGGACCAAGCCGGGATGCCGACCGGGTCGCCCTTCCGCTTGCAGTATTTTCCATACGAGCTGTGGTCGTTTTTCGTGCAGGCGCCGCAGCGCGTTGCTACCTATCCGTGGTACGCGCCGACGATCAGCGGCGTCGCTCTCACTTGGACGTCGCCCGCGCTCGTGCTGGCGTTCTTTGCGCGTACACCGTGGCGCTGGGTCGCGGCGTTGTGGGTTGCCACTGTGCTTTGTGCGGCACCGAACTTCATGTACTACGTCAACGGATTTGCGCAGTTCGGGATGCGCCATGCGCTCGACTTCGAACCGTTCTTAGTCGCGCTGATGTTTTTGGCAACGAAAGAGCGCCTTTCCGTGTGGGGCAAAGCGCTCATCTGCTATTCCGTTGCAGTCGGGCTATGGGGCTGCTGGTTTTGGAACAGCTTCGTTCGAACGAATTAGCGTTGCGCGACCATCGGGAGGCCGCCGATTGACGGACGTTTGCCGGACGGCGGCGCGGGCTGCGGCGGCTGCACCGCATTGGTCTGCGACACGTAACGGCACGCGATCAGCCACGCGACGTAGTCGTTGTATGATTCACACTCACCTTGGATCGTAAAGCAACGCGCGATCCACAGCGGCACGCTGATGAACATGCCGATGCCGCTAAACATCGCGATCGTCATCCAAATCCCACGCTTCCAGTCGCCGATGTAGTACGACTCACCACCGATAATTCCGAAAAAGATGGTCAGTACGAGCGCAACCGCCGAGTCTTTGGCGTAGCGCTCATATTCGTACGCGTACACGCCCTGGGCTTCGGGGCGGACGTAGGCAAGCAGCATCTGGGCATACGGCGTCATGACAGCGTTCCTCCACCCTTCTCTACGGGCCGGGAGCGCTAGTGTTTCAGCTCCAACGGCCGGCAGGTGGTGCCCTCGCAGAGATAGGCGGCGGTCGCGCCGGCCGGGTCGCTCTCGACCGCCACGAACGGCGAGGGTAGCTGCCGGGCGGCGTGGCGCAGGGGCGCCCCGGCGGCAAGGGCGCCGGTGATGCGCACCGTGAGCTCGGGGGCGAGATAGCGCGCCATCGCGCGGACGTAGGCCGCCGAAAACGACATCGCGCGGGCAAAGCTCTTGACGTAGAGCAACAGGGCGCGCTCGGCGTGCGTGCGGTATGCCGCGTCCTGTAGTAGGGCGCTCAAGCGCAGTAAGCTCTCGATCATCAGACCGTTCTCGGTGATCGGCCGGTCCGGGACCTCGAGCCGTCCGAGCGTGTCGCGATCGGCGCGATCGTAGAACCCGCCGTCACCCGCTTCGAAGGCCGCGATCGTCGCGTCGGCGTGGGCCCGCGCGCGCTCGAGCATGCGCGCCTCGCCGCTCATCTCGTAAGCATCGAGCAACGCGCGCAGATAGGCGGCCTGATCGCCGAGCAGTCCGCTGATCCGCGGCGCTTCACCCGGCGCCGCGACGTGATAGAGCAAGCCGCTAGGATCACGCAAGCGCTCGTGCATCGCGTCGAGTGTTTGCAGCGATTCGTCGATCAACGTGCGATCGTCGAGCGCAATACCGGCCCACGCGAATGCGCCGGCGAGTGCCGCGGTCCAATTTGAATACGAGCGCCGGTCGACGAACGGCGGGTCGAGCTTGCGGCGTTCGTCTAGTGGCAGCGTGTAGTAGTGTTCGTCGGCATCTTGACTGCCGGCAAAAAAGCCGGTCTGCGGATCGCGTAGCACGGTGCGTATGTAGACGATCGTGCGGGCGAGATCGTCACGAACGAGTGCGCTCGGCGCCCACAGCTCGAGCTGCGCAAGCACGCGCAATAATCCGGCGTGATCTTCGGTCATTTTCTCGAAGTGGGGAACCGACCAATCGCGTGTCGTCGAATAGCGGAAGAACCCGCCTTCGACCGCATCGTACATGCCACCGTGCGCCATCGCCTTCATCGTGTGCGCGACGATTTCGTAGTAGCGCGCGTCGCCGGAGAGACGCCAATAGGCGAGCAAGAACTCGTGCACTTCGGGCTGCGGAAATTTCGGTGCTTCATTGAATCCGCCAAACTCTTCGTCGTACGCCTGCAGCAGCGTCGCCGCGAAGTCGTCCACGAGTGAGCGCGAGAGCGCTTCGGGCCGCGCGATGTCGTAGGTTGTGCGGGCAGCGCGGACCTCGCGGGTCTTTTCGGCGATGTCGTCTTTGCGCTCGGTGTAGAAGGCGGCGACATCGTTGAGCGCGCGTTGCATCTGATCCGGCGGCAAGTACGTCGCGCCGGTGAGCAGCGATCCGTCGGGAGACAGAAACGCGGTGGTGGGCCACCCGCCCATGTTGTAGCGCGCGTTGACGTCGGGGCGCTCGTCGTTATCGACGCGCACCGGCACGTAGCGGCGATTGATGGTCTCGATCACGTTTTCATTCGAGTAGCTCGTTTCGTCCATGACGTGACACCAATGGCACCACACCGCCGAGATCGAGAGCAGAATCGGCTTGTCTTCGCGCTGCGCGCGGCTGAAGGCATCCTCGCTCCACGGCTGCCACGCGATTTCGGACGCCCGATTCGGCCGTGGCGAGAAATGAAACTCAGTCATCGCTTTCATAGGCTCCACGCAAGTACGAGGTTAGGTAAAACACCGCAAACAGCACGAACGCCGCGAACAGCCAGATCGTTGCGGCACTTCGAGGCCACCACCAGGCAACGGCGAAAAACGCGAGAGCGAAGCCTAGGGCGATCAGGGCGTAACGGCGGTGAGAGCGCGGCGTCATCCCGTAGACCTCAGCATCGTAGAAGCCACCCGCCGAGCGGCTGCGCACCTGCGCCGCGAGGGCAAGGAGTAGTGATGCAATTGCGCCGGCAACGTCCCATCCCATGGACACGATGATTCGCCGCCGGGCCGCCGGAATCGGCCTTGCCGTCATCGTGGTTGCTGCGTGCGCGATCGCGTTAGTCGCACACTTGGTTGGGTACGGACGCTAGCACCCATGGCACGCACGCTCGAGACCTATAACAAGAAGCGCGACTTCGCCGCGACACCCGAGCCGAGCGGCAAACCCGCGCGCGGCAGCAAACGCCTGCGCTTCGTCATTCAAAAGCACCGAGCGACGCGGCTGCACTACGATTTTCGTCTCGAAGCCGACGGCGCAATGCCGTCATGGGCGGTGCCGAAGGGGCCGACGATGGTTCCGGGCGAGCGTCGCCTTGCCATGCACGTTGAGGATCATCCGCTTGCCTATCGCACCTTCGAAGGCGTGATTCCGAACGGACAGTACGGTGCCGGCGAAGTGATCATTTGGGACGAGGGCTGGTACGAGCTGGCGGAAGGCACCGATCCCGGCAAAGAAATCGCGAACGGCAAAATCAAATTCATCCTGCATGGCAAGAAACTGCACGGCATGTTCACGCTCGTCAAGATCAAACCAAAGGAGGGCGAGCACGGCGACCCGTGGCTGCTGATCAAAGATCACGATGGTAACGATCCCACCCACTACGACATCGACGATTATCCGCAGTCGGTGAAAAGCGGCAAGACGATCGAGGACATCAAGAAAGAGAGCCACCCAAAGACCTGGCAATCGCGTCCGGTTGACCCGCCCAAAAAAACGCGCGCGCGCGCCGCGGCCAAAGCCGAACCGTTGCCAAAGATTACCGGCGTAGAGCTTGCCACGTTGATCGATGAGCCGTTTGACGGCGATGACTGGCTCTTCGAAATCAAGTGGGATGGTTATCGCGCAATTTGCACCGTCGATGCCAAGGGCAAACTCACGCTCGTATCGCGCAACGGGCTCGATCTACTCAAGCAGTTTCCCGATCTCGACGGGTTAGCCGATGCGTTCGAGAGCGTACCGATCATCGTCGACGGTGAAATCGTCAGCCTCGATTCGAAGGGCCGCTCGGACTTCCAGCGCCTCCAAGAATACGCCGAGCAAGGCCACAGCTTGACCTATGCCGCCTTCGACGTGCTCTACGCCGACGGCCGCGATCAGCGCAAGAATCCGCTCGAAGAACGCAAGGCGCTGCTCGAGCGATTGATCGCCGACGATCAGCTCGTGCTGTACTCTAAGCACGTCGTCGGCAAGGGCAAGGCGCTCTTCGCACAGGCGAAGCGCAATCACTTGGAAGGCATCATCGGCAAGAAACGTGCTTCGACCTATCAAGGCCGGCGCACGCGGGATTGGGTCAAGATCAAAGCGCAGCTCGAACAAGAATTCGTGATCGGCGGCTGGACCGATCCGCGTGGGAGCCGCAAAGGTTTCGGCTCGCTGCTGCTTGGCGTGTACGAGGGGAAAGATCTGCGCTTCGTGGGGAACGTCGGCACCGGCTTCTCCGTAAAACGCATCGGCGAGATCATGAAGCAGCTCAAGCCTCTCGCGCGCGAAACGTCGCCGTTCGCTAATAAAGTGATTGCGAACGCGCCGGTGCATTACGTCCAGCCGCAACTCGTTGCTGAGGTGCGTTTCACCGAATGGACGCGCGACAACATTCTGCGTCAGCCGGCTTTTCTCGGCCTACGCATCGATAAAGCCGCCAAAGACGTGGTGCGCGAGTAATGGCTACGGTGCGCGTTCCGGTTACGGTTGACAAACACGAGCTTTCGCTCTCGAACCTCGACAAGGTGCTGTTCCCGCGCGACGGCTACACCAAAGGCGATTTGATCAGCTACTATCGCGGCGTGTCGCCGTGGCTGTTGCCGTATCTGCGCGATTGTCCGCTCACGCTGCAGCGCTATCCTGATGGCGTCGATGGCCCGTCGTTCTTCGAAAAACATTTGCCCAAGGGACTGCCGGATTGGGTTGCGCGTGCGTCGCTCACCAGTCCCGGGGGTTCGCGCGCGAAGACCACGTATATGCTTTGCAACGACGAAGCGACGTTGACGTTCGTTGCCAATTTAGCTTCGATCGTGCTGCACGTGTGGACGTCGCATGTCGAAACGATCGAGGAACCGGACTACGTGTTCTTCGATCTCGATCCGGGCGAGCAATGTACGATAAAGACGCTGGCTGCCGTCGCGCTTGAAGTGCGCGACCTGTTAACGTCGATCGGCCTGACGACGCTGGTGAAAACGTCAGGTGGTATGGGGCTGCACGTCGTCGTGCCGCTAGCCGCGGGTTATTCCTACGATGCTGCGAAGATGTTTGCTGAGATCGTTGCCCATCGGCTCGCACAAGAGGACAAGACGCGCATCTCGCTCGAACGATCGCTGGCCAAACGCGATCAAAGCGCAGTCTACTTCGACTTCTTGCAAGTCGGGCGCGGCAAGACGATCGTCAGCGCGTATTCGGTGCGTGCGCGCGATGGCGCGCCGGTGTCGACGCCGCTCGCATGGGACGAGGTCGAAGCGTTTGCCCGCAAGCGATCGGGCGTGCCGGCCGACACCTTCGCGGCCTTCAACCTTAAGACGACCCCCAAGCGACTCGAACGCGACGGCGACCTGTGGGCCGGGAAGGCGTGGAAGAAGCAGCGATTGGAACCGGCCATTGCCAAGGCACAGAAACAGTGGACCTAGTAGCCGGCTTCGCCGCCGGCTACAACATCTTGGGGTAGCGCTTGACCTTGCAGGGGTCATGGTAAACTAATTCGGCTATGGCTCACGCAATTTGGTCCGGCGCAATCAATTTCGGTTTGGTTACCATCCCGGTGAAGCTCTTCACCGCCGTCCGCACCGACGAGCTCTCGTTCAACATGCTGCACGCCAAGGACGAGGGACGCATCAAGTACGAGCGGACCTGCTCGGTCGACGGCAAGCCGGTGCCGTGGGACGAGATCGTCAAAGGCTACGAATACGAAAAGGGTCAGTACGTGGTGCTGACCGACGAAGATTTTAAGAAGGTCAATCCCGAAGCGACGCAATCGGTCGACATTCTCGAGTTCGTCGACCTGGATACGATCAACCCGATGTTCTTCGACAAGCCGTACTACCTCGAGCCGAGCAAACAGGGCAAACACGCCTACGCGCTATTGCGCGAAGCGCTCAACGAGTCGAACAAAGTGGCGATTGCACGCGTAGTGATTCGCACGAAAGAATACATCGCGGCGGTCAAACCGATCGGCGAAGCGCTCGTGCTCGAGCTCATGCATTGGGCGAGCGAGATCGTCGAAGAATCGACGCTTGAGCTTCCGGAGAAAGAAAAACTCCCCGAAGCCGAGATGAAGATGGCGCGCATGCTCATCGATACGATGAGCGTCACGGCGTTCGAACCGGAGAAATTCAAGAATAAATATCACGACGAGTTGCTGGCGATGATTGAAGCGCGCGCTGCGGGGAAAGAACTTCCCAAGGCCAAGAAGGCCGCGGCGCCACGGTCGAAGGTCGTCAACCTCATGGATGTCCTCGCACAGTCGCTCGAGGAAAGCAAGAAACGGCGTGCCGGCAACGGCCGCGCCGCCTCGAACGACAAACCGGAGAAGAAGCCGACGACGACGCGCCGCAAGAAATCCGCGGCGTAGTCGGCTCGACCTAACCGCCGCCGAACATATCTTTAAGCAGCGAACCCGCGATGCCGCCGGCGATACCACCGCCGACGGCAGTTTGCGCGGTATTCGTTGCCTCTTTGCCGAGATACGGCATGAGCGCGTGCGCAAGGTTCGGCATGGTGAGCGTTTGCAGCCAGACTTTGCCCGGACCGGTGAGCCGCGCGATAAATAATCCATCGCCGCCGAAGATCGCGTTGACGATCCCCTTCATAAAGGTGATGTCGAAGTTCACGCTCGCTTCGAACATCCCGATGTGCCCTGGATGCACTTGAATCGTTTCGTTTGGCTGCAGATCGTAGGTGACGATTTCGCCGCCGAGTTCCACCCACGCGGTCGCGGCGCCGGCGAGCTTTTGCAACACGAATCCGTTGCCGCCGAAGATGCCCGCGCCCAGTGACTGCTGGAAGCCCATCGTCAGCTGCACGCCTTCGGTTGCGCACAAGAAGCCGTGGCGATGAACGAGGTACTCGTGTCCTGGCGAAACGTCGACTTGCATGATCTCACCGGGGACTTTAGCGGCGAACGCAATCAAGCCGTTCCCACCGGTCGTGCTGTACTCGGTCATGAAGAGTCCGCCGCCCGAAAGCGCACGACCGAGCACGCCAAATAAGCCTTTCGTGCCGGCGGTCATCGCCGTCGTGTTGAGTTGCACGTTGGAGGTCATCCACGAAAACTCGCCGGGTTCCGCGACGAT